>JBPCON010000063.1:0-25008 GCA_051000215.1 Acidimicrobiales bacterium
CGACCGCAGACGTGGCCGGCGACATCCGCAAGAAGACGATCCACACGCTCGAAGCGATGGGGATCCCGGTCGAGTACTCCCACCACGAGGACGCGCCGAGCCAGCACGAGATCGACCTGCGCTACACCGACGCGCTGACCATGGCCGACAACGTGATGACGTTCAGGCTCGTGGTCAAGGAGGTCGCGCATGAACATGGCGTGCACGCGACCTTCATGCCCAAGCCGCTCGTGGCAGTGCAGGGCTCAGGCATGCACACGCACTTCTCCCTCTTCGAAGGTGACGTCAACGCCTTCCACGATCCGGGCGACGAGCACGGCCTCTCGAAGACCGCAAGGGGGTTCATCGCCGGGCTGTTGCACCACGCCCGTGAGATCTCAGCGGTGACCAACCAGTACGTGAACTCCTACAAGCGCCTCGTCGTCGGCTTCGAGGCGCCCACCTACATCAGCTGGGCGCGCAACAACCGCTCTGTTGTCGTCAACGTGCCCCACACGAAGAAGGGCAAGGTCGAGTCGACCCGCATCGAGTACCGCGCGCCTGATCCCGCGTGCAATCCCTATCTCGCGTTCTCCGTTGTGCTCGCTGCCGGGCTGAGAGGCATCGAGGAGGGCTACCCCCTGCCCGAGGAGACGACAGCCAACCTCTACTCCCTCACCAACGACCAGGTCTTGGCCGAGGGCCTCGCGCTGCTTCCCGGCTCGCTCGCCGACGCGGTCAACGTGATGGAGGGGTCGCAGCTCGTGGCCGACGCGCTCGGTGGGCACGTGTTCGAGTGGTTCATCCGCAACAAGCGCGCCGAGTGGCTCGAGTACAAGACCCACATCACCCAGTTCGAGCTCGACCGCTACTACCGGAACCTGTGAGGCCGGGTTGGAACCGCTCCTCGTCTACCCCGACCCGCCACCGCCGGAGCTCGCGCAAGCGCTCGACCTCGGCGGCTACCCGTGGAAGCCCGTCGGCGACGAGCTCGCGTCGCAGCGCGCCGAACCCGACGACGGCTGGGCCGGGGCCATCGTGTGCGCAGACCGCGACAGCGAGGGCGCCTTCGCCTTGTGCCGAGCCCTGCGCAAGCGCGACATCCCTCTCGAACCGTTGCTGCTCCTCGTCTCGGGCGCGCAGCTCGGCGACCTCGAGCTGCGCGACGACTCGTTCGACGACTTCTGCCTCGCGCCCTTTCACCCGCGCGAGCTCGAGGCGCGTCTGAAGCACCTCTTCTGGCGCACCGGGCGAGGAACGCGCCCCGAGCTGATCGAGTACGGCGAGCTGATCTTGAACCTCGAGACGTACCAGGCCGGGATCGAAGGCAAGCCGCTCGACCTCACCTACATGGAGTACGAGCTGCTGAAGTTCCTCGCCTCGCACCCCGGCAAGGTGTTCACCCGCGAGACCCTCCTCAGCAGGGTGTGGGGCTACGAGTACTACGGCGGTGCCCGCACCGTCGACGTGCACATCCGTCGACTTCGCTCGAAGCTCGGCGAGGAGCACGCCAGCCTGATCCAGACCGTGCGTTCGGTGGGTTACCGCTTCGGCCAGTCGCGTTGGAGCTTTTGAGCGCTCGTCAGCTATTCGTTCAGGTCGATGAGCTCGCTGCCCTCGTGGCGATGCTCGGCATCGGCCTTCAGCGACGAGCCAAGGATCGCAGCGAAGACTCCACCGCCGACGAGGAAGCTGACGGGCAGCACGACGAGGAGCACGACCACGATGATGACGGCGCCGATCACGTCGCCATCATGACCCGCTCAGGGCCCAGGCCTCCACCTCGACGAGCGCTCCGATCGGCAGCTCGGCGACGCCGATGGCCGACCGAGCAGGGCGGTGCTCGCCGAAGGCCGCGATATAGATCTCGTTCATCGACGCGTAGTCGCTCATGTGGCGCAGGAAGACGGTGGTCTTGACGACCTCATCGAGCGAGGAGCCCTCGGCCTCGAGCAACGCCTTCAGGTTGCGCAGGGCCTGCTCGAGCTCTCCGGCCATGCCTCCCGAGACGAGCGCGCCGTCGCACAGACCGATCTGACCGGAGACGACGAGCCAGTCACCGGCTCGAACGATGGGTGTGTAGGGGCCGACCGGCTTGTTCGGCACATGGCTCATCGCAGCATCCTGCCAGTCGGCACGACCTCGGGGCGCCCCTGGTGCAGCCAGACCGCGGCGGCGACGGAAGCAAAGACGGCGTCGCTCGCGTTGACGGGTTGCGCGTCGCTCGGCTCGATGACGACCTCGATGGGCGGCGTGTCGACGGCGCGCAACACGCCGAAGGACCGCACGGTCAGGTCGAGCGGGTGCCCCTCTTCGTCGAGCGCGACGGATTCCGAGGTGACGAAGCCGATCGCCATGTGCGCAGCTCCCGTGCAGTACGAGCGCAGCACCACTTCGTCGAGGGGCGCACCCGCGCGCACCACGACCAGCACCGAGCCCTCGTCGGTCACCGCCGCCTCTGCCCAGCCGCCACTCGGCCCTGTCACAGCGGTCGAGCCCGAGACCGCTGCGAGCAACAGAGCGGCCTCGGCCCAGCCTGCCGAGCGCAGCGCGGCCGATGTTGGTGGCCCGACAATGTCGAGCTCCTCCACCTCGAGGCCTGGAGCATGGGTCCGGATGATGCCGGCGATGCCATCTGTTCGAGCGACGCGCAGAACGCCGGTGCCGTCGGCGCGCACCCCTCCGGCGACAGGCGGCCGCTTGGCGCCGAGGCGCACCGTGTCTTCGCGAGAGAGCAGCACGCGCACAGGACGCGCATGACTGTCGGCCAAAGCCCGCGCCGCCGCTGGCGCGACCGATGTCGCTTTTCCTCCGAACGCGCCACCGTTGCCGAGCACGGTCGAGGGCTGGCCCCCCGGCGCGCACCAGGCCGCGTCGGTCTCGAGGTACGCGGGCTCCACCCAACACGTGCGCAGCGTGGCGATCCAGTCGCCCGCTGGCACGGCGATGGGAGCGTTCGCGTTGGCGGTGGTCCTTCGGCCTTGCACCTTGCCTGCAACCCGCCGGGCCTCAGCGAGCGTGGCGCCCACCGCCCAGCCGTCGCCGTCGGGCACCGCAACGAGCGCGTCGAGGGGTGCCCGGTCGTCGGCGAAGCCGCCTCGGCCGAGCGTGACCTCGACCCCGACGACCTGGTCCACGTGGCCCTCGATCGCGGCGCGCCTTGCTGCAGCGTCGAGGTCGCGGGGCACCACCGGCTCGTCAAGCGCGCGCCACGCGTCGAGGATCGGCTGCCAACCTGTGCAACGGCACAGGTGCGCGAGGAGCGCCCGCTCGAGCTCGCCGACGTCGACGACGCCAACGCCTCTGGCGCGCAACGCCGAAAGGCGCACGACGATGCCTGGGCTGCAGAAGCCGCATTGGCTCGCGCCAGTCGCGCAGAAGGCCTCGGCCCACGCGTCGCGGTCATCGAGGCCATCCACCGTGGTGATGGACCGGCCAGCCATCCGACGGGCTGGCGTCACACATGCGACGCGGGGCTGACCGTCGACAAGGACCGTGCAACATCCGCACTGGCCCTGCGGGCTGCATCCATCCTTGACCGAGCGCAAGCCGAGCCTGTCGCGCAGCACCTCGAGCAGCGACGCGCCATCGTCGAGGACGGCAACCTCGACCCCGTCGACGCGCATCGCGATCGAGTCGGGGGCGGCATAGGACACGAGCGGAGGCTAGAGCTCGAGGCCCCTCCGGCCCGCCGGCGGCGACCTGGGCATCCGGTCGCTGTAGTTTCCTCGCCATGCCAGAACCGCTCTCGCGAAGGAGCTTCCTCGTCGCAGGCGGCGCTGCCCTGACGCTCGCTGCGTGCTCGAGCAGCGCACCGAGCTCGAGCGCCAACTCCAACGTCATCTCCTCCGCGGGCGCTCGACCCGCGTGGAATCTCGTCGAGCTCTCCTCAGTGGACTCCCTCGCGGCCGGCGCGCGGGTGCGCTTCCCCTATGGCCTCGCCGACGCCGACGGCGCGTTCCCGGCGACGCCGCCGGTGCAATCGCTCAGCTTCACGGTGCTCGACCCCTCCGGCGCGCCGGTCTCGCTCCCGCAGACGGTCACGGCGAGGAGTGAGGGGCTCCCCCGCGCGTACTTCCCGCTCGAGCTCCTCCCGCCGGCCCCTGGGGCCTACACGGTGCGTTCCGACGTGCTCGGCACGCCGGTGGAGGCCTTTTTGCAGATCGGCGACGGGGGGTCTGTTCCGCAGCCCGGCGAACCGATGGTGCCGTTCGACACGCCGACGGCAGCCGACCGCAAGGGGGTCGAGCTCCTCTGTACGAACGATCCGCCCTGTCCCTTGCACGACGTGACGCTCACGCAGGCCCTGAGCGAGACCCGCCCGCTCGCCTTTCTCATCGCGACGCCGAAGTACTGTCAGGTCGCTGTCTGCGGTCCCGTGCTCGACAACCTCCTCGCGCTGAGCTCGGAGTTCCCAACGGTGCGGTTCCTGCACAGCGAGGTCTATCCGAGCGACGCCGCAGCCCAGCCCGCGACCCTCAAGGAGGTGCCGGTCGTCACGGCATACGGCTTGACCTACGAGCCGGTGCTGTTCCTCGCTGGCGCCGACGGCAAGGTGCGATCCCGGCTCGACAGCATCTTCGACCAGAGCGAGCTGCGCGCTGCGCTGACCGCGCTGGCTGCCTGAGAGCGGCGTCATGGACGATCACACCGTCGAGACCCTCACCGTCGCCGATCCGGCAGCGGCCGCTCCGGCAATCGCCGAGGAGCGAGGCGCAGAGCTCGTATCCGACGAGAGAGCGGCGCGCGCTGCGGTCTCGAGCCGCCAGTCCGGTCGCACAGCGGTCGGCAGCATCGACGAGCTGGCGGGCCTTGGCGAGGAGCTCGCCCGTGCGCAGCGCATGCGGGCGAGGAGCGAAGACGCCTTCCGCGACGTCATGGTCCCGAGGCTGGCGCGTGCTGCTGGCCTCGACCCGGCCGCGACCAGGCCATCCTCGGCCGATCCCCTCGCTGAACCCGTCGGCCCGCGGACGGCGCCGTTCGAACAGGGCTACGACGCCGAGCGCATGAGGCTTGTCGGCCTCGGCCTCGCTGTCTCCTCCGTCGGGGTCGGGCTGATGCTCGGCGCGCTCAACGTCGCCGTCCCCGTCGCCGCTGGGGTCGCTGTCGGCGGCGTGGTCGTGTCGGCAGCGATCGTGGTCCGAGCCAACCGCGCAGCAGCCGCGAAGTCGCGCCCGGCGTCGAAGGCATCGAAGGCCACCTCGGGGGCACCAAGGGGCGGCGGGCTCGACGTCGAGGCAGCGCGCGCGGCGTCACCGACCCTCAAGGCCGTCGCGGCGGTACACCGGCGCGCTGCGGCGCGCTGGCGGGTGGGTTGGGCCGGCGTCGGCTACGCCGAGCCCCCCGGCCTCGAACAGCTCGACCGCGAGCTCGCGCGCATGCGCTCGGGCGCGCCGCGGCCGATGGTGCTCGTCGAGCCCGCTGCCTGGGTCGCGCCCGGCCAGCTGGGTGAGTTGCTCGACGAGCTACCCGACGAGACGCCGGTGACGATCGTGCAGCGAGCGCCCTCGACCTGAGGACCTGTTAGCTGAAGCTCTGCCCGCAGCCGCACGTGCGCTGCGCGTTGGGGTTGTTGATCGAGAAGCCGGCCTGCTGCAGACCGTCTTTGTAGTCGAGCGTGGCGCCGCTCAGCAGCTGAGCGCTCGACGGGTCGACGATCATGCGAACGCCGCCGTGCTCCACGGTGAGATCGTCTGTCGCAACGTCGGAGTCGAAGAACATCTCGTAGCTGAACCCGGAGCACCCGCCGGGGCGCACGGCAACCCGCAACGCGAGCTCGGGCTCGCCCTCTGCCTCGATGAGGTCCTTCACCTTGGAAGCGGCGGCGTCAGTCATCGTGATCACAGCCGACAGGTTACCCAGCTGAGCGGCTGGGGCCACCACCGCTCGCGATGCTGACCTGGCACGGGTCGCGATCGACCACGGTGTTGAACGAGTCGACCGACGCGCCACCGATCATGTCGATGAACCCCTCGAGCACTCCACGATGCAGGTTGCACACGAGCTCGGGCGCCGCCTCGGCGAGGTCGCGGTAAGGACAGTGCGCGAACGCCACGGTGGTGGTCTCGCCGTCCTCGGCCACAGCCGGGTCGAAACCGAGGCGGTCAAGCTCCGCGACGACGGCCGCGACGCAACCGACCCGCGCGCCGACGCGCCCTGCTGCGGCGGCCGCGCCTTGTTCGCGCCCGGCCTCGGCCGCATCGTCAGCGGTGGCCCCGGCACGAGCCGCGGCGCGCACGAGCATGCGTGCGAGCAGCGGGAACGCTGGGGGCTCGAGGCCGAGCGAAGGCGCGTCTGCCGCGAGGCTCCAACGGTGCTGGGGACGCCCCACGGTGCCGCGGGAGTCGACGTGCACCTCGAGAAGACCGACATCGCGCATTCGCTCGAGGTGCGGCCGCACGGTGTTCACGTGCAGCTCGAGCGTCTCGGCGACGTCCGCGGTCGCGAGGGGCACGGGAGAGCGCGCCAGCTCGAGGTAGATCGCGTAGCGCGTGTTGTCGCCCAGTGCCTTCAACAGGTCGAGGCGTGGCGTACCGGCCATCGGCGCAAGGGTACCTGCCGCTCCGGGATTGCACGGGCTCGACCGGTAGAATGGCGGCGTGCCCGCGCCAGCTCTGCCGAACTCCGACGACGTGATGGCGTCGTTGCGCGGGGTCATCGACCCTGAGCTCGGATCGGACATCGTCGAGCTGGGCATGGCCAAGCGTGCCGTGGTCGGCGAAGACGGCGAGGTGGTCGTGACCATCGCGTTGACCACCTCGGGGTGCCCGCTCCGCGCGCAGATCCAGCGTGATGTGCGGGCGAGGGTCGGATCGCTCGCCGGCGTCGAGCACGTCACGATCGACTGGACGGAGATGTCGAGCCAGGAGAAGTCACGGGCCATGCGTCGCGCCAGGCTGAACGTGGCCCAGCGCGATGAGGAGACCGCTGTGGGCCCCGCGACCCGGGTCATCACGGTGGCCTCCGGCAAGGGCGGCGTCGGGAAGTCCTCGGTCACGGTAAACCTCGCCGCTGCCCTCGCGGCTGGTGGTCTGAAGGTCGGTGTGCTCGACGCCGACATCTGGGGCTACTCCGTCCCCCGCATGCTCGGCGTCGACGGACGGCTGCGCGCGACCGAGCTCGACGGGCGTCCCGTGATGGTGCCAAACGAGCGGAGCATCGGCACCGGGCTCGTGCGCGTCGTGTCGATGGGCTTTCTGGTCGACGACGAGCAGTCGGCGCTCATGTGGCGCGGCCTCATGCTCAACCGCGGCGTGCAGCACTTCCTCCAAGATGTCCGCTGGGGCGACGACCTCGACTACTTGTTGATCGACATGCCCCCGGGCACCGGCGACGTGCAGATGGGCGTCGCGAAGCTCGTCCCGCGTGCTGAGGTGCTCATCGTGACCACGCCAGCGCTCGCAGCGCAGAAGGTCGCCGTGCGAGCGGCGTCGATGGCACGCAAGAGCTATCTGCGCATCGCGGGTGTGATCGAGAACATGAGCGCGTTCACGTGTGAGCATGGCGAGACATACCCCCTCTTCGGCGAGGGCGGCGGTGAGGCATGCGCGCTCGAGGCCGGCGCGCCGCTGCTCGGCAAGATCCCGCTCGAGCCAGGCGTGTCGCTGGGGGGAGACCAGGGCACTCCGATCGCGCTCGGCGAGGGCCCCGCTGCCGATGCGTTCCGGGCGATCGCGGCGCGCATCGTCGACGAGGCTGTCCCCCCGGTCCAGATGGCGGGGTGCTCGGCACGCATGCTCGACGCGGCCCTTGCCGCGCTCGACCGCGTCGAGATCTGATCGGCCGCCTACTCGAGTTCAGAGGGCGGTCAGGATCAGCACCACGACCACGACTGCGAGCACCGCAATGGCTGCTGCGACCACGGTGGCGAGGACGCTCTCGTTCGTCGTCGGCGGTCCCCCCTCCGCCAAGGACTCCGGGGCGAAGGCTCGGATCGCCGGGCTGTAGGGTCGCGATGGCTCGCCAGGCGCTTCAGGAGCTTCAGTCCCATCGGGTGCGAACGGGTCGTTCGTCGTGACGCCGGCGTCGCTCACCGAGTCGGTCCAGGCCGCGCCGTCCCAGTAACGGAGCTCATGGCGAGCCGTGGGGTCGGGCTGCCACGACGCCGGTTGGCCAGGTTCCATGCACGTGAACGTAGTGCGGCGCGACCGATGGACATGACGAGCGCCAGTAGCGTTGCCGCCCGTGCAAGCCCGCCTCGCTCGCTGGACCCCAGCGGGTCTCGTCATCGCGGGAGCCCTGCTCGGCGGCTGCGCACCGCGTGGCCTCGACGCCCAACAGCAGCGGGTCGAGGCCCGCGAGTGCGCGAGCCTGCTCGAGCGCCACATCACCGGACGGCAGCCGCCGCGCTCGATCGTGATCGACGGCACCTCCATCGATCTCGGGACCGACCCCGGTGGCTTCTACCGCCAGCTCGAAGCGGCCCGCGGGCCCGATGCCTTCGCGCTCGTCGGCGAGAAGCCGGCTTCGGCCCAGCGAGCTTCGTTCGTGTCCGATCTCTGCAAGGCGAAGGACGCGTCGAGCTCGAGCAGCTCGCCCAGCGCGTCGACTACAACCACGACGATTACGACGACCGCTCCGCCGCACCCTGCGACCAATACCGGTGGCTGACGTCGTCGGCGACTCGGATCCGAACACACGCGGCACGGAACCGATCCTCGACGAGCAACGCTCCCCACAGCGGCGTTGGCTCGACATCGCTCTGGGCTGCGGGCTGTTCGCTTTCACGATCTTCACGAGGCTCCCGCGCCTCGATCGGCCTCGCTCCTTCGTCTTCGACGAGATCTACTACGCCCTCGACGGCGCCGACATCGCCCGGCGCGGCGTCGAGCGGGGCGGCGTCGTCCATCCGCCTGTCGGGAAATGGCTGATCGCTCTCGGCATCCGAGTCGACGGCATGACGCCGGTCGGGTGGCGACTCGCTGCTCTCGTCTGCGGCGCGCTCGTGGTCGTGCTCACCTTCGCGGCCGCCCGTCAAGTCGTGCGGAATCGCTGGCTCGCGGCCATGGCAGGGCTCCTGGTCGCCCTCGACGGCATTGCCTACACGACCGGCCGCGTCGCGATGCTCGATGTGTTCGTCGCGCTCTTCACGATGATCGCGGTGTGGTGCACCTTGGCCGCGCTGCGGCGTTGGGATGAACCCCGCGCGGTCAGCCGCTACCGCTGGGCCACCGCTGTGGCTGTCGGCTTCGGCATCGGCGTCAAGTGGACCGCGGGGTACGTGTTGCTCGTCGCCATCATCGGCTTCGTCATCGTGGAAGCCCGTCGGGCTGACCACCGGGGACAGGGCCGGCGCATCATGCGCACCGTGCTCACGCTTGGTGTCGTCCCCATTGCCATCTACGGCGCGTGCTACGTGCCATGGATGCTCAACGTCTCCAAGACCTATGCGGGTATGCAAGCGTGCCCGAAGCAGCAGTCCTGCTCGTTCTCGCTCTTCGAGCGCATCAAGCTCTTCAAGGACGACCAACGACGCATCCTGAAGTTCCACACGGAGCTGACGTCGGAGGGGAACTCGAACGCCGACTTCGCGTACCTGTGGATCGATCAGGCGAGCCCGTCGGTGCTGTTCCGCAAGACGTGCATCCCCCAGCTCGACCAAGCACCAGCCGAGCTGAACGACCGTTCCTGCAGCGGCGCAGCGGATGGCGACATCGTCGAGATCGCGACCGTGGCCAATCCCGTGGTGTGGTTCGGCGGGCTCGCCGCCGTGCTCGGCGTGGCGTGGGCAGCATGGAGGCGGCGTGACGCGGCCATCGTCGTCGTCGTGCTCTTCTTCCTCTACCAGTGGTTCCCCTGGGTGATCGACCCCTTCCGCATCAAGGATGCGATCACGACGCGCCATCTCGGCGCGCTTCTGCAAGAACGGCGCGCTTACAGCTTCTACCTCGCACCGATGATCGCTGTGCTCGCGATCTGGCCAGCGATCGCGCTCGACCGCCGCAAGCTGCGGTGGCTCGGCATTCCCCTCGCCCTGGGCGCGCTCGCCGCGTTCGTCTTCTACCTGCCGATCTGGCAGGGTCAGTCGCTGAGCCCAGGACACCTCGACTCGCGAGAGTGGTGGGAGGTCTTTCGATAGAGGCATCGACCCCGCCGTGGTACGAGGCCATCCCGTGGACGCCCCTGAGGCGGCTCGCCCTGAGCGCGTACGCGGTCGTGTTCGTCATCGCCGCAAACGACAACGGCGTGCCGATCGACCGCGACAGGGTGCTGCTCTGGGTGCTCGGAGCTCTGCTCTGCGCGTCGATCGGCAAGGCGCCCAAACAGATCGCGTGGCTCGTCGTTGACTGGCTGCCCTTCGCTCTCGTGCTCATCGGCTACGACTACTCGCGGGGATGGGCCGACTCGGTCGGCTCGAGCGTGCACTACACACCCCAGATCGACGCCGACAAGCTGCTGTTCTGGGGCCACATCCCTACGGAGTGGCTCCAAGAGCACCTCTTCACGAACCGCCTGGTGCCGAACACGGTCGGGGGCCTGGCGGTCAGGGCGCGCGGCCCGGTGCGCTGGTACGAGGTCGTGTTCGACCTCACCTACCTCAGCCACTACCTCGCGTCGTTCGCGCTCGCCGGCGTGCTCTGGGCGCGGGATCGCAAGCGCTTCGTGACGTACGCGCGCCGGTTCGTCACGTTGTCCTTCGCGGGGTTTCTCACCTACGTGATCTTCCCTGCCGCCCCACCTTGGCTCGCGGCGCGCGACGGCTACATCGACCCGCTCGTCGGGCGCGTTGGCGGTCGCGGCAACCCCGAGATCGGGCTCGAGTTCGCGACCAAGCTGATCGACCGCGGTCAGGCGACCGTCAACTTCGTCGCAGCCATCCCCTCGCTGCATGCCGGGTTCGCGACGCTGATCGCAATCACGTTCTGGCGATCCCTCCCGCGGCCGGCACGGCCGCTTCTCGCGTTGTACCCGCTGCTGATGGGGCTCACGTTGGTGGCCACCGGCGAGCATTACGTCGTCGACATCATCATCGGCGTCTTCTATGCGTTGGGCGTCAACGCCGGTTGGAACGCTGTTGAACGCAGGCTCGTGTCACGCACGACCGCCGTATCGCCGATCGATCAGCGAACGGCCGAGGAGAGCGTGACGATGACCATCGCGCCTCCACTCGAGAGCGACTCGTAACGCATCTCACCGCCCAAGGCCTCGATGAGCTCGCGCACGACAGCAAGCCCGGGCGACAGGGGACCCGACGCGACACCAACGACCATGTCGCCGGCGAAAGCATCGCCGCGACCTCCGACGCTGAGAACGACGCCGTCGGCGCTCGTGCGCGCGTCGATCTCGACCAGATCCTGGCCGAGCAGTTGGTCCGCGACGAGCTCGGCAACGAGGCGCTCCAACAGACGTGGGTCGGCGACGACGCGCAGCCCCGGCGGCACAGCCACCTCGACGCGATCACCCCCGTCGATGTGGTCGAGGGCGGCGCGCACGACCGCGGCGAGCTCGACGACGTGCGGTGAGCGATCGAGCCCGGCCTGGTCCGTCATGCTGCGCCAGTAACCGCTGGCGATCGCGTCGACGAGTCGGTCGAGCGACGGCAGGATGCGTGTGAGCACGAGCGACAGGGCAAGCCCCCACCGCCGCCCGCGCTCCTCGGCTACCTCGACCGCCGTCTGCACGAGGAGATCGCGCGAGATGCGCAGCACGAGCAGCACATCGGGGAGAGCCGTGCCGTCGCCCGCCGCGTCGGAACCGACGGCAGCCAACTCGTCGATGACCTCGCGGTCGACCTCTCGACCAAGGGAGGCGACGGCGATGATGGCTTCGAACCGCGAGCGGGCCTCGGTGATGAAGTGAGCCTGCTGGGTGAGCGGCCAACGTCCAGCCTCGGGGAACACAGCGGCGAGCACGTCGAGGGCGCGCCGCGCCATGTCCTCGCTGCGCGCCTCGAGGGCGTCGAGGAGGACCTGAGGATCGAGGTCGACCGGCCCGCTCTCCAGCTCGATGGCGCTCTCGATGACCTCGCCCTGGTCGGCGAGACGCGCGAGAAGGCCCTTCAAGTCGCCCAGCGCGAACCGCGGCCCGTCGGGCTCGTGCACGGCAGGGCGCAGGTAGCCCGCCCCGACCAACGCCTCCACCCCCTGCACCGGCAGCCGCAGCAAGGTGGCAGCCTCGAGCAAGGCGATGTGACCGTGTCTCGGCTCGTGATCCATGTCCCCCGCTTGATTCGCCGCTGCAGGCTCGATCCCTACCACTCCTCTATCAGGCGGCCTGCCAGGTCGCCGACTCGTCTTCGACGTCGACGCTCGCTGCGCGGCCGTCGACGGCGAGCTTGCGCAGGTGCGCGTGCACCGACTGGCGCGCTCGGGGCACGAGCTCCTCGATGAGCCCGACGTAGAGCCGCGCCACGATCTCGGCGACCGTCGTATCCCCGGCAGCGAGGGCACTGCCCACCTGGGCCTCGCGCTCGAGTCGGTGCTCGATGTAGTCCTCGACGGCGGCGATGGGATCGTCGATGAGATGCCCATGACCAGGAGCGATGGCGCGCAGGCGCAGTCCGAGCACCGAGCGGAGCGAGGCCAGGTAGGCGCCCATGTCGCCGTCGGGCGGCGCAATGACCACCGTCGAGCCTTGCATGACGTGATCGCCGCTGAACAACAGCCGCTCCTGGCGGAGGTGGAAGCACAGGTGGTTGGAGGCGTGACCCGGCGTGTGCACGGCGGTGAGCCGGAACTCGGTCGCCTCGACCACATGGCCGTCGCCGATGGCGGTGTCGACCTCGAGGCCGTCGCGGCTGTCGAAGGCGAGCACTTCGGCACCCGTGCTTGCCTTGAGCGCGGCTGCGCCCGGCGAGTGGTCGGGGTGGGTGTGGGTGCAGAGGATCCAGCGGATGCGGTCGCCCCCGCAGCCGAGGATCGCGGCTAGGTGCGCCGCGTCGTCGACTCCCGGGTCGATCACCGCTACCTCGTCGATGCCGACGAGGTAGGTGTTGGTGCCTGGCCCGGTCATGACCCCAGGGTTGGGCCCAAGGATGCGCCGCACCATCGGGGAGAGCGCCGAAGCGACACCTGGCACCATCGGCTTCGGCGGCACCACCTCGTGCCCTTCGTCATCGCTGCTCATACCAGTACGACGAGCACGTTCGCCGCGTCGCGGATCGGCATCACCCTTCGAGCTCCTTGCGCTTCGGGGGCTGCTCGGTCACCTCCGTGGCAGTCGCCTCGTAGGGGGCGCCGCCCGGTAGATCGACGCGCCGCCCGAAGCCATCGACGAAGCGCATCGCGACTGAGGTGCGCTTCTTCAACCCGCGAATCAGCGCGCCGCGCAGGAGCGCGCGTACGGGTGGGAGCACGAGCAGCGCGCCGACGGTGGCGGTCACGAACCCGGGCAAGACGAGCAGCACACCAGCGAGCAACAAGAGCAGCCCGTCGAGCAGCTCGTTGTGGGGTGTGCCCCCGGCCGCGAGCGTCGACTGGGCCCGGCGCAGCACTCCGAGTCCGGCGCGCTTGACCACGGCAGCGCCGACGAAACTGATCAGGATCATCAGCCCGATGGTGTTGAGCACCCCGATGGCACCGATCACGACGATCAACGCGTAGAGCTCCGCGACGACGAGCGCCAACAGCGCCAGAGCGATCACGAGGCGATGCTACCGCCGGGCTACGGTCTCGCCCGATGGCCGCCCCCGTCGAGGAGAAGTCGCGGAACGATCCCGGCGAGCGCCCGAACCGAGCAGCCGATGCCGACGCGCCACAAGCCCTGCCCGACCGTCTCCGGCGGCTGATCCCCAGCACCGCGCTCGGTCTGGCCGCTCTGATCTTCTGCATGGGCGTCGCTTCCGCCTTCAGCGGCGCGGTCCTCTACGCGTACTACGAGTCGCGTCAGGAGGCCACCACGAACAAGGTCGAGTCGTTCGTCGGCAGCTTCACCGAACAGCTCGACAACGCACGCAAGATCGTCAAGGACGAGGGTCAACAAGCCAAGGAGCAAGTGCAGAACCAGCTCGATGAGCTCCAGAAGTTCGCGGCGAGCGGCACGACGCTGACGCAGCTGGCCGCCAACGCCCAGCCGTCGGTGTTCTTCGTCTCCACCCTCGACGGTGCTGGCGCACCTTCGGTCGGCTCAGCGTTCGTCGTGTTCAGCGATGCCGAGACGTCCTACCTGCTGACGTCGTTCACGACCGTGGCGGCTGGAACCCAGCAGCCGGCACCCGGGATCGTGCTGCGCAAGCCTGGTGGCGATGACATGGACGCAACCCTCTACGCGTGGGACCCGGGGAAGGATCTCGCGCTGCTCACCGTGGGGAGGCCAAACCTGCCGGCGCTCGCGTGGGCGGACGGCGAGCCGAAGGTCGGCGACCGGGTCTTCGCGATCTCCGGCCTCGGCTCGACGGGCGTCGCGATCACGCAGGGCTTCGTCGCCGATGTCTCGGCCCAGGGCGTGCAGCACGACGCGCCGATCGGCACCCAGTTCCAAGGCGGCCCGCTGCTGTCGTCCGACGGTCGTGTGGTTGGCATCACCTCGCGCGCTTACGCGCCGCTCGGGTTCCGCCCCGACTCCGTCTGGTTCGCACCCCTCGTGCGCCAGTCGTGCGACAGCGTGCTGCGCTGCCCGGACGGCGCCGCGAGCGCGCCCGCGCCCGGCGACGTGACGCCGACCACGACGGGCTGAACGACTAGTTGATCAGAGGCGGCCTCGTGGTAGGGGGTGCGAGCGTGGTCGACGTCGTCGTCGTCGTCGAGGTCGTCGATGTCGTCGGCGCCACAGCATCCGGGACGGGAACGTCGTCGACGTAGGAGCCATCGCCCGTGCCCGAGGGGTACTGCCTCGGCCCGGGGTCGAACCCGCCGCGCGAGGCGCGCTTGGCTTCGTCGGCGTAGGACTGGATCGGCGCTGGCTCGGTGAACTCCGTTGCCGGCACCGACGCCAGCGCGCGGTTCATGAAGCGCTGCCACGTGCTCGCGGGGATCGTGCCGCCGGTCACCTCTCTGACGCCGTTGATCCCCGAAAGACCGCAGTCGCGCTCGGCTGTGCTCGCGCCGCAGTCGAGGTGACCCATCCACACCGCGGTCGACAGCGTGGGTGTGTAGCCGACGAACCATGCGTTCGCAGCGTCGCTCGCCGTTCCCGTCTTGCCAGCTGCCGGACGATTGATGCCCTTGCCAGCGGCCGTGCCGCTCTCGAGCACGCCGCGAAGAACGTCGGTCACGTTGTCGGCCACCACGGGGTCGATCACCTGGGCCGCGACATCGGCTGCCTTGGTGTTGTCGATGAGCAGCTTCCCCGACGAGTCGAACACTTGGAGCACCGGCGTCGGTTCAGCGCGCTTGCCGTGGTCGGCGAACACGCCGAACGCCGACGCCATGCTGAGCGGAGCGACATCCTTGGTCCCGAGGGCAACGCTCACCCCGTCGTTCACCGGGTCGTACGGCGCGAGGTTGGCGCCGAGGCGGTCGGCCATGGCCTCGGTCTCCTCGACGCCGACATCTTGGATGAGCCGGGCATAGACGCCGTTGACCGAGTGCCACGTGGCTTGACGCAAGCTGAGGCTGCCGAAGGCTTCGTGGCCGTAGTTGTTGATCGTGACGTCGGGCAACACGAGCGGTGCGCCGCTGTACACGGCTGTCGGCTGGATGCCCTGCGCGAACGCCTCGGCCAGCACGAAGGGCTTGAACGACGAGCCGGGCTGGTGCCCGGTTGTCGCGGTGTTCGTCTGGTTGTACGCGAAGTCGCGGCCTCCGACCATCGACCTGATGTAGCCGGTCGGCGGCTCGACCGCGACGAGCGCCATCTGGATGTTCAGGTCGTTGTCGCCCATAGTCTTCGCGACCTCGTCTTCGGCCGCGGCCTGCTGCGCGGGGTCGAGCGTCGTCACGACGCGCAGCCCGCCCTGCTCGATGACCGGACAGCTCCCGGCCACGCATCCTGGTAGATGGGTCTCGAGCCACGCGTGCACGTAGTTCGCGAACCACGGCTGCGAGCTCTGCGCGACCTCAGCCGGGAAGACGCCCGTCACGGGAGTGCCAGGCTCGCCGAAGGCCAACAACCAGACAGGCTGGGCGACGGCGGCGTCGTGCGTCGCCTGGTCGATGCGGCCGATCTCGAGCATCACGTCGAGCACGTGCACCCGCCGTTGCTCGGCCACATCGGCGTGGGTGCGCGGCGAGTACGCCGTGGGGGCCGGGAGGACCCCGGCGAGCAGCGCTGCTTCGGAGAGCGTCAGCTGGCTAACGGGCTTGCGGAAGTACGTCTGCGCGGCGGCGCCGACCCCGTAGGCCCCTTCGCCGAAGTAGCTGGCCGAGAGGTACTGGAAGAGGATCGTGTCCTTGTCCACCTGGCGGTCGAGCTGGCCGGCGAGGATCGCCTCGCGGATCTTGCGCGCCAACGTCCGCTCGCCTCCGGTGAACGCCTGCTTCACGTACTGCTGGGTGATCGTCGAGCCGCCCTCGAGGACCTTGGAGTTGGTGACGTCCTGCCACAGGGCTCGCAGCGTGCCGCGCGGGTCGACCCCGCCGTGCTCGTAGAAGCCACGATCCTCCGAAGCCACGACCGCGTCCTTGAGGACCTGGGGGATGTCGGTCTGCTGCACCGGGATCGAGGTCTCGAACTGCTTGAACACGGCGATCTCGTTGCCGTTGGCATCGACGACGTGCGTCGCCTGTGAGTCGAGGACGGCCTTGGGCTGGGGCAACGTCGCGGGCAACGGCAGGAAGATCAGCGCGGCCAGCACGACCGCGACGCAGGTGATGGGCGTGAGCACGACGACGACGAAGAACGCGGTCATCCCCCGAAGCACGCTGCGCACCATCACCGCCAGCGTCGCGCATCGCGCCGATCACGAAGGAGCGGCCCCACGCGCCGCAGCGTGGTGCTCGAGAGCGGAGAGGCGTCGTAGGGTCGACGCCGTTGGCTCAGAGGCCTCGGTGGACCATCACCTGCTTGCGCTCGGTCTCGTTGAGCCCGCCCCAGATGCCATGGGGCTCGCGGATCTCGATCGCGAAGTCGAGGCAGGGCTTGCGCGCCGGGCAGGTGCCGCAGATCGCCTTGGCCCGATGCTCGCGCTCGAGCTTTTCGTCCTTGCGCTCGAAGTGCGACGGTGGGAAGAACACTGCGGCTTGTGGGCCCCGACACGCTGCCTTGAGCTGCCACGAGTCGTCGGTGCGAAGTGCGCTCACGAGTGCGGACCCCCCTTTGTCGGCGCGGCGGCAACCTATGCCCGCAGGTCAGAGCCATCAACCCCGCAACATTCGCGAGCGTTCTGCTCTTCATCGCGAGCGCTACCTGCGGTAGTCCTTGGCTGCGCCGTCGAGGGGCTCGACCTCCAAGACGAGGCCCTCGATCGCCGCGACGCGCACTGCAGCTCCGATCGCGATGGGCGTCGAACGGTTCGTGCGGGCCCGCCAGGGCGCACCGCGCACCAGCACCGTTCCTTCGGGGTCGACGGCCGTGCGGGCCTCACCTTCCTCACCGACCATCCACTCCCGGCCGATGGTCGGCGTCGAGAACCGGGTGCGGACCATCGCAGGCATCCCGCCGAGCATGGCGACGGTCATGCCGACGACGCCGGCCAGCAGCGTGATCCACGACAGCGAGACGCCGTCGTAGAGCGCCAAGGACCCGAGGGCGAAGGAGACCGTCGCGACCCCGGTCCAGAGGCGGGGCACGCCGGTCTGCACGTCGATCCCGTAGGCGAACATGGCGAACACGAGGAGCGCGATTGCCCACGGCCGCGCCGGCAGCACCCCGAGCCCGTAGCAGCCGAGCAGCAACGAGCCAGCGCCGACCACGCCCGCAACGCCGACGCCTGCCGTGAACAGCTCGAAGAGCAGTAGCGCCATCCCGATCACGAAGAGGAGGTATGCGGTGGGCGGGCTGGCGACGGTGTGCATCAGTCGGTCGAGCAGCGAGAGCTGGGCGAAGCGTGTCTGCCCTGCCGGCTCGAGCCGCGTCTGGTCACCCTGGGTGATCGTGGTGGTCGCCACCTCGGGCAAGCTCACGATGAAATCACCGACCGTCGCGGCGCACCCCTCCGTCGAGCCAGCTTCGCGCGAGCACTCGGCTGGGATGTCGACGCGGTGTTGGTCGAAGGCCTCCGACGCTGACAAGCGCTGCCCGTTGACCTCCAGCTTCGACCCGGGGGCCAGCCCGGCGTGGGCGGCCGCGAGGGCGAGGCGTGCCGAGGCGCCAGCAGCTTGCGAGCCCGAGGGCCCGACCCAAACGGCCACGGTCGTGCCTTGCGCGTTGGCGACATGGTCGACGAGCTGTGCGAGGCGCGCCTCGGAGACCACCGAGCCCGGGCTGTCGAGCTGGAGCACGATGGCGCTGGCGTGGCTCGCCTCGGCTTCGCTGATCGACGCGTCGATGAACTGGGCGACGACCGGGTCGAGGTAGCCGCTCACCTGGATGACGTCGACGACACCGCCGGTGGGCTGCTCGGCAGCCTGCGCGCTCGGCGCCCACCCCAGCACCAGGGCGACCATCGCTGTCAGGGCCAGAGCCCTGGGTAGGCTGCGCACGCTCGCTCCGAAGGGTTTGATCGTTGGATCCAGCGCAGTTCTTCGCTGCATCCCGGCTCGTCATCGTGGCCGGGAAGGGCGGAGTCGGCAAAACCACCGTCGCAGCCGCCCTCGCGCGGGCGGCCGCGCTCTCGGGTCTGTCGTCGCTCATCATCGAGATCGAGGGCAAGTCGGGGCTGGCTTCGATCTTCGGTCGCGAACCTCTCGACTACGACGAGCTCGAGCTGTCCTCGGGTGGGGGCCCCGAGGGTGCGGCCGACATCCGAGGGCGAACGCTGACCGCCGACGAGGCGCTGTACGAGTACCTCCGCGACCACGGCCTCAACCGGCTGTCGCGGCGGCTCATGCAGTCGGGGCTGCTCGATGTCGCTGCCACAGCCGCTCCCGGCATCAAGGACATCCTCGTGCTCGGCAAGGTGAAGCAGCTCGAGCGCGACGAGAGCCGAGCGGAGCTCATCGTGCTCGACGCGCCGGCGGCCGGGCACGCCATCACGTTTCTCCTGGCGGCCCGCGCGTTGCTCGATGCCGTGCGCGTCGGGCCGATCAACAGCCAGGCGAAAGACGTGCTCGAGCTCCTCACCGACCCGACGCGCTGCCAGGTGCTGCTCGTCACGCTGCCCGAGGAGACCCCGGTGAACGAGCTGATCGACACGGCGTATCACCTCGAGGACCGCGTCGGCGTCAGCCTCGGGCCCGTCGTGGTCAACGGCCTCTACCCGGAGATCACCGGCGTCGACGCCGCGCCCGATGCTGCCGCCGCCTCGGCCGGTACGAGCCTGCGCTCGGGCGAGGCCGCCGCGCTACGCGCCGCAGCCGAGTTCCGGCGCGACCGCATGGCATTGCAGCGCGAGCAGGTGGCGCGCCTCGAGACACAACTGCCGCTGCCCCAGCTGCACCTCCCGTTCCTCTTCACCACCGACATCGGGCCCGACGAGCTCGACGTGCTCGCACGCGCGTTGCTCGAGGGCATCCACGCGCTGCACGCGGTCGAGAGCTCATGACGGCGACAGCCAAGGGATCGCCCACGCACGCGCTCCGCGAGGTCATCGACACCGCGGAGATCGTCGTGACCGCGGGTTCGGGCGGGGTCGGCAAGACGACCACCGCTGCTGTGCTTGCGCTCGAGGCCGCCCGCCGAGGCCGCAAAGCCGTCGTCGTCACGATCGACCCGGCGAAACGGCTCGCAGACGCGCTCGGCCTCGAGGGCCTGACCAACACGCCGTCGAAGATCGAGGGGGACTGGCCTGGCGAGCTGTGGGCGATGATGCTCGACACGAAGTCGACGTTCGACGATCTCGTCGCGAAGCACTCAGGGGACCCCGGTCAAGCCGAGCGCATCCTCAACAACCGCTTCTACAAGAACATCTCCGGCGCGCTGTCCGGCACGCAGGAGTACATGGCGATGGAGAAGCTCTACGAGCTGCACGAGGAGCGCGCGTTCGAGCTCGTCGTCGTCGACACGCCGCCGTCGCGTCACGCGCTCGACTTTCTCGACGCTCCCCGTCGCTTGACGCGCTTCCTCGACCACCGCTTCTACCGGATCCTGATGGCGCCCACCCGGGGGCTCATGCGGGCGGCCAACGTGGCGGCCCAGGCGTTCGTACGCACACTCGCCAAGGTGGTCGGCGCCGAGGTGATCGACGATGTCATCACGTTCTTCACCGCGTTCCAGGGCATGGAGGAGGGCTTCAAGGACAGGGCCAACGTCGTCTTCGAGACGTTGGCGTCACCGGCGACGGCGTTCGTGCTCGTTGCGTCGCCTCGGCGCGACACCGTCGTCGAGGCCGAGTTCTTTGCCGACCGGCTCCTCGAATCCGACATCTCCGTGCGCGCCCTCGTGGTCAACCGGATGCACCCCCACTTCGGCACCGGCCTGGCGGAGGCCACCCGCGAACGCAGCCGCACCCTGGCGGGTACCGACATCGGCGGGCTCTACGCCAACCTCGCTGACTTCGAGCTCGTCGCATCGAAGGAAGAGGAGCACCTCGCCGGCCTCGCTGAGCGCGTCGCCCCCGCCCCCGTGATCCGCGTGCCGTTCCTCAGCACCGATGTCCACGACCTCGTCGGCCTCGCGCAGATCGCCGAACACCTCTTCCCCTGATCTTTGTGTTCTCGAGGGAACGGCGTCGGGGACGCTGGCTCAGGATGTCGCGAGAGCGGTGGCGGCGGCCTCGAGCGTCTCGGTCACCGGCACAATTCGATCGAACCCGGTCGTGTGCAGCAACCGGGTGAGCGTCGGTCGGCTGCATGCAACGGCGACGTCGCCGCCGGCCTCGCGAGCTCGGCGGATGCCGCCGATCAGCGCGCCGAGCCCGGCTGAGTCCATGAAGGGGACCGACGACAGATCGATCAGCAGCCGGGGCGAGCTCGCCAGCTCGGCCAGCTGATCACGGAACTGCCCGACGGTGTAGGCATCGAGCTCGCCGACCGGGCGGCAGACGGTGTAGTCAGCTTCGGCCTCCACCTGGATCTCGAGCACACCGTCTCCTCGGGTCGCTGCTGCGCGAAGGGTAGTGCGAGATGGGTTCCCCAATGGCTCGACGATTAGCCTGGCGTAGGTGCCCGACGTGCTCCTCGCCACCGACGCAGACTGGATCCACGCCGAGGTCGACGCCGCCCTCGGGAGCCCCGAGCGCCTCGTGCGCCGCGTGCACCGGGGCTGCGACGTCGTCCCCGCTCTGGTCGAGTCGGCGCCGGAGCTGGTCGTGCTCGACCTGCAGATCGGCAACATGGGCGGCATGGCCACGTGCATGGCGCTGCGACTCGAGGAGGGCGCCGGGCGCCTGCCCCGTGTGCCGGTCCTGATGCTGCTCGATCGTTCGGTCGACGACTTCCTCGCCCGACGGTGCGACGCCGACGGTTGGCTGGTCAAGCCCATCGACGCCTTCCGCCTGCGCCGGGCCGCGGACGCGGTGATCGCCGGCGGCACCTTCACCGACGGCGTCGTCGTGCCTGAGCCTTCGCCCACACCCTGATCGCCCGCCGGGGCTCAGAGGGGCGTCGGCTACGATTCGACGCTCCACCGGGGAGTGGCGCAGTTTGGCAGCGCGCTGCGTTCGGGACGCAGAGGTCGTGGGTTCAAATCCCGCCTCCCCGACCACATAAGTGCTGGTCAGTCGGGGTGTAGCGCCCCGGCTGACTCGCGCCACCAGCGGAAAAGCCCGCGTTTTGCCCGCGCGATCAGCGGGATCGCCGCGGACCGGGGCGGTCGCCGGCGTACTTCGTGAGCCGCGCGGCGATGCTGTTGGCGGCAGCCCGATCGGCCTCGGTGACGACCTGCGCGTAGACCGCGAGCGTGAGCCGCGGGTCGGAGTGACCGAGGCGATGCTGGGCGGTCTTGATGTCGACGCCCTCGGCTACGAGGCCAGTGGCATTGGCCCGGCGCAGGTCGTGGAAGCCGAGCCCGGCGAGACCAGCCCGCTTACAGGCGGGGTCCCAGATGCGTTGCCGCCAGTTCGAGTAGGTGAGGTGACGCCCGTCGCGTCCAGCGAACACGAACGCCCGGCGGTCGCTGGGGGTGAGCCCGCGCGTGGCGATGTGTTCGAGGAGCTGCTCGCTGAGCGAGTCAGGGATCGCGAGGGTGCGCCGGCCGGCGGCGGACTTCGGTTCGCCGAGGATGGAGGCGCCGGTGGACCCGCGGGTGACCTGCTCGGCGACGGCGATGGTGCCCTCGTCGAAGTCGATGCGTCCGACGCGCAAGCCGGCGACCTCGCCCCACCGCAGCCCGAGCAGCGCGCCGACGGTGGCCATGAGCCCGGTGTCGCCCAGCTCACTCACCAGAGCGGCGAGCTGTTCGCCGGTGACGATCGGCCGTTCGATCGGCGCCGGTGCGGGGAGCTTGATGGCCCGGCAGGGTGACCGGCTGATGAGGTCGCGCTCGACGGCATGGTTGAGGATGGCGCGCAGGGTGCCGTAGCGGCGGCGCACGGTGCGGGGCTTGACCTGCAGCGACCAGTCTTTCACGAGGGCTTGGATCTCAGTCGCGGTGACCGAGCCGATGGCACGGGCACCGAGTGAAGGGAGCAGGCGCCGGCGGATGTCGACCTCGTCGCGGGCGTAGGTCGCGGGGCGCTTGGCCGGGTTCGACGTCAGCCAATCGCGGGCGACATCGGCAAACGGTGTCGCCGCGTCCCGAGGGTCGATCCAGGCGCCGCTACTGAGCTGTGAGTGCTGCTCGGCGTCGTAGGCGCGTGCTTCGCGCCTGGTGCGGAACCGCTTGGAGCGCTCATTGCCGTCAGGGGCGCGGTAGCGGACCTCGTAGCTCGGTCCTCGGTTCCCGTCGTGGCGGTGAACGCTCACGCCGACGCTCGCTCCTCGCGCAGCCGCCCGACGAAGTCACGAACCGCCTCGACCGGAACACGAGCGGCGCGGCCGATGTGCACGACCTCGAGATCACCAACGCCAATCAGTTCGTAGACGGTGGTCCGACCAAGGCCCAACATCCGCGCCGCCACCGGGATCGTGACCAGCAGCTGGCTGGTTGTGACTTCGTCGTCATAGCCGGCCGTGTCGCCGGTCGTTCCGAGCTCGAGCTGCTCCCACGCTGGCTGGTGCACGGCTTGCCTCCCGTAGCGGTTCGTGCTCGTTCGATTTACGAGCGCACGACACGGGCAAGCCGGCTACACGCGCCGCGGCGACAATGCCGCGCAGCCGCGGATCCGCTTCTTTCGCCAAGCCGCGCGTGCGCGATTCGCCACGACACCGACCGAGAGTGGCGAGTGCCCGGCTCTACTCGATCGCGGTGACCTCAGACCCGACAATCGGCCTCGCCTCGTTTCCCATGACTAGACGCTCTATCCTTGGGAAACATTGGGTTCCGCAAAGGATCGTGGGATGCCCGGGACATCTGTTCCGCTCGAGTGGCACGGCCGGTCGGTGGACGCGTACGTCCCGGAGCGGCTCGTCGCGGGCACGCAGTTCTCCGCGCCGACAGTCCGCGCGGCGGCCCGGGCCGAGGGGACGCTGGCGGCGATGGGTGATCGGCTGGGTGGCCTCGAGGTGCCGGCTCGCCTCCTGCTACGCGCCGAAGGCATCGCCTCAAGCCGCATAGAAGGGGTCGAGGCGCCGTTGGACGCGATCGCGGTGGCGAGCGCCGACGACCTCGTCGCGGGTGACGCCGGGTGGGTAGCGGACAACCTCAAAGCGGTGACCGCCGCGCTCGCGCATCGAGGCCGGCTGCGCGCGGCCGACATCAAGCAGTGGCACCGCCTGTTGATGGTCCACTCGAGCCTCGAGCCGATCCACATCGGCGCCTGGCGTGATCGCATCGGCTGGATCGGAGGCCCGAGCCCGGTGCACGCCGCCCACGTCGCCTCCCCGCCCCAGATGCTCGATGAGCTGATGCGCGACCTGATCACCTACGCCAACAGCGACGGGGACGACCCGGTCACTCAGGCCGCGCTCGTGCACGCGCAGTTCGAGACCATCCACCCCTTCGCCGACGGCAACGGCCGCATCGGGCGCATCCTCATCGGCTGGGTCCTGTGCCGACGGCTGCAGCTCGCGGTCGCCCCGCCCGTGTCGATTGGGTTCGCACGCGACATCGGCGGCTATCTGTCCACGCTCACCCTGTACCGCCAGGTCGGTCCCGACCCGTGGGTACGCTGGTTCGCGGAAGCGGTCGAGGCCGCCGCCGGCCGCGTCGCATGGACCCTCGCGGCGATCGCCGAGCTCGAGGCGAGCTGGCCGAACCAGCTCAAAGGCGTGCGCCGCGACTCGGCGACCCACAAGCTGCTCGCTCATCTCGTCGCGCATCCCGCCCTCGACGTCGCGACCGCCGCGACCCTCGTCGGCGTCAGCGAACAGGCGGCACGCGTCGCGCTCGTCGAGCTCGCCGATCGAGGCGTGCTCCGCGAAGTCGCGACCGCGGTTCCCACCGATCGGCCCGGCCGACCACGGCGCTGGTGGGTGGCCGGCGATCTGCTCGACCTTCTCGGCCGCTAACGCGACACCCTGCGGCCCAGCGCGCGGCGAAGAACACGATCACATCGCTGCTGGTCGACCTGGGCGAGGCGTGCGCCGAGTTCCAAGATGTCGAGCTGGCGAACTTGGACTGCAAGCGCATCGAGTGCGACGAGATCTGGTCGTTCTGTTACGCCAAGCAGAAGAACGTGCCCGACGAGTTCCACGGCACGCCCGGCTACGGCGACGTGTGGACCTGGACCGCTATCGACGCTGACACGAAGCTCGTGCCGTCGTGGCTAGTCGGTGAGCGCACCACGCACGACTGCTACGTGTTCCTCAACGACCTCCGCTCGCGGCTGCTGCCCGGCCAGCGCATCCAGTTGAGCACCGACGGGTTCGGCTCATACCCGCCCGTCGTCGACGCGCTGTGGCGCGGCAACATCGACTACGCGCAGATCATCAAGGAGTACGGCGACGTGACCCGCGAGGAAGCCCGCAAATACTCACCATCCGCGACGTGCAAAGTGTCCGAGGTCAACGGGGACTGCCGCGTGATCCGGTGACATCTGATCTGTGGTGCCGTGAGGTGCCGCTGGAAGGATGTTCACCATGCCCAAGCCCTATTCGCGGGAGTTCCGCGAGGACGTGATCCGGGTGGCCCGCAACC
>JBPCON010000013.1:0-6085 GCA_051000215.1 Acidimicrobiales bacterium
CGCGGACGCGTCGCTCGGAGGTGTCCTCGCGATCCTCGTCCTCCAGCACCTCGCGCATCCCGCGGCCTTCATCGCCGAGATCCGGCGCTGCCTGCGGCCGGGCGGGCACCTGTTGATCACCGCTCCCGCCCGCGACAGGGCGTCGCTCACGTCCCAGAACCTGTACTGGCGGCTGCGCGCAGCGTGCTACCGCCTCGTGCCCGGCGTCGTGCGCTTCTACGACACGAACTCCCTCCCTCGCCTCGTCGAGGACCAGGGCCTGACCGTCGTCGAGTGCAACGGCGAGCCCGGTCGCGTGAGCGTGTTGGCTCGCGCATAACGTCGCTCGTCGCCGATCCGAGAACAGCGCGAACTCACCTTGCGGCATCTCTTTCCGAGTGCTGGAGGTGCCGCACCACCATTCTCGCGAGCGGACGATCCCGTCGCAGCCGGTGTGGCTTCCGACAGTAGCCACTGAGTGGCTACTGTCGGAGCATGAGCAGTGTGGCGCACGGATTGCTGGGCTTGCTCGAACCTCGACCGGTGCACGGCTATGAGCTGCGCCAGGCGTACCAGGCACGCTTCGCCGGAGCCCGACCGATGCGGTCGGGGCAGGTGTACTCGACGCTGTCGCGCCTCGAGCGCGACGGTCAGGTCGCCCAGAAGGGCGAGGCACCGGGCCGCGGTCCGGAACGCAAGGTGTTCTCGATTACCCGACGCGGCGTGCAGGAGCTCGAGCGGTGGCTGCGCGAAGCCGAGCCCGCCGATCCGTACCTACAGAACGTGCTGTTCATGAAGGTCGTGCTGGCGTTGTCGTCGGGACGCGACGCCCAAGAGCTCCTCGACGTTCAGCGCGATCGGCACTTGGCTGCGATGCGCGTGCTGACGCGGGAGAAGGAGGCAGCGGACCTTCCGGCGACCTTGCGGGCTGACTTCGCGCTGTTTCATCTGGAGGCCGATCTGCGGTGGATCGATCTCGCCGTGGCTCGTCTGGATCGTCTGAGCGAGGAGCTGACTCCATGAGCGTGGTGATCGAGGCGCGTGGGGTGGTTCGGATCTATCGGCAGGACGATGAGGAGGTGCACGCGCTCCGCGGCGTCGACCTGTTCGTCGAGTCGGGCGAGTTCGTGGCGGTGATGGGGCCGTCGGGGTCGGGGAAGTCGACGCTGCTGCACCTCCTCGGTGGGCTTGATCGTCCTGACACCGGCGAGGTGCTCGTTGAGGGACAGATGCTTGCGGAGCTCGGTGAGACTGCGTTGTCGGAGCTGCGGCGACGGCGCCTCGGCTTCGTGCTGCAGTTCTTCAACCTGTTACCGACGCTCAGCGCCGAGGAGAACGTCGCGTTCCCTCTGATGCTCGACGGACGGCGCGACGCTATTGAACGGGCCCGGCAGGCGCTGGACCGCGTCGGCCTGCTCGATCGGGCCCGGTACCGTCCTGGTCAGCTGTCGGGCGGCGAGCAGCAGCGCGTCGCCGTCGCTCGCGCCGTAGTCACCAAGCCGGCGGTTGTGTTGGCAGACGAACCCACCGGGTCGCTGGACTCGTTGAGCGGTGAAGACGTGCTGCGGCTCCTGCGATCCGTCGCCGACGGCGACCAGGCGGTGGTGATGATCACCCACGAACCGTTCGCCGCCGCGTACGCGGACCGGGTGGTGCGCCTCCGCGACGGCGTCGTCGCGGCCAGCGATGACATGGTTGAGACGACGCGGTGAAAGGCGCGGCGGGGCTCGCCCGTTGGGTCGGCTTACGCCACCTCACCGAGCGGCGGTTGCGCAGCGCGCTGACCGTGGGGGGTGTCGCCGCCGGCGTCGCTCTGCTGTTTTCGATCACGACGATGAACGCGGTGCTGCTCGATGCGGTGCGCTCGACCGCGACCGCGTTTGATGCCAGCGCCGATCTGCAGGTGACGGCGGCGACCCCGGGGGGTCTGCCGGCGCTGACGGCGACCGAGATCAAGCGACTCGATGGCGTGGCCCAGGTCCGGCCGTTGGTCGAGGTCCGCTCGACCATGCGCCACGACAGCGCGGACCAGGGTGTGTTCGTGCTGGGTGCCGCTGACGCCGGCGGCCTAGTCCTGTCCGACTCGCTGGCTCGCCGGCTCGGCGTCAAGGTCGGTGATGTCATCGATGTCGACGCGCCGAGCGGTCCCGTGCCGCGAACCGTGTCGGTGATCACCTCGCTCCTCGAGCTCGACCGGGTGAACGAGGGCATGGTGGCGGTGCTCCCGCTCTCTGATGCCCAAGCGGTCTTCGATCGCGCAGGTCGCCTCGACCTTGTCCTCGTCACCGCCACGCCGGGCACCGACCTCCACCGGCTCGCGACGGCTATCGCTGCGAAGACCGGGGCGGCCGGTGTAGTGAGCGGATCGGGTGCGACACCGGGCGCCTCCAACGCGAACGTCGACCCGTTCGTGCTCCTCACCGACGCCGTCGGTCTGATCTCCCTGTTCGTCGCGCTCATCCTTGTGTTGAACACCATGTCGATGGCGATGTCCGAGCGTCGCGCTGAGCTGTCGTTGGCGCGCGCTTTCGGAGCGAGTCCGCGCCAAGTGTTCACTGCGGTGATCGGCGAGGCGATCGTCATCGGCGTGACCGGCGCGCTCGTCGGTCTTGCGGCCGGCGCCCTCTTGGCCAAGACGTTGCTTGGCCACGCGGCTCACGCCTACCGCAGCGTGCTGCCGATCGACGCGCCGACGGGCCTGACCTTCGGACTCGGCCCGCTCGCCATCGCGGCCGGAGGAGGCATCGCCGTAGCCATCCTTGGGTCGGTCCTCCCGGCGCGGCGAGCGATGCGCACCCCGGCCATCGACTCGCTGCGCCCCGTCGCCTCCTACGAATGGTCGGCACCATCCGACACGAGACGATCTGCGCTCATCGCCGCCGTCGGTGCAACCCTTCTCGCGGCCAGCATCGCTCTGGCCGGGCGCCAGACCTCTGCGACCCCATCGGCTGGTGTCGGCGCGTTCTTCGTCGTGACCGTGTTCGGCGGGATCACGCTGCTGCTCCCTACGGCGGTGCCGCTCGCCGCGCGGGGCATCGCTGCCCTGTTCACCCGCGCGTGCGGCGTTGTCGGTCGGCTTGCCGGCGACGCCCTGCGGACGAACCCCAGACGCACGAGCCTCACCGTCGGCACACTGCTCCTTCCGCTCGCGATGGTCATCGCGCTCGGCACCGCCTTCGGCTCCGCCGAGGCCCGGTTCGGACAGCTAGCCCAGCGATTCGTCTCGACGCCCCTTGTCGTGAACGCGGACTCCTTCGTCGGCTACACAGCCACGCTGCCGCTCCCCGAGTCAGGCATCGCAACCGTGGCCGCCGTCCCAGGTGTGCGAGCTGTGCTCCCCGAGCAGAACACCTTCATCACCGTCGAAGACGAGCAAGCCATCCTCTACGTCACACCGATCAGCGCCGCCCAGCGCGCCGGGGTCCCTGACGCGTTGCACGACGGCGAGCTCGCCGCCGACCCAGACGCGTTCCGCGACGGACTCATGGCCGGCAAGGTCGCCATCTCCCGGCTCGCCGCCCACCGAAAAGGACTGCAACCGGGCGACACTCTCGTCCTGCCAACACCAGCAGGTGGGCACAGCTTCACGATCGTCACTGTCTTCGACGACCTCGCCGGCGAGGCGACGTACTACATCGACCGTGACACCTACGTCGCCCTCTGGGGTGACACCGGCGCGTTCCGCTACGCCGTCGTCCCCGAACCCGGCGCGCGAGTCAGCGACGTGCAGGCAGCCATACAGCAAGCAGTGCACGACGCCCACCTCCCCGCTCAGGTCCAGACCCGCGCTCAAGCCGTGCGAGAACTGCGCTCCGGCCTCACTCAGATCTTCTCCATCGCACGATCCACCCAACTCGCCGCGCTGCTCGTCGCGGCCTGCAGCCTCGCCAGCACCGCGTTCACCGTCGTGCTCGAGCGACGATGGGCCCTCGGACTGCAACGAACCCTCGGCCTGAGCCAACGCCAACTCGCACGCAGCCTGGTCATGGAGGCACTCTCGATCGGCGTCCTCGGGGTCCTCGGCGCCATCACCGTCGGCCTAACGCTCGGCGTCCTGCTATGCCAAGCCTTCGGCGCACAAGTCGCCAGCCCACTTGCCGTCATCATCCCCTGGGCGGTGCTCGCGCTCAGCGCGTTCGCCGGCCTAGCCATCGCCGCGGCCGCCACCCACCATCCGCGACGGCTCGCGACTCGCCTGACGATCATCGAAGCGCTCCGAGTCGAGCACTGACCCCCATATATTGGGCATGAGCCTCCACGCGACCCGAGGCGGATCAGTCTGACGTGAACAAGCCTTAACCTGGCGGCATGAGCATGACGGTCATTCGAGAAGCAAACCACCGTTGTCACAACGACTGGCTCATCTAGCTTTCGCGTGTGCCGTCCGAGCATCTCGACAGCGTCGACTTCGGTCTCGCCGATCTGGTTATGAATCCTGATCGGGTGCGAGCGACGCTTGATGCCGAGATCGCAGCCGATCAGCCCGAGTGGTTCGCCAGGTACCGCCACCAGCTTGATGATGACTGGGGTGTTGCGTTGGCTGTGTTTGGCATCAATCCCGAGCTTCCGGACTGACGCTCGCATCCTCCTTCTGGACAGACGCCGCTCCTCACCCGTCGAGGGCAGATGGGAGCGGCGGAAAACGAACCACTTCCGGGATTGCGGCTCTCGGCAGCGGTCGGGTCGTGATCCTCAACCAAGTGGTTGACAAACGGGAGGACCATGGCATAGGTTGTACTCAACCATTCAGTTGAATAAAGGGGTTGGACGTGGCCGACGACCAGCTGTCCCGAGTCTTCGCCGCCCTCGCCGATCCGACGAGGCGCGACATGGTGGCCCGCCTCGCCGTGGGCGACGCCACCGTCGGGGAGCTGGCCGATCCGTACGACGTGTCCGTCCAGGCGGTGTCCAAGCACATCAAGGTGCTCGCCGATGCCGGGCTCGTGAGCCAGAGCAAGGACGCCCAGCGACGGCCGTGCCATCTCGAGGCGGAGGTCTTCGACCTGATGACGAAGTGGATCGACCGGTACCGCCAACAGGCCCAGGAACGATTCGAACGCCTCGACGACGTCCTCGCCGAGATGCGCGGCGACAAACGACACACCGACCACCCACACCTCGAACAAGGAGCAGCGTCATGACCGCCACCAGCAACCGCTACCAGGTCTCGATCGAGGCCGACCCCACCCTGCCGATCATCCGCATGACCCGCGACTTCGACGCCACCCGGTCGGAGCTGATGCGGGCCCACACCGATCCCGCGCTGTTCGCCCGCTGGGTCGGGCCGGACGGGATGGGCACCGAGATCCTCGACTGGGACGCCACGACGGGCGGTCGCTGGCGCTACGTCGCGCGACGCGACGGCGCGGAGTTCGGCTTCCACGGCTGCTTCCACGACGTCGGTGACGACCATATCGTGCAGACCTTCACCTTCGACGGCCAGCCCGACGACGTCGCGCTCGAGACGTTGCGCTTCGAGGACCTCGGCAACGGCCGCACCCGGCTGCACGCGCAGTCGCTCGTCGACAGCCTCGAGGGCCGCGACCAGTGGCTGGCGAGCGGCATGGAGACCGGCGTCGGCGAGGGCTACGCCAAGCTCGACGCGCTCGTCGCGGAGCTCCGATGAGCGGGCCGGCCGACGAGCACCGTCACATCGCCGGCGCGTTCACCGCGACCGTCGAGGGCGTCGCGCCGGAGCTGTGGGACAACGCTGCGCCGGTGGACGGCTGGGTCGCCCGGGACGTGGTCGGCCACCTCGTCGAGTGGTTCCCGGCCTTCCTCGATGGCGCGGCGGGGATCACGCTGCCGGCGGGTCCGTCGGTCGACGACGACCCCGTCGGCGCCTGGCGCACCCAAACCGACGCCGTGCAGGCGGTGCTCGACGACCCGGACATCGCGGAGCGGGAGCACGATCTCCCGCACATCGGCCGAATGCCGCTCGAGCAGGCGATCGAAATGATCTACACCAGCGACGTGTTCCTGGGCGAGTTCAAGGGGTGACGGCTGCAGTGTGAGGGTCGTGGGTCCACCGGTCGGAGCGTGATGGCAGCCATGGTGGCTGCTGTCTACACACAGCCCCGACCGGTGGGAGTGCCAGCATGCCAGC
>JBPCON010000032.1:0-79736 GCA_051000215.1 Acidimicrobiales bacterium
GCGAGTCGGCGACGTCGCTGGCAAGGACGCAGGAGGCAGCTCTAGTGGGCCTACAGCAACGACGAGGACGCAGCCAGCGGCGTCGCTGGCCGGCCTCAAACCGGGCGAACGTTGCCTGACGGGGCACTAGCACCGAGCGCAGCGTCCGATGCCGAAACCTACGAGGGTTCGGTGCCGACGACGGAGACGAAGCTGACGCACTCGCCCGGTTGCCCGCCGAGGTTGTGCGTCAACGCCAGCTTGCGGCCCGCAGCGACGCTGCGCACCCGGCGCTCCTCCGGAGCCTCGCCCCGGAGCTGCAACCAGCACTCGAACATCATTCGCAGACCTGATGCGCCGATGGGGTGCCCGAAGGCCTTGAGCCCGCCGTCGGGGTTGACGGGGAGCTCGCCGTCGAGATCGAAGGTGCCGGCGAGCACCTCCTTCCATCCGAACCCGCGCTCGGCAAAGCCGAGATCTTCCATCAACACCAGCTCGGTCGGCGTGAAGCAGTCGTGGACCTCGGCCATCGCGAGCTCGGCCCGCGGGTCCTCGACCCCAGCTTGGGCGTAGGCGTCCTCGGCTGAGGCGACGACCTCGGTGAAGGTGGTGAAGTCGTAGCCGGCGTCGATGCTGCCGCGAGCGGGGCCGGCCACGAACGACAGACCCTTCACGAAGATGGGCTTGTCGGTGTAACGGTGCGCATCCTCGGCCCGAACGACTATGGCCGCGGCCGAGCCATCGGAGACACCGGAGCAGTCGAAGATCCCGAGCATCCCTGCGATGGAGGGCGCGGCGCTGATGACCTCCTTGGGGATCTCCTTGCGGAACTGCGCCCGCGGGTTGCGAGCCCCGTTGAAGTGGTTCTTCCAGGCGATGCGCGTCAGGACGTCCTTCATCTCCGCCTCGTCGACGCCGTACTTCTCGGCGTAGGCGGGCGCCAGATAGCTGAAGAGGGCGGGCGCCGTGATGGCTGTCTGGGTCCCGTCGGCGGGCGGCGGCGCGATGACGAGCCCGGAAAAGCCCGAATCCTTCAACTTCTCGACACCGATCGCCATGACGACGTCGAACGCACCAGACGCAACGGCGTAGCACGCGTTGCGCAACGCCTCCGAGCCTGTTGCGCACATGTTCTCGAGCCGGGTGACGGGCTTGTTCTCGAGCCGCAGGGCGCGAGACAGCGTCAGCCCGGAGATGCCGGACCCCATGGTGCCGAGCCAATAGGCGTCGACGTCGTCGCGGGTGACGCCGGCCGAAGCCATCGCCGACTCCGAGGAGTCGATGAGCATGTCGTCGACCGACTTGTCCCAGTGCTCACCGAACGTCGTGCATCCCATCCCCACGATGGCGACCCTGTCGCGGATGCCTCTAGAAGCCATCTTCAGACCTCCTCGTCGGGACGTGGCCGCGTCACGTGTGGGCGGGCCTTCCAGAAGTAGTTGTGGACGCCGCCCGCGGTGACGATCCGCCGAAACGTCATCTCGACGCGGTCACCTATCGCCACTCGCGAGGGCTCGACGTCGGTGAGCTCGCAGCTGAAGCGCCCGCCCCCGTCGAAGTCGACGACCGCTGCGACGACCGGGGAGCTCGGCGAGAAAGCCAGATGGTCGATCGTGTACGTCGCGACAGTGCCGAGCACATCGGCCATGGGCACAGGGCTCATGTGATCGATCGCCTTGCAGTTGACGCACACCCGAACCGCGGGCAAGTGCATCGCGCCGCAGTCGGTGCAGCGGTGACCAACGAAGCCGTACTTGTACCCAGCTGAACGCAAAGACGGTGGCGCAGCGGGGCCTACCGGATCGGGGCGGCGGGGCGGCTCCTTGTCGAGGAAGCCCCGCCAGCTCAAGAAGCGCGCGTAACCCAGCGAGTCGTCGCAACGTGCGACTTGGTCCGCGACAGTCGACGAGCGCCGGTACGAGGTGATGGCGTCGGTGGTCCGAAACACGATTGCCGTTGCTCCGTCGGCGAGCACGACGCTCACGATCGTCTGCCCCGGCACTGCCCGATCGAGGACGTCCGCGAGCACGAGCCCCGCGTGCGCTGTGCCGGTGTTGCCGAGAGAGGCGGTCAGGTCGTCGGCAACGTTCGCGACGCCAGCACCGCGCGAGAAGGCCCGAACGGCTCGTGCGTGGGTGCCGCTGACGATCAGCACATCGACGTCGGCAGGCGTCAGCCCGGCCTGCTTCAGCGCCGCCGCGAACGCCGCGTCGGCGAGCGGGCCGTAGGCGTGCTCGCCGAATCGCTCCTCCCACAGCCGCGACGAGGACGCTCCAGGGATGCGCCAACGGTCGAGAAACTCCTCGGTCGCCGAGGCGTGCGCGACAACCTCGGCGATGGCCGGCGCGCCATCGCCGAAGAGGAACGCCGCAGCGCCATCGCCCCCCTCACGCTCATCGGCTCCCCCAGGAAGCCCTGTGCGCACATCGGACAGCACGACGAGGGTCGGGGTGGGCGACTCGGCGGCCAGCAGCAGCGCTCCCACGCCTGAGCGCACCGAACCGACGACGTCGATGGCAAGAACAGCTTGGTCGAGCCCGAGGGCAGCGTGCACCGCGTTCGCGTTCGTCTTGTCGAGGTAAGGCGGGCTCGCTGTGGCGAACAGCAACCGCTGCGGCTGCATGTTGGCTGGCAGACCTCGCACCACGGGACGGCTTGCCTCGACGGCCATCGAGGTCGGGTCCTCGTCGTAGGAGGCGACGGCTCTCGTTCCCCGGCCGCCACCCTCGCCGAGCACGGACGCGATCTCCGCTCGGGCGAGACGGTGGTACGGGACGTACGCGCTGTAGGCGACAAGTCCGACCGAGTCGTTCTTCATCGGGCGTAGTCAATCACCGGAGCGAAGCTCGTGCGCCCGTCGCCCGGCCCGTCTGCGCTCCACGATGCTCCTCTATCTTTGGAGCATGCCTCCCGGCCCCGAGCTGCACAGACCGCGGAACCCTGTTCGCGTCGTGACTGCTGCGAGCCTGTTCGACGGCCACGACGCATCGATCAACATCATGCGGCGGATCCTCCAGGCGCAGGGCGCGGAGGTGATCCACCTCGGGCACAACCGCTCCGTCGACGACGTGGTCAAGGCCGTGATCGAAGAGGACGTTGCCGCCGTGGCGGTGAGCTCCTATCAGGGCGGTCATGTTGAGTACTTCACCTACCTGGTCGATCGGCTCCGAGCAGCGGGGATGGGCCACGTGCTCGTCTACGGGGGCGGAGGCGGGGTGATCGTGGCCAAGGAGATCGACGCACTTCACGCGCGCGGCGTGCGTCGCATCTTCTCCCCCGACGACGGTCAGGCGCTCGGTCTCGCTGGCATGGTGAACACGATCATCCGCGACGCCGATACGCGGCCCGAGGCGCCGGTCTCGGTCGACGAGGTGCTCGCTGGTATGTCAGGCGCGCTCGCGCGCACGCTCACGGCACTCGAGCTGGGCAGCCTCGGGGACGACCTGGTTGCGCAGCTTGCTGCGTCCGCCGCGCAGCACAGTGCGCCTGTGCTCGGCATCACCGGCACGGGGGGGTCGGGGAAGTCGTCGCTGACCGACGAGCTGCTTCTCCGGTTGCGCCTCGACCAGGAGGACAAGATCCGCATCGCTGTGCTCGCAGTCGATCCGAACCGGCGTCGTTCCGGCGGGGCATTGCTCGGCGACCGCATCCGCATGAACGCGATCGACTCCCAACAAGTCTTCTTCCGCTCGGTCGGCACGCGTTCATCCGTGACCGAGCTGCCGACTTGCCTGCCGGCGATGGTTGACGCTGTCAAGGCTGCAGGTTTCGACCTCGTTGTTGTGGAGACACCCGGCATCGGGCAGGGCGACGCTGCCATCGTCGAGCTCGCGGATGTCTCGCTCTACGTCATGACGCCCGAGTTCGGCGCGGCGTCGCAACTCGAGAAGATCGACATGCTCGACTTCGCGGATGTGGTCGCGATCAACAAGTTCGACCGCCGGGGCGCCGACGACGCGTTGCGCGACGTCCGCCGTCAGATCGCCCGCAATCGAGAGCAGTTCGGTGCCGACCCCGAGTCGCTGCCGGTGTATGGCACCGTGGCGGCCCGCTTCAACGATGATGGAGTGACCGCGCTCTATCAGCAACTTCGCGACCTCCTCTCGACAGAGGGTCTCGTCGCCACCAGCGGGATCCTCCCAGCGACGACTACCAAGGCATCGACCGCTCTCGCGGTCCTGGTGCCCGCGGCCCGGGTGCGCTACCTGGCCGAAGTGGCCGAGAGCGTGCGGGCGTACCACGCGATGACAACCGAACAGGTCGCTGCTGTTCGGGCCGTCGATCAGCTGCGCGGCGCCCGTCAGCGCCTGGCCGAGACAAAGCATCCGACGGCCGACCTGGACTCGCTCTTGCAAACTGCTGTCGAGGAAGTCGATCGCTCGACAACCGAGCTCGTCGAGCGCTACGACGCGGTCGACCGCGTCGAGCACAGCGGCGAGGCTCGCCCCGGGAGCGAATCGCTCTCGGGCACGACCGTGCCACGCGTCGCGCTCCCTCGTTACCGTGAGCGCAGCGAGCTGGTGCGGTTCTTGCGGGCCGAGAACCTTCCGGGTCGCTTCCCGTTCACCGCTGGCGTGTTCCGCCTGAAGCGCGACGACGAGGATCCGACACGCATGTTCGCAGGAGAGGGCGGTCCCGCCCGCACGAACAAGCGATTCCACTACCTCGCCGCCGGGCAGAGCTCGACGCGGTTGTCGACGGCGTTCGACTCGGTGACGCTCTACGGCGCTGACCCCGACGAACGCCCCGATGTCTACGGCAAGGTCGGAAACTCCGGCGTGTCGATCGCGACGCTCGACGACATGAAGGTCCTCTACGACGGGTTCGACCTGTGTGACCCCACGACGTCGGTGTCGATGACGATCAACGGCCCGGCGCCGACGATCCTCGCGATGTTCCTCAACGCCGCGATCGACCAGCATCCCCAGCTCGAAGCGGCAGAGGTGCTCCGCCGGGTCCGCGGGACCGTCCAGGCCGACATCCTGAAAGAGGACCAGGGTCAGAACACCTGCATCCTTTCCACGGAGTTCGCGCTTCGGATGATGGCCGACATCCAGGAGTGGTTCATCGCCAACGAGGTGAAGCGCTTCTACTCCGTTTCGATCTCGGGCTACCACATCGCCGAAGCGGGCGCGAACCCCATCAGCCAACTCGCGTTCACGTTGGCGAACGGGTTCACCTACGTCGAGGCGTACCTCTCGCGAGGGATGTCGATCGACGACTTCGCCCCCAACCTGTCGTTCTTCTTCTCGAACGGGATGGACCCGGAATACACCGTGCTCGGACGCGTCGCGAGGCGCATCTGGGCGATAGCCATGCGCGACAAGTACGGCGCGGACGAGCGTTCGCAGCGGCTCAAGTACCACATTCAGACTTCGGGCCGATCGCTGCACGCGCAAGACATGGCCTTCAACGACATTCGTACGACGCTCCAGGCACTGTGCGCGATCTACGACAACGCCAACTCGCTGCACACCAACGCCTATGACGAGGCTGTCACCACTCCGACCGACGAGTCGGTACGCCGAGCCATGGCCATCCAGCTCGTGATCAACCGCGAGTGGGGCCTCGCAGGAAACGACAACCCACTACAGGGCTCGTTCATCGTGGAGGAGCTCACCGAGCTCGTCGAGGCTGCCGTGCTCGAGGAGCTCGATCGCATCAGCGAGCGAGGAGGCGTGCTCGGCGCGATGGAGACGGGCTACCAGCGGGGTCGCATCCAGGACGAGTCGATGCTCTACGAGCAGCGCAAGCACGACGGCACCCTCCCCATCGTCGGCGTCAACACGTTTGTGGCCCCACCCGAGGACGGCGAGGCCCGCGTGGTCGAGCTTCGGCGCTCCGACGACGCGGAGAAGCAGGACCAGCTGGCACGATTGCGCGACTTCCAGTCGCGGCATGCGAGCGACCGTGCCGGCGCGCTCGAGGAGCTGCGCCGCGCAGCGCTCGACGGCGGCAACACGTTCGCCGCGCTCATGCACGCTGTGCGCCACTGCACCCTCGGCGAGCTCACCGACACCCTCTTCGAGGTCGGCGGCAAGTACCGCCGCAACGTCTGACTGCGTTGGTCGAACGATCCGCGTGTCATGGCCCCCCACGCAGGTCGAGGAACTGATCGAGGCTCGTGGGGTCGCCAAGAGCACCCGTCGCGGCCGCGAGCGCAACGGGGGTGCCGGTCAGCACGCGCTTCACCGGCAGCTCGAGCTTCTTGCCCGACAACGTGCGCGGGACCACGCGCACCTGCTCGACGGTGTCCGGCACGTGGCGTGGCGACAGCTCCGTGCGCAACCGACTCGTGATGGTCTGGCGAAGCGCTTCGTCGAGCTCGGCGCCAGGGACGAGGGCGACGAACAGACGCAAGGTTCCAGGCCCGCCCGCGTCGTCTTCGATGTGCACCACGAGGCTGTCGGCGACGTCGGGGAGTGACTCGACCACAGCGTAGAAGTCGCTCGTCCCCAGCCGGACGCCGCCTCGGTTGAGCGTGGCATCGGAACGGCCGGTGATCGTGCACGCCCCGTCGTCGGTGAAGGTGATCCAGTCGCCGTGGCACCACACGCCGGGGAACCGATCGAAGTACGCGCTTCGGTAGCGCGTCCCGCCGTCGTCGCCCCAGAAGCCCACGGGCATCGACGGCATGGGCTCGGTGATGACGAGCTCGCCCGTCGTCCCGGGACCGTTCGGGTGGCCCCCCTCGTCGAATGCCTCGACCGCGCATCCGAGCAAACGGCAGCTGATCTCCCCGGCCCTCACCGGTACGAGCGGTGACGATCCGACGAACGCTGAGCACACGTCGGTGCCACCGCTGATCGACGAGACAGGCACGCCGAGCGACGACGCCACCCAGCGAAACCCATCAGCAGGGAGCGGCGCACCCGTCGAGCCGACCCAGCGGATGGCACCGCGCTCGGGCTGCACGCCCGCCTTGAGGCACGCCATCAAGAACGGTGCCGAAGTGCCGAAGACCGTCGCGCCCGACTCGCTGGCGACTTCCCACAGAACCCTGAGGTCCGCTTGGGCCGGGTCGCCGTCGAACAGGACGATCGTCGAGCCGCAGAGGAGGCCGGACACGAGGTAGTTCCACATCATCCATCCGGTGGTGGTGAACCAGAAGAATCGGTCCATCGGGCCGAGGTCCTGGTGCAGGATGAGCGCCTTGAGGTGCTCGACGGTGATGCCACCGTGACCGTGCACGATCGGCTTCGGAAGCCCAGTCGTTCCCGAGCTGTAGAGAATGTAGAGCGGATGGTCGAAGGGCACGGCTTCGTGTTCGATCTCACCGTGCTCGCCGGCGAGCAGTGCGCTCCAACCGTCGTCCCCGAGACCGACATAGCGGATCGAGACGATGTGGCGCACCGACGGAAGCCCTCGGCGTAGCTCGGCGACCTCCGCCGTGCGGTCGACGACCTTGTCGCCGTAGCGGTAGCCGTCGATCGCAAGGAGGACGACCGGCTCGATCTGCGAGAGTCGGTCGAGCACCGACGCCGCGCCGAACTCGGGCGCGCAGCTCGACCAGACAGCGCCGATGGAAGCAGCCGCGAGAAACGCGACGAGCGTCTCAGGGATGTTCGGCGCATAGGCGGCGACGCGATCGCCGCGGGTGACGCCGAGCCGACGAAACCCAGCGGCGCACGCAGCGACGCTGCTGGCAAGCTCAGCCCACGTGAGCTCGATCACTGCTCGCGTCTGGCTGTGCGCGACGACCGCGATGTCGTGCGGGCGCGCAGCTGCAGCGACGAGCGCGTGCTCGGAGTAGCTGAGCTGCCCGCCCGGGAACCATCGAGCTCCTGGCATCACACGATCCTCGAGCGTCTCGGTGGGGAGCTCGCGCCAGAGCACACCAGTCGACTCGGCGACCGCAGCCCAGAACGCGCTCAAGTCGGTGACCGACCACCGATGCAGCTCGGCGTAGGAGGTGAAGCCCTTGCTCCTCGCGAACCGCCCAGCCGCGCTGGCGTCGAGCGGCCCCGGCTCCCACAGGATCTCGCCTCTGCTCACCTCCAGCGCCACTCCGGCTCTCGCCCCTCGAGGAACGCGTTGCGAGCCTCGGCCGAGTCGTCGTAGCGCAGCAGCCGCGCGGTGTAGTCCTGCTCGATCCGATACGCGTCCTTGAGCGCTAGCCCCTCAACCCGGTTCATCGACTCCTTCGCGAGGCGCAAGGCGATCGGGCTCTTCGCCGCGAGCGACAGCGCGAGCTCACGAGCGATCGCGTCGAGCTCAGGTCTCGGGACGACCGCACGCACCGCGCCGAGACGGCGCAGCTCTTCAGCTGTCACCTGCTCGCCGGTGAAGAACATCTCGCGCGCCTTGTGTCGTCCGACCAGGCTCGAGAGGTGCGCGCTCGCGCCGAGCAGGCCGACGTTGATCTCGGTCGTGCCGAAACGAGCGTTGTCGGATGCGACGAGGATGTCGCAGCACGCAGCGAACGCGAGACCGGCTCCCAACGCCGGGCCATTGATCGCACCGATTACGGGCACTGCGCAGTCGACGACGGCCCACATCGCGTCGCGCGCGAGACGGGCGGGGTCGGTCACGAGCGATGGGGGCAGCTCAACGCCGCTGTCGTCAACGTCGACGCCAACCGACCGCAAGTCGACGCCCGCCATGAAGGCCCGGTCGCCGGCCCCGGTGAAGATGGCGACGCGAACGTCTCGATCGTCGGCCAGGCCTCGGAAGGTGACGGCGATCTCGGCCATGGTCGACCGGTCGATCGCATTCACCGGTGGTCGATCGAGGGTGACGGTCGCCACGTGCTCGCGCACTTCGACGCGCAGATCAGGCACCGGTTGCGACCGCCTTGGCCCAGCGGTAGTCGGGCTTGCCGCTTGGCGAGCGCTCGACAGCCGTGACGAGATGGATCTGGCGCGGCACCTTGTAACCGGCGAGCTTCGTGCGGCAGTGCTCCTGGATCGACTCGAGTGTGGGCTCACTGCCTTCGCGGGGCTGAACGACGACGACGACGCGCTCGCCCCAGCGCTGGTCTGGGACCCCGACGACGAGCGCGTCCCATACCGAGGGGTGCGACTTCACCGCCACCTCGACCTCCTCGGGGAAGATCTTCTCCCCGCCGGAGTTGATCGACTGCGATCCTCGACCGAGCAGCGTGATCGTCCCGTCGGCCTCGAGCATCGCGCTGTCGCCCGGGATCACGTAGCGGACCCCGTCGATCATCACAAACGTCTCCGCTGTCTTCACGGGGTCGTCGAGATAACCGACGGGGATGTACCCCGAGCGCGCCACCCGCCCGACCACGCCGCTCCCCGCCTCGACAGGGCGCAGGTCGTCGCCCAACACCACCGTGCCCGCAACGGCCTTGACGGTCGGTCCGCCTTTCATGGCAGTCCTCCCCTTCTGGACCGTGAGGATGCCGTTGGCGCCGCCCTCGGAGGAGCCGATGGCATCGTTGATCACCACATCGGGAAAGCGCTCGAGGAACTGGTCCTTCACCGACGACGAGAAGAGCGCGGCCGTCGACGACACCGAGTACATCGACGAGAGGTCGCGACCTCTGCTCGGCTCCTCCTCGAGTGCCTCGACGAGCGGGCGCGCCATGGCGTCGCCAGTGATGAACAACACGTTGGCCTTCTCGGCCTCCATAAGCGCCCACACCTCGTGAGGGTCGAACCTCGGCACGAGCACGGTGCGGTGGCCCTGGAAGCTCTGACCCATCACCGACCACTGGGTCGCGCCATGCATGAGCGGAGCGATCGGGAGGAAGGTGAGCTGCATCCCGAGCGCCTGGCCTTTGGCAACCATGTCCTCAGGCTTGTCGACCTTGACACCAGTGAGGGGATCGACGCCGCCGCCGAGCGCGAAGAACACATCCTCATGGCGCCAGACAACGCCCTTCGGCATGCCGGTCGTTCCGCCGGTGTAGAGGATGTAGAGGTCGTCGCCCGAACGAGGCCCGAAGTCGCGCTCGGGTGACTGCGCCGCAAGCGCCGCTTCGTATTCGGAGCCGAAAGCGAGTTGGTGCCGGAGCTCGGGAAGGCTGTGGCGCACGCTGTGCACTCGGTCCGTGAACTCCGGATCGTGGAGCAACGCCTTGAGGTGCGCGTTGGCGAAGAGATACGCGAGCTCCTCTTCGACGTAGCGGTAGTTGATGTTGATCCATACGGCCCGCAGCTTGAAGACAGCCCAGAGCGCCTCGACCCACTCGACTGAGTTCAGGCCGTAGATGCCGACGTGGTCTCCCGGGCCGACGCCTTGCAGCGCGAGGTGATGCGCCAGTCGGTTCGACCGGGCCTCCATCTCGGCGTACGTGCGGCGAGCGTCGCCTGCTACGAGGTACTCACGCTCCGCGAAGTGATCGACGCTGTGCTCGAAGAGATCAGCGAGGTTGTACTCCATGGTCGCACTCTTGCACCTCGGGGACGCCGTTACGCTCCGCAGCCGTGGCCGAGCCCCGCGTCTTTCGCCAGTTCCGCTTCTCGGCCCCATCCGGCGCGACCGAGCTCCTCCTCGTGCGCCACGGGGAGTCCCAAGCTGCGATCGAGGGTGAGTCCTTCGCCCTCGTCGATGGTCACGGCGATCCGCCCCTGTCACCCGAGGGCCGCGAGCAGGCCGACCGCGTCGGCACGAGGCTGGCACTGGAGCGCATCGACGCGATCTACGCAAGCAACTTGCAGCGAACAGGCCAGACCGCTGCGCCCCTCGCCGCACAGCACGCGTTGAAGATCCAGATCGACCGCGACCTTCGCGAGGTCTTTCTCGGCGACTGGGAAGGTGGCGCCTTTCGACAACGGGTCATCGATCAGGACCCGATCGCGGCCCGCATGTTCGCCGAACAACGCTGGGACGTCATTCCAGGAGCTGAGCCTGCATCCGAGCTCGCGAGCCGGGTTCGCGGCGCGGTCGAGCGCATCGCAGCGGCGCATCCCGACGGCCGCGTCGCGGTGTTCGCGCACGGAGGCGTCATCGGCGAAGTGCTCGCGCAGGCGACGGGCTCGGCGCCCTTCGCCTTCAGCGGCGCCGACAACGCGTCGATCTCCCACATCGTCGTGACCGCTGATCGCTGGTTGCTGCGTCGCTTCAACGACACCGCGCACCTCGATGGTGGGATGACGGTGCGCGCCGCTCCCCTCACGTGAGGAGCTGGTCGGGGCGGTGGGACCCTTCGGCGGCGAGGATGCGCCCGAGGGCAACCAACTGCCGGTTCGCGCCGCCGAGCATCAGCTCGAGCTGCTTGGCCAGCAAGAAGTAACGATGTAGCGGATAGTCGCGGTCGACACCGACGCCGCCGTGGAGGTGCGCGGCGGCGCGAGCGATGCGCTGGCCACCTTCGGCTGCCCAGTACTTGGCCACGGCCACCTCGCGGTCGGCGGGTGCGCCAGCCGAGATGCGCCACGCGGCCTGAAGCATGGTGAGCTCGATCGCCTTGCTGTCGACGTACGCGTCGGCCGCGCGCTGGCCAACAGCTTGGAACGTGGCGATCGGCCGGCCGAACTGCTCACGGCTCGCCGTGTACTCGCCCGTCAAACGCACCGCCTCGGCCGTGAGTCCAGCCATCACCGCGCACACAGCGACGGTGGCATGCTCGAGCGCGTGCCTCAAGACGGTGCCGTCGGTGTCGACGGGGCCGACAGCCTCGGCCGGTGCTCCCGAGAGGGTGAGCTCGGCGTCGGGTGTGGCTGCGGTCGTGGCCTGTGCCGCGAGCGTGACGCCGGCGCCCGCCGGGTTGAGGAGGAAGACGCCCGTGCGGCCGTCTTGGGTCGAGGCGGACACGAGGATCGTGTCGGCGACGAGCGCTGCGGGCACGTTGGTCTTCACGCCGGTGAGCGTCCATCCGCCACCACCGTCGACCCCGGTCGCAGCTGTGGTCGACGGCGACGTCGGATCGCCGAGGTACTCGACGAACGCGCCGGTCGCGACGATTGTGCCGTCAGCGACTCCGGGGAGCACAGCAGCCTTCTGCGCCGGCGAGCCGTAGGCCGCCAGAGTCGGGGTCGCGAAGCCGATGCCCGCTAGCGCTGGGACCGGTGCAGTTCGCCGTCCGACCTCTTGGAGCACCAGCGCCGCCTCGAGGATCGTGAGCCCCGCACCGCCCTGCCCGTCGGGGACGGCGATGCCGAGCAGTCCGGCCTCTGCCATGGCGCGCCACAGTTCGCGATCGAAAACGACATCGCCGGCGCGCTCGACGACGCGGATGCGCTCGGGTGACGACTTGTCGAGCAGCAGCTTCGCTGCGGCCTCAGCCGTCGCGCTCTGCTCGTCCGTCAGATCGAAGTCCACGTGCCGTCCCCCCTCAGCGCTTCGCCATGGGCATGCCCATGCCGAACGCGGCGATCAGGTCTCGTTGCAGCTCGTTCGTCCCACCGCCGAACGTGAGGATCAACAAGCTGCGGTACATGCTCTCGAGCCTCGAGCCGAGCACCGATCCCGGGCTGCCATCCGTCACGTAGGCCCGCTCGCCGAGCACCTCCATCAAAAGCTTGAAGCTGTCGAGGTAGTGCTCGGTGCCGAACACCTTGATGGTGCTGGCATCGGCGACGGGAAGCACCTTCTTGGTCGAGGCCCATGCCACCTTCCAGTTGGCGAGGCGGAGGAACTCGAAGCCGGCGTAGGCCCTTGCGAGATTGATCTGCACCCACTCCTGATCGATCACGCGGCTCCCGTCGGGCAGCATCGTCGCCCGAGCCCAGTCGATGGTGTCGTGCAACATCCGCTCGGCCATGCCAGGGCTGCAGAGGGTCACCCGCTCATGGTTCAGCTGGTTGGTGATGAGTCCCCAGCCGCCGTTCTCCTCGCCGATCAGGCACGACGCCGGCACGCGCACGTCGTCCCAGTGCACAGCGCAGATGTTGTGGCTCGACAACAGGTGCAGCTCGGTGCGATTGATGCCAGGCAGGTCCATCGGCACGGCGAAGATGGATATGCCCTTGTGTCGCGAGTCCTCAGCACCGGTCCGCACCGCGAGCCAGCAGTAGTCGGCATCGCTCGCCAAACTGGTCCACATCTTCTCGCCGCTGATCACGTAGGTGTCGCCATCGCGCACGGCTTTGGTGCGCAGCGACGCGAGATCGGTGCCCGCGCCCGGCTCGCTGTAGCCGATGCAGAAGTGGATCTCGCCTCTCAGGATGCGAGGCAGGAAATCGGCCTTCTGCTCCTCCGTGCCGAACTGCATGATCGTCGGGGCGACCGAGTTGATCGTGAGCATCGGCACCGGAGCTCCCGAGCGCATCGACTCGTCGAAGAAGATGAACTGATCGACGGGCCCGCGTCCTTGCCCGCCAAACTCCTCAGGCCAGCCGATGCCCAGCCAACCGTCCTCCCCCATCTGGCGCACGACCTTGCGCATATCCGGCCCGACGCCCTCGGCAAGCGCCAGCTTCGCCTTGGTCTCATCGTCGAGCAGCTCGTCGTAGTACGTCCGCAGATCGGTGCGGAGCTGCTCTTCGGTCTCGGTGTATGCGATGCGCACCCGCCCATCTTGGCGGAGCCGCCCGCCGACCGGAGAACCGGGGTCGTACAGGCTCAGTCGGCGATGGCGCCGTAGACGATCGACCGGAGTTGAGCCCGAAAGCCGAAGGTGCCCGAAGGGATGAGCTGCGTCATGAAGACAACGACGAGATCCTCGATGGGGTCGATCCAAAACAGCGTCGACGCCGCTCCGCCCCACATGTAGTCGCCGGCCGGACCGACGCCGCCTGTGCGGACCGGACCGAGCCCGACTGCGACCGTGAGGCCGAACCCGGTCCCGTCGAAGCCGACCTCGCCGTAGCCGCCAGCGACCGCGACGTTGCGCAGCTCGCCGTTGTCAGGGATGTGGTTCGTGCACATGAGCTCCACCGTCGGTCGGCTCAGGACGCGCACGCCGTCGAGCTCGCCACCGCCGAGGAGCATCGAGCAGAACCGCAAGTAGTCGCCTGCCGTGCCAACCAGACCGCCACCTCCGGAGAGGAAGCTCGGGTGGCCGAGGTAGCCGCTGCGTCGCGGATCGTCGCGCAGCTCGAGGCGCTTGTCGGCGCCGCGCCCGTAGAGCGCGGCGAACCGGTCGGCTGCGCCTTCGCGAACCGAGAAGCCGGTGTCGGCCATTCCCAGGGGATCGAAGATCGTCCGCTGCAGGTAGGCGTCGAATCGCTCGCCCGAGATGACTTCGACGAGACGAGCGCAGATGTCGGTCGACCACGAGTAGAGCCAACGCTCACCGGGGTGAAAGCGGAGCGGCTCACCCGCGAGCAGCTCGCTCAAGGACTCGAGGGTGAGCCCAGCGCGAACCTGCGCGTTCGAGTTGCCGAGCGACGCGAAGTCGAGCCGCACGCTCGCAGGGCCGAAGCCGATGCCCGACATGTGCATCATCACGTCGCGCACCGAGATCGGACGCCGGGGTGACACGAGCTGGCGCGTCCCGTCGTCCTGACGCTCTTTGACCCGCACGTCGCGCCACTCGGGCAGGAAGCGCTCGATCGGATCGGTGAGCTGCATCCGACCTTGCTCGTAGAGGGTGAGGAGGGCGACGCCGGTAATCGGCTTCGTCATGCTGTAGAGCCGCCAGATGGTGTCGTCCTCGACCGGTTGGGCCCGCTCCCGATCGCTGTTGCCGAGGCTGCTCCAGTGCGCCACGACGCCGTGGCGCGCCACCACGACCTGGCACCCGGCGACCTTCTCCGTACGGATGTAGGCACGGTTGAGGTGCTCGTCGATCCGGGCCAGGCGCCCAGCGTCGAAACCAGCTGCATCGGGGTCGATCTTCATGCCTACAGCATCGACCATGAACGGCAACTGCCGCTCGACGCGGTATCCTGGTCACGTCCCGGAGAGACGCCCGATTGCCCGTCGACCCCGAGAAGCCCACGTCGTCGACGGTGTGACGCCTCTTCTGACCCCGCACCGAGAGGCTCAGCCATGTCCCCCGCCACAGTCCCAGCCGTCAAGGGCGCCGCGCCTCTCGATCCCGACGAGCCCATGATGAGCATCGAGGCACCCGCAACCCCGCGCCCGCGCTCGCAGCCCAAGACCAAAGCGAGCGCAGCATGGGCAGCGTGGCAGGCCCAGGAGTCACCGACGAGCGGCACCGAGTTCCTCGACATCGTCGCATCGTGGACCGACGGCACCACGGCACAGCTCACGCGCGCTGCGTGGCCAGCGGGGGTGGAGCGCCCGACGTCAGCAGAGGTTCGCGAACGCCTCTGCCATCACATCGGTGTAGCAGCTCGCGGCGAACGCTCGAGCTACCTCGACGCGCTGGAGAAGGCTCGCAACGACGTCATCGACGAGCTGCGCGGGCCGAAGCGCCGGGGCAAGAAGTAGCCAAACCGCATCGTCATCGATGATGGCTGCCGGCGCACCAATCATCGATGTCAGCAGCCTCGTCGCTGGACCCCACATCGCGGCCGGAGACGACGTCGCCGATGTCGCGACGGCCATCGACGCCGCGTGCCGCGGCGCCGGCTTCTTCTCCATCGTCGGCCATGGTGTCGATCCCGGGCTGATCGAGGAGCTCGAACAGCTCGCTCGCGAGTTCTTCGCGCTCGACGACTCGACCAAAGCCACCATCGCCATGACGCGTGGCGGCCGCGCCTGGCGCGGTTGGTTCCCCCTCGGAGGCGAGCTGACCTCGGGGTTGCCAGACCGCAAGGAAGGGCTCTACTTCGGCGCCGAGCTCGCCCCCGAGCACCCGAAGGTCCGCTCCGGTACACCGTTGCACGGCCCGAACCAGTTTCCGCCCGAGCCGACCGCGCTCCGAGGAGCCGTGCTCGCGTACATGGAGGCGATGACCGCCCTCGGCCATGCGCTGGTCGCAGGGCTCGCGCTCGGCCTCGGCCTCACCGCGTCCTGGTTCGCCGAGCACCTCACAACAGACCCGACCTCCCTGTTCCGCATCTTTCGCTATCCGCCTGGCGACAACGGAAATTGGGGTGTCGCGGAGCACACCGACTACGGGCTGTTGACCATCCTGCACCAGGACAGCGCGGGTGGGCTCCAAGTGCACGCACCGGGCGGGTGGGCCGATGTCGAGCCAGTGCGTGGTGCCCTCGTGTGCAACCTCGGCGACATGCTCGAACGCATGACGAGCGGAACGTACCGATCGACACCACATCGGGTGCGCAACACCAGCGGGGCCGACCGTGTTTCGCTCGCCTTCTTCTTCGACCCAGCTTGGGACGCAGCGATCAGGCCCGTTCCCGTCGAGCGGCCCGAGCAACGCGTCGACCGTGGGCCACGGTGGGACGGTGCCGACCCTGAAGCCTTTGTCGGTACCTACGGTGACTACTTGCTCGCCAAGGTGAGTCGGGTCTTCCCTGAACTGGGTGACGACCTCCCGTCCAAGGACCCGCGCGGATAGGTGAGCGTCGCCCGTTCGAGATCAAACCGGTTACTCCGCTCTTGCCGGCTTCGCCGGCGGGCCGCTCGGGCCACGGCCTCGCCTATCCGCTCGGCCTCTAAGCGCGAGGCGACGTAACGAATGGGGACGATCGTCGTCACCGGCTCGGCCGGTGGCATCGGTGCCGCGACGACATCGCGGCTGCGCGCTCGCGGACACGAGGTCATCGGAGTCGACGTGCGAGACGCCGAGGTGTTGGCCGATCTCTCCACCCCGGTCGGGCGAGAAGCGATGCTCGCCGCTGTCGGTGAAGCGAGCCGCGGACGCCTCGACGGCGTCGTCGCCGGTGCGGGCGTGAGCGGCCAACCCGGCGAGCGCGTGGCGGCCGTCAACTACTTCGGCGCGGTCTCGACGCTCACCGGGCTGCGTCCGCTCCTCGCCAAGGGCACGAGCCCGTCAGCCCTCGCCATCAGCTCGAACTCGATCTCCACCCAACCGGGCCTGCCAGCCGACATCGTCACCGCCTGCCTGGCCAGCGACGAGCAGGAGGCAATGCGCCTCGCTGCCCGCGACCCGAGCGGGGTGTCGATCTACGGCGCCGCCAAGCTTGCCCTCGCCAGGTGGGTTCGACGCAACGCGGTGACCGATCACTGGATCGGCTCGGGCATTCGCCTCAACGCAGTCGCCCCCGGCTTCGTCGACACGCCGATGACGGCGGGCACCGAGGACTTCGTCATGGGCTTGGGCGCGATCTACCCGATACCGATCCAGCGTCCCGGTCGCGCCGAGGAAGTCGCGGCGCTCCTCGAGTTCCTCCTCGGGCCCGACGCGAGCTTCTTCTGCGGGTCTGTCGTCTATGCGGATGGAGGCACCGATGCCGCGGTGCGTGCCGACGATTGGCCGTCGCCGCGCCGACGCTGACCCCAGGCTCAGGCGGCGGAGCGCTCGAGGATGTGAACGCCGCACGCTGAGCCCAAGCCGATGACGTGGGCCAGGCCGACTTTGGCACCCTCGATCTGTCGGTCACCGGCCTCACCGCGAAGGTGGTGACAGACCTCCCAGATGTTGGCGATGCCAGTTGCCGCGATCGGGTGCCCCTTGCTCTCGAGACCGCCCGACACGTTGACGGGGGTCTTGCCATCGCGAGAGGTGGCGCCACTGTTGAAGAGGTCCACGGCACCACCGGGCTCGCAGAGTCCGAGGTTGTCGTAGTGCACGAGCTCGGCTGTGGCGAAGCAGTCGTGGAGCTCGACCAGGTCGAGGTCGTCGGGACCGACGCCAGCCTGCTCGTATGCCTGCTTGGCCGCGTTGCGCGTCAGGGTGTTCACGTTGGGGAGGATCTGGCAAGCCTCCTCGTAGGGGTCGGTGGTGAGCACCGAAGCCGAGACTTTGACCGCGCGGCGCTGCTGCTCCTTGGACAACGACTTCAGCACCGAGTCGCTGACCACGACGGCTGCCGCCGCGCCGTCGCAGTTGGCCGAGCACATCGGGCGCGTGTTGGGGTAGGCGATCATGATGTCGCCCATGATCTCCTCCAGGGTCATCCTCTTCGTGTAGGCAGCGAGCGGGTTCAAGGTTGAGTGCGCGTGGTTCTTCTCGCTGATCTTCGCGAACAGCTCGAACGCGGTACCGCCGTATTCGTGGTCGTGCAGGTACTCCATGCCGATCTGTGCGAACACGCCGGGCATCGTGTCGGTCCCGATGCGACCGTCGACCGGAGCGACCGCGCCGTAGCGGCCTCGCGGCGCGTACGTGTTGTCGTCGCTCTTGCGGCTGCCGCCGCTCAGCAGACCGGCACCAGCGAGCTTCTCGACGCCAACGGCCAACCCGTAGTCGGCCTCGCCAGCCTTGACGGCCATGATCGCCGTGCGCAGTGCAGTCGCCCCTGTCGCGCACGCGTTGGCCACGTTGTAGACGGGGATCCCCGTCTGGCCGATCTGCTTCTGCAATTGCTGGCCGATGCCAGCGCTGGCCGCCATGAGATTGCCGGCCGCGAGGATGCCCATCTGCTTCATCTCCACGCCAGCGTCGGCGAGCGCTGCGAGCGCAGCCTCCGACGCCAGGTCGATCGTGTCCTTGTCGGGGTGCTTGCCGAACTTGGTCATGTGGATCCCGAGGATCCAGATGTCGTCGCTCATGTCTCTCGTTTCTCGCTAGGCCGGTTCGAACCCGAAGCCGATGGCCTCGGTGCCGGAGTCGTCAGTGCCGATTGGGAAGGTGGCGAGCTTGACCTTCATGCCGAGCGTCACGTGGTCGGGGTCGGGTTCGACGTTGACGACGTTCGCGCGCACGCTGGTGCCGTCGCAGTCGATGAGTCCGGCGACGAAAGGCACCGGCACGCCCGGTGCTGCGAACGCCACGATGGTGAAAGCCTTGAGCTCGCCGTCGGAAGCGACGTCGACGGGTTTGAACTCCGTACCGCTGCACGACGCGCATGCGTTGCGTCGATCGAAGAAGCGAGCGCCGCATGCCGTGCACTCGTTCGCAACGAGGTGCGGCGAGCCGTCGAGCACCAGGTAGTCGACGAGTGGGATCTGCCCTGCCATGGAACCCCCTTGGAACGGCCCCGTTGGCCTGGGCCAACCTACCGGTGCGGCGGCGACGCCAACCAACCGTTACGCCGCCGATCTCGGCGGTGCGGTGCCTACCATGCGCGGCGTGGATGCAGCGCGGTACGCCCCCTGGGCTGTGGTCACCGGCGCTGCCCAGGGCATCGGCGCCGCGTTCGCCGATGCCCTCGCTTCCGTCGGGCTTTCGCTGCTGCTCATCGACCGCGAGCCTGAGCTGCTGGCCGCCAAAGCCGGCAAGCTACGCGCCACGGGTGCGACCGTCGTCGAGAGCGCGCTCGATCTCGGCGCTGCTGGCGCTGCTGACACGCTGGTCGAAGCCGTCGCCGACATCGATGTCGGCCTCTTCGTCAGCAACGCCGCTGTCTCCGTCGTCGGTCGCTTCACCGACCAGTCGCTGCACTCCAAGCTCGCGCAGCTCGAGGTGAACTGCCGCGTCCCGCTCGTCGTCATCGACCATCTCCTCCCACGGCTCGTCGCCCGCGGCAGCGGCGGGATCATCCTCCTCTCGAGCGGCTCCGCGTTGCGAGGCTCGCCCCTGGTCGCGGGCTACGCCGCCACGAAGGCATGGAACTTGCTGCTCGCTGAGTCGCTCTGGGACGAGGTTCGAGGCGACGGCGTCGACGTCCTGGCTGTGCTCCCCGGGACCACCCGCACCCCCGGCTGGCTGCGAGACGACCCGCAACCGAGCTTGTCAACCGCGAGCGTCATGGAACCCGCTGACGTCGTGGGCGAAGCACTGGCTGCTCTCGGGCGCCAACCCAGCATCGTGCCAGGGCAGGCCAACCGTGATGCCGAGGCGTTCATGGCGGGGCTCGAACGGGCCGAGGCTGTCGCCATCGTCGGTCAGGTGATGCGCGACACCTACCCGGGCCGAGCCTGAAAGGGCCGAGCCGCCTACCAGTAGGTGCCGGCCAGCATCGCTTCGAGAGCCGCTCGGTGCATCACGAGGTCATCGGGATCGTCCGGGGGTTGCGCCTGGCCGAAGTGGATCGATCGCTGCTGCACCCGCGCCGAGACCGACCCGTAGCGCAGCGCGCTGTAGAGCGAGAACCAGTTCAGGTCACGCGGCGTGTAATCGCTGAGGCGCTCGTAGTGGCTCGCGAGGTCGTCGCGACGCATGTAGTGGGGCATGCCCGGCGCGCCGAGCTGCGCGGCGAGGTCGTTGAAGAAGGCGTGGATGTAGGCCATCCACATGAGGTCGACCTCCCTGGGGGCGACAGCAGCCATCTCCCAATCGAGAACGGCGACGGGCTCGAAGTCGCGGAACATCATGTTGCCGATGCGGCTGTCGCCCCAGCTGAGCGCAGGGCGACCCTCGGCGGGCAGGTTGTCCCCCAGCCAGCGCAGGGCACGCTCGAGCAGCGGGATGCGGGGCCCGTCGCCGACCACCCACTCGTAGTACGCGCCCTCGTTCGCGAGATGACGGCTCAGGGGCGTCGGCTCGGGCCGGTCCAACTGCAAGAACGCCACAGCGGGGTCGCGGCCTTCGATGGTGTGGAGCTGGCAGAGCACGTCGACCGCTGCGGCCTGTACGCGCATCTGGTCATCGCGCGTTGCGTCGTATAGCCAGTTGTCGCCGAAGGGGTATGGCATCACGTCGGGGGGCACGACACCGTCGACACGCTCCATGATGAAGAACGGCGCACCGACGGCTGCGCTGTCCCCCTCAACCCACAACGGAGTCGGGACGGGCACGGCGGTGCGCTGCTCGACGAGACACATCGTCTCGTACTGCTTCGGAAGGTCGTACACGGCAAAGACGGGAACGGCATCGAGCGGCGGAGCGATGCGAGCAACGCATCGCTGCACAGTCGACTCGCCCGCCGGCCCCAGCGTCAGGTCGAACAAGACCGTCTCGCTCGACATGCCGTTGGTCGCGGGGACCTCGAGCGCAGAGAGCTGTGGGCTCCGGTCGGGAAGCTGCGTCGCCAGCCACTCCGTGAGCTGATCGCGCAACGCGCCGTAGTCGCGAGTCGAGGTCTGCAGTCGCTCGCTGTCCTCCCCCATTCGATCGCTCCTGCTGCTCGTCGCTCTCAGCCGCGCCGGGTCAGGGCGAGCAAGGCCTCGGTCTTGTCGATCGACGCATCGGGACCGTAGGCCGAGACGAGCACGCCCTTGGTCCCCCACTCCGGCAGGGTGACCCCGAGGACGATCGACTCGTCGCCCGGATCGCTCGGCCCCTCGAAGCGGAACTGGTGATCGACCACAGCCGACTCGAGCGCATGGGCCCGATCGGGCGAAGCGCAGACGATGCAGCCGCGCTCGATGTCGAGGTTCTCCACGTAGCCCAACTCGCTCAGCAGAGCGACGGCCTCGGTGACGGTCTCGGGAGCGTGCATCGCCGCAGCCTACGTATCCTGCATTCCCAGCTCGCCCTCAGGCGAGAGTGCCGGCAACGACCGACGGGTTCGAGGTGCGATCGACAGGGCGTAGCTCCTCGGTGACCATGAACGCGCTCACCGAGGTTGGATCACCGACGTTGAATGCGATGACACCGGGCTTCTGCAGGATGCCGAGTGAGACGACGGCCCCGTCGGTCGTGGTCCCCCACAACTGGTAGATGCGCCCGCTCGGGACGGCGAGGTTGTCGCCGATGAGATAGCCCTCGCCGTTCGCTCGCACGACGGCGACCGCCTGCTTCACCTCGGACGCATCGAGCAGCGGGGCGGTGCGCGAACCGGGCTCGACGAGAGCCTGGAAGGCGGCCGCTTGGAGCCCGGCAGCCTGGGGCGATGGGGCGCTGGTGGAGCGCCCGAGGGAGAAGCCGACGATGCCGATGACAGCGGCGGCAGCGGCCACCATCGCGCCGAACCAGCGACGGCTGTCGAAGCGCTTGATGGCGACGACGTTCGCTGCGGGCTGCTGCTCGCGGGTCGCGGCCTCCGGCGGCGCCGGCGCGACCGTCAAGCGCAGCGGAGGCGGTGCCTCCTCGAGCGACGCGAGGATCCGATCCCAGATGCCGTCCGGCGCGGGTGTCGCCGCTTCGGCGTTGGCAAGCAACGCCGTGACCTCGCGCAGCTCGGCAACCTCGGCACGACACTTCGGGCAGTCGAGGAGGTGGCGCTCGACCAGCGCACGTTCGGTGGGGTCAACGGCATCGCACACGTAGACCCCGAGCAGCTCTTCGATCTCGGTGTGGGTGCTCATGACTCCATCCCCGCGCTGAGGGTGATGCCCGAGCTCACGAGCTCATCGCGCATCCGCCTCAGCCCCGCTCGGATGCGGCTCTTCACGGTGCCCTCCGGTTGGTCGAGCATCGCGGCCACCTCTCGGTAGGTGTGCCCGCCGAAGTAGGCGAGCTCGACCGCCTCGCGCTCTGCTGATGGCAGGCTCCGAACGACCCCTTGCAGCTTGTCTGCCACCGTGAGGTCCCAGACCTCGTGCTCGAGGTCGTAGCCTGCCTCCGCCGTGCGGCGCATGTCGCGCTCCTCACGACGTCGACGCGCCCCTTCCGATCGGAGCAAGTCGATCGCGCGCCCGTGGCACTGCGCGAGCAGATACGACCGCAACGAACCGCGATCAGGATCGAACTTCTCCGGCTGGTCCCACAACCTGAGGAACACCTCCTGCACGATCTCCTCTGCGAGCACCGGATCAGCGAGGAGGCGGCGCGCCAGACCGAACACGCCGCCGGCATGCCGGCGGTATGCCTCCGCCAAGGCCTCTTGGTGGTAACGGCTGATGGCCATGACCAAACCACCGTCGCTCAGCTCCAGGAGATCATCGGTCATCTTGATGGAAAGTCTACGGAACGACACGCGAGCCCGGATGCACGAAGGCACCGACGACTTCGATGTGCGGCGTCTCGGGAAACAGATCGACCAGAGTGACGGCGTCGAGGCTGTAGCCCGCGCGGACCAACAGACCGGCGTCGCGTGCGAAGGAGGCGGGGTCGCAGGCGACGAGGGCGACCGCAGCCGCTCCCGTGTCGGCGATCTTGGCCACAACCCCGCGACCGAGGCCAGCGCGGGACGGATCCGCGACGACGACATCTGCCGGGCCCGTGCGCCAACGAGCGACGTCGCAGCGAACGACCCTGAGCCGGTCGCCCAGGTCGGCAAGGTTGGCCCGCGCGTCCGCCGCTGATCCGCGGTCGCCTTCCACGGCCATGACCGTGTTTGCCCGACCTCCTTCGCCGAGAGCGCCGGCGAACAGCCCGACGCCGCTGTAGAGGTCGACGAGCGCTGCCGCCGGACCGAGATGAGCGCCGACCGCTGCGCGGACGGCATCGACGAGCGCCCCGGCGCCGTCGGGACGGATCTGGAAGAACGAGCGAGCCGAGATCCGCCACGTTCGTCCAGCGACCTCCTCGTGCACCGAGACCCGAGCTCCCCGGCGCAACTCGTCGCGCCCGATCACCGTCACATCCTCCGCGATCTCGACACCACGAGCAGTGGGCTCCACGACCGCGAGCCGCTCGCCTGTCGCGATGGCGGCGCGCAGCACAACCTCCTTCGCCCGTCCGAACGTGGCGTTGTCGATCAAGTCGCGCACGAGCGGGTGGGCGGTCAGGCAGCCGCCTGCCGCGACGGGGTCGTGGCTTGCCCCACGTCGATAGGCGAAGCGTCCGGCGACCACGAGTCCACGCACCGTCGTGCGATACCCGAACGGCAGGAGCTCAGGCCCGAGATCGATCAGGGGGTGGTCGCTGACGTGGCCGATCCTGCGCAGCGCCTCGCCGACGATGGTCGCCTTTAGCGCGCGTTGCGCGACCGGTTCGATGTGCTGCCAGCCACAACCGCCGCATCCCTCTGCCACGTGTGGACAGGGTGGGCTCACCCGCCCGGGCGCGGCGTCGAGGACTTCGACGAGCTTGGCGCGCGCGAAGCTGCTGCGCTCCTCGACGACGCTGGCTCTGACGCGCTCACCAGGGATCGCCCCCGCGACGAACACGACTCGGCCGTCGACATCTGTCGCGATGCCGTCACCACCGCTGGCGATGCCGTGTACGTCGAGGTCGACGTCGCGAACGAGCTCGGGTTTGCTCACCGCCTCACTATCGTCGGGTTGATGGTCGTCCGCCCGATCGAGATCGCCCCATCCGTGCTGCCAGCTGACTTCGCGCGTCTCGGCGAGGAGTGCGCTGCGCTCGAGGAGGCAGGTGTCGATCGCATCCAGTGGGACATCATGGATGGCGAGTTCGTGCCGAACCTCACGATCGGCCCCGACGTCGTCGCCGCGTGCCGGTCACACTGCGTCGTCCCGTTCGAGGCACATCTCATGGTGGCGACGCCCGACCTCCTGGTCGAACGGTGGGTCGAGGCGGGTTGTGAGCGCCTCATCGTGCACACCGAGTCCGTCGTGCACCTGCATCGCACGCTGGGCCACGTCCGCGAGGCGGGAGCCAAAGCGGCCGTGGCGCTCAATCCGTCGACGCCCGCCGTCGCTGTCGCCAACGTGCTCGACCTCGTCGACCTGGTACTGGTGATGACGGTCAACCCCGGTTTCGGTGGTCAGACCTACATCGCGTCGATGGAGGCCAAGATCGCCGAAGTGGTCGCACTGGTGCGCGCTGGTGGTTTCGATGTCGACGTCGAGGTCGACGGGGGCATCACGCCGAAGACGGTTGCAGGCGCTGTCGCGGCCGGAGCCAACGTGCTGGTCGCCGGCAGCTCGCTCTACCGGGACCCGAAGGGGCTCGAGCACGCGGTCACCGAGCTGCGCTCCGCAGCCATCGCCGCCGCCGATTGACCCAACACGAGCGACCTCGCCTCGGCGACGGCAACTCCAAGGTCGGTCACCTCGCGCTCGACTGCTTGACCGTCATCTCGTGCGAACACGAGCACCGCGTGGTGCACGGGCCGGCCGGTGGCAGCCTCTACGCCGAGCGCGTAGGCAGCGAGTTGGAGCCGGTGCCGGTCTGCCGCGGCGTCGAGCTCGGCGTCGGTGATGGCCGCGTCTGTCTTGTAGTCCACCACGGTGAGCCCACCGTCGGCGTCTTCGAAGAGGAGGTCGATGTATCCCTCGACCAACATCCCTTCGCCGATCGGGACGGCAACCGTCACTTCGCGCCAGCGCCGTGCCGATGCGCGTGCGGCGAGCACGGTCGGCGACGCGAGCGCTGACCTCACGAGCCTGGCCACCTCTTCGGCACGCTCGGCGATGCCTTCGGCCTCGGAGTGCAAGGCAGCGAGAGCCGCGAGCTGCGTGGGTTCGTCGAGGTCGACCGATTGGAGAACGGCGTGCACGGCGCGCCCCCTGGCGGTGCCTCCTCGGCGCATCGTCGATGGGGCTGGCGCCGGCTGGTCGTCGGCCTCCGGCACCACCACGTCGGGCCCGTACCCGGCATCGTCGGCTTCGAGCGGCCTGGCAAGATGGCCGAGCTCCGCGATGGCAGTCGGCGAGAGCTCACGGGGCTGGTGCGTCGAAGCGACCAAGGCTCGATGGTCCTCGTTCCAGCGGCTTCGCTCCTCGGCGCCGAGGGCCGGCTGGGCTGAGACCAACCCGTCGCCGACCGCGAGGGTGAGCTGATCGGGAAGTGTCACCCGCCGGGCCAGGCCCGAGAGCGGACCATCGTCATCGTGGGCCACCGCCCAGAGCTCGCTCGCGTAGCTCTCGCCTTTTGCTTGCTTCGCCGGGTGGGCAAGGCCGACCACGAGGTGATCGCGGGCTCTGGTTGCGGCGACGTAGAGGAGACGGCGCCCTTCGTCGCGCGCCGCGTCGCCGCGACCAGCGGTAGCGTCATCCCAACCCGTACTCGTGAATCGGCGCTCGTTGGAGCCCACGGCCACTTCGAGGCGCTCCGCTCCCGAGGCGATGACCGGGGCCAAGCTGCGTTGCGCGGTCCCCAGCCCGGCGAGCACGACCATCGGGAACTCGAGGCCCTTAGAGCCGTGGATGGTGAGGATGCGCACGGCGTCGTCATCGACCTCAGGAGCCGGTGTCTCGATGACGGTCGCGCCCTCCGTGGTCTGGAGCGCAGCCCACTCGACGAGCTCTCCGAGCGAGCGACCGCCTGCTTCGACGAAGGCTCTCGCTTGGTCGAGCACGAAGCGCAGCCGCCGCCAGTGGTCGCGGGGTCTGCGCTGCGCGAACGTGAGCTCGACCAGCGACAGTTCGCGGATGATCCGCTCGACGAGCAGGTCGACCGGGCCGTCGTTGCGCGCCTGGTGGTAACCGTGCAGCGCCACCATCGCGCGTGCGACGGGGTGCGATTCCTCGACCTCGTCTGGCCTTCCGCGCGTGTGGTCCCACCGGCCTCCAGCTGATCGCCACGTCACGAGATCAACGTCGGAGCATGCGAAGCCGGGCGAGCGCAACGCGGTGATCACCGAGACGTCGTCGGCCGGATCATCGACAGCGGCGAGCACGGCCAACAGTTCGCGTACGGCGTCCGTCGCCCACACGAGTGAGCGGCTCTCGACTCGGTACGGGACGCCGTTCGCGTCGAGCGCTCGCTCGATGTGGCCAAGGGGCGTGCGAGTCGGCACCAGCAGCGCGATGTCGTCGTAGCGGATGGGGCGCGTCGCTGGCCTCGAGGCATCGCCGCCGCGCTCCTCGACGCTCCACGCCTCGGTCTTTGCAAGTGCGACCAGCCTGGCGATCTGCTCAGCCTCATCGCCGCGCAACTGGTTGATCGTCGCTGGCGCTGGCGCCGGCCCTCCGAGGAGGATCACGGCTGGGCCCTTGGCCAACTCCGCGCGCTCTGCGAACAGTTCCTCATAGGGCGGCTGTGAGCCGATTCGCCCCTCGCCGATCACCGAGTCGAAGACACCGTTGACCCAAGCAACGATCTGGGGGACGGTGCGGAAGCTCTGGCGAAGTTGCACGACGCCGTCGCCGAAGCGTTCGCGTGTGTCGTTCCACACCGAGATGTCCGCGCCGCGAAAGCCGTAGATCGACTGCTTCGGATCGCCGACGATGACCACTTTGCCCTCGGCCAACTCGACCTGTGACCACGGCACAGGATCGGCAGCGGGGTCGGCCGCCGCGAGCAGGAAGGCGATGTCGAGCTGGATCGGGTCGGTGTCCTGGAACTCGTCGATGAGCAGCACCCGGTAGCGCTCGGCCAGAGCGACGCGCACCTCGGAGTTCGTGCGCAGCAGATCGCGAGCCATGACCAGCAGATCGTGAAACTCGAGGACGCCGTCGCGCCGCCGCTCGTCGACCCCTTCCGCCGTGAAGGCTTGGAGCCGCGGCACGAGGTGCTCGATGGCGACGGTCCGCTGCGTCACGACGATCTCCGTCGCGAGGTCGTGCGCCGTGTTGAGGTGCGCGACTATCGCCGACTTGTCGCCGCCCCAGAACGCCGCCAGCCCGGGTCCCTTCGCTCCGGGCCGATTCGGCAGGGCAGCGAGGGCCCGTAGGGCCTCGACCTCGTCTGCAGCGTCGAGGGCATCGGCCAGGAGCGCGCCCAGCGGCGCCCAGCCTTGGCGCAATCGCACCGCGAGGCCGTCGTCGCTGTCGCCGACGCGGTCGCCGGCGACCTTGAGCGCGGCTACGACAGCGTCGAGGACAGGACGGGCGTCGACCGGCAACCGCGCCGCCCTCGGCGCGAGGTCAACGCCAACGATCTGGTCCCAGCGCTGGTGCAAGCCGCGCGCAACTTCGAGCAGGTGTTGGGAGGTCAGCCCCAGCGCGTGGGCCCGCAGGAGATCGGTGGCAGCCGACGGGTCGCCGTAGAGGTCGTCGAGGAAGTCGGCCCACCGCTGCACGAACCGCACGCCGGCGAGCACCCCGTCGTCGACGTCGAAGCGCGGGGGGAGGCCGACTTCGAGCGGATGCTCGGCGAGGATGCGCTGCGCGAAACCGTGCAGCGTCGTGATCACTGCCTCGTCGAGGCGTCGGCGCGCATCTCGACACCTGCTGCGCTCCGCAGGGTCGCGGCCCTCGTCGCGCGCTGCGCGCTCGAGTGCGCCCCTGATGCGGTCGCGCAGCTCGGCCGCAGCGGCTTCGGTGAAGGTGATCGCAACGAGCTCCGACGGCTCGACCAGCACACCTCGAGCCACGAGGTTCACGACCCGCGCAACGAGCACCGTCGTCTTTCCCGTGCCCGCTCCCGCCTCGACGAACAGGTTGCGGTCGAGGTCGTCGCTGATGTGTCGGCGCGCCGCCGCGTCAACAGGTTCGACCCCAGGCACCAGCGGGACGAGGCTCACGTTGCTGAGGCCGGGCCCTCGGCGAGCTCGACGTAGCGCTCGAGTGACTCGTGGCTTCGTAGCTTCACCCACTGCTCGCCTCGGCCCCGGGCGCAGACCCGGTCGTAGTCGCAGAACATGCACGACTCGAACGTCGGACCGGTGTTCGGCCGCCACGTGTCGTCGCCCGGGTGGGCAGGAAAGAGCCCCGCCTCGATGCCGCCGACCACCGTCTCGAGCACCTCGTGGAACTTCGCCTCGACCTCGTCGTCGATGCGGTCACCCTTGAGCTCCATGGCATAGCGGGGGTCGACGAGCCAGTAGTAAGCCGCGAGCTGCTCGGCTCGAGGGACGAGCTGTTTGGCAGCGAGCGCGTAGATGGGGAGCTGCAGTCGGCGGCCACGGTCGAGCACATCGGACTTCATCCCGGTGAAGCCTCGTGGCGATGCCGCCTTGTAGTCGATGACGACAGCCTTGGTGCCGTCGGGGCTGGCATCGACGCGGTCGATGCGTCCACCGAATCGCACGACCCGTCCACCGCCGAGGTCGACCTCCACCGGCGGCGCCTCGTCGCCGCCGAAGCCGAATGCGTGCTCGACAGCGATGGGTACCGTGCCCGCCAGCTCGGGCGCATCGATGCCGTGCTCGACGATGCGCTGCAGGTGGCGTCGCAGAGCGGCCCACTCGGAGCGCCAAAGCACGTCGCGCCCGGTGAGGCCGGCCTCCCGGAACCTGGACTCGACCTCGTCGGCGATGCGGCCCAGCTCGGCTCGGGCGTCGGCGGTCCACGCCGCGGCCGGGTCCTTGTCGAGATGGCCGCTGACGAACTGCTCCATGATCTCGTGTAGGAGGCTGCCTCTGTCGCGAGCAGCGATGGTGTCGCCATCGCCGGGGTCGTCGAGGGCTCTGACGTCGAGCACCTTGTCGAGGAAGTAGTGGAACGGGCAACCCGACCACATCTCGAGCCCCGTCGGCGAGCGATGGTCGGCAGCCTCGCCCGTGAGCACCGATTGGTGACCGACGTTGCCGGCCCACTCGTCGAAGCGGCCTTCGCGCCGAGCGCGGGCCGCGGCGAACCCACGACCGAGGCCAGCAGCCGCGGCGAGAGGCAAGGAGGCGACATCGATACCCGCGCGGTGCGCGGCGATGAGCTCGGCCACGTCGCGCTCCATCGGCGTCGCCGGTGCGCCACCTGCGCCGAGCCACGCCTCGAAGGAGGCGAGCACTCGGACTCCTGCGATAGGCGGGCCACTCGCGAGGTCGCCCGCTGTCACCTCGCGGTCGGCGCGGGCGCTCGCCATCTCGACGAGCCACGGCGCGGGGTGCTGCGCACGCTGCGAGCGAGGGTCGCCCGCCGAAGACATGATGACGCTTGTGCGCGCTGCGGCGAGCACGGCCCAGACATCGCGCTCCTCCTCTTCGCGTGAGCTGCCCCGCAGCCGGAGCGCGTCGACCTTGCGCCGCTCGCGTTCGGGCAGGAGCGAATCGCCGGATCGCCGAGGGGGAAAGGCACCCTCGACGCCTCCGAGCACCACGACGAGATCGAGGTCGGCGCCGACTGCGTCGACGATCCGCCCGACGGTCACCCCGTGCCCGAAGCTGCCGACCCGGCCGCTTCGCTGGCGCAGCTCGTGTTCGAGCGTGCGCAGGAACGCTGGCGCGTCAGGCTCGGGGCCCAGGCTGTCGAGCCCGGCGAGGCGGTCGAGCAGCTCGATGACCTTGAGACGGGCCGCCCGCTCCGGCTCCGGCCAGCTCTGCGCGCGAGCTTCGCTTCCGAGCGCTGCCAGCAGCACCGCCTTCGCCCAGCGAGCAAGCTGCCCCCAGCCCCGCCGTTCACCCGGCTCGGTCAAGGCCGCCACGTGCACAACGAACGATGTGAGCTCATCGAGCGCGCTGAGGCGTTGGTCGTCTTCGACCGGCTCGTCGCGTTGCACGAGACGAGCGACGCGGGCGCTGCGAGCGTTGGCGAGGCGAGTGCGCCACTGCTCGAGTCCGCCAACGACGCCGGCCTTCCGGGCCGCACGATCCCACCGGTCGGGGCGGGTGCGCTCGCCGCGACCGTCGAGCACTGGCGCAGCGCGCAAGATGCGGACGAGGTCGGCGCGACGGGCGCCACCGGGCTGCCATTCGAGAAGACCGAGCAGGGTACGCCCAGCCATCGATTGCGCCAGCCGGGTGGGCGACGGTGCGCTGTGGTTGAGGCCGGCAGCGGCGAGCTCTTCATGCACGAGCAGCGTGTAGGGCTCACGCGTGCGCGACACGACAGCGATGCGTTCGGGAGAGGCACCCGCGGCGACCGCGTCGAGCACGATGCGCAGTGCGTGTCGTGCCTCCTCCGCGGGGTCGGGCGCGACGACGATCGTGGTCGCGCCGTGGTGGATCGACTCGTCGAGATCTGTCGCGTCGACCCGCGCGCCGGTCGCCTCGCTGAGCTGCGCCACGAGCTCGTGCGCTGGTGCGTCAGCGCCAGGCCGGCCGGTCATGCCCACGATCACGCTGAGGGTGCTCTCGCGCGCGAGCCCGCCGAGCAAGGTGAGCTCGGGGCGGGTCAGAGTACGGGGCAGGTGCACCACCACCGGGCCGACCTCGGCGACGACGCTGTCTGCTGCCTCGACCGCCGCGGTGGCCGCGAGGATGGTGTCGTGGTCGTCGATCCAGCCGGCCGCGACGCGCCGCACCGCGCGGTGCACGCGGACCACGTCTGCTGCGGGCGCGCTTGCCCGGCCGAGCGCGTCGAGTTCGCTGTCACGGAGATGACGCAGCTCGCCGATCGTCTCGGCAAGGCCGCCGACCGTCGCCGGATGGTCGCATGTCGAGGCGAAGTGCCCGGGGTCTTCAGCGAGCACGGCGGAGACGAGACAGCGAAGGGTCAAAGGGTCGATGCTGCGCCGGCCGTCGACCGCGACTCGCGCCGCGGCGAGGCGCTCGGCGAGACCAGGCAACGACATGAACGCGACACCGACGAGGCCGCCGAGCTCGTTGGCGAGCGAGCGCCGCAGCGTCACGCCCGAGAGTGCTGACGGCACGACGACGGTGACAGGCGCGAGCGGGTCGCCGTCCCGCAGCTGGGTGATGGCCTCGAGCAACGCGCTGCGCGCCGGCGCGCCGTAGGGCACGACTCGGAGCACCGGGGTGCGCTCGGGGGACATCAAGGCGACCATAACCTCGCGGTGTGACGGACCAACACGTTCCCTCTCGGCTCGCACGCATCGCGCTCATCGCCATCGGGCTCACCCTGGCGATGGTCGGTTGCGGTGGTGGCGGGCGCAGCGCGAAGGCCTTCTGCGACTCGCTGCGGTCAGGCGCGGACCCTGTCGCGTTGTTCGCAGCTGATGGCGGCAACGCCGACCAAGTCGGTCAGGGCATCACGCGCTTGCGTGAGCTCGAAGCGAAGGCGCCATCACCAGCGCGGGAGGCGGTGCAGCAGCTCATCACCGTCGCCACCGACATCCAGGCGGTGCTGCGCGCTCGCTCACAGTCGAGCGCTGGCGCACCACCGGCCACCGTCGCGCCGGGCGACGCCGACGTAGCAGCCAGAGCGTCGAGCACCGTCGAGCAGTATGCGGCGACAGAGTGCGCCATCACGCTCGGCCCGACGACGGTGCCGCCAAGCTCGCCCTGAGCTCGCTCGGCCTCGCGGCCACCCGCTGGCGTCGCGCAGGGGTCAACGGCAGGCGCGCCATGGCAGCCAACGTGAGCGCACGTGTCGATCGTCGCTGGTACGCCGCCACGCGCCATTGCGATAATCGCGGCGATGGCCACGACCCGACGAGCGGACATGTTTCTCGATCTCGAGGACGACCCGCGTGAGAACGGACCAACGTTGGGCGACGAGCGCGCCACGCTGGCCGAGGTTCTGCGCTGTGTGCGCCTCACGTTGGAGATGAAGTGCTCAGGTCTCGATGCGGAGGCCTTGGCGCGGCGCTCGCTCGAGCCGTCGACGATGTCGCTGCTCGGGCTGGTGCGACATCTGGCCGAGATGGAGCGTGATTCGTTCCGAGAGGTGATGGCGGGACAGGACGCACCGGACCTGTTCTGCTCTGACACCGACCGTGACGGGGATTTCGACGGCGCTGTGCCCGACCCTCAGGTGGTTGCGCAGGCGTGGGACGCGTGGCGCGCAGAGGTGGATTTCGCCGAGCGGTTCGTGGCCGACGCACCCAGTCTCGACATCACCGGCAACGATCCGGGAGGTGCACTGGGCACTGGCACGGGCCGGATCTCGCTGCGCGAGGTGCTGCTCGAGATGATCCACGAGTACGCCCGCCACCTCGGCCACGCCGACCTGTTGCGTGAGCAAATTGACGGACGCATAGGCCAGTAGCCGTTCAACAAGGCCTCGCGGGAGTAGCGACAGACCCACCCGCTGAACTACGTCATGTCACCGCGGCGGGCGATGACCCTGTCGATCATGCCGTAGTCGTTCGCCTCGTCGGCCTTGAACCACCTGTCGCGCTCGGAGTCGGCCTCGATCTGCTCGAGCGGCTGGCCGGTGTGGAACGCGATGCGCTCGGCCATCAGCTTCTTCACGTAGAGCATCTGCTCGGCTTGGATCGCGATGTCGCTCGCCTGCCCCTGAAAGCCACCAGATGGCTGGTGCATCATGATCCGCGCGTGCGGGAGCGAGAAGCGCTTGCCCGGCGCGCCAGCGCACAAGAGGAACTGGCCCATCGACGCTGCGAGGCCCATGCAGATCGTGCCGACGTCGGGCTTCACGAACTGCATGGTGTCGTAGATGGCCATGCCAGCCGTGACCGACCCGCCTGGGCTGTTGATGTAGAGCCAGATGTCCTTGTCGTCTGCGTCGGCGTCGAGGAACAGCATCTGGGCGGTGATCAGGTTCGCGATCGAGTCGGTGACCTCGGTGCCGAGGAAGACGATGCGATCCTTGAGGAGGCGGTTGAAGACCTCGTTCTGCGGGTCGCCGAAGCCTCCGGCTTGGGCGAGCTCGCTGAGCACGGTGGGGTCCGGTGCGGTCATGGCGCCTGAGGGTAGCGGCGTCGGGGGCGTACGCTGCGCGCCCACCCTGCGGGCGTGGCGTAACTGGCAGCCGCGCAGGCCTTAGGTGCCTGTGTCGAAAGACGTGGGAGTTCGAGTCTCCCCGCCCGCACGAGCAGTCGCAGCAAACCCGTCCCCGGTCAGCAGTCGCGCCTCGCGCGCCACATGCCTCCTCGGGCGGAGCTACTCGTCGCTGTGGCTCACCACGTTGATCACATTGCCGTCCGGGGCGCGCACGAAGAACCGTCGCAAGCCCCACGCCTCCTCCGTGAGCGGGTGAACGATCTCGTATCCCCGCCGCTTCGCCTCCGCGTAGGCCTCATCGATGCTGGCGCCGACGTGAACCGAGATGACCGAATCGTGCGGCGCGGTGGCGTCGCGGGTGACGAGCTGGACGGAGGCCTCGCCATTCGGCGATCGGTAGCGCGCGACCCACCCCATGTTGAATTCCTCGACGCTCAGCCCGAGGTAGTCGGTGTAGAAGTCACGGGCAGAGGTGATGTCGGCAACCGCAAGGTTCGCGTTGATGCCGGTTACTCGCATCGATCCTCCTTGTGCGCAACCGTTGTGCGGAACGGACGCGCACCCCGGCCGCTCGGGCCGATCTCGTGACCATAACCGGCCGCCGTCGCCGCGGCGCCGGTGTCACGACGCGCTCGCCACATGGGTGGCCGTATCACCTTCCGCTGAGGTCTGTCAGCCAGGTCAGCTCGGAGGAGAACAGGCGCTCCTGCCACCAGGTCGGCGCCGCGTCCATGAGCGTCGGAAGGTTCCAGTAGTCGTTCCAACGGCCGATCACGCCGTCGCGCAGCCGCATGACCGACACGAACGGCAGCGTGACCGACTCCCCCGTCGGCCAATCCCAGGTCTCAGCGTGCTCGGTGACGACGACGCCCTCGCCGGCGACGAGCGCCGCGACCTCGTGTCGGTAGCCGGCGAGCGGCTCGAGGCCGAGCAGGAGACGACCTTCGATCGCCTCCGGTCCGACAGCCGCAGCCTCGGGCCCGGTCGGCACGTCCCAGTACTGCGAACGCTCGTCGAAGAACTTGCGCACCCGGGGCCAGTCGCGAGCGTAGAGGGCGTCCCAGAACCTGCTCACGAGGTCGGTATCGGCTGTGGTGCTCACTGCCGCAGCATCGCGCGCGGCATGCTGCCCTCGTGCCCGAGGGCCACACCATCCATCGCCTCGCGCGCGACCTGAACCGAGACCTTCGGGGTCGCCCCCTCAACGCGTGGTCGCCGCAGGGGCGATTCGCCGACGGTGCCGCGCTCATCGACGGCTGCGGGCCCGGGCGCGCCAAGGCATTCGGAAAGCACCTGTTCGTGCGCTTCGACGGCGACCAGAACCTTCATGTGCACCTCGGGCTCATCGGCAAACTGCTTCGCCGACCAGCGCCAGTGCCTGCGCCTGTCGGCGAGGTGCGCCTGCGTCTCGTCGGGGCAGAGGCCGCGTGGGATCTCTCCGGCCCAGCAGTGTGCGCGATCGTGCACGGCGAGGACATGCAGCGGACCATCGCGCGGCTGGGTCCGGATCCGTTGCGCCGCGATGCCGACCCCACCCACTTCATCAACAGGGTGCTGCGCAGCGATCGGGCCATCGGCGCGCTCCTCCTCGACCAAGGCGTCGTGGCCGGGATCGGCAACGTCTATCGCGCCGAGGTCCTCTTCCTCCACGGCATCCATCCCGAGACGCCGGGACGCGCCCTCTCCGAGGTGCAGCTGGCCGCGCTGTGGGACGAGCTCGTCGCGCAACTGCGCGACGGCGTGCGCCGCAACCGCATCGTGACGGTGCGTCCCGACGAACGATCCCGATCAGTGTCTCGTCTCCGTGGCGACGAAGTCGTCTACGCGTATCACCAGACGACGTGCCGACGTTGCGGCTCGAGCATTGAGCGGCTCGAGGTTGCTGGCCGACGCATCGACGTCTGCACCACCTGCCAGCCGCGTGTCTGAACGCGTACCCTCCGCCCACATGAAGCTTGACGAGCTCCCCACCCCTGCCCTCGTCGTCGATATCGCTGCGCTCGACCACAACATCGCCACGATGGGCGCTGCATGGCCGGGGACGACGTTGCGCCCGCACGTGAAGGCGTGGAAGTGCACCGCGCTCGCCCGACGGCTGGCCGAGTCCGGGCACACGGCGTTTTGTTGCGCGACAGCACGCGAGGTGGAGGGGATGGCTGCCGCTGGCCTCGGGGATGACTTGCTACTCGCGAACCAAGTCCTCGGCTCAGCCGCGACACGCGTCGGTGATGTCGCGCGTGCGGGTGCACGGGTGACCGTCGCCGTCGACTCCGAAGCCACGGTCGAAGCTGCAGCCGCGGCCGGTGTGCGCGAGGTGCTCGTCGACGTCATGGTCGGCATGCCCCGATGCGGGTGCGATGTCGAGGATGCACGACGCATCGCAGACATGGCCCGCGCTGCTGGCATGGAGGTTCGCGGCGTGATGGGCTACGAGGGTCACCTCATGATGGAGCCCGAGATCTCCAAGCCGGAGAAGGTCGAGGCCGCCATGTCGTTGCTGTTGCGAGCACACGAAACAGTCGGCGGCGACGTCGTCTCGGGCGGCGGCACAGGTACCTGGGCCACCAACCGCTGGGTGAACGAGCTGCAAGCAGGATCGTTCGCGCTGATGGACACCGACTACGGCAAGCTCGGCCACCCCTTCAGTCAAGCGCTCCACGTGCACGCCACCGTCGTCTCGGCCAACACCAAGGGCTGGGCGGTCGCCGACGCCGGCCTGAAGGCGATCGCCATGGATCACGGCGACCCCAGCGTGGCTGGCGGCGAGCTGTGGTTCGTCTCCGACGAGCACACGACGTTCGCCCCCGAAAAGGGCACCGGGCTCGCAGCGCCCGGCGATCGAGTCCGCATCATCCCGGCTCACGTCGACCCGACCGTCGCGAAGCACGAGGTCATGCATGTGGTCGCAGGCGACGACGTCGTCGACACGTGGGCGATTGACCTCCGTCACTGGTGAAGGACGGTACGGTTCTCGCACCTCGTTGAAGGAGCGCACGTGAGCGACATCCCCCAGGGTCCCGGTTGGTGGCAGGCATCCGACGACAAGTGGTACGCGCCAGAGCTGCACCCCGACGCGGAGCGCACGGACGGCCTGGGCGAACCCGGGCCGACCGAAGCCGGGCCGACCGAAGCCGGGCCGACCGAAGCCGTGCCGACCGAAGCCGTGCCGCCGTTCGCTGCCCCCGATCCGACGATCGCCACGCCGGCCCTCGGCGGCGACCCGACCACCGTCGCTTCGTCGGTCGGCGGGCCAACATTTCCGCCGCCGCCTGGCGAGCCACCGATCACGAGCTTCGGTGCGCCACCACCCGCACCCGGATCAAGCTCGGGCAAGGGCAAAGGCAAGGTCATCGCCGCCGTCGTGATCATCCTCGCCCTTATCGGCGCGGGCGTCGCATTCGCGCTCACCCGCAACGACGACAAGGTCACCGACAAGTCGGACCAGAGCTCGAGCTCGAGCTCCAGCTCGAGCAGCAGCAGCTCGAGCGCGAAGAAGCTCACCGAGGCCGCCGCGAAGAAGCTGCTCCTCGCGCCGAGCGACGTCGGGAGCGACTTCAGCAGCGACACGTTCGACGCCACCAGCCTGACGTTCTTCACGTCCTGCTTGAAGTCCGGTGCGGACAACTTCGATCAGGCAGTCCCGCCTGACTTCATCGTCGGTTCCACGGCGCAAGGCCAAAGCGGCGAGGCTTACTTCCAGGAGGCCATCCGCTCCTACCCGTCGGGCGACGCGAAGAAGGCACTGAAGGAAGCGGCCAAGGGGTTCGACTGCTCATCGGGTGACCTGACCGACAGTGGTTCCTCCTCCTCAGTCGCCGTCACGATCGACTCCCCCGTCAACGTCGCATCCAAGGTTGGCGCCGACGAAGCCACGGCGTACACGCTGCACGGCGACCTCACCTCGACGAACTCGAGCGCCGTGCCGAACCTACGCCCTGGCACGGCGGCGCAGTCATCGAGCTCGTCGTTCTCGTCGTCGACGGATTCGCTCTCGAGCGACAGCTCGAGCAGCGCTTCGAGCTTCGACTACGTGGTGATCATCGCGCGCACCGGCGACGTCGTCATCACCTTCGAGTTCGGCAACACCGACCTCGCTGACACGTCATCGCTCGATCAGCCGAACGCGATCGCCAAGCGGGGCGTGCAGGCCGTCAAGGATCGTTAGGGGCCGCACGCGTGAGCATCGGGGCCAAAGCGCGCAGCGCTCGCCCCCGATGCGACAAGGCGTGCTTCTCCCGCGGGCTCATCGCAGCGAACGTGCGCCCGTCTCCTTCAGCGGGGATGAAGATCGGGTCGTAGCCGAAGCCCGCCGTCCCGCTCGGTTCACTCGCGATCACGCCCTCGACCGTGCCAAGGACGACACATTCTCCACCGTCGGGCCACGCCACCGCCGCTGCTGCGACGAAACGCGCCGTTCGCGCCAGGTCGGGGCGTGCAGCAAGCTCGCGCAGCACACGCGCGACCCAATCGCCCTCGTCGGTCCAACGCGCCGAGTGGATGCCGGGCCGCCCGTCGAGGGCGTCGACCACGATGCCGGAGTCGTCGGCGATCGCTGCCTCACCGGTGCGGTCGCGGACGGCCCTCGCCTTTTGTAACGCGTTCGCTTCGAACGTGTCGCCGCCTTCTTCGACCGTGGGGTCGATCGCCTCGACCACGAAGCCGGGCCCGAGTATCTCGGTGACCTCGACGACCTTGTGAGGATTGCCCGTCGCGAGCAGGACCCTCAACGCGTTCACCGTGGTGCGGGCGGCGAAGCTGTCATCTCCCGCTGCAGCCCGACGATCTCCGTGATGCCTGCCTCGGCCAACCGCAACAGCGAGTCCAGCTCGTCTCGCGTGAAAGGCAGCCCTTCCGCCGTGCCTTGCACCTCTATGAAGCGGCCACCGCCCGTCATGACGACGTTCATGTCGACCTCAGCGCGGGAGTCCTCGACGTACGCGAGGTCGAGGAGCGCCGAGCCGTCGACGATGCCGACCGAGATGGCTGCGCACGGCTCGGTGAGCGGATGCCCTGCGATGGCGCCCTTCTGCACCAGACGTGCGAGCGCATCGTGGAGCGCGATGTAACCGCCGCAGATCGACGCGGTCCGGGTCCCGCCGTCGGCCTGGAGCACGTCGCAATCGACGATGACCTGGCGCTCGCCGAGTGCGGTCATGTCACACACGGCGCGCAGCGAACGACCGATGAGCCGCTGGATCTCCTGGGTGCGCCCGGAAGGCTTGCCGTCCTTGACCTCGCGCCTGATCCGCTCGGCCGATGCGCCGGGGAGCATGGAGTACTCCGCCGTGACCCAACCCTTGCCCTTCCCCCGCATCCACCGGGGCACGTCCTCATCGACCGACGCCGTGCACAGGACCCGCGTCCGGCCGAACGACACGAGCACCGACCCGTCAGCCGACTCGGTGAAGTCTCGCTCGAAGGTGATCGGGCGCAGCTCGTCGGCCTGACGGTCGTCGTGGCGGGGCATCAGATGTCGATCCTCAGGTGGGTGGTGGCGACAAGGACGTCGGCACCGTAGGCGACGGCGGCTTCGTCCCTGCTCGCCGCGGCGTCGGCTCCCGGTGGCAGGTGGGTGATGACGAGGCGCCCCGCCCCCGCGGCGTGAGCGAGCTGGCCGGCCTCGGTGGTCGTGAGGTGCGGCGCCAACCCCGACTGGCCCTCGCGCAGCGTCGCCTCGACGACGGCGAGGTCGACGTCATCCAGTGAGGCGAGATGCCAGCCCGGTCCGGTGTCGGCCGAGTAGCCGATGCTGCGCCCCCCGCCTTCGATGCGCATCGACAGCGTCTCGACAGGGTGATCGGTGACGACGCAGCCGAATCGCAGACCATCGAGATCGAAGCTCGAGCCGTCAGTGATCTGGTGGACCGCGAACGTCTCAGGCACGGGCGCGCCCTTCATGGCTTCGAGGCCTTTGAGCGTCTCGCCGGTCGTGAAGAGCGGGACGCCTCGGCGCTCGACGTAGTAGCGGAGCGCGTTCAAAGCGACCGGCAGCTCGACCCAATGGTCGGGGTGCGCGTGGCTGATCACGATGCCCGAGAGCTCGGCGAGGCTCACGTGCTCCTGCAGGTTGGCCAGCGTCCCGGGCCCGCAGTCGACCCACACGTTGGTCGCACCGCTCGAGACGAGGTAGCCGCTGCACGCCCCACCGGGACCGGCATAGGAGCCATCGCAGCCGAGCACGGTGAGGCTCAAGCCGGGACTCAATGCGCGCTCGGCGAGCCAGCAACGTGCCCATCGCCCCACGGGACCGCTTCGGCCGAGGCGAGCTCGGGGCCGAGGAGCTGACCTCCGAGAGAGGAGAACCAGGCCGTATCGCCCGACGAGCAGAAGCGGTGGCGCGGCTCACGATCGCGCACCGGAGCCGCGAGGTCGGAGCCGGCCAACAGCGAGCGGACCTCGAAGGCCGTCTCGTCCGCTGAGGACACCAAGACCACCTCACGCCCGACGACGTCGCTGATCGTGCGAGCCAAGTAGGGGTAGTGGGTGCAACCGAGCAGGAGCGCGTCGACTTTGGCCTCGATGATCGGCGCGAGGAGACGCTCGGCGAGCACGTGGACCTGCTCGCTGCGCGTCTCACCCCGCTCGACGAACTCGACGAACCCGGGGCAGGCAGCGCAGGTGAGCTCGACGGCGCTGCTCGTGGCGGCCACCGCGGCCTGGTAGGCGCCCGAGCCGATCGTCCCGACCGTGCCGATCACGCCAACCCTGCCGCGCACCGTCGCCTGCACGAGCGCGCGAACGCCGGGTTCGATCACGCCGACGACCGGGATGTCGAGCTCGGCCTGGAGCACCTCGAGCCCCGCCGCCGCCGCCGTGTTGCATGCCACGACGAGGAGCTTCACGTTCTCGGTCTCTATCAGATGCCCTGCGATCTCGCGAGCAAAGTCGAGCACCTCATCGAGGGGGCGCGGTCCATAGGGGTAGCGGCCTGTGTCGCCGATGTAGACGAGGTCCTCACCGGGCAACAGGTCGATCAGGGCACGGGCGACAGTGAGACCTCCGAACCCCGAGTCGAACATCCCGATCGAGCGCTCGTCGGCCACAGCAGCAGGCTAACGGTCGCTCCTGAGGCCCCTGTAGCTTGTCCTCCTGGCTTGAAGGTCAGAAGTAGATGATCGACTTGGCCCGCGACTCGACCTCGTCGAGGTCGTCGGTCCACGCACCAGTCGACAGGTACTTCCAACCGCCATCGCAGATGATGACGACGATCGTCCCCCGCTCGATCTCATCCGCGCACTTCGCCGCGCCCTTCATGATCGCGCCAGACGACAACCCGGCGAAGACCCCGACATCGGTAAGTCGGCGGGTCCACTCGATCGACTCGCGGGGGCGCACGATGATGCGCCTGTCGAGCAGGTCCCAACCGCCTCCGTCTTCGAACACCGGGGGCACGAAGCCCTCGTCGAAGTTCTTGAGCCCGTCGACCATCTCGCCGGAGGGTGGTTCGATGGCCCACACCTCGATGGCCGGGTTGCGCTCCTTCAGGTAGGTGCCGACACCGATGATGGTGCCTGCCGTGCCGAGGCCGGCAACGAAGTGTGTGATCTCCGGGCAATCGCGCCAGATCTCTGGTCCGGTCGACTCGTAGTGGGCCTTGGGGTTCGCAGGGTTCCCGTACTGGAAGGGGAACCACCAGTCGTCGTGGTCGGCCGCCATCGCCTGCGCGCGTCGCATCGCGCCGTTCGAGCCCTCGCCGCCGGGCGAGTCGATGATCTCAGCGCCCCACACCTCGAGCATCTGCGTGCGCTCGATCGAGACGTTCTCGGGGAGCACGACCTTGAAGTGGTAGCCGCGCATGTGGCAGATCATCGCCAGCGCGATCCCGGTGTTGCCCGACGACGACTCGAGGACCACCTGGCCCGAGTGCGGCGTGAGCGTGCCCTCGCGCTCCGCCTGCTCGATCATCCACTTGGCAGCGCGATCCTTCACCGAGCCGCCGGGGTTCTGGCCCTCGAGCTTGGCGATGATGCGCACGTGGGGGTTGGGGCTCAGCGATGACACGTCGAGCATCGGCGTGTTGCCGATGAGGTCGGTTGCCGAGTTGTAGATAGGCATCGAGGTGCTCGATCGTCGCGGTCGGTGCTGGGCGGGACGGAAAGGTGACCCACCTGGTCAGGAATGCTACCGGCGCTCGACCACGACATCCTCTTCGGTCACCATGCCTGCCTCGATCCGAAACGAGCGCAGCACGGGCGCGATGTCGCGCAGCGAGACGATCACGTAGTGCCAATCCGGGTCGGGGGCCTGAGCCACGTCGGTCGGCGAGGGGCACGCGTCGGTGTGGGTGTGGCTGTGCATGACCCCGACGAGCTGGGTCCCTCTGCGTTCCGCGTCGCGGTCGGCAGCGAGGAACGCTCGCCCGGGTATCGAGTACAGCTTCGCCGAAGCGGACTCGTTGTCGGTTGCGTAGAACGTGTCGACCCGCGCGTCGGCGCCGAGCATCGCGCCACCAAGCAGGCCGCAGGCTTCCAGCGGGTAGCCGTCGTAGGCATGGCCGACGATCTCGAGGTAGGTCGCCTCCGACAGCCGCAGCACGACGGCGAAGCTACCGGCGGCCCACCATCCAACCGACGATGGCACCGAAGGCGACGTGGTCCGCCACCTGCGCACCTCGGGGCAGCGCGTGGATCGCCGGGTAGCCGCGTGCGATGACCCCGAGGTCGAGCGCCGCGATGCCGAGCCCGGCGAGAGCACCAACCGTGGCCGCTCGTTCGCGGGACAACCGTCGCAACGGCGGTTCGAGCACGGCTGTCCACGCGGCGGAGATCGTGAGGTGCGCGACGACGCCGGCCACGAGCCCAGGCCGCTCGCGCCGGCCGGGCAGGACCGTTGCTGCAGCTCGAGCCGCTCGAAGGATGTCGTCGCCATGGAGCAGAGCGAGCGCGGTGGACGGCGCGCCGCTGAGGGTGGCCGACGCGAGGAATGCAGCGCCCGAGCGCTTTGCCCTGGTGTTCACGGCCCGTATCGTGGCGTCCCCTATGGCAAAGGACACCTCGGGCCGCAAGGTGATCGCCACCAACCGCCAGGCCCGCCGAGAGTTCGACATCCTCGAGACGATCGAGGCTGGCATCGTGCTGCGCGGGTCAGAGGTGAAGTCGCTGCGCGAGGCGCACGTGCAGTTCGCAGACGCCAATGGCTGGGTGCGCGATGGGGAGTTGTGGCTCCTGGGCCTGCACATCCCGCCCTACGCGAACGCGCAGACGCACAACGGCCACGAACCCGACAGGGAGCGCAAGCTGCTGTTGCGCAAGGACGAGATCGTCCGTCTCAAGGCGCGCCTCGACCAGGATCGTCTCGCTCTCGTGCCGACGCAGCTCTACTTCTCCGACGGGCGCGTCAAGGTCGAGCTTGCCCTCGGACGAGGGCGCAACTTCGCCGACAAACGTCAAGCGCTCGCGAAGCGCGACGCGGAGATGGAGACCCGCCGGGCCATGGCCCGCGGCCGCCGGGGCGAGTAGCCGGTACACTTCGCTCTCCAACAACAAGGGGCTGATCGGTTTCGACGTTGAGACCGGGAGCCGCTCATGCGACCGGAGTTGCTCAGACTCCTAAAACGGGGCACCCAAAGAAGCGCCAAGCGCAGCTTCGCTCTCGCAGCCTGATCACTTAGGCGAACGAGAGACATCGTGACCAGCAATGGCACACGGGGCCTGACCACCGCAGCCCGGCAACAGAAGCGGAGGTTGACGGCGAGAAAGATCGCTGACGGCGAGAAAGATCGCTGACCCCGGGGAAAGACCCGGTGGCGCCCTCCCTGCGAGGGTCTCCGACCCGGCGGTGAGGCAGCCGTAGAGCCTCGATCTCGGGAATGGTCGTAGCACGGTCGGTAACTGCTCAGCGGACGAGGGTTCGATTCCCTCCAGCTCCACTCCAGCTCCACTCGATGACCAGCGCTCAAGTGCTGGTCATCGCCGATCAGCCCGGCCGTTCTGGCACGACCCGCTTGCTGGCCCTCCGCCGCGTCGGCGGCGGAACGGTCGTGGCTCGGTGCAAGAGCGCCTGGGCCGACCAGCGCGTGAGGGCAGCTGCGTCGCTTCTCGAGAGGCCGGCGACGTCGATGAGCCAGACGAGCGCCTCGATGCCGACGGTGGCTCGGATGCTGAGCACGAGCTGGTGGAGTTGCGCGTCGGAGAGGTCGCCTCGCAGACCCTCGAGTGCTTCGTTGATCCACCCGATCGCACGTCCTTGTCGCAGGGGGAGCCCGTCGCGTTGGGCCGCGTCAGCCTCGAGCGAGAGGCGCAGCATCGTGCGCTGTTGCGCCTCCGTGTCGAGGATCATCGCGGTGAAGTTGCGCACGACCGCATCGAGCCGACCGGATGGCTCCTCCGGCGCGTTGGTCGGCAGCATGGTCGTGGCAGCGATCTCGGGGTGCGCTGCAAGCAGGAGCGCGCGCTTGCTCGGGAAGTACCGGTACGCGGTCGTGCGTGAGATCGAAGCGGCTCGAGCTGCGTCCTCCACGGTGGGTGTGACACCGGCAGCAACGAGTTGGCGGGTCGCGGCGATCAGGGCGTCGCGCGTTCTTGCCTTCTGGGCGATCCGGCCGCTGGCCTCATAGCGCGTTGACATCAGCTCCATGGTACGCGAGTGTCGTCATGGGACGTGTGTCCCATGACGAGAGGAGCAGGACCATGGGTGCGAACACCTCGAGGAAGCCGTTGGTGCGTGCAGCTGAGGAGGGCGACCGCCGGTGGTTCTTCGGCGGCGGCCTGCACATCTGGAAGGCGACGGAAGAGGAGACCGCTGGGGCGTTCCTCCTCTTCGAGGATCGCCTTGACTGCGGCAAGGTCACCCCCCTGCACACGCACCCCGACTCCGACGAGACGATGATCGTCCTCGAGGGCGAGATACTCATGCACCTCGACGGTGACCAACACGTCGTGGAAGCCGGCGGCGTTGCGAGCGCACCGCGTGGCGTCCCGCACGCCTTCAAGGTCTCGGGTGCCGACGGCGCTCGCCTCCTCTGCCTCCATACGCCGGGCTGCTGCCAGGCGTTCTATTGGGATGCCAGCGTGCCAGTGTCCGTCGGTGACGACGCTGGACCCGTCGACATGGCCCGCGTGCAAGCCTCAGCCAAGAAGAACGGCGGCATCGAGCTGCTCGGGCCGCCCCCCTTCGACTAGAACCACCATGATGGTCGCTCATGACGACCGGTCGCGAGCACGGGTGGTTGCTCGACGAGCAAGCCAACGCCGGCCGTGAGAACCTCGATGCCGGCCACGTGTCTCGCTACGACTCGAAGGAAGACGCGCGTGCTGCCGACGAGGTTCGACTCTGCAGAGAGCTGGGGCTGAGAAACGACTCGGTGGTCGTCGAGATCGGCGCGGGGACGGGGCAGTTCGCCATCGCCGTCGCACCCGTTTGCGCTCGGGTGGTGGCCGTGGATGTGTCGCCGGTGATGCTCGCGACGCTACGGGCCAAGGCCGACGACACCTCGCTGGGCAACCTCGACATCGTGCAGGCCGGCTTCTTGACCTACGAGCATCGAGGAAGCGCAGCTGACTTCGTCTACTCCCGCTACGCGTTGCACCACCTCCCGGACTTCTGGAAGGCCATCGCATTGGCGCGGATCCACCGGCTCCTTCGACCTGGCGGGATCGTGCGACTCTGGGACGTCGTCTACAGCTTCGAGCCGCGGGAAGCAGAAGCGCGCATCGAAGCCTGGTGCTCCACTGCGAACGGCTCCCTCGGCGAGGGTTGGACCCGCGGGGAGCTCGAGGAGCATGTTCGCGACGAGCACTCGACCTTCAGCTGGCTCCTCGAGCCCATGATGGGGCACAGCGGCTTCACGATCGAGGAGGCCGAGTACTCCGACGACGCCATCTTCGCCAGGTATGTCCTCCGACGGCCCTGAACTCATCTCAATTAGCGTCACCCTGTGCGCCGAGCTGGATGCGTCCTCCTCCTCACCATCGCGCTCGCAGCATTGCCTGTCGCGCCGAGGAATGCTCTCGCCGACGCAGCTGCGTGCGATCACACGCTCGTCCCCTACTCGGGGATGCCCGGCGCGTCGCTCTCCCCCACCGACTACCTGACGAAGGACGTCCCCACCGTCGCGTACACGCGCTGGTCGGGCACCGTTCCAGGCTTCGACGGCATGCCGTTCTCGGTCGATGTCACCGTGCCCTGCGGTGCTGCGGCGCCGTCGCCGACGATCGTGATGGCGCATGGCTTCGGCGACGACAAGACGGTGTGGGAGGAGACGGGCAAGAGCGACTCGGTGGTCTCTGAAGGCCGGCCCGAGCAGAACAGTCGGTGGAACAACGTTTGGTTCGCGACGCGCGGCTACGTCGTCGTGAACTACACCGCGAGAGGGTGGCACGACTCGTGCGGCCCGGACACGCCCGGAGCCACGAAGGTCACGCCAGCGCCGCAATGCGCCGGCTTCGACTATTGGATTCACCTCGACGACAAGCGATGGGAGGTGCGCGACGCGCAATGGCTCGCGGGTGCGCTCGTGCAGAGCGGGACGGCAAGAGCGGACCGGCTGGCGATCACCGGCGGCTCGTACGGCGGCGGTCCTCCATTGTCGGGTGCGCTGCTCGCGGACAAGACGATGTGCGGCGGCGCTGGCGTCCCTGCTGCGCTTGGACCCGATCCGTGCGCGGGAAAGGCCAACGGCGAGCTCGTGGCATGGACGACACCGAACGGCGCGACCACCCTCACCTGGGCGGTGTCCGTGCCGATGTACACCTACGCCGACCTGCTCGGCGTGCTGACGCCGAACGGCCGCGGTTCGGATGGGTCGGCGCTCGCACCGGCGGACGGAAGCCATACGGATCCATTCGGCGTACCCATCGCCGGCACGATCGGCGCGTTGTACCTCGCCGGAGCAACCAGCGGCTTCTTCAGCCCTCCCGCGCTCGACCCGGATGCCGACATCCTCACCAACACCGTCCGGCTCGAGCTCGGCAACCCGTTCCTCCAGGCTGACCCCTTCGTCGCTCGCGGCGTGCGCGACCAGCAGTTCAAATCCCCGATCACCACCGCGCCCCAGGGCCGGGTGCCGATCTTCTACGTGCAGGGCCTGACCGACCCGCTCTTCCCGGCGACCGAAGCGCTGCAGGTCCGCAACCTGGTCACGAGCGTCGACCCGGCGTACCCGATCAAGGTCTTCCTCGGGGACCTCGGCCATGACTACACCGCTCAACGACAAGACGAGTGGGACCTCGCGCACGCGCAGATGAGCGACTTCGTCGACCACTACCTCCGTCCCGATCGCACACCGCTCGCACCGACGTTCGACGTTGGCTCGACGGTCACGCGATGCCTCGACCACGACGCGCCGATGCGCTTCGTCAGCGCGCCGACGTGGGATGCGCTTCAGCCCGAGCACATCACGTTCAAGAGCTCGAACGGTGGCACGACGCTGAGCAGCACGCCGGGCCCGGCGGGCGCAGCGTCAGACCCGATCACGACCGCGACCCTGCCTTTGCCCGGCGCGTATCACGGCTGCCGGATCATGAGGCCGTCACAACCCGATCCGACCGTGGTCACCGACGTTTTCGACGTCGACAAGGACATCGTCCTCATGGGTGGCCCGATCATCGACGTGGAGTTCTCGACCACCGCGCCGGACACACAGCTCCACGCGCGGTTGTGGGATGTCGCGCCCGACGGCTCCGCCCAGGGGCTCATCGATCGCGGCACCTACCGGAGACTCGACGCACCAGGCAATGGGCTGCACGCGAAGTTCCAGCTCACTCCGCAGGGCTACCGCTTCCCGGCAGGGCACAAGCTCAAGGTCGAGGTCACCGCGAACGACCTGCCCTACTTCCAGCAGAGCAACGTCCCCGCGGTGGTGCAGGTTTCGGCGATGAGCATCACGTTGCCGCTCCTCGAGCCGCCCGGAAGCGGGCAGGCCGCTCCGGAGACCAGCCCGAGCGCGCCGGTGTCGGCGCCGAGCACCCTGCCCGCGACGGGCCGCGACATGCATGCGTTCGGCTTGTGTGCGCTGGCCATCGCATCGCTCGCAGGAATGCTCGTGCTCCGCCGGATTGGAGAGGGAGAGCCCCGGACGGCTCGTCAGTCGCCTGTCTCAGATCCCGCTACTGCGAGCTCTGCTGCGGTGAGGGGCTCCCGCACGTCGGTCTCGTAGCCGGAGGCGAGCAGTGGGCCGGGTTGGTCGCCCGCGTACCGGTACAGCGCCCACGTGTCGGGAGCTCCCTTGAGCTCGTGGTGACCGAGTGCGGTGAACGTCAATCCGGAGCCGATGACGAGGTCCTTGACCGTCGACGAGACCAGCACTTGATCGCCGAAGACCTGATAAGCGATGCTGACGCCAGCATTCTGCGCATAACTGACGGGAGGCCCAGCCACCACCCAACGCTACGTCGTCACGACGAGCTGAGCCTTCTCTCGCTGCTTTACCGCGCCAGCGCCCAACTCCTCGATGATCGTGTCAAGGAGCTGCCGTCGTCGGCCGACCACGACGACATCGGCACCGAGGTTCGCGACCGTTCGCGCAACGGCGCGGCCGATGCCAGACGATGCTCCGACGACGAGGATGCGCCGATGGTTGAGTGACTGCATGGATCCGTTCGGTCGCTCGGTCATCCGACGGCAGTACGGTGCCACAGATCGCCGCGACATCGGGGCCCGTTCGGCCGTGAACTTCAACTACCCGACTGAGGCCGAGGCGTTCCGCAGAGAGCTGCGGGCGTGGCTCGAGGCCAACCGAGCGTTGGCGCCTGAGCCCGCGGCTCGGGGACTCGACCACTCGCGTGAGGAGGCGGCCGAGCTCCAAGCGTGGAATCGGGTGATGGCCGACGCTGGCTACGGGGCGGTCGCGTGGCCCGTCGAGTACGGAGGTCGCGGCGCGTCGCTGCTCGAACAGGTGGTGTTCGCCGAGGAGATGTCACGACTCGACCTTCCCGGCAACATCAACGTGATCGGGGTTGCCAACATCGCCCCCGCGATCATGCAGTGGGGCTCGGAGGCGCAGAAGCGCCGGTTCCTTCCTCGCATGCTCCGCGCAGAGGAGATCTGGTGCCAAGGGATGTCCGAGCCCGATGCCGGCTCCGATCTGGCGTCGCTGCAATGCCGCGCCACCCTCGATGGCGACGTCTTCACGATCAGCGGGCAAAAGACATGGAACAGCCTCGGCAACCTCGCCGACTGGTGCCAGCTCTACGTGCGCACCGACCCCACGGCAGCGAAGCACCGGGGTATCTCGTGCCTGCTCGTGGACATGTCGCTACCGGGCATCGAGGTGCGCCCGCTCACCACCATCACCGGCTCGAGCGACTTCAGCGAGCTCTTCTTCACCGATGTCCGGGTGCCCCGCGACTCGCTCCTCGGCCCACTGAACGGTGGATGGAAGGTGGCAACGACGACGCTCGCCTACGAGCGCGCTGGCGTGGCGATCTTGCACCTCGATACCCGGCGGCGGATCCGCGCTGCGCTCGATGCGGCGGCGCACGTCGTGTTGCCAGACGGCCGGGCTGCCACCGACGATCCCGTCCTGCGCCAGCGCCTCGCCAGCGTCTACCTCGAAGGCGAATGCCTGAAGCTGCTCTCCGACCGGGCCGTGAGCGGGCAGCTCCACGGGCGCGAGACGGGGCCCGAGGGCAGCCTCGCGAAGTTGCTGTGGAGCGACGCGTCGCAGCACCTGGCCGAGCTGCAGCTCGAGATTCACGGACACGCCGGCATGACGTTGCCCGGAGGGATGGAGCCGGTGGCCTCGCGCGGCTCGAGCATCGCCGGGGGCACGACCCAGATCAACAAGAACATCATCGCCCAACGCGTGCTCGGGCTCCCGAGGAGCAAGTAGTGGACGCGGAGTTCAGCGCGGAGCAGCAGGAGCTGCGCGCGAGCGTCCGCCGTTTCCTCGATGCCCGGGCGCCGCTCAGCTTCACGCGGGCCCGCTTCGACGAAGCGATCGGCTCTGCCCCTGAGGTCTGGGCTGGCCTCGTTGCGCTCGGCGCGACAGGCCTGCTCGTCGCTGAGGAGCACGGCGGCGCAGGCGCGGGGATGACCGATGCCGGCGTCGTGCTCGAGGAGCTCGGGCGGGTCGCGCACCCAGGCCCGCTGCGCTCGGCCGCGGTTGCGACGCCGCTGATCCTCGCCGCGCTCGCGAGTGAGGACCAGGGCGCGCGGTGGCTGCCAGGGGTCGTCGACGGCAGCGTCCTCGGCACGCTGGCTCTGCACGACGACGGTCGGGGTTCGAGCTGGCACCGGCCCGCGACGCTGGCAACGAACGGTGCGGTCTCTGGAACCAAGATTCTCGTGCCTGACGGGGCGGGCGCAACGCTGCTCCTCGTCACGGCGCACGACGACGAAGGGCTCGGCGTGCATGCCATAGATTCCAGCGCTGAAGGGGTCACCATCACCGCGACTCCAACGGCTGACGGGTCGACGAAGCTCGCGACGATCACCCTCGAGCGCGCTGAGGCCGAGCGCATCGGCACCGGCGACGCCACGGATGCTCTCGCCGGCATCGTCGATCGGCTCGTCATCGCAACGACGCTCGACGCCGTTGGTGCGGCGAGTGCAGTGCTCGACCTGGCGGTCGGCTACGCCAAGGTCCGCGTGCAGTTCGACCAGCCCATCGGTGCGTTCCAGGCGGTGCAGCACCTTTGCACCGACATGCTGCGAGCCGTCGAGGTCTCGCGCGCTGCCGCGTACTACGGGCTCTGGGCTGCGGACTGCGCTGAGCCGGCCGAGCTGCACCGCGCCGCCACCATCGCGAAGGCGTACGCGAGCGACGCGCTGGCCCAAGTCGGCGCCGATGCCATCCAGATCTTCGGCGGCGTCGGCTACACCTGGGAGGCAGACCCGCATCTCCTCTACAAGCGACTGCTCACCTTCAAGCACCAGTTGGGCGGCCCGAGCGAGCACCTCGAGGAGCTCGCGAGCATCGTGCTGTGACCAAGCGGCGACGAAGCTCGCCTCAGTGCTTGCCCCAGCCGACGGTCTTCGTCTCGAGGTACTGCTCGAAGCCCTCGATGCCGTTCTGGCGACCCAAGCCGCTCGTCTTGTAGCCGCCATACGGCGCGTCGGCGCCGTACCAGAGGCCGCCGTTGACCGCGATCGAACCGGTGCGGATGCGCCGGGCTATCGCAGTGCCCCGCGCGTCTGAAGCCGAGAAGACCCCGCCCGACAGGCCGTACTCGCTGTCGTTCGCGATGCGGATCGCGTCGTCATCGTCGTCGTACGCCATGACGCAGAGGACCGGACCGAAGATCTCCTCTTGCGCGATGGTCATCGAGTTGTCGACGTCGACGAAGAGCGTGGGCTCGACGTAGTAACCCTTCGGAAGGTGCGCTGGGCGACCGCCGCCGACGACGAGCTTTGCCCCCTCCGCACTCCCTTTCTCGATGTAGCCGAGCACCCTGTCGCGCTGTCGGGCGCTCACCAGCGGGCCTGAGAGGTTCGACATGTCGGTTGGATCGCCGTAGGGAAAAGCAGCCATCGCAGCAGCGATGAGCTCAACGCCCTCGTCGTAGCGCGCGCGCGGTAGGAGCATCCGCGTCTGCATGGCGCAGCCCTGCCCTCCGTGGATGCAGACCATCGAGCCTGCAGGCACGATCGACTCGAAGTCGGCGTCGTCGCACACGATCATCGCCGACTTCCCGCCGAGCTCGAGGAAGACGCGCTTCAGCGTCGCAGCACCCTTCTCCATGATCCGCTTGCCGACAGCAGTCGAGCCGGTGAAGGAGATGAGATCGACGCGCGGATCAAGGGTGAGCTCTTCGCCGATGAGATGGTCGGAGGAGGTGACGACGTTGACGACCCCCGCCGGGATCTCGGTCTTCTCGGCGATGAGGCGCCCAAGACGGGTGGCGTTCCACGGAGTGTCGGGAGCAGGCTTCAAGACCGCCGTGTTGCCGGTGGCGAGCACTTGGCCGAGCTTGTTGCTCGTCACCTCGAACGGGTAGTTCCACGGCACGATGCAGCCGACGACGCCGACCGGTTCCTTCCACACGGCGCGCCGACTGGGGATGCCCAACAGGTCGCCGTCGGGAAGGCTGCGTTCCCAGGGGAACTCCTCGATGAGCTTTGCTGGCCATCGAAAAGCATCCTGCAGCGGCACGTCGAGCTGCATCGCGTAGGTCAACGCGATCGGCGTGCCGACCTCGGCCACGAGCTCGTCGCGCAGATCCTCCTGCTCGGACTCGAGCGCTTCGGTGAGCTGCTCGAGGCAGCGCTTGCGCAGACCGTGGTTCGTCGACCAGTCGCTCTCGTCGAAGGCCCGCCGCGCCGCTGTGATGGCCTTGCGCATGTCATCAACACCCGCGTCGGCCACCTCGCCGAGCACAGCTTCGGTGGCAGGGTTGATGTTGTCGAAGCGCTTGCCCGAGGCCGCCTCGACGAGCTGGCCGTCGATGAGCATGCGGACTTCGCCGTTCGCGCTGACACCTGCGGGCACTTGCCCTCCCCTGGTAGGTGGCGCGCCACGATAGCAACCAGGCGCAGCACCGCTCGCGGAGGCGCGCGCCCAGCTGCCTATGCTCCCGCGATGCCGCTCGACGCGAACCTCGAGCTCGTCCTGGATCAGCTCGCGGCTTCGGGCGGACCGGCCCTCGAGCAGCTCTCGGTCGAGGGCGCTCGGGCGCAGATCCGCGTGCTCGCCCTCCTCGATGGCGAGCCCGAGACGGTCGGTGAGATCACCGACCGCACCATCCCTGGGCCCGCCGGGCCCATGCCGGCGCGCATCTACCGGCCAGCGGGCGCTGCGGACGGCCAGCTGCCCGTGCTGGCATGGTTTCACGGCGGCGGCTTCGTGATCGGCGACATCGAGACGGCCGACCCGACGGCGCGCAAGCTCGCCAATCGTTCGGGCGCGCTCGTGGTGTCGCTCGAGTACCGGCTCGCGCCCGAGCACCCACTACCCGCAGCGCCCGACGACTGCTTCGCTGCCGTCGAGTGGCTGACCGCGAACGCCGAGCTGCTCGGGGGCGATCCGAACCGGCTGGCGGTTGGCGGCGACAGCGCTGGCGGCAACGTCGCGGCCGTCGCTGCCCAGCGAGCCGCGACCTCGGGTATCGCCCTGCGCGCCCAGGCCCTCGTCTACCCCGTGATCGACCTACGGACGCAGACCCGCTCGTACGTCGACAACGCCGAGGGCTATCTGTTGACAGCAGCCGGCATGCGCTGGTTCATCGCGCACTACTTGGGCGACTCAGGGGTCGCGTCGGATCCCGCCGGGTCGCCGCTGCTCGCGGCGAGCGTCGCCGGAGTCGCGCCGGCGGTCATCGTCACCGCCGGCTACGACCCCTTGCGCGACGAAGGCGTGGCCTACGCCGAACGGCTGGCGGCCGAGGGGGTCGAAGTGAGCCATCTCGCCTACGACGACATGATCCATGGCTTCGCGAGCATGGCTTCGATCACCCCGCGCACCGACGAGATGCTCGCCGCCGTCGGCAGCGCCCTCCGCGCCTTCCTCGCCTGACTTTCTTCGGACCAGCGCGGATTGGCGCCCGGCCTCTTACACGTCGAGGTAGCGGGTAGCGGCGAGCGCGCTGGTGGCGATGCCGATCAGCGCACCGGCGACGACCAAGCCGACCGACACGCTGAACACGTCGGATGACTCGAGTCGAAAGTCGGTGAAGATGCCGCCGGCCTTCACGAGCAGGGGCAGGATCTGTCCCTTGATCGACACGATGAAGGCCACTCCGACGAGCGAGCCGACGATTCCCTGGATCATCCCCTCGAACATGAACGGGATGCGGATGAACCAGTTGGTCGCCCCGACCAACTTCATGACCTCGATCTCGCGCCGGCGAGCGAACATGGCGATGCGGATCGAGTTGACGATCAGCACGAGCGAGCTCGCGCCGACGATGAGCGAGCCGATGAGCAGGAACGTGCCGATCTTGTTGAACGCCGTCTCGTTCTGCTTGATCTGCTCGGCCGCAGCCTTGACCTCGAGCACGCCGGGCTCGCCGCGGAACTGCTCGACGAGGGACAGCACGACGTCGGAGGACCCGTCGTTGAGGAAGACCTTGTAGTTCGTCGGCAGGTCGGCCGCCGTGATGTTGCGGGTGAGCTCGGGCTTGTCGGCGAAGACCTCCTTGAACTCGACGAGGGCGGCCGCATGGTCGAGGAACTTCGTGCTCTTGACCTGCGGTGTGCTCTCGAGGACGTTTCCGACGCTGTCGATCTGGGGCTGCGTGGCGTCGGGGTTCATGAAGATGATGAAGCTGACGCTGCCCTTGAACTGGACGTTCGAGCGATCGAGCCCCTTCTTGGCGAGGAAGAAGGCGCCGACGAAGGTGAGCGTGAGGGCGACAGTGACGACTGTCGCGATGGTGAGCGTCACGTTGCGGCGGAGGTTGGTGCCGGTCTCCCGGATGACGTAGTCGACCCTGAGTGCCATCGCCGCCTGCCTACTCGTACACGCCGCGGGACTGGTCGCGCACGATCAGCCCGCGGTCGAGCTCGATGACCCTGCGACGCATGGTGTCGACCACGCTGCGATCGTGGGTGGCCATGACGACGGTGGTGCCGGTGCGATTGATGCGGTCGAGGAGGCGCATGATGCCGACGGACGTAGCCGGGTCGAGGTTGCCTGTGGGCTCATCGGCCAGGAGGATCAGGGGCCGGTTCACGAAGGCGCGAGCGATCGAGACGCGCTGCTGCTCGCCGCCCGAGAGCTCGTTGGGGTAGTTCGCCACCTTCTTGGCCAACCCGACCAGCTCGAGGATCGCCGGCACTTGCGTCTTGATCACGTGCTTCGGGCGCCCGATCACCTCGAGAGCGAACGCGACGTTCTCATAGACGGTCTTGTTCGGCAGCAGCTTGAAGTCCTGGAACACGGCGCCGATGTTGCGGCGCAGGTACGGGACCTTCCAGTGCGTCAGCTGCCCGATGTCCTTGCCTGCGACGAAGATCTTGCCCTTCTCGGGGGTCTCCTCCTTGTTCATCAGGCGGATCATCGTGCTCTTCCCCGACCCCGATGGGCCCACGAGGAACACGAACTCGCCCTTTTGGATGTCCGCGCTGGCGTCGCGCAGCGCGACCACGTCGCCCTTGTAGACCTTCGTCACGCTCTCGAGCTTGATCATGTCGCGGCAGGACCCCTGGGAGATGCGGGACGCGAAGCGGGACGCTCGGCATCCGCACGCTTCGCCGCCCACGCTACCAGCGCGGCCCACCGCGACCGAATCACCCTGTCACCGAGCGTTACGAGGCGCGCTGCCAGCGGAGGTAGGCCTCGATGAACGGGTCGAGGTCGCCGTCGAGCACACCCTGCACGTTGCCTGTCTCGTGCTCGGTGCGAAGATCCTTGACCATCTGGTATGGCTGCAGGACGTAGCTGCGGATCTGGCTGCCGAAGCCGACACGCTGCTGATCGCCTTGGATTGCGTTGAGCTCGTCCCCTCGACGTTGACGCTCGACGTCGGCGAGGCGCGCTTTGAGCATCGTCATCGCCTTGGCCCTGTTCTGCAGCTGGCTGCGCTCGACCTGGCACGACACGACGATGCCGCTCGGCTTGTGGGTGAGGCGCACTGCAGATGACGTCTTGTTGATGTGCTGGCCGCCTGCACCCGATGCGCGGAACACGTCCATCTGGATGTCGGACTCGTCGAGCTCGATGTCGATCTTGTCGTCGTCGTGGAGCATCGGGACGACGTTGAGGGCAGCGAAGGCTGTCTGGCGCTTCCCCTGCGCGTTGAAAGGGCTCATGCGCACGAGCCGGTGCACCCCGCGCTCGGCCTTGAGCCAGCCGTAGGCGTAGCGACCCTTGACGACGAGCTCGGCGGAGGAGAGCCCGGCTTCGCTCCCTGGCGTCGTGTCGTCGAGCTCGACGTCGAAGCCGTGACGCTCCGCCCAGCGCAAGTACATGCGCAGGAGCATCTCGGTCCAGTCCTGGGCGTCGGCCCCGCCCTCGCCGGACGACAGCGAGCACAGCGCGTCACGCTCGTCGTGCTCACCGGAGAACAGCGAGCGAAGCTCGAGCTCACCGAGCGTGCGGGCAACGCTGGCCAACCCCGCTGCGATCTCGGGCTCCTGGCTCTCGTCGCCCTCGTCGCGTGCCATCTCCGCGAGTGTCTCGGCGTCTTCGAGCTGGCCAGCGAGCCCGTCGTAGAGCTCGAGGTCGGTGGTGACGGCCGACAGCTCGCCCGTCACCTGGCGCGCCGCGTCGGCGTCGTCCCACAAGTCGGGGCGCGACGCCTCGGTCTCGAGCTGGGGCTGGCGGCCGCGCAGCTCAGCGATGCGCAAGTAGACCTCGGCCTCGGCCAGGCGGGCGCGGAGCGCCTTGAGCTCGTCGGAGAAGTCGCGCATTCAGCGGCCGTGGCACATCTTGAACTTCTTGCCGCTGCCGCAAGGACATGGCGCGTTGCGAGGCGTCTTGTCCCACTCGCTCTTGACCACGGGCGTGTTCACCTCGGGTTCCGGGGCCGGCGGCGCTGCGAGCTGACCCGCGGCACCCTCGCGCTCCTCGGGCGCCGTCGACTCCCAGGCACGCTGCAGGCTCGAGCCAGCCGAGGATGGGTCCTCGGGCGCCGAGTACTTCATGTTCGACAAGGCCGGCTCGGGCTCGGGTTGGGTGACGGTGACCTGCGCGTGCATGACGTACTTGACGAAGTCCTGGCTGATGCCGTGCACCATCTGACCGAACATGTCGAAGCCCTCACGCTGCCACTCGACGAGCGGGTCCTTCTGACCCATGGCCCGCAGGTGGATGCCCTCCTGCAAGTAGTCCATCTCGTAGAGGTGCTCGAGCCACTTCTGGTCGATGATCCGCAGCATGATCTGCCGTTCGACCTCGCGCATCACCTCGGGCGACAGCTCGGCCTCGCGTGCTTCGTAGCTCTGCACGCCCTCGGTCGTGAGCAGCTGGTAGAGCTCATCGGTGCCGCTGGCCCCGGCGAGGTCGGCCTTCGTGAGCGCTGTGTCCCAGTACTGCGGGATCTCGGCGAGCAAGCCTTCCAGATCCCATTCCTCGGCGTAGTCGGAGACGCAGAAGGTGGCGATCGTCGACTCGACGGCATCCGCCAAGGCCTCGAGCGCCTCGTCGCGCAGGTCGGCGCCCTCGAGGATCTGGTCGCGGCGCCGGTAGATCACCTTGCGCTGCTCGTTCATCACCTCGTCGTACTGCAAGACGTTCTTGCGGATCTCGGCGTTGCGCTGCTCAACGGTGTTCTGCGCGCGTTCGATCGCCTTGGTGACCATCTTCGCTTCGATCGGGATGTCGTCGGGCATCGCCTTGGTCATGACCCAGTTCATGGCGCCGGTAGCGAAGAGGCGCATCAACTCGTCTTCGAGCGACAGGTAGAAGCGGCTCTCACCTGGATCACCCTGACGTCCCGAACGGCCGCGGAGCTGGTTGTCGATGCGGCGGCTCTCGTGGCGCTCGGTGCCGAGCACGTAAAGGCCGCCCGCCTCTCGCACCTTCTCGCCCTCCGCTTTGCATTCGAGCTCGTAGGAAGCAAGCAGCTCGGCGTATCGAGCCCTGCCCTCGTCGCTGCCGGGGTCGAGGCCCTCGGCTGCGACATCGTTGTGGGCGAGGCCCTCGGGGTTGCCGCCGAGCAGGATGTCGACGCCGCGGCCCGCCATGTTGGTCGCAACGGTGACCTGCCCGACGCGCCCGGCCTGGGTCACGATGTGCGCCTCACGCGTGTGCTGCTTGGCGTTGAGGACCTCGTGGGCGATCCCGCGCTTTTCGAGGAGGCGTGAGAGCTTCTCGGACTTCTCGACAGACACCGTGCCAACGAGCACGGGCTGACCGGTGTTCGTGCGCTCGATGATGTCGTCGACCACCGCGCCGTACTTCGCGTCCTCGGTGCGATAGATCAGATCCGGCTCGTCGGCGCGGACCATGTCACGGTTCGTCGGGATCGGCACGACCTGCAAGCCGTAGGTGTTGGCCAGCTCGGACGCCTCGGTCTGCGCCGTGCCGGTCATGCCCGAGAGCTTGTCGTACATGCGGAAGTAGTTCTGGAGGGTGACCGTGGCGAGCGTCTGGTTCTCCTCCTTGATCTTCACGCCCTCCTTCGCCTCGACCGCCTGGTGCAGGCCCTCCGACCACCGACGCCCTTCGAGGATGCGCCCGGTGAACTCGTCGACGATCTTCACCTCGCCGCCCTGGATGATGTAGTCCTTGTCGCGCTTGTAGAGCTCCTTGGCCTTGAGGGCGGCCGAGAACTGGTGGACGAGGTTCTGAGCGACACCGTCATAGAGGTTCTCGACCCCGAGGGCAGCCTCCACCTTCTCGATGCCCGGCTCGAGCGGCGAGACGATGCGCTTCTCCTCATCGACCTCGTAGTCGTCGTCGCGCCTCAGGCCGCGCACGATCGAAGCGAAGCGGTAGTAGAGTTTGGCGGCGTCGGCCGCGCGACCCGAGATGATGAGTGGGGTGCGGGCCTCGTCGATGAGGATGGAGTCGACCTCATCGACGATGGCGAAGACGTGGCCCCGCTGCGTCTTCTGCTCAGCGGTGAGCGCCATGTTGTCGCGCAGGTAATCGAACCCGAACTCGTTGTTGGTGCCGTAGGTGATCTCGGCCGCGTACTGCGCGCGCTTGTGGTCGCTGTCGTAGTCGCCCGGGATGATGAGGCCGACGTCGAGACCCAACCAGCGGTGAATTCGCCCCATCCACTCGGCGTGGAAGCTGGCGAGGTAGTCGTTGACCGTGATGATGTGCATGCCCCGGCCCGAGAGGCCGTTGAGGTAGGCAGGCAAGGTCGACACGAGGGTCTTGCCCTCGCCGGTCTTCATCTCCGCGACCCACCCGAAATGCAACGCGGCACCGCCCATGAGCTGCACGTCGAAGTGGCGTTGGCCGATCACACGGTTGGCTGCCTCGCGCACGACGGCGAACGCCTCGATGAGCACGTCGTCGAGCTCCTCGCCGTTGGCGACCCGCTCTCTCAGCTCGCCCGTCTTCGCCTTGAGCGCGTCGTCGGAGAGCGCAACCATCTCGGGCTCGACCGCATTGATGTCGGGGACGAGGCTCGCGAGTGCCCGTACCTTCTTGCCCTCACCGGAGCGCAGAACACGATCGAAGATGCCCATGACGGGGACCGACTCTACCGAGGCGCGCCGGTTCAGTGGATGTCGAGGAGCTTCGCGCGCACGGCGTACACGACAGCTTCCATGCGTGAGTTCAGGTGCAGCTTCTCGAGGATGTTGCGGATGTGGTTCTTCACCGTGTTCTCGGAGATGAAGAGCTCCTCGGCCGCCTCACGGTTGCTCATGCCCTGCGCGACAAGCCTCAGGAGCTGCAGCTCCCGTGCGGTGAGCCTTGGCACCAGGATCCTCTGCTCAGCCAGCTTGGAGAGAACGGTGAACTCGGCGAGCAGCTTGGATGCCATCGAAGGAGAGATGAGGCTCTGCCCAGCGACCACGGCACGGATGGCCGTCGCGACCTCCTCGATGGAGATCTCCTTCAGCAGGTAACCGGTCGCGCCTGCCTTGACGGCTTCGAAGAGGTCCTCCTCCTCGTCGGAGCCCGTCAACATCAAGATCTTGGTCGTCGGCACCGAGGCTGCGATTGCCCTCGTGGCCTCGATGCCCGACATCTTGGGCATGCGCACGTCCATGAGCACGACGTCGGGTGCTGTCTCCTCCGCGATGCGGACGGCCTCCTCGCCGTCTTCGGCTTCGGCCACGACGGCGATGCCTTCCTCGGATTCGAGCACCATGACGAGTCCGCGGCGAAACAGGGCGTGGTCGTCGCAGATGAGCACACGGATCCGGTCGTCCGCGATCGCGGTGTCTTCCCCCATGCGCGCTCCTCGGGCCTGATTGAGCAGGAAGCGTACTTCGCTCCCCGTGCGCGCCGATCGGGACGACCGGCCGTTCGCGCCCGCCAGCTCAGGAGGCCTCATCGATGAGCCCGACGTCGCCGTCGTCGCGGCGGTAGACGACGGCGGCGCGATCGGTCTCAGCGTTGGTGAAGAAGAAGAAGTCGTGGCCGAGCAGATCCATCTGCATGACAGCCTCGGGGGGCGCCATCGGCTTGATGGCAAACGCCTTCGTCTTCACGATGCGCAGCTGGTCGGCGTCAGCGCGAACGCCGCTCGTCCGGACAACTGTCTCGGGAAGGGTCGCGACGACACCGTCGGACTTCGGCGGGCGTTTGCCGTTCGTGTGGCTGCGGCTCACCAGCTTCGACTTCAGCTTGTGGAGCTGGTGCTCGAGCTTCTCGACCGCCCGATCGACGGCAGCGAAGCCGTCGGGGGCCGCAACCTTGCACCGGACGTGGTGACCGTGGCCGTGCAACGTGACCTCGCACACCTCACGGTCGGGATTGCGGCTGCTGCGATGCTGGGAGAAGTGGATCTCGGCGTGATCCATGCCCTCGAGGAACCGAGTGAGCCGATCGATCTTCTCGGTGGCGCTGGCTCGCAGGGCCTCGGAGACCTCGGTATGCCGGCTGCTGACGGTGATCTCCACAGGGTCTCCCTCGTCGTCGCTCGTCTCTCGCCTCAAACTACTGCTCGCACCGAGCGTGGGCTCGGTCGTCAGGAGAGCCCTTTCCGAGGGGTCCTGGCCACGGCCGAAACGGCCACGAAGTCCGCTCCGGCGCGACGCAGGACGCGCGCTGCTGCGCTGACGGTCGCTCCTGTGGTGATCACATCGTCGACGACGAGGACATGAGCAGGGACCACCGCGTGACGCGCCAGCCGCAACGGAGGCCCGGCCCGGCGTTGCGCCGCCGAGCGCCCGGTCTGGGCCGGGCCCGGACGCCGCTCGAGCAGGGCCCGGCACGGCCGATGCAGGTTGCGAGCCACCGCTCGCGCGAGCAGCTGGGCCTGGTCGAAGCCCCGGTCGCGTCTCCTCTCGGGTGAGGTCGGCACCCACGTCACGGCATCCACGAGCGTCGCTGCCTTCAGCACCTGCTCGGCTTGGTGCGCCGCCAGCCACGCCAGCGACGACCGGGCGTTGCGGTACTTCAGGCGGGCGACCAGCTCGCGGCCTGCGCCCTCGTAGGCGAGCAGCGCGTGCGCGACGTCGACCTGGGGTGGCACCGCGAAGCTGGGCGCGCGGCGCAGCTCCTTGGCACAGGTCGCGCATGGTGCCTGCCCCGGCCTTCGACAGATCGGGCACGTCGTTGGCAGCAGCACATCGGGTCCCTACCGCTTGGGTGTGACGAGGACTTTCTCACCAACGTGTCCTGCGGACGCGCAGCCGTCCGCAGCGGGGCCGTATGCCCTCGTCGTCCTCGACGCCGACGCGAGCGGCCGGGCAGCGACGGTACCGGCGACGGTCGTGCGCGTCGACGCCTGAGATCGTCGCGCAGGTCGGTACCCTCGCCGCCATGGCCTCGCTTGCAGCCGCCGACCGGCGCACGACGATCGAGCGGCTCCCCCGACTCATGATCGGCCTCATCCTGTGCGGCGTCGGGATCGCGCTGATGGTCGACGCCGACCTCGGCTTGGCGCCGTGGGACGTGTTGCACCAGGGCGTGAACCAGCGCACCGGGATTGCGATGGGCACGGTCGGGATACTCGTCGGTGTCGTCGTCCTGCTGGTCTGGGTGCCGCTCAAGGAGCGCTTCGGCGTCGGGACGGTGCTCAACGTGATCACGATCGGCGTGACCATCGACGTCGCGCTCCCGCTGCTCCCCGATCACCCGGCCCTCGGTCTGCGCTGGGCATTCCTCGTCACCGGGGCACTCCTCCTCGGGCCGGCCGGCGGGCTCTACATCGGCGTCGGGCTCGGAGCCGGGCCGCGCGACGGTCTGATGACCGCCCTCGCAGCCCGGGGCTGGTCGGTTCGCGTCGTGCGCACGTCGATGGAGCTCGCTGTGCTGCTCATCGGCTGGGCGCTCGGCGGCAGCGTCGGCATCGGCACCGTGCTGTTCGCCGTCACCATCGGCCCCAACGTGCACTTCTGGCTCGAGCGGCTCACGTTGCCGGGAGTGCTGCCCCCGGCCGAAGGCGTCATCGAGGTCGAGTAGTCCGAGATCCGAAGCTGGCGGCAGCGGTGGGGCCCTCGAGGCGCGCCTGCTGCCCCCACCTAGGTGGGTCTCGGGCTCGTAGGGGCTAGTACCGGTAGTGATCTGGCTTGTAGGGCCCGTCGACCGGGACACCGATGTAGGCGGCCTGGTCGGGGCTCAGCTTCGTCAGGGTGACGCCGAGGGCGTCGAGGTGCAGGCGGGCGACCTTCTCGTCGAGGGCCTTGGAGAGCGTGAAGACCTTCTTGTCCATGAACTCAGCTGAGGCATGGAGGTCCATCTGCGCGAGCACCTGATTCGTGAACGAGCACGACATCACGAAGCTCGGGTGCCCGGTGGCACAGCCGAGGTTCATGAGGCGGCCCTCGGCCAGCACGACGATGGCGTGGCCGTCAGGAAAGACGAACTGGTCCACCTGGGGCTTGATGTTGACGCGTTGCACGTCGCTTTGGCGCGCGAGACCTGCCATGTCGATCTCGTTGTCGAAGTGCCCGATGTTGCCGACGATGGCGCCGTGCTTCATCCGGGCCATGTGCTCGTGGCTGATGATGTCCTTGTTGCCCGACGCGGTGACGAAGATGTCGGCTTTGTCGATCCAATGCTCGAGGGTGTCGACCTGGTAGCCCTCCATGGCGGCCTGCAGCGCGCAGATCGGATCGACCTCGGCGACGACCACACGGGCTCCCTGGCCACGCAACGAGTCGGCGCAGCCCTTGCCCACGTCGCCATAGCCACACACGAACGCGACCTTGCCGCCGATCATGACGTCCGTGGCGCGGTTGAAGCCGTCGATGAGCGAGTGGCGACAGCCGTACAGGTTGTCGAACTTCGACTTGGTGACCGAGTCGTTCACGTTGATCGCCGGGAACAGCAGCTCGCCGGCCTCCATCATCTGATACAGCCGGTGCACACCCGTCGTCGTCTCCTCCGAGACGCCCTTGATCCCCTCACCGGTGCGGGTCCACAGCTTCGGATCCTCACCGAGCGTCTTGCTCAGGAGGGCGAGGACGAACGTCCACTCCTCGCTGTCGTCCTCTGTCGGCTCGGGCACGACGCCGGCAGCCTCGTACTCCGTGCCCTTGTGCACGAGCAGGGTGGCGTCGCCGCCGTCGTCGAGGATGAGGTTGGGGCCGGCCCCGTCGGGCCAGCGCAGCACCTGCTCGGTGCACCACCAGTACTCCTCGAGGGTCTCACCCTTCCATGCGTAGACGGGAACGCCGCGCGGGTCGTCGAGGGTGCCGTCGACGCCGATCGCGACGGCCGCTGCCGCGTGGTCCTGCGTCGAGAAGATGTTGCAGGAGCACCAACGCACCTCGGCGCCGAGCGCGGTGAGCGTCTCGATGAGCACGGCGGTCTGGATCGTCATGTGCAGCGAGCCGGTGATGCGCGCGCCGCGCAACGGCTGGCTGTCGGTGTACTCGGCGCGCAGCGCCATGAGCCCAGGCATCTCGTGCTCGGCGAGCTCGATCTCCTTGCGGCCGAACGTGGCGAGGGAGAGGTCAGCGACCTTGAAGTCGGGCATGGGTCGTCCTTTCGGGACGCGACGGTGAGTGTTGTCGTCGCTCGTGCTGGGGCCACCAGGCCCGACCCATCAGGACAGCCGCAAGCAGCAGCTGACGTTAGCCGTCGAGCGCGACCTTGATGGCATCGAGCACGGGGATGGGCCCCGGGTCGACGCCGGCTTGGTACGCCATGTGCAGGCTGGTGACGTCGCCTTGGAACATGAGGTCGAAGAGCTGCGCGAGCGGCCCATCGCCGGCAGCGGTGACCTCCTCGATCCCGGCAACTGCCTCTTCGGTCCACTCGCGCACGAGCTCGAAGCGACGCGCGAGCTGGGGGTGCTCCTGGTCGTGGCGCAGGCTGATGACGGTCATGACCTGGCGGGTGATGTCGCCGTGTTGCCCCCAACCGCAGATGTCGTTGTGCATCAGCTCAGGCAGCTCGGCGTGGAAGGCGGGGGCCTTGGCGTTCTCGACGACTTGGTTCTTCCAGCGCAGCGCCGCGACCGCGCCGAGGCCTCCACCGCCGTACACGAGCGGCATGGTGCGCCCGATGCGACGGGCGAGGGCCGTCGCGGAGCTCTCCTCCTTGGCGAGCTCGTCGCGGCGAACCTTGAGCTGCTCGGCGGCGCGCTGTGCCCATTGGCGAGCGCCTGGGAAGAGCCCGACATCTTCGAGGACGGCGAGGGTCGGGATCGCGAGGGCCGCCAGAGCCACGCGTGGCATCGGGATGTTGCCGGGTAGGCCGATGAGCGGGGCACCCCATTCGTCCGCCAGCGCTGCGAGCTCGCCGCCCGCCGCGACGACCACCATGCGCGCGCCGGCTGCGGCAGCGATGCCGGCAGCCTCGACGGTCTCTTCGGTGTTGCCGGAAAAGGAGAGGGCGAAGCACAACGTGCGCGGTCCGACGAAGTTCGGCGGCTCGTAACCCTTCGTGACCACGACCGGGGTGGCCATGAACGGGCCGGCAACCGCGGCCATCAGATCGCCAGCGATCCCGCTGCCACCCATGCCGAGGACGACCACGTTCTCGACGTCGTCGTGCTCGGGAAGACCAGCGAGGCCATCGGCCGCGGTGATGGCAGCCTCGAGTTGCTCGGGCAGCGCGAGCGTCGCGCTCCACAGGTCGAGCGTGTCGACGCGCTCGGTCTCGGGCGCCGGCTCGATCATGGCTCGAACGTCGGCTTGATCCCCTCGGCACCTGCCTTCGCCACCAAGCGATCGTGTTCGTCGTCGGCCACCGTCTCGGCCTCGTCGATGAGCATGATCGGGATCCCGTCGCGGATCGAGTAGCGGCGCCGGAGCCGGGGGTTGTAGAGGCAGTCGTCCGATTCGAAGTAGAGGAGGGGCCCTTTGTCCTCGGGGCAAGCGAGGATTTCGAGCAGTTGGGGGTCGAGCGCCATGGGGTTCACTCTCGCATCACGGCCTGCACCTCCGCCACGTGGGTGCTCACCTCATCATCGTTCGCGGCTTCGAGGTTGAGCCGCAGGAGTGGCTCCGTGTTGGAGGGCCTGAGGTTGAACCACCAGCCGCCAAGGTCGACCGTGAGCCCGTCGAGTCGGTCCTGTTGCGCCCCGGTGTACGCGCCGGCCACGTGCTCGATGATCGCCTTCGGGTCGGCAAAGCGGGCGTTGAGCTCACCGGAAGCCGCGTAGCGCTCGAAGGGCTTGCGCAGCTCGGAGAGGCGCACCCCCTGCTCGCAGAGCTGCTCGAGCACGACGAGCGCTGCGATCGAACCTGAGTCCGCGCGGTAGTTGTCGCGGAAGTAGTAGTGCGCCGAGTGCTCGCCGCCGAACGCCGCGCCGGTCTCGGCCATCGTCTGTTTGATGAAGGAGTGCCCGACGCGGGTCCGCACCGGAACGCCGCCGTTCTCGCGGATGATCTCGGGGACCGCTTTCGAGCAGATGCAGTTGTAGAGGATCGTCGAGCCCGGATCCTTGGCGAGGACTCCCTTCGCGACGATCGCGGTCGTCGTCGATCCCGACACCGCCACGCCGAGGTCGTCGACGAGGAACACGCGGTCGGCGTCGCCGTCGAACGCGAGCCCGACATCGGCCTCGGCTTCGAGCACCCGAGCGATCAGCGCGCGGAGGTTCTCGGCTTGGATCGGGTCGGCGGGGTGGTTCGGGAAGGTGCCGTCGAGCTCGGGGAAGAGGATCTCGAGCGAGAACGGGAGCGTCTCGAACACGACGGGCACGACGAGCCCACCCATCCCATTGGCCGTGTCGGCGACGATCTTGCGAGGCGTGAGTACCGACGTGTCGACGAACGACCGCACGTGCGCGCCGAAGTCGGCGAGTAGGTCGCGTGACGTGATGGTGCCTCGGGTCGGTGTCGTTGCGAGGCCGCCCGCTGCCATCGCCTTGATCTCCCGCAAACCGGTGTCCTCGCCGATCGGCTTGGCCCCGGCGAGACAGAGCTTGATGCCGTTGTAACCCGCCGGGTTGTGCGACGCGGTGAACATGGCGCCAGGGGATCCGAGCTTGCCTGCCGCGAAGTAGACGAGGTCGGTCGAGGCCATGCCGAGATCGACCACGTCAACACCCTGCGAGCGGACCCCGTCGGCGAACGCACCGGCGAGCTCGGGACCATCCGGGCGCATGTCGCGGGCAACGAGCACCGAGGGCGCAGCTGCGAAGCGCGCAAACGCCGCCCCGACAGCCCGGCAGAGCGAAGCGTCGATCTGATCGGGCACGGTGCCGCGGATGTCGTATGCCTTGAACACCGCGTCGAAGTCGCCCATGGGGGTCCGAACCTATCCCCCGCCGCGCGGCATGGGCTCCGGGCCGTCGAGCTGGTAAGCGCCTTCGCGGGCCCATCGCCGCACGCGAAAAAGATCGCGCACGAGGCGAGCGGCGTCGCGGGCGACGTGCACGGTCGAGCGGGTGGTGTTGGCCACCGTGACGGGCACCTCGGTGAGCGCGAGCCCGTTGCGCTCGACGATGACGAAGAGCTCGACGTCGAACGCGAACCCGTTGATGCGCGCTCGTGAGAACAACAGGCGCGCCGTGTCCGAGCGGAAGGCCTTCAACCCGCATTGGGTGTCGCGGTGGTGCCCGAGCAGCACGGCGTGGGTGAGCCAGTTGACGGCGCGGCCGCCGATCTCGCGAAGGCGCCCGGCTCGCACGAGGGTGCGCGTGTCATCGGCTTTGCGGCTGCCGACCACGACATCCCAGCCCGCTTCGACCGCCTCGACGAAGTGCACGAGTTGCGAGGGCTCGTACGCGAGGTCTGCGTCGGTGAACGCGACGGTGCGTCCGTGCGCGGCGAGCACCCCCGCTCGCACCGCTGCGCCCTTGCCGCGGTTGTCGGGCTGCACCACGACAACATCCGCGCCGGCCGCGCTCGCGTTGGCCGCTGTCTCGTCGATCGACCCGTCGTCGACGACGACGATCTCGAGACCACCATCGATGCCGCCGAGAGCGCTGCGCACGGCCGAGACGGCAGCACCGATGCGGTCAGCCTCCCCGTACGCGGGCAGCACGACCGACAAGCGCGCCGCGCCGGGTGAAGGGGGGCGCCCGGGTTGGGGCACGAGGATCTTGTCGCGGACGATGCCGAAGAGCACGCGCCGGTGCAGCAGCCAGCGCAACGGTGCTACCACGGCGATGGCGACGAGCTTGGCGACGACGCCACGGGTGGTCGAGGGATGCAGGCCCCCCGACGCGATGACGACGACGCTCAAGTCGACGGCGAGCCCGACGAGCGCGGAGAGCCACAGGTCTCGGCCCCGGGCGAGCCAGCGATCGTAGGGATCGCCGCGGAAGGTGACCGCCTGGTGCAGCGTCGTCGATCCCGCGGTGGCGACGACGACCGCAACCACGTCAGCGACGACGAGTGACCGAGGGAGCAGCAGCACGAAGACTGCGACGTCGATGGCGGTGACGAGCGAGCCGACCACCGCGAAGCGGGCGAGCACGCTACGGCGCACGGCTGTCAGCTTGTGGTTGTCGATGTCGGAGGCGGAGGCGGCCAACCTGGCGGCTCGCCTCCCTCGTGTTCATGTCGCTGCGGCTCCGCGAGCGCTGCGTCATCGTCGAACCCGGGCTGGGGCCTCGCGTCGAGGTACCCGTTGAGGATCTGGTCGCTGTTCGGGTCGAGGGCTGGCACGACGACATCGCGCGTGCGAGCCAGCAAGGCGAGGCAGCCGAGGCCGATGGCGGTCATGAGGTACGAACCGAGCTCGACCGAGGAACGCCCGAAGTGCAGCCGGACGTGGCTCGCAGTAGGGATGACGACCATCAGGTTCGGTGCCACTCGGTAGGGCCCCTCTGCGCCGTCGACCTTCCAGTCGGGGTAGTACGAGGCCTTGACCAACATCGGGACGCCCGTGCGATCAACATCGAACTGGATGGTGTCGTCGCCCGCTCGGGTGCCGGTGACGGTCACGGCGGGCTCGGCGTTGCGCTCGGGGGTTGCGCTCGACGCGACGCGTTGCCACGACGAGGGCCCGGAAGTCGCGAGGTACACGTCCCACTTCGAGGGGTCGAGGTACCACGTCACGGCGGGGCCGTTGGCCTTGACGGTGGACGTGTGCGGGCTCGAATCGCCATAGACCCAGCCGAGCCCCTGCGCGTGATCGGCCACGACTGCCGGCTCGTTTCGCAGGGGGCTGACCAAGTCGGTGCCGGCGATCTGAAAGATGTGCCACGGCCCGCTCGCCGCGATCTCCGTCAGCTCGGGGTGGTGTTGCGCCGCCTGTATCGCGCCGGGTGTCGAGGCCACGTAGTAGCGCACGCCGAGGAGCTGCATGTGCTTGACCCCGAGATCGATGTTGAAGCCGCCGTAGGGCAGGTTGCGCTGCGCACACGAGCAGGCCGTCGAGAGCTCGGACTGGTTGAGGAAGTGGAACGGTGTCGTCATCGACGACTCGAAGTAGAGGCCCTCCATCGAGCCGATGCAGCCGTCGGTCCACAACGGGAGGAGCATCGGGGCCATCGGCGTCCCGTACCGGTCGAGCCGGGTGCCCTCGTACTCCCACATGGCGCGCCCGCACCCGTTCGAGGCGCCGACGCCGGCCATCGTGTTCATCAGCCCGTAGTACTCCGGGTAGTCCGCCTTGCGCTCGTAACCGGAGAAGTTCCACTGTGCCCACGACTTCGCTGGGTTGGCGTCGAGCGAGACGTGGATCGGGCCCCACGAGTAGTCGGACTTGCCGTTCGTCCCGACCTGCGACGACTCCTTCGGGAGCGACTGCAACGGCAGACCCACCAAGACCAGCACCGCCAACACGCCGAGCAGCGGCGCACCGGCTGTCACAGCGAACACCGGTCGCTCGGGGATGCGCGCAGCGAGCAGCGCGATCGCCCTCGCCACCTCCGCGACCCCGATCGCCGCGAGGAAGCAGAGCGTGAGGTAGTAGAAGGGCAAGATGCGCGCGTTCCACAGACGGTCCTCTGGGCAGGCGATGAACCCGAACGCGAGCACAGCGCTCGAGAGCCCGAGCCACCAGCCGGCGCGGATGTGCAGCAGGATCGACACCGCGAGGCCGACGAAGGCAAGAGCGATCACCGGATAGAGCCCGCTCGGAAACAAATAGTCGTTGATCACCGACTCGCGCAGCTTCGTGTCGGTGAGCATGTGCGTCCAGCCGAGTCCGGCGACGCCGGCCGGCGACTTCTCCCACCCCATGTCGTTGACGTACGCGTGCCCGAGCAGGAATGGGACCACCCAGAAGGCCCCGAGCAGGAAGCCGACGAGGCCGGTCGGGAGCAGCCAGCGGAACCGGGAGAGCCCGGGCCACACCACAAGAGCCAGCACGGCGACGACAACAGCGAAGATGCCGACGATCAGGTGGCACGTGAGGGTGAGCGCGAGCACGAGGGCTGCGAGGGGACGGCGTCGACCGGTGCGCATGCCGTGCACGACCAGGCCGAGGAAGACGATCGCCAGGGTGAGGGCGATGGAGAAGCTGTACTCGCCGGCCAGCGTCGAGGTGACGTTGCCGCCGATGATGTTGCCGGTGCCGTTGCTCGTCGGCTCGCGGTTGAACAAGAAGATGAGGGTGCCAGCCGAGAGCAGCGCCGGGGTCGGGAACGGCAGCCCACTGAGGCGTCCGAACACGTACGCGGCGAGCGGCATGAGAACGACACCCGACACCGCGACGACCTTGAAGGCCGCGCCGTAGGGCAACCCGATGCCGAGAACGCTGACGATCAGCCCTGCGGTGACGAGCGCGCGACGTCGCCGACTGTGATGAGGGGCGCGCCACCCGAACGCCAGGAGGCCGACGCCGACGCACGCTGGGAGGAGCGCGACCCATCCGTGCAGTCCAGCGTTGAGGAGCACGATCGCCAACGCGGGGACGACCATGTAGAAGCGAAACGCCGGGAAGCCGTCGTACCAATCGGGCGTCCAACCCGAGAGGCGCAAGCTGGGTAGCAGGTGATCGCGCAGGTAGATGGGGCCCCAGACGTGCGCGCCCATGTCGCCGCCCGCCGGCGTGGTGTTGGCCAGGATGTTCCGCGGTCCGAGCTGCGCCAGCACGAACAGCACGGCGCCGACGACAACGATCGCGTCGACGCCTCTCTCGACCCAGCCCTTCGTCTCGTCGTCCCAGAGCGTCGCGCCCGGCGGCGACGCACCGTCGCCGTCAAGCTCGGGCTCGCGCTCGTCGAGGACGATGCGCTCGAACGGCTCAGCGTCGCGATCGTCGAGGGCCGTGCCGCCGGGCAGTGTCTGCATCAGGCGCAAATCCTGGCAGACCCGAGCCCGCTGCTTCGTTCGCCAAGCGCTCGCGATCCGGTGCGTCAGGCAAGGAGGCTGATGATGGCGAGCCCGTTGAAGGCGAGATGCGCGCACATCGCCGTGCCCAGCCGCCCCGTGCGATGCACGAGCAACGCCGCGACCAACCCGAACAAGAAGAGGGCCGGCAGCTGCAGGGGCTCGAAGTGGGTGGCCGCGAAGACAAGGCTCGAGAGCCCGATCGCCCAGCGGGACCCCGTCCTGCGCTCGAGCGAGCGAAGGAGCAGGCCGCGGAAGAAGATCTCCTCGACCAACGGGGCCGCGATCGCAACGACGACGACGAGCAGCACGACGCCAGCCGCGCCATGGGCCCGATCGGCGAGCTCGCGTGCTGGCCGCTCGATGTCATCCTGCGTGTAGTGGCTGAGCCAGAGGATGGGCTGCAACAAGAGGTTGCCCGCGATCTGCGCTGCGACCCCCGCAGCGAGGCCGAGCGGCAGGTCGACCCACGAGAAGCGCAGCCGGTAGTCGCGCTCGGGCCCGTGACCCTTGCGGATCGAAGCGCCGAGCGCCCAGCCGAGCATCCCGCCGTAGAACGGGACCTGCGTCAGAGCACGCGTCGAGAGGGGCAGGTCGTGCGCCTTGGTCCCGAGGTCCTGGCCGGTCAAGGCGTAGATCACCGGCGTCAGCAGCGCGACGAGCACGTAGGCGGCAGCGAAGCCGATGCACGCATCGCCGAGACCCCAGCGCACCGGGTCGTTGTCGTCGGTCGCCTCAGCCACGGGAGCTGAAGCTACGAGGTCATGGCCGTGATGTGGTGGCCTCAGCTCGCGAGCGACGTGCGAAAGAGCGGCTCGACGACACGGCGATCCTCGAGGCGCCAGCCCTGGGGCACCGAGAGGCGGTCGGCGTGGTGATGGCACAGGTCGTGCGTCATCGGGTGGGCCTCGTGTGCGAGGCGCTCGACCCAGGCGATTCGATTCGCGTAGTCGTAGGTCAACGTGGCGATGGCGGCCCCGTTGCAGCCGGGACGGGCACAGGTGCGCGACATCATTTCGACGTTACCCGTGCAGGGGTCGCCGCGAGCGGATGCCCGGCATCGCTCCGGGCGGCCCAACTCGTAGCATGGCGCCATGAGCCCGCAGACACCGCCGCCACCCCCGCCGCCCCCGCGCGACCGCGGGCCGGTGGGGGCATCGTTGCGCGGGCTCCCCCGATGGTCGCTCTGGGCGCTCCTTGCTGTGGTCGCGCTCGGGCTCTTGCTCACGACGTCGCTGTCGAGCAGTGACAGCCAATCCAAGCCGTACTCCGAGGTCCTCAGCCTGACCACGTCCGGGCAGCTCAAGTCGATCACATGGGACAACACGAACGGGTCGATCCAGGGCGAGGCAAACGACGGCACCAAGTTCCACAGCAACGGCCCGCTCTCGCCATCCGATGACGATCGCAAGGTCTTCAACGACCACAACGTGAAGGTCGACTTCACCACGCCGGAGAGCAGCATCTGGCCCTCGCTGCTCCTCTACATCGTCCCCTTCGCGTTGCTCATCGGCTTCTTCGTCGTCATGCAGCGTCGGGCGCAGAGCCAGATGGGCGGGATCATGTCCATCGGACGATCGCGGGCGAAGGCCTACTCGTCCGAGCGTCCCGGCACGACGTTCGCCGACGTCGCGGGCTACGAGGGCGTGAAGCAGGAGATCAAAGAGGTCGTCGACTTCCTCAAGTACCCCGACAAGTTCGGCGAGATCGGCGCCCGCATCCCCAAGGGCATCCTGCTTGTCGGCCCCCCGGGCACAGGCAAGACGCTCATCGCTCGAGCGGTCGCGGGCGAGGCCGGCGTGCCGTTCCTCTCCGTGTCGGGCTCGGACTTCATGGAGATGTTCGTCGGCGTCGGCGCGAGCCGTGTGCGCGACCTTTTCCAGACAGCGCGCAAGTTGGGCAGGGCGATCATCTTCGTCGACGAGATCGACTCGATCGGGCGCAAGCGCGGCGCCGGGCTCGGCGGGGGCCACGACGAGCGTGAGCAGACCCTCAACCAGATGCTCAACGAGATGGACGGCTTCGAAGCCACCGAGGGCATCGTCATGATGGCCGCGACGAACCGGCCCGACATTCTCGACCCCGCCCTGCTGCGCCCGGGCCGCTTCGATCGCCAAGTCGTCGTGCCGCTCCCCGAGCTGGGTGAGCGCGTGCAGATCCTCGTCGTGCACAGCAAGCACAAGCGCATCGACCCCGACGTCGACCTGCAGGTCGTCGCGCGGGGCACGCCGGGCATGTCCGGCGCCGATCTCTCCAACCTCGTCAACGAGGCCGCTCTCTTCGCGGTGCGCGCCGGGGAGGACGCGATCCACATGCGCCACTTCGAGCGAGCGCGCGACAGGGTGCTCATGGGCCAGCGGCGCGAGTCGATGGCGCTGTCTGACACCGAGAAGGAAGCCGTCGCCTACCACGAGGCCGGCCACGCGGTCTGCGCGGCGGTCGTGCCCCACGCCGACCCGGTCCACAAGGTGACGATCCTGCCGACGGGCATGGCGCTCGGCGTCACCCAGCAGCTCCCGATCGAGGAGCGCCACATCTATCGCCAGGATTACATCGAGGACAGGTTGGTCGTCGCGATGGGTGGGCGCATCGCCGAGTCGCTCGTCTTCGGCGTGGTGTCGACCGGCGCAAACAACGACCTCGTGAACTCGACCGAGCTCGCTCGCAAGATGGTGCGCGAGTGGGGCATGTCCAACCGCGTCGGGCCCATGGCATGGGGCTCACAGGGTGCGGTGTTCCTCGGCGACGACCTCATGCACAGCCGCGACTACTCCGACGAGACGGCGCGGGTCATCGACGAGGAGGTCGAGCGCATCCTGCGCGAGCAGGAGGACCGCTGCCGCGAGGTGCTCACAGCCAACCGCAACGGGCTCGACCTGGTCGCACGAGCGCTTCTCGAGCACGAGACGATCGACGGTGAGGAGGTCCATCGCCTCGTCGAGATCGGTGGGTCGGGCGCGCCGATCGAGACGGTGACGTTCCGCGGGGCCGACGAGACCCGCTTCAACGAGTCGGCAAACCGCGAACCCGCAGGTGCCGGCGCTGGTGCGGCGGGCTCCTCCGCTCCCGCCACCAGCCAGGCCAGCAGGGCAACGCCGCCGGGCTGAAGTCGAACTCGAGACAATAGGCGGCGCGTGGCGCCACCTATTGCCTCGAGAACAGCGTGGACAGGCGACGGGCGCTCAGGTCGCGGGCGCCGATCCGTGATGGTCGCACCCGTCGGGCACCGAGCCCGGCTCACGCAGCTCGGCGAGGGCAGCCCAGAGGTCAGCGGCTGTCGGAGTCCCGATGAACGAGGCCAGCACCACGCCTTCGTCGTCGGCAACGAGCACCATCGGGACGGCCTCGATGGCGTAGCGATCGTGGAGGTCGCCGCGCTGTTGGAGCTGCACCTCCTGCACGACGACCTCGTCCGACGCGAGGGGCAACGCCTTGTCGAGCGCTGCCGCGCACGATGCGCAGGTCGACGACGAGAAGACCGCGACGAGCCACGGCGACGCGGGCCGCTCGAAGTCGGCGCGCTCGAGCTGGCTGGGCACGCCGTACTGCATCGGCTGCGTCGGACGCTCGGGAGCGGTGCGGCGCTGCACGACGAGCGCGACGACCACAGCGACAGCCAGCACCGGCACCGCGACGAGGAGCACGACCACGGTGGCAGTCTGCCGCGGGGTCGGCTCGACAGGAACCTGTGCTCTCCGTGCAGACTGTCCGCCCATGAGCGACGAGGGGCCGAATGACGGAGGGACCGGCCAGGACGGCCGTGACGACGCGCCAGCGACAGCACCTGCTCTCGTGACGATGGGCCTGACGCCCGACGTCGCTTCCCCGCAGGAGCCGCCACTGTCGGGCGAATCCGACCTGGCGCCCACCGTTGGCCGCGGCTTCATCGCTCGCCTCATCACGGAGCCCATGTGGGTGCTTGGTCTGGTGATCCTCATGGACGAGATGGACAAGAACATCGTCCGCGGGCTCATCCCCCAGCTGAAGGCGGAGTTCGGTGTCGGCGACCTCGGCATCGGGGTCCTGCTGTCCCTCGCGCTCCTCTTCAACGGCATCATCACGGTGCCAGCCGGCTACCTGGCCGATCGCTGGAACCGCACGCAGGCCATCGGCAAGACCGTGATCGGCTGGTCGATCCTCAGCGCCGCCGGTGCAGCGTCGGTCGGGTTCCCCATGCTCGTCGGCATGCGCTCGGCGCTCGGCTTCGGCCAGGCCATCACCGAGCCGTCCGCCGCCAGCCTCATCGGTGACTATTACCCGCCTGACCAACGCGGCAAGGCGTTCTCGATCCAGCAGGTGATGCTGCTCGCCGGAACTGGTGTCGGCGTCGGGCTCGGCGGGCTCATCGGCACCACGCTCGGCTGGCGCCCCGCGTTCGTGATAGTCGCCATACCCGGGCTGCTCGTGTCGATGCTCGTGTTCCGCCTCCGCGAGCCCAAGCGCGGGACGGCCGACATGATGGCCGCCATCGGTGCCGGCTCGATCGAGCACGCAGATGAGCACGCCGACCTCTTCGAGCGCGGGTTCGGCCAGTTCTGTCGCGACATGCTCGACGGGCTACGCGCCGACATGCGCACGATCCTCAACATCCGCACGATGCGGTACGCGCTTGTCGGCGTTGCCGCGCTGCTCTTCACGATCACGGCCATCGCCGCGTGGCTCCCGCAGTTCTATGAGCGCCAGCTCTACGCACCCGAGGGCCGGGGTGAAGGGATCTTCTTCCTCATCGTGATCCTCGGTGGTGTGCCTGGCGTGCTCGTCGGTGGACGCATCGCCGACAAGTACGCGCCGCGGATGCAAGGTGGGCGCCTCGCTCTCCCTGCGATCTTCCTGTTCGTCGGCACCGCTCTCTTCACGGCGTCGTATCTGATCCACGCCGACAGCTACACGATGGCCGCGATCGTGCCGTGCTTCCTGATCCAGCTCGTCGCGCTCTTCGTCGTCACGCTCGCCATCCCCGGGTTGCGCGCCGGGCTCACCGATGCGATCCCCGCGCACCTGCGCGGAGCCGGTTTCGGCGCGTTCAACCTCGTGTCGGTCATCTTCGGCATGGCGGCCGCACCGTTCATCGTCGGTGCGCTCTCCTCGATGTTCGACGACAACCTGCGCGTCGCGTTCCTCATCGTCTCGCCGTTCAGCTTCCTGGGCGCCGCCGTGCTCTACCGAGCCCGCAAGTTCCTCGACGAAGACATGCAGAAGATCATGATGGCCGTGTTGGTGGCCATGCAGGAAGAGCGCGACAGGGCAGCGTCGGCTGCCGAATCTGCCGGCTGACCTGGACCGCCCGCGAGCGGGCTCGGCGGTACGATCGGCTCATGGCTGACGCCCCGAAGGTCATCACCGCCGCCGAATTCGACGAGATGACACCGGACGAGCGCGCCGCTTGTGTCGCTGAAGGCCTCGTCACCAACTGGGACGATGTGCCAGCAGACTTCCGTGACCGACTCGTCGCGACCGCGAAACGCCTGGTGGCAGAGCGCGGGATCAGCGCCACCCAGTGAGCCAGCGGCGCCAGGTACGCGTCGCTCCATCCTTCTTCGACCGACTCGATGAGCTGCTGCCTGAGGAGCGCACACTGAGCGGGCATCCGTCGGCGACCGACTTCCTGCTCCACGAGCTCCCCGCTTATCATCGACCTGCTCGCGGCCGACTACGAGCGAGTCACGCTCGCCGTCGAAGAAGTGCCGGGCGTTCGGGTTCTCCTCACCGCCGGCCGCCTGATCGAGCGCATCGCGATCTACGCCGTCCTCGCCGCTGACGGTGCCGTCGAGGTCATCTACCTCGAGGTCGGCGAATCATGAGGGCGCACGTAGACGGCACGACCATTGCGGAGTCAAGGATCTCGCGGCGCCCTGTCGTCGAGTCGGCCTCAACTGGTCGAGTGTCGTATCCCAGAGGCCGCTCCCGTGAACTCAGGACGCGTTTTGGCTCCGCATGGACACATAGGTCGAGTGCCGATGACAACCATTTGCGTCCGACCTAGCCCAAAAAGGAGAGCGAATGTCCGTCCCGCTCCGAGAACGCTCGGATGTCTAGACCACCGGGTTCTGGTACCAGGACAAGCGGACCTCCATCCCGACCGTCTGCCCTGAGGCAGTGAGCGGTGTGCCCGTGCTCTCTGGGCGCCACATCCAGGGGCGAACGTGACGCAGCGGTGATTCGGGCGGCGAGCTGGCGATCCGATCTCGGATCCGCAGTCGAAGCTCCAGCAGCTCCTCCAGGTCGTCAGCCGCAAGCTCGACCCCGCGCTGTTCGTGGTTTGCCGCCGTGGAGTCGGCCAGCTGCATGGCGTCGTCGATCACCTCAGCGGCCGAAGTCCTCAGCGCCGGCATGTCGGCTTCCGGACCCACGGCGCCAAGAGCAGCACGCCACTCCGATGGCTTGAGATGGAGGTTGTCGATGGCCTCGAGGAGACCCTCCACGACCTCTCGCTGACTGGGGACCGCCGGGCCCGGCCACAACTCACGAATGAGATCCGTCAGCTGGTCCCATGCCATGTGGGCATACCGTCCCCATTCGGGATCGGGGTCGTATGGGGCCGTCATAGGCGAGGTGAGGTAGGTCAGGTCGACCTGCGCCTTGGGGAAGTGGTGGTGCGCGAGCTCGAAGTAGTAAGGCACCTGGTCCTTGCGGTGACTCGCCTTCTCGGTCTTGAGCTCGATGAGCCAGACGCGGTCCTCCCAGAGGACCGCGTAGTCGGGCGCTGCACCCTTGTCAGCATCGTGACGAGGTGCCATCTCGAACTCATCGACGAAGACCGGGACGCCCACGGGCCATCCGTCGCCGAAGCACCGCTCGTGCAGACGTCGCAGGAACTCAAGACCCACAGGCGACAGCGGTGAGCGGGAGTTCCAGGGGGGATAGGGACCATGCAGGAGCAGTGAGGTGAGCAGCCGCTGGCAGTACTCCTCGCGCCCCAGCTTCAGTCGACCCAGGAGAGCTGCCGGCGTCTCGAACTCGAACACGATCTCGTCTCCGCTGACCACGATGAGCTCCCGGCGTCCGTACGGCGACACTAGGACGCAACCGTGACCGGATCGCTGTCACGCCACACGAAATCGGCGCCGGTCACGCACAGCGAGCGCCGTCGAGGGCCACTTCGCCTCTCGAGATCACCGGGTGAAGCCAGAAACGGGAGGTGGCGGGGGTCGTACTGTCGGCTTCATGGGCAGTGGGAGGATCGTCATGGGGCTGCTCTTCTTCCCCCGAGGCGGATCTGCGCAGGTGACTCGCTACCTCGCCCTCGCGTTACGAGACGCTGGTTGGTCGGTCTCGTTGGTGACCGGATCGCTCGGAGCTGTCGGCGAGGAGACGAACGCCTTGACGTTCTTCGACGGCATCGACGAGCAGCACCTCGACTACACGGCTGCCGTCGACGCGTTCGAGAGGGGCGCGAGCGCGGTCGCTGCGCCGGTGCCGATGCACCCGTCGTATGAGGATCGCGAGGGGGCGCCCGACCCCGTACTCGCTGCCGTCGACCCAACACTCGCCAAGCACCTCTCGGCTGTCTGGGAGCCGCCGTTTGCTGCAGCTGGTGCGAGCGACGCTGACTTGTTTCACCTTCATCACCTCACCTCCCAACACGACCTCGTGGCTGACCGTTGGCCGGAGGTCCCGGTGCTCGCACACCTGCACGGCACGGAGATCAAGCTCATCGAGGCCGTCGAGGAACGCGCCGCGCTCGCTGCCGCGCTCGGCCACACGCTCGCGACGATGCCCGACGCGATGCGAGATGACGCGATCGACACCGCCTCGCTCGATGGCCTCCAGCTCGAGCAACTCGACTCGACGCGTTGGTCGCAGTGGCGTCACGGCGCGTTCTGGTTGGAGCGCCTGCGTCGTCGGGCCGCGACGGCAGACCACCTCGTCACCGTCTCTCCAGCGGATCGAGGCACCGCAGCGTCGGTGCTCGGCGTCGCGCCGGAGCGCATCACCGCGGTGCCGAACGGTGTCGACACCAACCGCTTCCAACCCCGCCACCTCGACGCGGAGGCGAGGCGGGGACTCCTCCGGCGGTGGCTCGTCGAGGAGCCGCAGGGCTGGGACGAGTCCGGGGTGCCTGGATCGGTCCGCTACCGAGAGCCCGACCTCGACCGGCTGGTCGGCGTCGACGGCACCACCACCGTGCTCATGTTCGTCGGGCGCTTCACCGGGGCGAAGCGGGTGCCGCTGCTGCTTGGCGCGTTCGCGCGTGCCCGAGCGCAGATGAGCCGACCAGCTTCGCTGCTGGTCTGGGGCGGTCATCCCGGCGAGTGGGAGGGCGAGCACCCCGTGACCGTGGCCCGCGAGCTCGGCGTTCACGACGCGTTCTTCGCCGGCTGGCGGGGTCACGACGACTTGCCCGAAGCGCTCGCGGTTTGTGACGCCCTCGTGATGCCGTCGGTCAACGACTCCTACCCGCAGGCACCGCTCGAGGCCATGGCGGCGGCCCGCCCCGTCATCGCGACGCGCAGCGGCGGCTTCCCGCTGATGATCAACGTCGATCCCGCGCGGCCCACCGGTTGGTTGGTCGCACCCGACGACGTCGAAGCGTTCGCCGACGCGATGATCGAGGCCGTCGACGATCCCGATGAGCTTCGCGAGCGCGGCTTGGCGGCGTGCGCGCACGCGCGAGCCGAGCTCTCCTGGGCCGGACGGGTTGCCAGCTTCGAGCCCGCGTACGCCGCGGCACGAGTGCACCACGCCGCGCGCTGACGCGCGTCTGGCCAGCGTCGCCTGACACGGCAGTAGCGTTCCCGGCGATGGCGACCCGATCCACCGCGGCGGTCGCCGCCGTGGCGCTGGTGTTGCTTGCTTTCAGTCCCGCGACCTCGGTGTCGGCGCAGCAGGTGCCGGTGGTGCAACTGCGGGTGCAAGAGCCGGCCCGCGGTGCGCTCGATCCCGATCTTGTCGGCTTCAACTGGCGGGCGGGCGGAGAGGCGGTGGCGCCGCTGCGGCCCGGTCTCGTGCGCAGCTTCGCAGTGCGCCTCGCGCGCATCTCGCCGTCGCCCGATGTCGTCGACTTCACCGCTGCCGACGCCGAGCTCGATGCGGTCGAGGCAACCGGGGCGACACCCCTCGCGGTGTTGATCGAGCGACCGCCGTGGGACCCCGGCGCCGGCTCACCCGGCTATGAGCGGGTCGTCGAGGCGGTGATCCGCCACTACCTCGTGCAACGCCCGGCTGCAGGGCATTTGCCGGTGTGGTTCGAGTCGGGCAACGAGCCCGAGTTCCCGCCGACCGCCCACGGCCAGCTTCCTCAGGACCTCGCGGCCGACGTCGCCGCGCAAGTGCGAGCGTTGGTGCGGGTCGAGTCCGACACGGGACTGTCCGCCACCTACGGGGGACCGGGTGCGCTCTTCGCCGACGCGGTGCTCGCGGCGATGTTCGTCGCCGCCGCCCGCGGCGCGGGGCGGGTGCCGGACTTCGTCTCCTGGCACACGTACTCGAACGCGCCGATGCTCGGACCAGACGGCCCGGAGGACCGTTCCAGCCCCGCCGCGCTCGCCGCCTGGGAGGCATTGCACGGCACCAACCCCGCTGCCTCACCCGTCGTCCTCGGGGCCGGCATCGACGTGATGCGCGCCACGATCGAAGCCCTGATGCTCCCAGGCGAGAGGCCGCCGGCCCTGATCATCACGGAGTGGAACCTCTCACCGGGTGGCTTCGACCATCGCAACGACACCCACGTGGGAGCAGCCCACACGGTCGCGGCCCTCATCGAGATGCAGGCGCATGGCCTCGATGGTGCGACTTTCTTCGCTGCCGTCGACCGGCATTGCGCGAACCCCGACGTCAACCCGAGCGGGGCGACGTTCTGCGGTGACTGGGGCACCGCCTCGGCCGTCGGGGAGCGCAAGCCCGTGTGGCACGCGTTCGAGCTCTGGCAGGCGATGACCGGCCCGACGCGGGCGCTCGACGGTGCCGACCCGGCCGCGGGGCTCTGGGCGCTTGCCACCGACGACCCTGCCACCAGCACCATGCGTGTGCTCGCCGCCTCCTTCTCCGTCTCCCTGCCAACCGATCGCCGGCTGCGGATCGAGGTGAGCTCTGCCGACGGCGAGCGCTCGGCGCAGCTGCGCCGCATCGACGCCGGCCACCCTGACGGTGCTTGGGAACCCACGCAGGCCCTGGCCGCAGGCTCGAGGGTCATCGAGGTCGACCTGCCTGCCAACTCGGTGGTGCTCGTCGAGGTCGCCGCCGCGTCTCCGACGCCCCGGTCGCCAGACGGTGCCGGCGACACGACTCGCTTGGGGGAACCTGCGACATCCAGAGGGCTCCCCGCCACCGGCGCGTCACGCTGGCCGGCAAGCGTCGGTGCGTTGGCCCTGGCAGCGTTCGTCGCGAGCCGACGCCTCCTGCACCGATCGAGGCGTGCGCGCGGTTGACCGGCGGCCGGACCGGTTCACGAAGACGGCGTTGAAGGGCACAGTCGGCGAGCAACGTTAGGAGCGAGCCAACACGCTCACGCGACCGGGCTCGCCGTTGCACTCGACGACGCTCAGGCCCTGGTCCTCGACGAGGCGAGGGAGGGAGTTCGTGTCGTAGAAGCGCACGACGCCGGGCACGTGGAGATAGAACGCGGTACGCAGCCGCCAGTACAGGTTCTGGGACGTGAGCGACGCGCTGTCGCTGGCGGGAGCGGTGATCAGCAGGTGCCCGCCCGGCCGCAGGCAGCGCCGGATCTCGGCGATGAAGGCCGCGGGATGCGCGAGGTGCTGGAGGACGAGGATCGCGAGGACACCTCCGAGCGACGCGTCCGCGAAGCGGAGCGGCGCG
>JBPCON010000055.1:0-73462 GCA_051000215.1 Acidimicrobiales bacterium
GGTTGCGGGCCACCCGGATCACGTCCTCGCGGAACTCCCGCGAATAGGGCTTGGGCATGGTGAACATCCTTCCAGCGGCACCTCACGGCACCACAGATCAGATGTCACCGGATCACGCGGCAGTCCCGAGTTCTCGTGACGGCCCGTCCAGGTGGTGCAGCGGATCGGGTCTCGTATCGGCGTGTTCGTTAGACGACTCGTTAGACGCGACCCCGGCCAGAATGCCGCGACACCGACTACGGAGAGTGCTCGCTCTTCATTGACTCTCGCTCGGACGGCGTCGGGCCATGACAGCAACTCGGCCGCGGAGCCCGCCCAGGTGCCGCTCGCCGCCTGAGAAGCGCAGCGCAGCGCGACAAGATGAGCTCGTGAAGGCGCCTCCCGCATCGACCAAGACCAGCCTCACCCAGCGCCTCAACGACCGCGTGGCCCCCAGATACACCGACGAACTAACGCGCGGGACCACTAGGTTCGCCCCGGTGGCCAGCTATGTCGGCCCGATAAGCAGGTGCGGTCACAGGATCATCACATGAGCAGTGCTTCAAGTTGCTCTCGGAGCAGCTGGTACTGCCACGGCGTTACCGTGGTCTTGCGTTCCTCGACGAGGGTCGCCAAGTCATCGTCGCTGATCGTGAGGATGAAGCCACGCCCGTCCTTTGCTGTGTCCTGACAGCGCTGCGCCCACAACCTCCGATCCTTGAATGCGCGACAGCAGATGATCCCGAGTTGCCCGCGTTGCGGGGAGAAGCGGCCTGCTATCTGGTCAAGCTCGGGGTTGGCGATCTCAGTGCCGTAGTTCTTGCACTCCACGAACACGTAGGGCGCTGGTACCACCTTGTCGTTCGCCCATGCGAAGAAGCCTTGCTGCGCCTCGTTCGTGAAGGTGATGTCGATGCGCTTGCGGCCCTCGTGGATCGGGAACTCCCGCACAGGATTGACGAGGCTTGGGTAGAGGATGGCTGAGAGCAGCGCCTGTACCGCTCGGTGGTACGTGTCGGCGTCAGCCTTGCCTGAAGGTGTGGCGAGCACGGTCGCCAGGAGGCCATCCCAGTCCGGTGGCTCGATGTCGAGGATGTCCGCTAGCTCGTCATGACTCGGAGGCTGACGGCGAGTCACCGACTGGCTGCGGTAGCGATCAAGCGCGTCAGGGTGCTTGGCGGTCACCTCGCGGGCGACCTTCTTGCTACGCCCGTACTTCTCCTTGACCGTCTTCTTGGTGACCCGCATCGTCCCGTTCTTGAGCACCTCGACCAACGAGCTCCCGGCCTGCAGTTCTTCCTCCTGCAGGATGGGCAGGATGTGATGGTCGATGTACTCGCCCGAATCGAAGGTGGGGCGACGGCGGACCAGGCACTTCGGCACCAGGATGAGCGGGCCAGTCCCGACCTTCGGGAGGTCGACGTAGCCGACCTCCCACTTTCGGAGGCTCGAGTTCCAGCAGCGCGCTAAGGCGACACCCTTCACGAGCGGGATGCCGTAGTAGGTAGCTGCATCCTGCGTGAACTCGATCAGTGGCTCGCGCACGATGTTGGTCGTGATGTCGGAGATGCGGTCGTGACCGATGCCGTCGATGAAGAGGACCGTGTCCTCAAGGTCCTGCAAAAGCCCACTGGCGGCGGCGTCACTCTTTCTCAGCGCTTCCCACATGTCCTCGGCCAGCCCGCTGCCCATACCGCGACCGGCCGGCTTGCCTCTGCTGAGCCCGAGGTGCGTCTCGTTTGGCTCGCTGAGCGAGCCCAGTAGTTGCTGGGCCCCGGCATGATCGCCGGATTGGATGCGCGAGAGGACGTCGTCGAAGAAGCTCTGGAGGAGTGACACGCAGTGTTCACCCCAGTCGCTGCGGAGAGCCCGAAAGGCCCGGGGGTCGAGGAAGAACGGCGAGTCCGAGTTGAGGGCGACATCGACGAACTCGAACGTGGACTGATCTCCGTCGAGCTTGTAGTGAGAAGAGATCCGCTTGACCTTCGGTTTCTTTGCCACGCTTCGCCCTTCGCTCGGTTCAGCTTCGTCGCTTGCGCTAGCCGGTTGAGTCGAGGCCTCCGTGGTTCTCGGTTTCGGCGTCGACCCGCACGACGGGCCGGTCATCAGCTGGCGCGATGGCCTCGATGGCCTCAACTGAGAGACGTGCCTCGTTGGCGATGCGCTCCATCGAGATGTCCTCGTCAGCCATCAGGTCGATCGCGCGGCGCAGCAACACCGGTGCCTCGGCCCGGCCATCATCGCCAGGCTCCTGCGACCGCCATCCCCGACTACTCATCTCCGTCATGGCTCGTCGGTAGGTGTGCTCCGGCATGATGCGCAACTGGCGGGCCCGGAACAGGAGCGCCTGGATGGAGATGCCCCACACCTCTTTGAGCTCCAGTAGGTGCTTCCAGGCAGCGCTCGAGGGCAGCAGGTCAGCGATCTCGGCGGTCGGCGCGAGGAACTCGGATGCGAAGACGTTGGCGTGTCGCTCGACAGCGTGCGTGCCGGGCTCCGCGTCGTGGTGCAGCACGAGATGGCCGAGTTCATGCGCTGCGTCGAATCGGCCAGCAGCTCGATGCGTCCGCTCCGTCGACAGGACAACCACCGAGCGGCCCGGGAACTCGCAGGAGAACGCGAAGACCCGCCGTGTCTGAGCTGGGAGCCGAGTACAAACGATGCCACGGCTCTCCAGCAGGCGGACGACGTGCGGGACCGGTCCGCTCCGGATGCCGAAGGCCGTTCGGACCTCTCGGGCCGCAGCCTCAACCAGCTCGAGGGAGTCATCGGGTCGGACACCGAGGTCTGACGGAAGGCTGACTTCGGGCAACTGGATGTAGCGCTCGATCAAGGTCGCCAGCTCCCAGGTCATGAGCGCGTGCGCGAACGCCCGATCGCGTTCCTGCTTGGTCGTCGACCGCAAGCTACGGAAGTGCGCTGTGGTCGCTGGTGCCTCACCGAGCGGACGGTCAGCCGCGAAGTAGGCGCTCGGTATGCCCAAGGCGAGCGCTAGCGCGGCGACGACCTTCGAACTCGGTGCGGCCGTGCCGTTCTCGTACTGCGAGACGGCAGCTGCTGACACCCCAGCGCGTTCGGCGAGGTCCTTCTTGCGCAGCATCTTGGCCTGCCTCGCGATCCTCAGACGGGTGGGATCGAAGATGGCTGAGGCGGTGCGCGCCTGTGACTCACTCACGACTCGGCCTGCAAGCCACGTCCCGTGTCGGTCACCGGCCGCAGCGTCAGGTTCGGCTCCGGCAGCTCGTCATGTCGTGGCGGGCGCGAGTCCTCGGGAGGCTCGGCAGCTGGCAGCATCAACCCGCTACCAGCTGACCACAGTGGCTCGATCCAAGCCCACGGCGACACTGTGATCTCATCGGTCGCAACCGGCGCGCCGAGCCAGACGCCGCGGCAAGCGTCGTCAGGGTTGCCGGCGTGCACGATCACTAGCTCTCGGAGGTCATCAGCACCCGTCGGAGGAGGTGACGTGGACGCGGCTAGGAACTCCTCTAGGTCATCTAGGTCAAGTCGAAGCTGCACTGAGTTGGCCGCTGCGATGAGGCGCTGGGTCGCACTCGAGCGCTCGTCATCGAGACGGAACGAGTCGAGGTCGACGTCGGCATCCTGGCCACAGCGATACACGTGCACCCGCAGCCCAGCGCCGACCACCACCAGCGAACCAGCGGGGCGGTCACTGCTCCAGCCATCGAGCTGAGCGACCTCCTCCTCGATCAGATACCAAGAGTTGCGGTAAACGGCGATACCGAAGACCACAGCGTCGTCGCCCACCGACGGATCGTGGCGCTCGGCGTTGATCTCGTAGGTCCGGCGAATGGCCGTCACAGCTGCATTCGCGAAGCACCGGAACTCGGGAGGGAGGACATCCAGACTCATGCGTTGCACCGTAGCAGATCCGCTCGTCTCATGTTCTGAACTGAAGCTGCGGCGCTCGGTTTCGAGGCGAGCTTCAGACTGCGGCAACAAGCATCGAAGGTCCCGTTCCGCAAACAGGTGTTCGATTCATCGACCTGATGAGCCCTCGCCACAGGTCGTCACGAGACGAACGCTCGCGCGAGGACGCGACCCGCTACTGGCTGCGTTGCCCGCCCGGGTCAGGCTGTGCCTGCGACTCCGAGATCGCTGATCATCTGCGTCACCGAGGTCGCCACCGCATAGTCGACACCGATGGCGGAGAAGTGCCGGCGGGCGCACTCGATCTTGACATTCTCGTCGTGGCGACGCTGGTCGGGGTCGAGGGAGCCCTTGGTCTCTCGGACCAGGTACACCCGCTCGGTGTCCTCGAAGACGATGGCCCAGTCGGGGTTGTACGGGCCGATCGGCGTGTCGACCGTGAACCACGCCGGGAGCTTCATGAAGAACCGGACGTTGTGGTTGTCATCGAGGCCCTTGGCGAACCGCCGCTCGACTTCGGAGTCGATCTCGACGTGGTCGAACAAGGTCTTGGTGGTGCTCTGGACCTTGTATAGCCGGGCGGCGTACCGCTCGATCTCCTCGCTGGCCTCGGGTTCGAGGCGGCGCATCTCCCAGTGAAGGCCAGGGATTGGCTCGTAGGTGATCCCGTCGATCATCTGCTTGCGCATGGCCGAGTTGATCTCGGAGGTGACGAGCACGGTGAAGGCTTGCGGGTTGATCGTGAAGTCGGCGAGGCGGCCGGACTGCCGGAGTATGCGCACGAGCGTGGCCCGGGTCAGGTCGGTCTCGTTCTGCAGGTCGGCGAGGATGTCCGGCAGGGAGGTCGGTGCGGAGGTCGCGTAGTCGTGCTGATCGACCCGCTTGTCGGCGGAGATGCCAGCTGCGCTGTGCTCGATCTCGACAACCCGCACCCGCACCTTGGCGGCCTCGATCGCCTCGGCGTCGGCGATCGCCGACACCGCCGTCTCAACGAGGTCGTCGCTCGACAGCGACACCCGGTACTTGGTGCGCTTGCTGATCCGGTCCCACAAGGCCTTGAAGTCGGGGTCGAGGCTGACCTGCTTGCGGAACCGGACCGACTGGCGCTTCTTGGCGTTGACGACGCGGTTAGCGAACACGAACCGGGAGACGGCGTCGGTTATCTCGGCCCGGATTGGCTCAAAGGCGTCCGGGACGTCGAGCTCGAAGTCGTCGGCGGACGGGTCGAACTTCGGGAGAACAGCACCCGACGGATCGAGGTAGCCGAAGGTCTGGAGGTGTTCCCAAACCTCGGCGGAGAACTCTTGGCCGATGGGCGCTCTCGGCGGCTCACCGAGCCCAGACGGCAGAGCGAGCCTGGCAAAGGCGTGCTTCGGGACGATCCCGAAGCGCTGCCCGGTGTCCTCCTCGTACTCGGTCTGCAAAGCCCGGGCGAACTCGTCGTAGGCCTCGTTGGCCACGATCGTGAGACGGTTGATGAGCGGATCGTGGATCCGTTCGCCGTCCTGGTTGACGGGCAGCCGGAGTCCTCGGCCGATCTCCTGGCGCTTGCGGTCGGAGGACCTGGAGTCATTCAGCGTGCAGATCTGGAACACGTTCGGGTTGTCCCAACCTTCGCGCAGCGCCGAGTGGCTGAAGATGAACCGAAGGGGTTCGTCAACAGACAGCAGCCGTTCCTTGTCCCGCATGATGAGGTCGTACGTCTCGACATCGACGGCGCTGTCACCACGGGTGTCCTTCGGTCGTCGCTTGTTGTCGACGCTGAAGTAGCCATCGTGCACGAGCGACACCGGTGGCAAGTTCAGCGCGCTGTACCTCGGCTTGGAAGCGAGATCGTTGTACGCCTCCTCGAACCACTGCCCGATCTGTCCGATCGCCGGGTTGCCGTCGGCGTCCGTGGCTCGGTAGTTGGCGACCTTGTCAATGAAGAACAGCGACAGCACTTTCACACCGAGGGGTGCCAGCGTGCGCTCCTTGTCGAGGTGCTGCTGCACCGTTTCCCTGACCTGTGCCCGGCGAACGTCCTCGTCGAACGACGCCGACGCCTCGGCAGTCGTGACCTCCAAGCCGTTCGTGAACTCAACAGCCTCAGCGCCGCTCCGGAAATGGATGTCCGAGACGATCCAGCCATTGGCGTACTCCTGACGGCCGTCGGAGACGACGGCCAGGTCGTCGCCAGCCTTGACCCACACCTTCTTCGCCTTGAACGAGCTGCCGGCACCGTGGTTGATCGTGAGCTGCGCCCGTGACTTGGTCACGTCGGCGGCGTGAAGTCGGACGAACGCGGCGTTGGCGTTGTCGTCGGCGACCACGCTGGCGACCTCGATCCGCTTCACCAGGTTGAGGTCGTACGCATCGATGGGCCCAAGGCGATACGTGCGGTTGTACGCCCGCTTGTGCGTGGCCGAGTAGCGCAGGGTGCAGTACGGCTGGAGCCGAGCAATCGCGGTCGCAGCTGCCTCGGACTCCATGTTCTGTGGCTCGTCGATCACCACCACGGGTCGGGTGGCCTGGATGAACTCGATCGGCCGGCGTCCGGACATCCGGTCCTGGGCGCGGTTGATGATGTTGGCCTTCGTCGGGTCTTCGTCCTCCTCGACATCCTTCTGGAACGCCTGGAGGTTCATGACGAGCAGCTGGATCGTGTTCGCCGTCGCGAACTGTCGGACCCGTCCGAGGTGCTTCGAGTCGTAGACGGCTGCGTCGAAGGGCACGTTGTCGTAGAGCGACCGGAGGTGGTCGCGGAGCAGGTCGATGCTGGCCAGCGCACCCTCGCGGATGGCGATGCTCGGCACCACGACCACGAACTTCGTGAACCCGTACAGCTTGTGGAGCTCGAAGAGCGTCCGCAGGTAGACGTAGGTCTTGCCCGTACCGGTCTCCATCTCGACCGAGAAGTTCATGCCCTCGAGCTGATCGCTCATCGGGATGTCGTTGCGCTCCTGAACGACGCGGAGGTTCGACAGCGTCGAGGCCTCGAAGGCCTCTGGATCATCGGGTTCCGGGTTCGAGACACCGAGCTCGGAGAATCCGAGCTGTGAGGAGGACTGCGAGGTGAGCGAGAACGATGCATCGGCGAGCGGCAATCCCGCGAACAGATCGACGATGCTCGCCACCGCGTCGCGCTGGTAGTCCAACGTCGCGTCGAACTTGAGCTTCAGCTCACTCATCGACTCACACCACCCGCAACGCGATGTCGCCGCCGGAGAGCTGGTTCCGGGCCCGGACCGTCTGCAGCGCATTCACCTTCAGCTCGTCGCTCCCCCCGAAGCCGGCGTCGAGCACAAGGATCATCGCCGGCTCCCGCTCCACCATTGCCTCGAACGCCTCGATCGAGAGATCGCTCGACAGACAGACGAGCAACGCTCCCTCGGCGACGACGTAGCCGGGCACGCCGGCGAAGTCGACCTCCTCGACCGGCGAGGTCAGCGGGTAGCCGGCCTTGAGGAGCAGCTCGGTCAGCATCGAATGTTCGGCGGCGCCCTCGACGATGTGCTCGACCGACATGGCGAGCTGCTCCTCGACGGCTGCCGCCGATGTCGCGGATGCGTTCCAGATCGTGAAGTTCGACCGGGACAGACGGAACGAGCGGAAGCCAGTATCGACAGGATCCGACCCAAGCCTCGGGGCTGCACGCAACTCATCTCCGGCTGCACCCACGCGCTGACGGGTGATCGCGGCGATGGTTGGATACTCGGAGTTGTCGACCGTCTCTGGCAACTGAACGAGCGCGAAGCGGCGTGACTGGCCGTCTTTGTCGTTTTGCGCCATCGCCGCGTGAGCTGTCGACCCAGATCCAGCAAAGAAGTCGAGGATGAGGTCATCCTTGGTCGTAACCGTCGCGATCAGCCGGCCGAGGACGCCGTGGTCTTTGGGGAAGTCAAAGAGGCCCTTCGCACTCAGGCCAAGAAGAGTCTCAACTACTCGCCGGGCACCCCGGCGGTCTCTGTAGAACACGGAAGGCGGGGCCCAGGTCTCGGTCTCGTGCAAGTAACGCTTGACGGCGATCCGCTTCGACTTGTCTTCGGGCATGGCAAGCCGGCCTTCTTCGAACAGCCGATCCATCGTTGCCCGCTCGTACCGCCAACCGTTGTCCGGCGGCTTGTAGCCGCTGTAGTCGTAGATCAGGTTTTCCCGATAGTTCGGACTCGAGATGTTGTCGTGGTAGTACGCACCTCGCTCATCGATGTAGCTGTAGTGCGAGTGGTCCTTCGAAGCGTGCCCGTCTGGAAGTGACCGAAACCATTCGACGAGCTTCTTTCGGCCTTCTGCGAAGTCGTCGCGGGCCTCGGAGCGGATTCGTCGGATCGCCTCGTATACGTCGTCGAGACCCTCCTTCCGCTCCTGCCAACGCATGTCTTCGGCCGTCACGAAGCCGAGGTTCCGAGCGAAGATCACGATGTAGTCATGTCCGCTCGAGACCAGCTTCGAGTCGTTCTTCCGGCCGCCTTGCCAGACCATGCAGGCGACGAAGTTCTCCTCGCCGAACACCTCGTTCATCAACAGCCGCAAGTTGTGGACCTCGTGGTCATCAATGGAGACGAAGATGAATCCGTCCTCTCGCAGGAGGTTGCGGGCGAGGAAGAGCCGTGGGTACATCATCGAGAGCCACTTCGAGTGGTAGCGGCCGTCGGTCTCGGCGTTGGCCGAGAGCTTGAAACCTTCCTCGTCGACCTGGCCGGAGTAGCGGAGGTAGTCGGCGAGACCTTCCCGGAAGTTGTCTGGGTAGATGAACTCCTTGCCGGTGTTGTACGGGGGGTCGATGTAGATGAGCTTGACCTTGCCGTAGTACGCCTTCTGGAGGAGCTTCAGGACCTCGAGGTTCTCGCCCTCGATGATGACGTTCTGGGTGGTGTCCCAGTCGACGGACTCCTCGGGCATCGGCACGAGCGTTCCGACGGAGGGCTCCTGGATGACTCGCATGCATTCGGCCTTGCCCGGCCACGTGAGCCCGAAGCGCTCCGGTCCGGGGTCGACCCAGTCCCCAAGCGAACGCCGGAGGGCGTCGACGTCGACCTTCCCCTCTCGCAAGACCTCCGGGAACGTGACCCGCAGAACTTCAAATCGGTCATCGGTCGGTATGGCCGACTTGAGGTCGAGGCGCTCGGGTTGATCGGTGCTCACGGCTGGGTCTCCACGCTTCGCATCAGCGGACGGTGAACCGGATGCTGAGGATCCGGTCGATGGACTGGTCGACGGCGAGTCGGGTCTCGACATCGTCTATGAGGACTTCCTTGGCCGACTCGATGGTGCGGGCCTCGGTGTCGTAGGCGCGCCATGCTTCGTCGCGGGCGCTCTCGACCTGCTTGATCTTCTTCTGGATGGCGAGCTTGTCCGGCAGAGTCGCGGCCTGCCGGGCATCGCGCTTGAGGGACTTGAGCGTGTCGTCGTGCTCGCGGAGGTCGGCCTTGAGGCCAGTCCGCTTGTCCTCTGCCCAGCGGTCGAGCTTGTCCATCTCCTCTTCGAACCAGGTGCCCTGCCTCGTGCTGATCTCCTCGAGCACCGAGGCGAGGCGCTGCTCAGCCATCTCGACCACCGTGTCGGTCAGCTCCACCGGCGCAGTGGTGCGGATGGAGGCGGGGACGTCGAAGAGCCGTCGAGCCTGCTCTTGGTCGAGAGGCGTGCCATCGTCGGTGATGGCGGTCAGCACGAGATGGTCCTCGGCGTCGGTGCCGCGCAGGCAAAGGTGATCGACGACCAGGACACCGGACACGCCGACGAGCGCCTCGACAACCTGGGAGCGGACCGGCCAATTCGAGTAGTCGAAGATCAGCTCGGCCGGCGCTGCTTCGAGTCTCGCCGCCTTGTCCAGCACTGCGACAGCGAGGGGGTGTTGTGGGCGGTAGCGGTGCGAGCGACCGTCGTCATTTCGGGCGAGGCGGTAACTCCCAGGCTCGACGTCCAAGGCGAACGGCGGTGGAGAATGGAGCTCGAACGAGCGCGACACGTTGTCGATGTCCGCGAGGCCGTCGAGCACGTGCGCGGTGAGTCGCCACAACTGCTCGCTGGCCTTGTCGATGAACTCAGCGCTTTCGGCGAGGCTGACCCGAAGCCGGTCGTGGACGTCGGCGTCGAAATGTTCGAGCAGCTTGCGGCGGGTGTCATCCATCGTCTCGGTGATCTCCGCGTCAAGGTCGAGGCGGAGTTGTTCGAACTCGGCGTTGATCGCCTCGGTGGTACGGCAGTCCTGGTAGATCGACGCGATCCTGCGCTCGAAGTCGACGCCTGACTCGATGGCGCCCAGCACCTCGTCGCTGGCGCCGAAGACACCGGAGAACAGGCGGAACTTCTCGTCGAGGAGCTCGAAGACCCGGAGATCGGCGGCGTTCGAGCGGTTGAGGAAGTTGATCACCACGACGTCGTGCTGCTGGCCATAGCGGTGGCACCGCCCGATTCGCTGCTCGATGCGCTGGGGGTTCCACGGCAGGTCGTAGTTGACGACCATCGAGCAGAACTGGAGGTTGATCCCTTCGGCGGCTGCCTCGGTGGCGATCATGATCTTCGCTTCCGATCGGAACCGATCGACGAGGGCGGCCCGCATATCCGCGGTCGGCGAGCCGCTGACCTGATCGCTGCCGGCGTGGCGCTCCTTCCATCGCTGGTAGGTCGCTTTGGAGTCGGGGTCGCTGTTCGTGCCGTTGAAGAGCACGATCTCGCCGTCGTGACCCGAACGCGACAGCAGGCGGACGAGGTAGTCCTGGGTCCGGCGCGACTCCGTGAAGATGACGGCCTTGTCGGCGGCACCCAGAGCCGCCGCCTTGGCGAACCCGGTCTGGAGCGCCGTGAGGAGCGCGAGGCCTTTGGCGTTCTCGGTGATCGAGACGGCCAGGTCCCTGAAGGTGCCGAGCTCGCCGATCTCGTCGCCGATGGCAGCGCGCTGGGCGGCGGTGAGCGGCTCCGGTGCTTTCTCGGCCTCGTCCTCGTCTGCACCCCACTCCTCGGCCAGCTCCGGCAGTTCCTCGAAGTCCCCGTCGAAGGCGTCGTCGAGCTGAGCGGCCAGGTTCGACCTGGCGCGGTCGTCTTCTCGAAGCGCACCCTGGAGCTTGCGCACGAGCGAGTCGAGCGCTCCGGCGATGGCGAAGGTCGACGACGCCAGGAGCTTGCGCATCACCAGGACCATCAGTGTCTTCTGGCTTGCCGGGAGCGCCTGCAGCTCGGGTCGCCGAAGGTAGTCCGACACCATGTCGTAGAGGGCCTGCTCCTCGGGGGAAGGTAGGAACTCCTGGGTGACGGGAACGCGGTTGGTGTAGCTCACGTACTCGACGACCTGCCGGCGCAGGGTGCGGTGGCACACCGGTTCGAGCCGCGCCTTCAGGTCGTCGAAGCGACCGCCGTCGGCAAGGCGCGAGTACTGGGCGCGGAAGCTCTTGACGTCACCGAAGTGGTGCTCGTCGATGATGCTCACGAGCCCGTACAGTTCCATCAGCGAGTTCTGCAGCGGGGTGGCGGTGAGGAGCAGCTTCGGGGTCGTCGACAGGGCCGTCCGTATCGCAGTCGCGATCTTCGCTCCCGGCTTGTAGACGTTCCGCAGGCGGTGTGCCTCGTCGAGGATGGCCAGGTCCCACCGCACGGCGCCGAGCTCCTCGGCCTTGCGGGCTGCGAACTGGTACGAGCAGACCACGACAGCTCGGTCATCGGTCGGACCGTCGAAGGGGTTTGCGGCGCCCGCCCTCACCGCGGCGTTGAAGGATTTCGTCTCGAGGATGACCGCCGGAAGGAAGAACTTCTCCGCAAGCTCCTGCACCCACTGCTTGCGCAGGCTCGCCGGAGCCACGACCAGTACCCGCCGGCGGCCCTCGGCCCATCGCTGCGTGAGCACGAGACCGGCCTCGATCGTCTTCCCCAGTCCGACCTCGTCAGCCAGGATCACGCCCTTCGAGAGCGGCGACTGGAAGGCGAACAATGCAGCGTCGACCTGATGCGGATTGAGGTCGACCTGGGCGTCGAGCAGCGCTGTTCCGATGCGACCCGTGTCGCCGTTCGGATGCCGACGAAGCAGCTCGAGGGCGAACAACTTCGCCTGGTGATCGGTGAGGTCAGTCACGCTTGCTCCCGACCGAACTCGGGGTACGGCACGAGGACGCGTCCCGGGAGGGCCTGACGCTCGTTCGCGCCTTTCCGTCGAGTGTCGTGGAGTTCGAGCATGGAATAGTCCGATTCTGGCGGGCCTCGCGACCCGATCTCGGCCCCTCGCTACCCGACTCGATCAGATGCTACGGGAGTGCTGTGACACGCTCCGGCTTCAAGGCCTCTCGGGCGGAGCTCTCGATGGTCGACTACGCGGTGCCAGACGTCTGATTCCCCGAGACTCGCGCGGGGCGAGGAGACAACCGGTATGCGCCGTCTGTAACGTTTTGCCCGCGTGGTAACGCACGAGCGCTTGGGAGGTGGGTCACCGTGTTGTGGACGTCGACAAGCCAACAGAGTCGGTGGCATCGGCCGCCCGGCGGGTTGGGCCCAGTAGGGGAACCAGCCCGGCGCATGCGCGCACCGTCCCGAGGTTGCCCGGGTCGATGAACTCACTCGCTGGGACGCACACGCTGAAGGCCGCCGGGCTGACCGGATGTATAGGCGGGTGCGTGGCAGCGCTCGGTTTCTGGCAGACGGGGTTGATCGCCGCAGTTCCGGCGGCGACGGGGCTCACGGCGTTGGCGGCATCGGATCTCACGACGCACCGCTTCTCGCTCAAGACGCTTCGCATGGCCACGGCGCTCGTCGTTGCCAGCCTCGTCATCGACACCATGCGCTCCTCCGCCTGGGACCGCCTGGCCGCCACCGTGGCAGTGACGAGCCTCGTCGCGCTCGCGGTCTTTACCGTTTGGCTCAGCACAGCCGGCATCGCGCTCGGCGACGTGCTGCTGCTCACGTTCGCCGTGCTGGTCCCGGCCTGGTTGTCACCATGGGCCGCCGTCGTCACCGTTCTCGTGGCGCTGGTGGTCGGAGGCGCCGCCGCCGTGATTCAACGACACGGGCGACCAGCAGGCCCATCCCCGGCGACAGTGGCGCTCGGACCGGCCCTACTGGCCGGATGGGCGGTCGGCGTGATGGTCGGACCAGAGAGGCCCTCCCCGAAGTGTCGGAAAGGGCCTCTGACCTGGGCTTCTTCGATGGTGGCGGGGGCGGGATTTGAACCCGCGACCTTCGGGTTATGAGCCCGACGAGCTACCAGACTGCTCCACCCCGCGGCGGAGCGGTCACCCTAGCGATCGACCTCTGGAACGGCAAGCGCCGGAGCCGCATGGCCCGCGTGCTCGCGCTACGCGGAGGGCGCTGTTGTGGTCGTTGTCGATGTCGTGGTGGCCGAGCCGGCGGAGCCTTGGGCGGCGAGAGTGTCGTTCGCCTGTTTGATCTTCGCTTGCGCTTCGGCGAGCTTCGCCCCGTAGGTGGCGTAGTCGGGGGGGTTCTTCTGCAGCGCTGCGTTGGCGTCGGCGAAGGCCTGGGTGGCTTCGGCGACGAGATCCGAGACGCTCTCGGTGCCCGTGTTGGGCGGCGCGGTGGTCGGCGGCGAACCATCAGCGGGCGGCGTCGACGAGGGGGGTGCCCCGGCAGCGCTCGTCGCAGGCAGATCCTTGAAAGCGGTGATGCCGCGCAGCGCGCTGTTGAGGTCGTCGGCGATGGCGACCTGGCCCTGGAACTCGACAACGACCTTGCGCAACAGCGGGAGCTCGTTGCCCTGCGCGATCACATAGAGCGGCCGCACGTAGAGCAGAGACTGCTCGACGGGGATGAGCACGAGGTTGCCGAAGAGACATTTCGAGCCCTGCTGGCAGAAGAGGGTTTGCGCCTGTGACACGTTCGTGTCGGCCTGGATCGTGCCCGCGACGAGGCCCGGCCCCTCGGGTCTGCGTTCGCTCGGCATCACGAACGTCTCGAGCTTGCCGTACGAGCCCGGGTCGCTCTTCGCGACCATGAACGAGGTCAGCTGTTGACGCGAGTCGTCCTCGGAGAAGGGAACAAAAGGCCGCAGCAACAAGAAGCTCGTGTCCGTCTCACCCGGCAAGCGCATCAGCTGGTAGTAGGGATCGATGCGCCGGTTCTGGCTCGACGTCACGACAGCCGAGTTGGCGTCGGTGGCCGCTGCGGTGCTCGCCGGGGCCCTCGCCTCTTGGATGCCGGGGTCCTTCGCCACGAGCCACTGATCGCTGCCGTTGTAGAACGTGTCGGGGTTGCTGACGTGGTACTTGCCCCACATGTTCGTCTGCACCTTGAACATGTCCTCGGGGTAGCGGAAATGCGACCGCAACTCGTCCGAGGGCGTGTCGGTCGTGAACAGCGACGGGAACGCCGACTGGTAGGCCTTGATGATCGGGTCTGTGCTGTCGACGACGTAGAGCTTGATCGTCCCGTCGTACGCGTCGACCGTCGCCTTCACCGCGTTGCGCACGTAGTTGAACGATGTGCGCAACCCACTGCCGACCTCGAGGCCATCGGTCGAGGCACGCTGCGCGTACGGGTACGCGTCGGTCGTCGTGTAGCCGTCGACGATCCAGGTGACGCGGCCGTCGATCACGGTCGGGTAGGGGTCTTTGTCCCACTGCAGGAACGGCGCTACCTGCTCGACGCGGGTCTTCACATCGCGGTTGATCAGGATCTTGGACTGGCTCGTGAAGTTGCCGGAGAAGAGCGACTCGAAGTCGCCGAAGCGCAGCGCGAACGCGGCGCGGCGCGTGATCGAGCCGACATCGATCCCATCGGCGCCGGCATAGGCGCGAAATTGCGACGTGTCGCCCTTCTGGTAGTCGATCTCCTGGCGCTTGGAGTTCACGACCACGTAGCCGCTGAGGTTCTCACCGAAGTAGAGCGCCGGCTCGGTGATGCCCAGCCCCGCCTTGTCGTTCACGGGGATGTCGCTCACCACCAAGTCGGGTTGGCCACCGTCCTGCTTGGTGTTGGCCGGCGACGCGACGAGCCCATAGCCGTGCGTGTAGGCCATGTGGCGGGCCTCCCACGACGCCTGAGGAACCTTGCTCGTGTTCAGCTCGCGAGCGGAGATCATCACCTGGGTCTGCTTGCCGCCGATCATGTAGCGGTCGACATCGACGTCGTTGATCTCATAGAACGAGGTCTGGGACTGCAGCTGCTGGTAGGTCTGCTGGAGGATGTCGGATGCTGGGTCCCACACCCGAATGTTCGACACCGTCGAGTCGTTCTTCTGCAGGCTCGTCGAGTCGATCTTGCCGTCGTTGGAGAACTGCTTGACGTCGACGTTGGACGCGCGCGATGGGTCGGCCGCGTCGGGGGGCACGATGTTCATCGCCTGTTGCGTGGCCGCGATGTTGCGCTCGATGTAGGGGCGCTCCTTCGACGACTCGCTCGGCTCGACGCGGAACTTCTGGATGAAGGTCGGCAGGATGGTGCCGGCCAGCACGGCGACGAGCGCCCAGAGGCCGACACCGAGCACGGGCAGCACCCACCCGCGTCGGAAGATGTTGACGATGAACAGCAGCGCGGCGGCGCCCGAGATCAACAGCAGGAGGCGGATGGCGGGCAGTTGCGCGTGCACGTCGGTGTACGTGGCGCCGTCGACGGTGCCACGAGAGGAGACGGTGAGGCTGAACTGCTGGAAGTAGTAGCCGCCCAGCTTCACCAGCGCGATGGCCGCGAGCAGGACAGACAGATGCGCTTTCACTTGCGGCGTCACCCGTTGCACCGGCGTCTGCACCCTGATACCGCCGTTCATGTAGTGCTCGACCCCGGTGACGATGAGGACGATCACCAGCGCGACGAACAGCCACCCGACGACGAAGTTGAGAAAAGGCAGTTGGAAGACGTAGAAGCCGACGTCCTTGCCGAACTGCGGATCGTTGACGCCGAAGCTCTGGTGGTTGCGAAACAGCAGCCACGAGCTCCACTCGCCCGAAGCCGGCGAGCCTGCGATGACAGCGAACAGCAGCGCGACACCTGAGCGCACCAGCGCGGTGTGGCCGTGGATCAGCTCGTGGTACCGCTCGACCAGCTCCTCCTCGGGCCCGCTCGGCCGGAACCGCGGCGCGATGCGGTCAGCGATGAAGAGGTTCACCCACAGCAGCGCGAAGAACACGCCGATGAACACGATCGCGAGGCCGGCCTTCGTGCCCAGCTCTGTGCGCCACACGTTGGCCTGCCCGACCGACTTGAACCACAAGTAGTCGGTGTAGAAGGTGGCGATCGCCTTCAACGAGACGAAGAGCACCACCAGCACCGCGGCGAGGACGATGAGGAGAATGCGGCCGCGCCCGATGCTCGCGGCTCGCGTTGGACGCTCGGGGCGAGGCATGTCCTCGGGTCGGCGCATAAGGGCGCCAGCCTAGTGAGGACGGATCGCGTTCTACAGCGCGACGCCGCCTTCGCCAGGCACGAGAAGGCAGCGACAGCCCGCGTGCGCCGGCGGGTGGGCGTGTCCCGTCGGGAAGGGCTCGCCTTTGACGATGCCGCCTGCAAGTGCGTCGTCGTCGCAGTCGGGGCACGCGGCGGCGCCGTCGTCGACCACCCACCGCATCGAGGTCCCCGCCGGCGCAGCGTCGTACACGCCACGGGAGAACGCGCCGACCACCGCGTCGCGCGCGACGTCGACAACTCGCTTGGACTTCCAGTCGCGATAGGCCGCCCGGATGCCATCGGCCGCGGCGTCCTCGTCGCCGCCTGCGTCGCGCAGCGAAGCTTCGACCTTGTCGCGCAACGGGCTGACGAGCTCGGCCGCGAGCTCGGCGGCGAGATCGCCCGCTGGGCGTGGCGCCGCCTTGGCATCCCCGTGGAACCTCGAGCCCGCAACCGCGGCCTCATCGAGCTCGGCCTCGGCCGACTCGCTCCAACGAGCCAGCTGCCCATCGAGCCCACCCGGGTAGAGCGCGTCGAGCGTGGCGCCGCGCGTGCGTCGCAGCCGGTCGAGCACCTCGCTCTGCTCATCGGCCAGCACCCGCTTCAACTTGCGCGTCGCGCGCTGCTCGAGGTCGTCGATCATCGCGTCGCGCCGCTCGAGAATGGCCTCGTCATCGTCGACTGGCTCGTTCGCCGGGCCCGGTTCGGGGTGCACATCAGGCGCATCCTCGCCACTGCCAGCATCGCCTTCGAGGATCTCGTGTGCCTTCTCGACCTCGTCGGCTCGAGCTGCGCGGATGCGTGCGAAGAGATCGTCGACATCGATCTCGTCGATCTCGGCGATCTCTTCGTCGGTCAACTCGCCCTCATCGTCGACGACCACCGCGACGGACTCGGTCACCTCGACCAGCTCGACGACTTCGACGGTCTCGGCCTCGGCGTCGGGGCCGGGATCGACGATGAGGCGCATCCCCTCGACCGGGTCGGGCGGCGCCATCGGTTGCAACTCGGTCGGGGGCAGCTCGGGCACGCCTCGCTTGCGACGACCCTTCCTCGCTGGACGGATCGGTTCGAGCGCGGGCTGCGGCGGAGGAATGTGGTCGGGCAGGTCAGGCAACGCGTCGATGGGTGGGATCGGCGGGCGAACCTCAGCCTTGACGGGTTCGAAGTCGGGATCGAAGGCCGGTGTGCTCCGGTGCTGCTCGATGATCGGAAGGCCGACGAGGCGAGCAGCCTCGACCTCGGCCTCGAGCTCCTCGACGGTGGGCTCCGGCTCGAGCTCGACGCGACGCACCGCTGCGTCAGCCGCCAACTTCGCCTCGGTCAGCGCGATGGACAGCTCTCCCGTCGCCTCGCCCAAGGTGCGGCGCACAAGGTCATACGCCTCCAGCAGCCGCTCGCGCCCGGCTCGCAGCTGCTCGAGCTGCGCACGAGCTGTCTTGCGTCGACGAGCAAGATCCTTGAGCACGCGCTCGCGCACGAGCTGCGCCTCGAGCACCAACGCGCGCCCTTCGCCCCGCGCCTTGTCCAACTCGCCAGCTGCGCCCTCGACCGCCGCGGCGTGCGTGCGCTCGGCGGCGGCGCGAGCGTCGGTGAGGACCTGCTCGGCCGCGGCGAGCGTGCGTTTCGTTGCAGCATCCGACGCTGCCTTCTCGGTGGCGATGCGGGCCTCGGCCGTGGCCTTCACCTGCGCGGCGGCCGCTTCGGCTGCGCTCGTGCGCTCGCTGAGCACGGCGTCAGCCTCGGACCGCACGCGCATCGCCTCGTCGTGCGCTTCACGCAACACCGCAGCGACCGACTCCTCGGCTTTTGCCCGCATCTGCGCTGCGGCCTCGCGAGCCGCTGTGAGCACGCGTGCTGTCTCCTGGCCGAGCACTGCTGTCAGCGCAGCCTCATCCAGCTCGGCCGGCGGGATCTCCGGTACGCCCTCGTGAGCCGCTATCTGCGAGCGAAGCGCAGCTTCGAGATCGCGCTGCTCACGCAGCTCATCGGCGATCTCGCTCAGCAAGAGCCGCACCTGGTCGGGGTCGAAGCCGCGAAAGGACGTTGCGAAGCTGGCTCGGGAGATCTGCTCGGGCGTGAGTCGACCGCCTCGACGGTCAGTGGCCATCGCCCTGGATCGTACGGCCCCGTCCCGTGCCGAGCGCGGACGGGTCAGCCGGTGATGACCGCCTGCCGCGACTCGACCGTCATCGGCACCGTCACCCCACGGCGGGTCGGGCCGAGCACCCCGGCGTCGCCGTTCGACGCGCTCCAGTCGACCTGCCACTCGATGTAGACCTGCGCGGCGAACTCCCCTGCGCGGCTGAACGCGTGCTTGCAGTCTGTTCGCTGCTCGACGTCGGGCACGTCGGGACGGTAGGGAGTGCCCGGCCCGCCGCAATCGATCGCGTCGGAGCCGTCGCCCATCACCCAGATCACGCGCGTGGGGTGCGCCCTCGCCGTGACGCTGAGGTTCGCGATCGAGATGCTGGCATCCACCTCGCGGAAGTCCTGCTCGTCGATCCACAGCCAAGTGCTCACCCCAACGAGCTGCGGCGTGTCGTTCGGCGGCGCGGTGCTCGGTGCAGGGTAGAGCAGCGGCAGCGCCCGCTCGGCGTACTGGGCGAGCGTCGCCGGGTCGACAACGAAGAGCGCCGGGTCATAGACGATCGCAGCCGTGCGCACGACCTCGTCGCCGAGGAGGCACGTGAGCAGGTACCGCTGACCCTCGACCGGATCGGTGACGGGCGGCGCGTCCTTGATCGAGCCGACCACACCGAGCAGGGCCTCGTCGTAGAGGTAACACACCAGCACCGGCGCGCCGTCGCCACGATGATCCGGCGGCCGGGCCCCCGGCACCGAGATGAACAACCGAGGATCCCCATTGCCGTCCTGCACGCCATAGCCGGGCGCGGATTCGGCGGTAGCGCTCGTCGGCATCAGGCTCGCGGCTATCGCAATCAGAATCGCTAAGCGGCGCATCCGGAGACCCCCGGGGCCTGCTCCAACAAGTCGACCTGACGAACGAGCCACCGCGCACCGCGACGTACGAGCTCTGCCTTGAAGCGGCCCGTGGAAACTCCGTCGTCGCGGACGTTTCCCTCACGATCGAACACGACCTTGTCGTCGACCACGCAGTCGAGGACCGACGCTGTGGAGCGATCAACCGTCACTGCATCCACACGATGTGAGTACTTCGCGTTGGCTGGAAGCCCTCGTATCTCACCGCGACCAATCTGATTCAAGAGGGCTGTGCGAAGTACGGACGCAGCTGGGTCCTCTGCAAGGCTTTCGATCGCACCGTCATTCGGATCCGGCGCGTGTACGAGGCGGTCGACCATTTGCCAGTAGGCGAGGTAGGCGGTCTTGACTGCTTCCTTCTCGTCGAGCGTGGTCGTGGTCGAGCTCACCGACGTCGTCGCGGCCGATGCTGCGCTCGTCGACGACGAGGTGCTCGGCGCGGCGTTGTGGGTGCTACCGCTGCATGCGGCGAGGAGTGCCACCGCTGTCGCGGTCAGCGATCCTCGCCAGCTCACCCCGGCCCGGTTCCCCTCGGCACGGCTGCATCATCGCAGATATCTCAGTACATCTCCATCGATTCTCAGCCGCCGCGACCAAAGAGCCCGCCGAGGAGTTGGCCAACCGTGTTGGCGAGGTCGGGGATGAGCCCGCTGCCGCTCCCTTCTGGGGGCGGGACCGTCACCGGCGGCAGGTCGATCGGGGGCAGGAGTGGGGGCGCCGGCGCCGGGGCGGGCGGCGTCGTCGGCCCTTGCTGGCTCGGTCCTGACGGCGCGGAATTGCCAACGGGAGAGGCGGGTGCGTTCGGCCCCGGGGTCGGCGAGGGCGGCGTGGCGGTCGGCGCCGGGCCGGCAGGAGGGGTCGGTGTGGCCGCGGCGAACTCGAAGGTCGTGTGGTCGATGGCGGCCTTCACCGCTTCGAGCAACGGGCCGGTCGAGACACCCTGGTCGAGCGCCACGATGCCCCATGCGGCGCCGTCGTCGCGGAAGGCGAACACCGAGGACCATCTGGCCGCAGCATCACCGTCTCGGCCCAACGCCACGATGGCCGCGCCGACGAGGATCTCACCCTGGGGGCGCTTCGGCGACGAGCTCGAGAAGGCTTCGTCGAAGCCTTTGACGTTACGGAGCAAAGGCAAGACGTTCTCGTAGAAGCCCGCTGTGCGACCCTCGTCGGCGCGCAGCGTCGGGCTGTACGCGCTCGACAGCGACTGCAGCGCGGTGCCGAGCTCGATGGCCTCACCGAGGAAGCGCAGATCCCAGCTGTCGGGGCGTTCGACCGAAAGCGGCCTCGGCCGCGCCGGGGGCTGGCCGAGGACAGCGACCTCGATCTGGCGCAAGGTCGGGATGCGGCGCTCCTGGCCGGCTGAGTCGATGAGGGCCGAGCCGCGGTAGGCGCGAACGCTCACGGCGAGCGAGCGACCCATGCGCACGGCCGCGGCTCCGCTCGACGGAGGTTCGATGGTGACGTGGTTGTCGGCGGCATCGACGTGCGTCGGGTGCGACGACGTGACGAGCAGATCGCCGCCGATGAGCTCGACGACGCGGCCGGCCTTGAGCTTGGTGGGTTCGCCGCGGTCGCTCCCGGGGAGACCCTCGAGCTTTGCGCCGCCCGGCAGCTCGAGCGTGATCGTCCCCTCTTGGGCCTCAGCCACATCGCCATCGTGCAGCGTTGTCGAACCGGAGACCGTGAATGCTGTGCCGTCGGCGCGCGTCACGAGGGCGTGGCCGCTCGTGTCGAGTCGGCCGGCTCCGCCGATCTTGTCTCCTCCGTTGCGCGCCACCGCGGTGGCGATGCCGATGCACAAGACGATCACGATCACCGCACCGATGACGCGTGGTGCTGCGGGCTGCTCGCGCAGCGATCGCTTCATGCGCTCGCTCCGTCGAGGAGGGGCAGGCGGATGGCGACGCGGGTCGCCTTGTTCAGCGTCGACGTGCAGCTCAGCTCGCCGCCGTGGGCGCCGACGATCCTGCTCACCAGGGCGAGACCGAGCCCGAGGCCCCCGAAGCGGCGCGTTGCCGAAGCATCGCCTTGTGCGAAGTCGTCGAAGATCGAGTCGATGCGCTCGGGTGCGATGCCGACGCCATGATCGGTGACGGCGATCTCGAGGGCGCTGCCTGCTTCGCTCTGATGCGGCGCGATCGTGAGGAGGATTTTGCCACCGTCGGGCGAGTACTTGATCGCGTTGTCGATGAGCTCGTCGATCGACTGGTCGAGATAGCGGCGGTCGGCCTCGAAGGTGGGCGTGCCTCGCGCGACCTTGCGCTGGATGCTGAAACGTTCGTCGAGCTTCGGCTCCCACCTAGCGACGCAACGGTCGAGCATGTCGCGCGGCTTGATGGGCTCGAGGTGCAGGTCGAGCCGCCCGGCCACCATCGTGGCGAAGTTGACCAGCTGGTCGACGACGCGCTCGAGCTGTTGCACGCCGCCCTCGATCTCCGTGGCGAAGTCCTTCACGCGGCCGGGCTCGATCGTGCGGGTGCGCAACATGCCGGCGTAACCCTTGATCGGCGTGAGCGGGCTGCGCATCTCGTGGCTGATGTTGGCGAGGAACTCCGTCTTCATGCGCTCGACCTCTTGCTCGCGGCGCACGTCGCGCAGAAGGAAGACAGCGCCTACGACCTGGTTTGAGACGCCGCGCAGCGTGCCGGCTGAGACCACGACGGGGACTTCGTTGCCGTGGCCGACGAGCACCATCGCTGGTTGCGCCCAGCCCTCCAGCACGGGACGCACAAGGCGCGGCGACAGATCCGCACCGCTGTCTCCGACGAGATGGACCACCTGATCGATGCGCTGGCCGATGGCCTCGCGCGCAGGCGCGTCGCACAACTGTTCCGCGGCGGCGTTGAAATCGGTGATGTGACCGTGGTCGTCGACAGCGACGAGGGCCTCGTTCATGCCTGCGACGACGGCTTCGAGCCGCCCGCGCAACAGCGCCTCGTCGTCGGCCGCTTGACGCAACTCGCTCGTCATGCCTCGCAGCGATCCGGTCATCGAGTCGAAGGTCGTGGAGAGCACGCCGAGCTCGTCGCCGCTACGCAGGTCGGCGGTGGCGTGCAGGTCGCCGCCTTGGATCGCTCCCGCGGCGGCCGTCAACCGGCGGAGGCCAGCGCCGATGCGCTCACCGACGATCGAGGCGAGGACGAGCGCCACGAGGGCCGAGCCCAGCGCAGCGAGGAACAGCGCGCGGAACACATCGGCGCGCGTCTGGGCGATGAACTCGCCCGGCACCGAGACCAGGAGCGTGGCCACGGCGACACCATCGGGCGCGAGCACGGCTTGGGCGGCAACGAAGCGATCACCCGAGAGGCTGCTCGAGTGCGTTGCGCCGCTGAGCACGGCACGACTTCGCTCGACCACCGCGCCGGCAGGCGGCTGCGGACCGCTCGAGGCCAGGACGGCGTCGCGGCCGGCGAGGGTGATGCCGTAGCCGGAAACGTCCTGGTGCGCGAGCTCGACGCGGCTGCGTAGGTAGGTGTCGTCGAGCTGGGTGGTCACGACGACCGCGCCGTTCACACGCGATGGATCGAGGCTCAGCACGTGGACGCCGACGCCGTACGCCTTCCCGTCGACCACGACTATCGACGTGCGTTGCTCGCCGGATGCGAGGACGTCTTTGACCGCGGCGCTCCCGCCGAGCGCCGTCACCGTCGAATTCGCAGCGTCGCTCGAGCGCACGAGGATGGCGCCTGTCGGACCGATCACGATGATCGGCCCGATGTGGAGACCGCTGCTCGTCGCGATGGTTCCGAGGGTCTCGAGCCTGCCCGCCATCTGATCGAGCGACGCGGAGCGCACGTCGGGATCAGTGCCGTCGTCGAGCAGCGCGCGCAGGTAGCCAGCCGAGTCAGCCCCACCCGCAAGCGACAGCGCGCCGACCGTTGCGTTGTCGAGCGCCGCGACGCTCTGCGCGTTGGCCTGCTTGGTCTCCGCGTTGGCATCGGCACCGAAGCGACGTTGGGCCTCGTCCTCGACGTTGTTCGAGATGACCACCGAGAGCGACAGCGCCATCGCGAGGACGACGGCGAGGAGGATGGCGGCTGAGCTCGCTGCGATGCGCGTCGAGATCGACCGCCGCCCGACAGCGAGGAGGGCTGCGCCAACGGCGAGCGCACCAACAGCGCGAGCGACGTCGGCTGCCGTGCCCCGATCGGTGACGATGCTTGCCTCACTCACGGCGAGTGCGGTGAGCGCCACCCACAGGAGGAGCCTGCTCGTCGGGCCCGAGCGCCACTGGAGCGGAAGCGCGAAGAGCAGCAGCAACCCGAAGAGGCGCAGTGCCACCAGGCCTGTCGCATCGGGCGCGTCGACGAGGAGCGAACCGTGGAGGAACGCCGCTGCGGCGAGCGCGCCGAACCCGACGGCGACGAACAGGCGCACCGTCGGGTGCTCGACGAGCAACTCTGGCCGCAGCAGCGCGAACGACAACCCCGCGAGAGCGACGAGGAACAACGCGAACTCGGCTCCGAACTGCAGTTGCGATGCCGTGGTCGACATCAGCGCACCCCGAAGCTGAGCGCGCGCCGCCCGTATCGGCCGGTTGTTCGCCGGCAGCGGTGCTTCAGGGCGTCGGGCGTCGGTTGCTGCATCGGCGGTATGCGTGCTGCGATCGCAGGGACGATTCTGCCCCACTGCGACGGCTCGGCGTCGCGCCTCGCCTACGAAGGGGACGAATCGGACACGGCGGCCCCAGGTGTCCCTAGGGCCAAGCCGTTGCCGCCGAGCTGCGCCATCGCCGTGAGGGCGTCGTCGAGCGTCTTGACTGCGACGACCTTGAGCTTCCCGCCGGCTTTGCGACTGGCATCGCTGAAGTTGCACGACCCGTTGGGCTGCCCGCAGTTGTTGTCGGCGGGGACGAGGAAGAGCTGCGGGTGATCGTCGGACCGCTCGACGGTCACCACCTTCTGCTCGATGCCGCCGATCGGCCCGACCGTGCCATCTGCGCTGATCGTCCCCGTGACGGCGACTGCGCCGCCGCCTGTCAGCTCTCCCGGCGTGAGGAGGTCGATGATGGCAAGCGTGAAGGCGAGACCGGCGCTCGGGCCGCCGACATCGTCGGTGCGCAGGGTGACGGGAAACGGCAAGTCGGGGATCACCAAGTCGGTCGTGCCGACACCGAGGAAGCCGACGCCTGCGCTGTCGGGCTTGTCGGCGAGCGCGACAGCCACAGCGCGTGGGTCGCCCTGCGCCTGCATCACGGTGAAGGTGACGTGGTCGCCCGACCGATGGGCAGCAACGGCGTCGCGCAGCGCTTGCGAGCTGGCGATCGCGGCGCCGTCGATGGCTGTGATCGAGTCGCCCGGGAGGAGCCCAGCCGCCGAGGCAGGAGAGCCGGGCGAGATCTCGGTGACGACCGCTCCGAGCGACTCGGTGGGCACGGCGTAGCCGATCTTGCTGAGCGCGACGAACGCCGCCGTGTCCTTCGAGCTGCGCATCAACAAGAGGTTGAGTGCTGCATCTTCCTTCGGCGACCGGCCACCGAGCTCCTGCTTCGCCGGGCTCACCTGCGCGTCCGGGTCGCGTTCCGCGATGACCTTCTCGAGCGCGGTGACATCGACCTTCTCGCTCACGGTCACGAAGTCGATCACCCCGCCCGGCGTGAATGGCTGCTGGCCGCCACCGAGCGAAACGCGGTCGTTGGTCGGGTAGGCACGTCCCGGGGAGATGACGACGTAGCCGACCTTGATGAGGCTCGCTGCGATGAGCACCGATGCAACGATCGCGACGACCGCGCCGATGCCCCACCACAGAAGCGCGCGACGCGGTCGCTCACCATCGGACGCATCCGGAGCTCCGGGTACCATCGTCTGCAGGGTGTCCGCGTTCGTGATCTGCCTCATCGTGTTGGCCGCTGCGATGGTCGTCATCAGCCGGTCGATCGACGAGGGACAGCCTGCCACGGAGGAAGCTCCGGCGGCGCGCGAGGACCCGACCCGGCGCGGACCCCGGCACCTCGCCGCGGACGCCCCTCAAAGCGTCGAGCCGAGCTTCCGAGCGGCGGCGGTCCTCGACGTCCCCATCTCGAGCGGTCGACGGATCCGATCCGCAGCGCTGTTGGCCGTCCTGCTCACCAGCCTCGGCGTCGCCGCTGCGATCGGGGTGGGTGTGCTCGCCGTCGCGCTCCTGACCGCGCTGCGCACCGCGATCGGCTCGTGACCTCCGACGTCGATTCAGATGTCGTCGCACGCCGGCGCGCCGTCGCACTCGCCGGGCACACCGGCGATGTCGCTGCTGCGCGTGCCGCTCTCGTCGACCCCGACCCGGGAGTTCGGGCCGCAGCGCTCGGAGCGCTGCTGCGCACCGACGCGCTGCACGCCGACGATCTGCGCGTTGCGGTCGCCGATCCCTCACCCGTCGTACGTCGGCGGGTCTCGGAGGTGGCGGCCGCCGCGCAACCCGGCCTCGCCTTCGACCTGCTCATGCTCACGGCCGACGAGGACGCGACCGTCGTCGAGGTCGCCGCCTGGGCGCTCGGTGAGCTCGACCCGCCGCAACCGGGTTCGACCGCGCGGCTCGCCGCGTTGGCCGGCAGCCATGACGACGCGTTGGTTCGAGAGGCCGCCGTCGCGGCGCTCGGCGCGCTGGGCGAGCCCGCAGGTCTCGCCGCTGTCCTTGCGGCCACCAGCGACAAGGCGACGGTGCGCCGACGGGCGGTGCTCGCGCTCGCCGCGTTCGAGGGTCCCGAGGTCGAAGCCGCGCTCGAACTGGCGCGAAACGACCGCGACGCCCAGGTTCGCCAAGCAGCGGAAGACCTGCTCGCGGAAGGATGTCGTGCGCCTACCGGCGGGCCCCCATGAACATGTTCTTCATGAGGTCGTAGTTCTCGATGACCCTGCCCGCGCCGAGCACGACGCATTCGAGTGGAGCGTCGACGAGATGCACGGGGATCTCGGTCTCGTCGGCTATGCGCAGGTCGAACCCCCGCAACATCCCGCCGCCGCCGACGAGGTACATGCCGCGCACGATGAGATCCTGCGCCAGCTCCGGCGGGGCCTGACCGAGGCAGGACACTACGGACTCGACGATGGCGGAGATCTGTTCGTTCATCGCCTCCCGCACCTCGTCGGGGGAGAGGATCACGGTCTTCGGGAGACCGCTCATGAGATCGCGCCCGCGCACCTCAGCCTTGAACTCGTCGACGGTCGGGTACGCCGATCCGATCGCGACTTTGATGTCCTCGGCTGTGCGCTCGCCGACTGCGATCCCGTACTCGCGGCGCACGTAGGTCTGCACCGCGGCGTCGAGATCGAAGCTGCCGACGCGAACCGCCTGGAGCGCGACGATCCCGCCGAGAGCGATGAGCGCTGTCTCCGACGTGCCTCCACCGACGTCGATCACCATGTTGCCGACCGGCTCATGGATCGGAAGCCCGGCACCGATTGCCGCTGCCATGGGCTGCTCGATCAGCTGCGCGTCCGCAGCGCCCGCGCGCCGGGCAGCCTCGGTGACCGCTCGCCGTTCCACCTCGGTGATGGCCGACGGCACGCAGATCACGACCCTCGGGCGGTTGAAGCGGTTGACGCCAACTCGTTGCAGCAACAGGCGAATCATGCGCTGGGTGATGTCGAAGTCGGTGATGGCCCCGCCGCGAAGCGGGCGCACAGCGACGATGTAGCCGGGCGTGCGCCCGATCATCTGCCAGGCCTCTTGCCCCATCGCCAGCACGTCGCTCGTGCGGCTGTTGAGCGCGATGACGGTGGGCTCGTTCAACACGATCCCGCGCCCCCGCTCGTAGACGAGCGTGTTCGCGGTCCCGAGGTCGATGGCGAGGTCGCGTGCCACGGCGCCCTTCCCTACCGGATCCGGCGTTGCTGATCGCGGTCGGGCGACAGGGCATCCATCTCCCGGCGGAACGAGTCGATGCTGTGGTGCATCCCGCTCGGCTTGTGCTGGCGCACGGCGAGCACAGCCCATCCGACCGCAACTGCGACGGCGGGGATCAGCAGGAAGAGCAGGACGCCCATCAGGCGCGCACCTCACCGGCATCCACGAGGTGCTGGGCTTCGAGCCCCCAGCTCTCGCCGCCGTCCCACGACTCCTTCTTCCAGATCGGCACCGAAGCCTTGAGCGCGTCGATCGCGAACCGCGCAGCAGCGAACGCCTGCGCGCGGTGCGGCGCTGAAGCCACGACGACCACGGCGGCGTCACCGATCGGCACGACCCCGGTTCGATGCAGCAACACGATTCGCCCGAGGTCGGGCCAGCGAGCTCGCACCTCCTCCGCCACGGCGCGCAGCCTGGGAACCGCCTCTTCCTCGTAAGCCTCGTACTCGAGTCGATGCACGCCGCTGCGACCGGGCGCGTTGTCGCGTGCCGTGCCGCTGAACACGACGAGCGCGCCGCAGTCGGGACGCACAGCCCACTCGGTCGCGCGCCCGACGGGCAGCGGCTGCGACGACATCCCCACCCAGGTCGACCCGTCGGTCGGCGGCTCCATCCCGCAATGCTAGGTGGGAAAGCGGGCCGCGGCCCCAGGGGGCACCCGCGTCACTATCGTTTCGCGCCGTGCACCCCGACGACGACGGCGAGGAAGACGCGCCGAGCTTCGGGCCGCCATTACCGCCCGACGACCGCCTCTGGCGGCACCCCTCGGAGCTCACCCTCGCCGCAACGTCGCCCCAAGCACGGCGCGCGGCTGCTCCAGCGAACGGGCCGCGCGTGCTCGGCATCGCGGTCGTGTCGGGTCTGCTGGGCGCGGTGCTGACCGTCGGCGTCGTCGCGGTGACCGTCGGCCTCGGGACGCAGACCGAGCGCCCGGGGGTCGAGAAGGTCGCGTCGGGATCGCTCAACGCAAGCCTGGTCTCCCAGAGCGTCCCGGCAGACAGCGGCGCCGTCGTCGCCAAGAAGTTGCGCGCCTCGGTCGTGCGGATCGCAGCGGGGACAGCCAGGGTCATCGGATCAGCTGTCGTCCTGCGCGACGACGGCTACCTGCTCACCGAAGCGGGTCTGTTGGCCGGAGCCACGACCGCGACCGTGACCATCGAGGGCGAGGAGCTGGCGGCGACGGTGCTCGGCACGGATCCGCTGACCGACGTCGCCGTTCTGCGAGTCGCGCGCCAGCTGACCCCAGCGACGCTCGATGACGGCCGCGGACCAGCAATGGGTGAGCGCTCGTTCATCGCTGCGGCGAAGGCCGTCGGCGAGCCCGCCATGACCGCCGGGGTCATCAGCGCCCTCGACCGCAAGGTGACCGCCGCGGATGGCACCGTGCTGCACGGCATGGTGCAGACCGATGCGCCCATCGACGCGACGGCACTGGGAGGCGCGCTCACCGACGAGCACGGTGTTGTCGTCGCGCTCGTCACCGGTCCCCCTTCGAGCACGGGCGGCTACGCGGTGCCGATCGCGACAGCGGTCTCGATCGCCGACGACATCGTCGCGAACGGACACGCGCGACATGTGTGGCTCGGGGTGGAGGGCGCCGATCTCGATGCCAGCAGCGCGTCGTCGCTGGCCATCGCCGGCGGCGCAAGCATCACCAAGGTCGCCAACGGGAGCCCTGCGGCTGCGGCCGGGCTCCAAGACGGCGACGTGATCACGGCAGTGGGAACCTCCCCGGTGACATCGATGTCGGATCTCGTCGTCGGCCTGCGCGCCCACAACCCGGGCGAGACCATCGACCTCGAGTACTGGCGCGGCACCGAGATGCACCACTGCACGGCAACGCTCGCGGAGCGCGCGTAGTTGTTTCGCGTCAGCCGCGGTGGCGGCGGCGCACGAGCGCCACTCCTCCGGCGACTGCTGCCAGCACTGCAACGACGAGCGCTCCCAGGGCTAGCTCTTGGCGGCGCTGGGGGGTGATCGTGGCCCACGGCGCGGGCTCGTGGCCGGCGACGAAGGCCTCCTCGTTCGACCACGCCGGGCTCCATCCCGCCGCGCGGATGCGATCGTTGGCGACCACCCAAGAATGGGTCGTGTAGGGGGCGAGGCCGGGGTGTGCTGCTGCTGGTCCCAGCTTCGAGCGCAAGCGGGTCAGCCGGCGCGCGAGCTGTTCGGGTAGACGCACGCGGGGGCCACCCGCGAGGGCTCGGAGCTGCTCGCCTGCGATCCACCCGTCGGGGGCGACGTTGAGCGGTCCGTCGAGGTCGGCGTCGACCGCGAGGACGACGGCATCGGCGAGATCGTCGAGGTGGACGTATTGCACGGGCGGGTCGTCGACGGTGTCGATGCGGATCGTGGCCGCGACACGCAGGCCCTCGGCGAGCCAGCCTTGCGCCTCCTCGGCCACCGGTACAGCGGGTCGCAACAGCACCACCGACGTCGCCGGGTGCTCGAGCTTCCACTCCGCTGCAAGCCGCTCGCGCTCCGCGGCCCGTACGGCGAAGTCGAGCTCCGGGTTGGGCCGAACCGTGGCGTCTTCGGTGAGCGGGACAGGGTTTGCCGGCCACGCGCCGTAAACGGTCGCGCTCGAGAGGAGCACGACATGGGCAACTCCAACAGCGGAGGCGGCTTCGAGGACCGCTCGAGTCTCCTCGAGACCGCCTGCGAGGTGAACGAGCTTCGTTGCCCCCTCGACGCGCGCCTTGAGCTCTGAGGCCCGCTCGCCTTCATCGACGGCAATGACCTCGTGCCGTTCGGCCGCAAGTCGAGACCTGACGCGGGTGCCGAGAGCATCGGCGCCGCCGCTGAGGATCACCGTGGCCATGGCCCTACGATGCCCCCGTGGCCAGCGACAGTCCACTCGACCCCATCGGCGGGGAGGGCGATCCCTTCAGCCAGCTCGGCCCGTTCGGTGACATGTTCCGCATGATGGCCCAACAACAGGGCGCGTCGAGCTGGGACGTGGCACGCCAGCTCGCGGCTTCGATCGCGACTGACGGCGGGGCCGAGGGCAACGTCGATCCTGTGGCGCGCATGCAGTTCGAGCAGCTGGCCCGCGTCGCTGAGCTGCGGGTGGCGAGCGTGACCGGCCTGCCGGTGGGGCTGGGAGGCGGCGGCATCTCCATCGTGGCTGTCAACCGCGGGCAGTGGGTCGAGCGAAGCACAGGTGCCTACCGAGAGCTGCTCGAGGCCCTCGCCGGCGCGCTCAACCAAGCGCCCCCGGTCGACCCCGAGATCGCGATGGACGACGACCCCTTCGCGCGGATGCTCGCTCCAATGTTGCAGGCCATGCGCCCGGCCATGCTCGGCATGACTGCGGGTTCGATGCTCGGGCACCTCGCGCGCCGATCGTTCGGCATGTACGACCTCCCGCTCCCCCGTCCGCAGGATGACGAGCTGCTCGTGGTGGTCCCCAACCTCGACGCGTTCGGCGAGGAGTGGAGCTTGCCTTCCGATGATCTGCGGCTGTGGGTGTGCGTGCACGAGGTCGCGCATCACGCCGTGCTCGCCGTTCCTCACGTCCGCGCCCAGCTGTCGGCGCTGCTGCGTGACTACGCCGGCGGGTTCAGTCCCGACGGTGACGCGCTCGGCTCGCTCTTCGAGGGATTCGAGCTCGACCCGGGCGACGCGTCGTCGATGGCAGCTCTCCAGGAGCGCTTCGCCGATCCCGAGATCCTCCTCGGCGCAATGATCACCGACGCCCAGCGCCATCTCCTCCCCAGGCTCGAGGCTCTCGTCGCGGTGATCGTCGGCTACGTCGACCACGTCATGGACGAAGTCGGCGAGGGGCTCATCGGCTCCTATTCGATGGTGACCGAGGCGTTGCGCCGCCGGCGCGTGACGGCCGATCCCTCCGATCGCTTCGTCGAGAAGCTGTTCGGCCTCGAGCTCACCCAAGCCGCGTACGACCGGGGCTCGGCTTTCGTCGACGGCATCGTCGAGCGCGCCGGCGCACAGGGCCTCGCGCGCCTCTGGGAGTCCGACGAGACCCTGCCGACGCCGAACGAGGTCGACGCCCCCGGCCTGTGGTTGGCCCGCATCGAGCTCCCCACACCCTGATCAACCCGCGGCGACGCTCGTCAGGTTGAGGCTGCGAGAGGGCGCCGAGCCGGCCCTCGGCGACCCGTGCCGGCTGCGTACGCGAACGCCGCGAACCCCGCTGCTCCTGCAACGACGACGAAGCCGAGCTGGGCCGGGATGGGCACGATCACGGGTATGAAGCCGCCGAGCACCCACACGACCTGGAAGCGGGTCTCGTAGCGCGCGAACGACCGACCGAAGTTCGCGTCGGGCGCATCGCGCTGCACCAAGGAGTCGAACGCGAGCCGCCCCGTGCTCGCCGCGACGCCCAACGTGAGCCCGAGCACCGAATCGCCCAGCAGCCCACCGATCAGCGCGCACGCTGCCCCGACCCCGGCGACAGCCACGAGCGAGCTGAGCAGGATGCGCTCCTCCGACACGAGCCGGCGCAGGCGCGGCGCAACGATCGCGCCGAGCAGACCTCCGAACACCGACGCGCCTGCCACCACCCCGAAGTGCCAAGCGGGCGACTCCGACACCTTGGACACGAGCAGCGGCTGTCCAACGATGTGCCGCGAGACATTCCCCACCGCGTGGCCGAGAGCGAGGCCGACCGGGACAGGACCGTCGCTCCCGCCGCCACGAAGGTCGAAGGCGAGGAGGAACGTGAGGAAGCCGACCATGCCCCGCAGCAGGCCCATCGCCTCCGCCGCGCGCAAGATGCCCTCGCCCCGCAGCTCTGCTTCCTCGACGGCGCCCGCCGGCTCGGGCGCAACAGGCCGGCCCGTGAGCTGCGTCGCGAGCAGCGAAGCTGAAGCGGAGGTGAGCACGGCGAGCGCCAAGACCCACTCCGGCCCGGCGAGTTTCATGATCAGCGCTCCAGGCGCGACGGCAGCGACGCCCATGACCCCCGACAGGAGCGACAGCCGCGAGTTGGCCTCGACGAGTCCGGCGTCGTCGGCGACGACGGTGGGAACGAGCGAGCTCTTGGCGATGCCATAGGCCTTGCCGAGCACCAGCACCGCGAAGGCACTGGGGAACAAGAGAAGGTCGTTCACGTGGAAGGCCATGAACGCGCACACGAGAGCCCGCGTACCGGCGGCCGCGATGACCATCAGGCGCCGGCCGCCGTGGATGCGGTCGATCGCCGGGCCGATGAGCGGGGCGATGACAGCGAACGGGGCCATCGTCAACAACAGGTACAGCGCCACCTTGCCGCGGGCCGCGCCGGTCGGGATCGAGAAGAACAGCGACCCGGCGAGCGACGTGGCGATGAGCGCGTCGGACGCGACCGAGGCTGCGTGCACCCGCGCGAGGCGCGTGAACGGGGAGACGTGAAAGCCGTCGACGCTGCGTTGCGTCGCCGTCAACGGCTGCCAGCCGCGCTCCGGACCCATGCGGGCCATCGTAGGAGTGAAGGCCGGGGCGGCCAGCCCGCTGCGAGTGGCTGACCGGTGAACGTCGGCGGTGGGGCGTCGAACGTTCAGGTGGGGTCCGCCACCACGATCCGGTAGCCGGCGTCGATCTCGTCGAGGGTGAGCAGATCCCGGTGGGCGTTGTGCCATGCACCGGTGGCGAGGTCGTCGGCGAGTCGGGCCATCGCGTCGTCGACGACGCTGATGGGTAGTCGGGCTATGCCGGAGATGCCGGCCCGCACTGTCGGGTCGAGGTAGGCCTCGGGTCGGCGCCACCAGGAATGGCAGAACCCGTCCACGCAGTCACGCGGGACGGGGAGCACCTCGACGACACCGCCGCCGAGCGTCTCGGCGATCAACGATGCGGGCGGGTGTTGCTTGTCGAGGTCGGCATTGACGTCAGGTAGTCGGTGACGAGCCACTGCTCGTCGTGCACGGCGTGGTCGAAGGTGAACACGACGATCGGTCCCTTCGTGACTCGGCGCAGCTCCGCGAGGCCGGCCATCGGGTCGGGCCAGTGGTGGATGGTCAGCACCGCCATGGCGCCTGCGAATGTTCCGTCGGCGAACGGGAGCGCATCGGCGGTGCCCTGCAAGGCCGGTGCTGCAGTGGGCGGGCGTTGCCGGATCATTGCTGCTGACGGCTCCAGCGCGATGACCATTCGGTCGGTCGGCTCGTAGGACCCGGTACCGGCGCCGACGTTCAGGACCGTCGACGCGTGACCAAGCCCTCGATGGAGCCGACGCCCGATGCGGGGATCGGAACGTCGAACCCGGGCGTAGCCCGCCCCGATGACGTCGTAGACCGGTGCCGCGTTCGGGTCTGCCTCCTCCACGATTGCGACACTATGGACCGGGCGTGAGCTCCCGACTCTGCTGACCCGGATGGCCGGCTGGTCGACGCGCCGCGACCTACAACTCTGTGGCACATCAGGCCGCCCCCCTGCGTCTAGCTCGCGCCGCGCTCGTTGCGCGGAAGCTCGTACTTGTAGCCGAGGCCTCGGATGGTGACGATGCGAATCGGCGCGGAAGGCTCGTCTTCGACCTTGGCCCGTAGACGCTTGACGTGCACGTCGAGCGTCTTGGTGTCGCCGACATAGTCCGGGCCCCACACCCGGTCGATCAAGATTTCGCGTGTGAGCACCCGGCCAGCGTTCTCAAGCAGCAGGCCGAGGAGCTCGAACTCCTTGAGGGGCAGGCTCACGTTGCCGCCGCGGATCAGGACCTCGTGGCGCTCAGGGTCGAGCGACACGTCGCCAACCGCCAACGCCGCGCCGGAGAGCACCGGCTGCTCGTCGCTCGGCCGACGCCGCAAGACCGCGCGGATGCGGGCCACGAGCTCGCGGAGGCGGTACGGCTTGGTGACGTAGTCGTCCGCGCCGACCTCGAGCCCGACCACGGTGTCGATCTCGGATCCCTTGGCCGTGACCATGATGATCGGCACCTTGCTCTTGCTGCGGATCTCACGGCAGACGTCGATTCCGGAGACCTTCGGCAACATCACGTCGAGCAACAACAAGTCGGGGCGAACCGAGTCGAACATGGCGAGGGCCTGCGCGCCGTCGCGCGCGACGTGCACACGAAAGCCTTCTCGCTTCAGGCCGATGGTGAGGGCCTCGACGAAGGAGTCCTCGTCCTCGACGACGAGGACTGTCGTCTCAGGGCTGGGCATGGCTGGTCAGCCTGCTCGTGTTTCGGTGGTCGCTGCGCCTGCCAGCGCGCCGGGACCCGCGGGGAGCACGAGCGTGAACGTCGAGCCTTCGCCCTCCTGTGAGACCACCCGCACCTCGCCGTGATGGTTCGACGCCACGTGACGAACGATGGCCAGGCCGAGACCGGTGCCCCCTGTCTCACGGCTGCGCGCGCGGTCGACCCGGTAGAAGCGCTCGAAGATGCGCTCGACGTCGCGGGTGGGGATGCCGATGCCTCTGTCGCGCACCTCGACCGCGATCTTGTCGCCGTCCGCCGAGACGGCGACCTTCACGTCGACCTCGCTGCCGCGGTCGGAGTACTTGACCGCGTTGTCGAGCAGGTTGAAGAGCGCCGAGACGAGCTGGCGTCGATCGCCGACGACCGTGAGGCTCTTGCGCGGCTCCGCGACACGGATGCCGATGCCTTGCTGCTCGGCTGCGGGGCGGATGCGTTCGACGGCCTCAGCCACCGCGAGGTGCACGGGCACCGGCTCGCGGGCGGGCGCCTCTTCTGCCTCGATGCGGCTGAGCTCGAGAAGGTCGTCGATGGTGCGGGCGACGCGGAACGCTTCGCTGAGCATGCGCTCGGCAAGACGCGACGCGATCGCTTCGTCGTCTTCGGCCAGAAGGGTCTCGGCGAGCAGGCCGAGCGCGCCGACGGGCGTCTTCAACTCGTGGCTGATGTTGGCGACGAAGTCGCGCCGGACCGCCTCGAGCCGGCGTCGCTCGGAGACGTCGTCGATGATGGCCACAGCGCCGACGGTGCGCCGGTCGTCGTCGAGCGGCACGGCCGAGATCACGAGCGTGCGACGCGGCGGCCCGAACAGGTCGAGCGTGCGCTTGTCGCCTCGACCCTCGATGGCGCTCTCGAGGAGGTCGCTGATGGCAGCGGCTACGAGCGCCTCGCCATGGCGGGCCTGGGAGAACTGGGCCGCGGCATCATTTCGGTACGTGACGTCGCCGTGCTCGTCGGCGATGACGACGCCCTGAGGGATGACGTCGAGCGCCTTGGCAAGGCGGGCTTCTGCCACGTTGGCGTCGCCGCCGCGCAGCACGGCGTTGTCGATCGCACGCTCGAGACGGGCGAGGTTGGTGTCGAGGCGCCGATGCTCGACCACAGGTGGCGATGTCTCGATGCGCAGAGCAGCGTTGACGACGCGACGCACGAGCGCCCGCCGGGCGCGCCACCAGAGCAGCAACACCGTGAGCGCGACGACACCGATGCCGACGCCTGCCGCCACGGTCCCGGCCGAAGAGAGTCGCACCGCTGGCGCAGCAAGGGTGGAGATCACGTGCACCACCCTCTCATGCCGGCGTTCCCGCGGGGGACTCGCCAGGCAGCATCCGGCCGGCGACCGGCACCACTCAGCGCACTTCCGCGTTGAGGTGGGCGGGATCGCCCGTGAGGAGGTAGCGCAGGCGGGCGCCGATGATGCCGGCGTGGTCGCCGATGCGCTCGATCGAGCGGCCGGCTGTGAAGGTGACGACCGCGACACGCACCGCGTCCGGTCCCTCCAGGCGCAACAACTCGCTCATGAGTCGCTCGTAGTAGGCGTCCATGGAACGCGACGCAGCAGCCAGATCGGTGGCCAAGGCGAGATCCATGGTCGCCCAGGCCCGCAACGCGTCGCGGTAGCGCTCGACGACGTGGTCTGCCATGGCGATCAGGATGTCGAACGTCGGGGGGTTGCTTGCGAGGAGCGCGTGGTCGGGCGCGAGCTTGATGACCCGAAGGCCGAGGTCGCCGATGCGTTCGAGCTCACCGAGCACGCGCAGCACCGAGACGACGAACCGGAGGTCCGATGCAACTGGGGCCTCGCGACGCAGCAGGTGGTAGCAGCGCTCGGTCAGCGAGACGTTCATGTCGTCGATCTCGTCGTCGGCGTGGAAGGCCACTGCGAGGAGCTCGACCGAACCGTCGACGAGCACGACACGCATCCGCTCGAGGTTCTGGTCGACGCGCACGGCCATCAGCTCGACCTGGATGCGGAGCTGTTCCAGCTCCTCCGTGAACGTCTGGCGCAGCCGTCCGCTCTCCATCAACCAAAGCGTCCGGTGACGTAGTTCTCCGTACGGTCGTCGGTCGGGTTCGAGAAGATCTTCTCTGTCCTGTCGAACTCGACCAGCACCCCAGTTCTCACGTCGCTGCGCTCGTTCACCTCGGTCGTGAAGAACGCGCAGCGGTCGGAGACCCGCGCCGCTTGCTGCATGTTGTGGGTGACGATCACGATCGTGTACTCGGCCTTGATCTCGGTCATCAGATCCTCGATGCGACCAGTGGCGATGGGGTCGAGAGCCGAGCAAGGCTCGTCCATGAGGATCACTTCGGGTTCGACCGCGATCGCCCGGGCGATGCAGAGCCGCTGCTGCTGACCCCCCGACAGCCCGAGCGCGGACTTCTTGAGCCGATCCTTGACCTCATCCCACAGCGCCGAGCCCCGCAACGCCTTCTCCACCACGTCGTCGAGGTTGCCGCGCCTGCCTGCGATGCGCGGACCGTATGCGACGTTGTCGTAGATCGACTTGGGGAACGGGTTCGGCTTCTGGAACACCATGCCGATGCGACGGCGCACCTCCGTCACGTTGACCTTCGGGTCGTAGAGGTCGACGCCATGGTAATCGAGCTTTCCTTCCACCCGCGCGCCCTCGATCAGATCGTTCATGCGGTTGAAGCAGCGCAGCACCGTTGTCTTCCCACAGCCGGAGGGGCCGATGAACGCGGTGACCTCATGGTTGCGCACCGTCATCGCCACGTCGCGCACAGCGCGGAACGAGCCGTAATACGCGCTCAGCTCGCTCACCTCGAAAACGGTCGGCGAGTCGTCGGATGCCGATCCTCGAGCGACGACGGGGGTGACGTCGACGTCTGGGATCGTGCTCGGCTGATCTGCGAGCTCGGTGATCTCGGACACTGGGTCCACCTCTTCCATCAGGCCATCACGTTTGGCGGATCGCGAACTTGGAAGTCACGAACCGAGCGAGCACGGTCATCACCAAAACGATGGCGATGAGGGTCAGCGCTGCACCCCAGGCGAGGGCTTCGCCGCCGGGCTGGGTTGCGTTCGAGTAGATCTCGCGCGACAGGGATGTGTTCACACCCCCGAGGCTCCAGTTGGTGAACCGCGTCGAGCCGACGGTGAGCAGGATCGGCGCGGTCTCACCCGCTGCACGGGCGACGGCGAGCATGCAGCCCGATGTCACACCAGGCAATGCCGCGGGCAGCACGACGCCGACGGTGGTGCGCCAGGTGCGGGTGCCGAGCGCGGCGCTCGCCTCGCGCAGGTCGTTCGGCACGAGCTTGAGCATCTCCTCGCTCGTGCGCACCACGATCGGCAACATGAGGCATGCGAGGGCAAGCGCGCCGGCGATCGCTGAACGCCCCGAGGTCCCCTGGGGCACGACGAACGCCGTATAGAGGAAGATGCCCATGACGATCGAGGGCACACCGGTCATCACGTCGGTGAAGAAACGCAGTGTGCGCGCGAAGCGGCCCCGCTTGCCGTACTCGTTGAGGTAGATGGCGCCCATGATGCCGAGCGGGATCGCGAGGAGGGCGGCCACTCCGGTGACGATGATCGTGCCGACGATTGCCGGTTGCATCCCGTAAACCGGCTTCGCGACAGCGACGTTGCTCGGATCGATCCCGAACGCCTCAGCATTTCCGGCGTTCGCGAAGCTCCCGACATCGGGGATGGGCTTCGTGAACCAGTCGGCTCGGATCACGGAGATGCCCTTGCTCACCACAGTCCAGAGGATGAAGAGCAGGGGAAGGAAGGCGACGAGGAAGGCGACGACCATGAGCCCGGTCGCGGCCTTGTCGCGCAAGCGTCGACCGCGCGACGTGGCAGCTTCACGGAGATCGAGGTCGTGCGCAGGGGGGCGCGCGTCGAGGAGGGTCGCCGTCATGCCGCAGCTCCTTTGATGCGGCCGTCGATGCGCGATACCAACACGCGAGCCACCACGTTGACGCCGATAGTGATCGCGAAGAGCACGACGCCGAGACCGATGAGCGCGGCTTGGTAGTCACCGCTCGACTCGGGGAGGTTGCGCACGATCAGCGAAGGCATCGTCTCGCCGGCGGCGAAAAGGTTCCCGACGATCTGGGGGTTTGCGCCAACGAGCAGCGCGATGGCGATGGTCTCGCCCATGGCGCGGCCGAGGCCGAGCATGACCGCGCCGACGAGCCCGCCGTTCGAGTGAGGGAGCACCACGCTGCGGATCATCTCCCACCGCGTTGCGCCCAGCGCGAGCGCTCCGTCCTTGTCGTTGCGAGGCACGGTGAGGAAGACCTCGCGGGTGATGCTGGTGATGATGGGCGTGATCATCAGGGCCACGATCATCCCTGCTGTCATGAAGCTGCGGCCGCCGCCGCTCGGGCCGAAGATGTTCTTGAGCACCGGGACCGAAGCGACGGCGTCGTGCACATTGGCGAAGAGGTCGTTGAGCTTTGGCGCGAGCACCAGGAGGCCCCAGAGGCCGAACACGACCGACGGCACCGACGCCAACAGATCGATGACGGATGTGATCGCGCTGCGGGCTCGGCGCGGAGCCACCTCGGTCATGAACAGCGCGATGCCAAGGCTGACGGGAACGGCGATGGCGATGGCGATGGCGGAGACGAGGATCGTCCCGTAGACGTAAGCGAGGATGCCGTAGCTCTGCTTGCCTGGGTCGAAAGTCCGGCCCGTGAAGTACCCGAGCCCCTCCTTCGTGAAGACCGGCCATGCCTTCGATGTGGTCGAGACGATGATCCCGACCAGGATCAGAAGCACGATCGCACCGGCGCCGACCGTCACGGCTTTGAACCACCGGTCGGCTGCGTCGCCCTGCCCACCGAGGAGCGGTGAGCGAGGGCTGTTGCCGCCTACCTCGATCGTCGACACGCTGCTCCGTTCAGCCGCCCGTGATCTTGCTGAGCTGGGCGATCGCCTTCGTGGCGAGGTCGGTCGGTAGCGGCGCGTAGCCGACAGCGTTCGCCTGCTTCTGGCCGTCGGTGAGGATGAAGTTGAGGAAGCCCTTCAGCGCATCGGCCGTCGCCTTGTCGGGCTGAGCGGCGTAGGCGATGATCCAGGTCGGTGACGTGATCGGGTAAGCGTCGTCGCCCGCAGCGCCGATCGGGTCGTACGTCAGGTCGTCCTTGACCGTCGCGCCCTTCAGGGCTGCCGCAGCGCCCGGGAGCTTGCCCTCGACGAACTTGCCGGCCGAGTTCTTGATCGCCGCCGTGGCCAGCTTGGCGCTGGCAGCATCCGCGAGGTCGACGTAGCCCACAGCACCGTTGGTGCCGGAGACCACGGAGGCGACCCCGCTGTTCTTCTCGGCCCCCTGCGTCGTCGCGGGCCAGTTGACCGTGTCGCCGCTGTCAAGGGTCCACACCGATGGCGCAGCCTTCTTCAAGAACTTCGTGAAGTTGCTCGTGGTGCCAGAAGCGTCGGAGCGGTGCACGACGACGATGGGCGTCGGGGGCAGGGTCACCCCTGCGTTGTCGGCACCGATCTTCTGGTCGTTCCACGTCGTGATCGTCCCCCCGAAGATGCCGGCGACGACATCGGCCGACAGCTGCAGCTTCGAGACGCCGCTCACGTTGAAGGCAACCGTGATGGGCGCGCCAACCGTCGGGAAGTACAAGACGTCGCCCTTGTACTTCGCCTTGTCCTCGTCCTTGATGATCGAGTCGGTGCCAGCGAACTGCACGACGGCGCCCTGCAGGTCGGTCTTGCCCGCACCCGAGCCGCTTTTCGTGTAGGTGACGGCGACCTTCGGGGCCACCGCCTTGAAGTCGGTGATGGCCTTTTGGTCGAAGGAGTCCTGGAAGCTCGACCCCGAACCGTTGAGGGTCCCGGAAAGCGACGCGTAGTCGTAGGCGGGGGCGCCTGATGCGCTCGAGCTCGAGGAGCTGCCACTGGAGGTCGTGGTCTTGCTGTCGCTGCTGCAGGCTGCCGTCGCGATCGTCAAGGCTGCGAGGAGACCGACGAGCCACGCCGACCCGCGCTTGGAGGTGTGCAGAGGTTGGTTCACGCCGCGCAAGCTATTGAACGAAGGTGTCCGCAGCGGTGACCGGTGGTGAACGGGAGGTGAACGACCATCCAACATTGGTGGGTCCCTCGTCGGTCGCCGGCCCCTCAAGCTGAACGCGGCACCGCAGAATCGGCGAAGCTGTCGAGCACGTTGACATCGCGCTGGTAGGACAGCAGGGCTCGGGCCCCGTCGATCGTCAGCCAGCGCAGCTCGTCGACCTCGCTGTTGGGCTCGAAGCCCGCCCGATCCGCTGCTTCCATCGCCCAGTACCTGACGACCTTGTCGCGGCCCTTGCGGTCGCGGTACGAGCTCGGGAGCAACTCGCGGCCGAGCCCTCCGCGCACCCCGGTCTCCTCGTCGACCTCGCGCACAGCGCACTGCTCGTCGGTCTCACCCGTTTCGCGTTTGCCCTTGGGCAACGACCAGTCGTCGTACTTCGGGCGGTGCACCAACAGCACGTGCAGGTCGGCCCCGTCGAGGCGCCAGACCACAGCGCCCGCTGCCCGAACAACGCCCGCCGCCCACTTGGTTCGCGCCATCACGAGCGAGGGTACCGAGGGTCCGCGGTCAGGAGGCGGACCCTCCGGACATCATGCGCAGCGCACGAACGAGCTTCGGCGTCATGTCCGGCTCTCCGGCGCCCGATTCGCGTAAGCGGGCGACGATCGCCTCGAGAGCATCACCCGAGCCCCCGGGCGCCAACTCGACCTCGAGCTCACGAAAGCAACCCACCTCGCGATCGCCGTCGTAGACGACGACGAGGTCGTCGTCGATCTCGGCAACTCGCGCAGCCGTCGCGGCGAGCACGACAAGGCGGGTGCGGTCGGTGACGAGCCGAGCGACGGGATGCAGCTCCGCGTCGGAATCAAGGTGCGCGGCGACCAACGAACGCACCTCCGGGGGCACCGGGTCGCTCGGCGCCTCGACGTCGATCTCCTCGCGCGCGAGCGACGAGCCTTCGGCTCGACCTGCGAGCTTCACCGTCCAGCGGTCAGCTCCCTCGCCGGTGCGATAGCGCACGGTCGAGCCGAGCGTGGCGAGCCTTCGCACCCCGTTGTCGTAGTAGGTGGCGTCGAGATGCTGCGACGGCGCCGGTTCGACGATCGATCCCGGCACCGCGCCGAGAAGATCGGGCATGACGAACGACGGGTCGACGCCGAGCTTCGCCTCGCGCTCGATCACCGGTCGGGCCGGCTGCCTCGCTGCGCGGCCAGCGCCTGGAAGCGCTCCTGTGTGTCGACCCCATCTCGGCGCTGCACCTTGTGCCACGATCCGTCGGGCCGCAGGGCCCATGCGAGCTCGTCGTCGGCGAGGTTGATGTCGAGCACCTCCCGCAGCTGGTCCTGCAGCAGCGGCGACGCGACAGGTACGAGCGCCTCGACCCGCCTGTCGAGGTTCCGAGGCATCCAGTCGGCCGAGCCGATGTAGTAGGCGGGCTTGCCTGCCCCGGCACCGTTGGCGAACTCGAAGATGCGCGAGTGCTCGAGGTACTGACCGACGATCGATCGCACGCTGATCGTCTCCGAAAGACCCTTGACCCCGGGGCGGAGGCAGCAGATCCCCCGAACCACGCAGTCGATGGCCACCCCCGCCCGCGACGCGTCGTAGAGCGCCTCGATCATGTCGGGGTCGACGATGCTGTTCATCTTGGCCCTGATGCGCCCGGAGCCCGGGTTCGTCGCGTTGGCCCGGGCCTCACCGATGATGAGGTCCTTCATCCGCGAGCGCAGCGAGTGCGGGGCGACGAGCAGCTTGCGGTAGCGGATGTTGCGGCCGTAGCCGGTGAGGAAGTTGAAGAGGTCGGTGAGGTCGGCACCGATGTCGGGGTCGACGGTGAGCAAGCCCAAGTCGTCGTAGACCCGCGCGGTCTTGCTGTTGTAGTTGCCGGTGCCGATGTGGCAGTAGCGGCGGATGCCGTCCCCCTCGTCGCGCACCACGAGGCACGTCTTCGTGTGCGTCTTCAACCCGACGAGGCCGTAGACGACATGCACGCCTGCCTCCTCGAGCGCGCGGGCCCACTCGATGTTGGCCTGCTCATCGCCCCTCGCCTTGAGCTCGACGAGGGCAGCGACCTGCTTGCCCCGTTCGGCAGCGCGGATGAGCGAGCGCACGATTGGGCTGTCGCCCGATGTGCGGTAGAGCGTGAGCTTGATGGCCAAAACCTTCTTGTCCATCGACGCCTGGCGCACGAACTCTTCGACGGTGGTCGCGAAGCTGTCGTAGGGGTGGTGCACGAGCACGTCGCCCTTGCGCAGGACGCGGAACATGCGGGTGCGGCCGTCGTCGTCGGGCTCGAGGCGCTTTGGGGTCACCGGCAAGTACGGCGGATCCTTGAGATCGCCACGATCGAGAGCGTGCACGGCCCGCAGCCCACCGAGGTCGAGCGGCCCAGAGCTCAGATAGACGTCGTCGTCGTCGACATCGAGCTCGCGCTGCAGCAGCTCGCGCACCTCGTCGGTCGCGGAATCGTCGAGCTCGAGGCGCACTGCACGGCGGAACCGCCTCCGCCGTAGCTCCATCTCGACAGCAGCGAGCAGATCGTCTGCCTCCTCCTCCTCGAGCGTGAGGTCGGCGTTGCGCGTGACGCGGAAGCTGACGCAACCTTCCACCTGCATGCCGGGGAAGAGCTGGTCGAGGTGCGCTGCGATCACCTGCTCGAGGGGCACGAAGCGCTCGCCATCGGAGAGGACGAGGAACCGCGGCAGGAGCGGTGGCACCTTGACCCGCGCGAACCGACGTTGCGCGGTGACGGGGTCGCGCACGATGACAGCGAGGTTGAGTGAGAGGTGTGAGATGTAGGGGAACGGGTGGCCGGGATCGACAGCGAGCGGGGTGAGGACAGGGAACACCCGATCCTGGAAGACGCCGTCGAGCTCCTTCTCGTCGTCGTCATCGAGCGCGTCGTAGGTCGAAAAGACGATCCCGTGCTCGGCGAGCGCCGGGGCGATGTGGTCGCGAAAGGTGCGATCGGCGCGGGCCGCCTGGTCTTCGACGACCTCGCGCACCTCGAGCAGCTGCTGGGCCGATGTGCGCCCGTCGGGCGAGGTGACCCCAACGCCCGCCGCCACTTGGTCCTTGAGCCCGGCGACGCGGACCTGGAAGAACTCGTCGAGGTTCTGGCTCCAGATCGCGAGGAACTTGGCTCGCTCGAGCAGGGGCGTCTCGCTGTGCTCGGCCAGTGCCAGCACCCGGTGGTTGAAGTCGAGCCAGGACAGCTCACGGTTGAGAAACCGCTGCTCAGGCCCCAGATCGGGCGCCGGTCCGGTCATCGACACCCGACAAGGCTACTCCCGAGGGGTTTGCGCCCGGATGGCTGCAAGGTGAACGGCGGGCGTCGCGGCTCGTGCACTCAGGAAGCCGCTGCCTCGTCTTCGTCGGGAACGCCGAGGTCCCAGTCGAGCAGCAGGTTCTCGCGCTCGGCGTCGCGCACGACGCGCTCACGGTTGCGGCGGAACTGCGGATCGTGCGGCGGCAGCAGCTCGAGCCGGGCCAAGACCCTGGCGCGCAGCTCCTCGATGACCACCCGATCGCCGAAGTCGGAGTGCACCTCCCAGTGGGGTGCGATCGGGCCCATGTAGACGACGCGGATGTGGCCGCGGGGCGGTTCCTGGGGGGCCGGGACGTCGGCTGCCATCGACATAGTGGCGGTGATCGTAGTGGCACTTGATCCCCGCCTTACACCCCGTCGGGTTTGATCACGGGGTGCGAGAACGCCAGCTTGGGAACCGAACGGGCCGCTGCGCCGTAGTACTGGGCAGAGATCGGGAGGTCGAGATGATCGAGACAGAGAACGAGTGGATGCAGCGGGGGGCGTGCCGGGACATCCCGCCGTCGACCTTCTTCCCGAGCGACGGGGTCGGTGTCGACCTCGCCCGCCAGATCTGCGCCGATTGCCCGGTGCGAGCAGCATGCCTCGAGCACGCCCTCGTGAACCGCATCGACCACGGCGTCTGGGGTGGCTGCTCGGAACGCGAACGCCGCCGGATCCTCAAGCGCCGGCGGCTTCTGGCGTCGACCAAGCGCGTGGAGCACGCTTCAGCGACGCCAGAACGGCGGGGCTAGTGCCCCGTCAGGTGACGTTGGGCGGTTGAGGGCGAGTCGGCGACGTCGCTGGCAAGGACGCAGGAGGCAGCTCTAGTGGTCCTACAGCAACGACGAGGACGCAGCCAGCGGCGTCGCTGGCCGGCCTCAAACCGGGCGAACGTTGCCTGACGGGGCAGGAGACGCACACTCGGCGCGAGGAAGCCAGCTGAGGCGGGTCAGGCCTTCTTGTCGCCGTCGTCGGACTTGGTCTTCGATTCCTCGACCCCCGCCTCGAACTCCTTCTTCGCCTCGCCAAGCGACCGGGCGAGCTTCGGGAGCTTGCTGCCGCCGAACAGCACGAGCACGACGACGAGGATGATGATGAGCTCAGGTGCGCCGAGGTTCACCGGGCGAGCGTACCCTCCCTGACCGGTGCGGGGGCCATCGCCCCCCGACGAAGCGAGGTGCCGCCCTGCTCGAGTGCGTCGTCAACGTGAGCACTGCCGACGACGGCTCTGCGTTGGCAGCGATGACCCGCGCCGCAGGCGATTCGCTGCTCGACGTGCACAGCGACAGCGACCACAACCGCTCGGTGCTCACCATGGCGGGACGCGATCTCGAGGCTCGGGTCCGGGCTGTGGCCGTTGTCGCCATCGATCGGCTCGACATCACGGGCCACGTCGGCGCTCACCCGCGCATCGGCGCGCTCGATGTCGTCCCGTTCGTCGCCCTCGACGGCGCGTCACCGGAAGCTGCCATCTCCGCTCGTGACGCGTTCGCGCGCTGGGCGGGTGACGCGCTCGCGCTCCCCTGCTTCGTGTACGGGCCCGAGCGCACGCTGCCTGACGTGCGACGGAGCGCGTGGGTCGACCTCGCTCCCAGCTTCGGCCCTCCCGTTGCGCACCCAACCGCCGGCGCGTGCGCTGTCGGCGCCCGCGGTGTGCTCGTCGCGTACAACCTGTGGCTGACCGACCCCGATCTCATGAAGGCCAAGGCGATCGCGTCGCGGTTGCGTGGACCAGCGGTGCGCGCCCTCGGCCTGCGGTTCGCAAGCCACGCCCAGGTGTCGCTCAACCTCGTCGACCCGCAGCGCTTCGGGCCAGCCGAGGCGTACGACGCCGTCTCCGCGCTCGCCTCGATCGCGAGAGCGGAGCTGGTCGGGCTGCTGCCTCGTTCGGTCCTCGGCGCGATCGACGCGAGTCGATGGGATGAGCTCGATGTCGGCGACGACCGCACGATCGAGGCGCGTCTCGCGGCGCGCGCGTAGAGCTCAGGCGCTGGCGCCCCCCGCTGCCGCGCGGCGAGCCATGGCGCGCTGGCGCCGGATGCAGCGCCGCTCGCGCTCGCTCATCCCGCCCCCGATGCCGAACTTCTCGCCGTTGGCCAAGGCGTACTCGAGGCAGTCGTCGCGCACGACGCAGCCCCGGCAGACCTCTTTGGCTTCGCGCGTCGATGCGCCCCGCTCGGGGAAGAACAGGTCGGGGTCGACGCCGAGGCAGTTGGCGTAGTCCTGCCAGCCCCTGACCTCGGCTTCGCCTTCGTCCACGATGGTGATGGGCATTGCGTGTCCTCCTCGACCCGGATGGCATGCGCCACGGGGGCTGCACCCGAAGGTTCTCCCCGACCATCCCCCGTCGTGCGGCTGGGTCCATACCACACGTGTAATTACAACGGTGTGATCTTGACCGCTCAGACCCCTGTAACGCAAGGGGCAGTTGCAGAAACTCGCTAGCGCGTCCCGCCGGAGAGCTTCGTGCGGTGCTCGACGAAGTCGACGAGCACGTAGTCACCGAGGGTCTCGGGGGTCGTGAAGAACGCGCGCCCGCCGTTCATCTGGCTGAGCTTCTCGACGAACGTCTTGAGGTAGCTCGTAGCGTCGAGCATGAACGTGTTGATGCGAATGCGCTCGCGCGTGCAGCGGTTCACCTCGCGCAACGTTGCGTCGACCGTCTCGCGCACCGGAGGATAGGAGAAGAACGGCTCGCTCATCCCGGGCTCGAAGTGAGCAGTGGGCTCACCGTCGGTGATCATGATGATCTGTTTGTTGCCGTGCTCGCGAGCGAGCATGCGGCGGCTGAGCATGAAGCCGTGCTGCATGTTGGTTCCGTAGACGAAATCCCACGAGACCTCGGGGAGGTCTTGGGGCTTCAGCTCGCGCGCCACCGATGAGAAGCCGACGATGCCCATGTAGTCGCGCGGGAACTGGTTCGAGATGAGCGAATGCAGCGCCATCGCCACCTTTTTTGCAGCGAGGAAGTTGTCGCGCATCGGCATGGACAAGGACAGGTCGAGCATCAACACCGTCGAGGTCTTGGTGAGCTGCTCGGTGCGCTCGATCTCGAAGTCGTCGGGCGTGAGCCGGACCGGCGTCCCCGCCCCGCAACGCGTGATCGCGTTGCGAACGGTGCGCTCGATCGAGAGGTTGAAAGGATCGCCGAACTCGTAGGGCTTCGTCTCGTATGCCCGCTCGTGGCCGATGCCGGTGCGCTCGATGACGTGGTTGCCGGCTCGGTCTCGGGTCAGCTTCTTGAACAGCTCGGACAGCGCGTTCGCTCCGATGCGACGGATGCCTTTCGGCGTCAGCTCGAAACGGCCCTCGCGGTTCTCGATGAGCCCGGCGTCCTCGAGCTGCTTGGCCATGTCGGCCATGCGATCGAGACTCTGCGCCGCGTCGTCGCCGAGCAGCTCACGCGCCCGTTCGACGTCGACCTCGGCGAGCGCGCCCGGTGAGGTCGCACCTCGCATCAAGTTCTCGAGCTGGTCCATGTCGCCAAGGTCCTGCATGAGCTGCGCTGCCTCCGCGAAGCCGAGCGGGTCCTGGCCGGAGAAGTCGTAGCTCTGCTCCCAACCCATCTGGGGGAAGAGCTGCTGCAGGTGCCCCGAGAGCTGGTCGACCTGCCAGCGCAGATCCATGTCCTCGAGGAGCTGCTCGCTGAGGCCTTGCAGCTGCGCGCGCTGCTCGGGCGTCATCGAGTTCAACATCGCCTGCATCTGCGCCATGCGCTGGGCCATGATCTCGAGCAGCTCGTCGAGGGTGGCCGGGTTCTCGGGGAAGAAGTCGCCGTAACGCTCCATGAAGCGCTCGAAGGGCTCCTGGGTCTCCTCGCCTGCCTCCTTCTTGGCCAGCAGATCGTTGAGCTCGGAGAACATGTCCTTCATGCGCGCCATGTCCTCTGGGCTCATGTTGGCCATCGACCCCGACATCTGATCGACGTAGCGCTGCATGAGCTGCTGGCGCAGCTTGTCGAGCAGCTCGTCGAACCGAGCGCGCGCCTCTTGGCTGGTGAAGTCGTAGGACTGCAGATCCTTGACCATGCCGGCGAGGTCGGGGCTGAGCATGTCGAGCTGCAACTGGCGCATCTCCGTCGCGGACTCCGCGGTCTCCTGCCGGCGCGCATCGCCGGAGGCGCGGGCCTCGGCGAGTTGCTGGTCGAGGCTGGTGCGCTCCATGTCGATGACGTCGCGTAGCTCTTGCGCGATGTCGTCGTAGACGCCTCCCAGGTCGTAGCGCTCGAGCTCGTCCTTGCGGCGCCGGCGAAGCTTCTCGAGCAGCTCGCGCATGCCCTTCACTTGTTCGCCGTTGCGGTCCTTGAAGCCCGACTGCATCATTCGACGCAGGGCTGCGTTGAGGTCGCCGTGGTAGAGCAGGTCGTCGTTGATCTCCGCGAAGATGGAGTCCGCGTCGACGTCGAAGCCGACCTGGGTCCCGTCCCATCGTGAGTACTGGAATCGACCTGGCATCGAAGCGAGGCTACCGGCGTCGGCGCTGCGGCGAGCTTGGCGCCTCGGCGCTTTCGACATCGGGCCTCGCAGCGCGGCGGATCCCGGCATGCTGGCGGGGTGACGTGGAAGCTCGCGACAGCAGCGTCGTCGCTCGGCGCCGAGGGCGCTGCACCGACAGCTGATTGGTTCGGCTGGGAGCGCGACGGTCGCGCCCCGGCCTCGGGTGACGGGAATGGCTTCGCGACGAACGCCGTCGCCGACTTCGCGCTCCTCGCCGAGCACGGCATCACCACGCACCGCATGACGATCGAGTGGGCAAGGCTCGAGCCGACGCGCGGCGCATGGGACGCGGCAGAGGAGCAGCGCTACCGCGAGATCCTCGAAGCCGCTGGCCGCGCCGGCGTCGACGTGTGGGTGTGCCTGCACCACCTCTCGTTACCAGGATGGTTCAGCGAGGACGAGCGCGGTTTCCTCGACGAGCGGATGGCCCGGCGGGTGTGGCCAGCGCACGTCGACCGCGTCGCAGCAGCGGTCGGGGATCTTGTGGCGGGATGGATCCCGATCGACCAGCCCGCGACCTACGCAGCCGCGGCCTTTCGCGACGGCGCGGTACCGCCAGGGCGTTCGAGCGGCGACGATCACCAGGTCGGGCTCGTCGCCTTACGGCGCGCCAACCGAGAGGCAGCGCGTCTCTTGGGCGGCGGGGATGCGCCCGTTGCGTGCGCGCACGCCCCTGGCGAGCCTGCCGACGAGTTGAAGCTCGACGCCGAGGTCTTCGACCGGATCGGCCTGGCCGTGCCGGCCGACGTCGGCTCGGGCGTGGTCACCGAGCTCCGTCGCCTGCTCGACCAGCTCGGCGACGACACCGTCGCGCTCGCGATCACCTCGTGCGGTGTCGCCACGAACGACGAGGACGAGCGAGCCGAGAAAGCGACCGCCGTGGCGAGCCAGCTCGACGAAGCCGAAGCCGAAGGCATCGACGTGCGCGAGCTCTTCTGGTGGACAGCCATCGACGGCTACGAGCCGACAACAGGCTTCGAGCTCTCCTGGGGCCTCTTCGACCGCGCCCGCAACCCCCGCCCCGCACTGAGCGCGCTAACGGGCCGCGAGTAGCCGACGGCAGACGGGCGAGCGCGCGGCAGCTGAGCATGTGTGGGGGGTGCTCGAGGGGGGCGGGTCCTCCCGCCCCCAACGACTCTGGGCGGGCCGGCTCCGCCGGCGCGCCCAGCAAATCAACGCGCGGCGAAGCCGCACCGTTGCGAGCGAAGGCCGCAGGCCGGAGCGAGAAGCTCGGCGAGGAGTTGCGCAGCAGCTCCGTAGCCGAAATCTAACGGCTGCGGTACGTCGCTCGCGCGCCGAGCGAGTCCTTGTTCAGGCGCTTGGAGAGGTGGAGCCCCTCGAGGATGAGCTCGACGGCGCTCGCCACCGCGGCGGGTGACTCGTCGCCTCCGGTCAGCCCCTCGACGGGCGAGCGGAGCGCGGCAACGTCGGTCACGAGGCGCGCCTCGTCCTCGGATGCGACGTCGTCGCCCGTGTGAACGACGGTGCCGCCGTCGAATGCGGCGATGACCTCGCGCACGACATCGGTCCCGATGCGATCCTTGAACACCGTGAGCACGGCGGCGCGCAGGAGGTTGTCGATGATCTGGCCGTCGCGGCCCTCTTCGAGCGCCTCGATCTCGACCTTGCCTGCCGTCGACGATGCGAGCGCTTCGAGGTCACAGACACGAGGTACGACGTCGCGTTCGCCGAGGCGCAGCGATCGGCGCATCGCGTTGGCCACCATGGTCTCGCGGTTGGCCACCGTGAGGCGGACAGAGACGCCCGAGCGCTGGTTGACGTGCGGGCTCTGGCGCGCGAGGTGCGACAGCGTCGCGACGATCTCGGTCATGTAGTCGGGTATGTGCACGCGCAGACCGGGGGCGTCGAGCGAGCGCGACTCCTGCTCGGCGATGGCCACCTCGGTCTCAATCTCGAGCGGGTAGTGCGTGCGGATCTGGGCGCCGAAGCGATCCTTCAGCGGGGTGATGATGCGGCCGCGGTTCGTGTAGTCCTCCGGGTTGGCCGACGCCACGAGCAACACGTCGAGGGGGAGTCGGATCTTGTAGCCCCTGACCTGCACGTCGCGCTCTTCGAGCACGTTCAACAAACCGACCTGGATCCGCTCGGCGAGATCGGGCAGCTCGTTGATGGCGAAGATACCCCGGTTCGTGCGCGGGACGAGCCCGTAGTGCAACGTGAGCTCGTCGGACAGGTAGCGCCCCTCGGCCACCTTGATGGGGTCGACCTCACCGATGAGATCCGCGATCGACGTGTCGGGCGTTGCCAGCTTCTCCCCGAAGCGTGCGTCGCGGTGCAGCCACTCGATCGGTGTCTCGTCACCGTGCTCGCGCACGAGGTCGCGCGCGTGCTTTGACACAGGGGCGTACGGGTCGTCGTTGATCTCCGAGCCGGAGACGATCGGCAACCACTCGTCGAGGAGCCCGACCAGCGACCGGATCATCCGCGTCTTCGCCTGGCCGCGCTCGCCGAGGAAGATGACGTCGTGGCCCGCGAGGAGCGCGTTCTCCAGCTGAGGTAGGACGGTGTCGTCGTAGCCGATCACGCCGGGGAACAAGGCTTCGCCGGCTGCGATCCTGGCGATCGCGCCTCTGCGTATCTCGTCTTTGACGGGAAAGGACTCCCAGCCTGACTCGCGCAGCTGGCCCAACGTGGCGGGTCGCGACATGGCGGTCAACCTACCGGGATGACACCTGCTTTTCCCGAGCGGCGTGCCATCGGCGAAGATCATGTCGATGCGCTACTTCCTGGGTCTGCTCGCGGCTGTCGCCCTCGTCGCCGGGGCGACCAAGCTCGGCTACGACCGCTTCGAAAACGAGATCAACACGAAGACCGCGGCCAAGACCTCGACGCAAGCGTCGACGACGACCCTTCCGCCGATCATCCCGAGCGCTGACCAAGTCGTCGTCGTCGGGGTCGTGTCGAACGCTCACATCGAGTCCGCTCTGCTCGACCCTCTGCTCGTGCCCCTCACCATCACGACACCCGAGCGCGGCCTCTCGGCGAGCGGCACGTTCACCGGGGTGACGATCGACGGTGCCGAGTCGAGCATCCACTGGGACGCGGGTACGCCCTTGCAGCTCGGCTCAGCCGGCGAGACCGTCGGATCGCTCGCCGTCGGCGCGGTGACGCTCGACGCCGACGCCTCCAACATGGTCGTCTCCTTCCCTGACGACGAGCCGCAAGGGATCAGCCCAGACAGCTTCAAGATCAACTCGCCTGTCGCCGTCGCCGCCGGGTCGGGTCTCTCCACGGCGCGCGACAACGCGGCGTTCGAGGCCACCCCCACCGCCACGGTCACCTTCACCGGCGGAGCTTCGACGACCTTCGCCACAAAGGCACTGACGGCGCGCGGTCCGGGCAAGGTCGTGCTCAACGGAAGCCTGACCTTGGTGCGCCCCGACAGGAGCCAGTCGAAGATCACTTCGATCACGCTCGACAAGGGGCCGTTCACTCTCAGCTTCACCCCTGACGTCAACGGCCTCAAGATCCAAGCCACGCTCCAGGGGACGGTCACGACCTCGTAGCCTCCAACCCCTCATGGAGCTGTCGGGGACGTGGCGGGCTGCGGTCGCGAACGACGAGCTGCGCCGGGCGTTCGCCGACGACGGTTTCGACGACACCGCATGGCAGCGCATCGAGGTGCCCGGGCACTGGCGCTCACACCCTGCGTTCGGCGAGGTCGACGGGCCCGTGCTGCACCGCACCACCTTCGAACACCCGAGCCCGGGCAGTCGCGAGCGCACGTGGCTGACCTTCGACGGGCTCTTCTACCAATGCGACGTGTGGTTCGACGGCGCGTACCTCGGTGACACGGAGGGCTACTTCCTGCCCCACACCTTCGAGGTCACCGATCAGCTCCTCGCTCGCCGCGAGCACAGCCTCGCAGTCGAGGTTGCGTGCGCGCGCCAAGACGACCGCACCGCGAAACGCAACCTCACCGGCGTGTTCCAGCACTGGGATTGCTTCGACCCCGACTGGAACCCTGGAGGGATCTGGCGTCCGGTGCGCATCGAGACGACCGGGCCGGTGCGCATCCGCGATCTGCGTGTGCTCTGCAGGGAGGCGACACCGGCGCGGGCCGTGGTCGTGCTGCGGGCCAACCTCCTCAGCGAACAGGCGAGGACGGTCGTCGTGCGCTCGAACGTCGGTGAGGTCGACCACGAGCTCACGCGCACCGTGGCGGCAGGCGAGAACCATCTCGAGTGGACCATCACGATCGACCAGCCCGAGCTGTGGTGGCCATGGGCGCTCGGTGACCAACCGATGCACGAGGTCGCCGTCGAAGCCTGGGTCGACGAGACGCTCTCGCACCGCAGGGCTCTGCGCACGGGGCTGCGCAGCGTGTCCCTCGAGCGGTGGATCTGTTCGGTGAACGGTGAGCGCCTCTTCCTGAAGGGTGCGAACCAGGGCCCGACGCGCGTCGCGATCGCCGAGGCAACGCCCGAGGAGCTGGTCCGCGACGTCGCCCTCGCCAAAGACGCCGGACTCGACATGCTGCGCATCCACGCGCACATCACGCGGCCCGAGCTCTACGACGCCGCCGACGAGGCTGGCGTTTTGCTCTGGCAGGACATGCCGTTGCAATGGGGCTACGCGCGAGGGGTGCGCAAGCAGGCTGCGCGTCAGGCGACCAGCGCTGTCCAGGTGCTTGGCCACCACCCGTCGATCGCCATCTGGTGCGGGCACAACGAACCGATGGCGATCAACATCGAGCCCGGCGGCCAGATCGGCATCGCCATGGCCGGCGCCGCACTCGCAGCGCAGCAGCTGCCGACCTGGAACAAGACGATCCTCGACCACTCGATCAAGCGCGCCCTCGAGCGCGCCGACGGCACGCGGCCAGTGATCGCCCACTCTGGTGTGCTCCCCCACCTGCCGCAGCTCGACGGCACCGACAGCCACCTGTACTTCGGTTGGTACCACGGCCACGAGCGCGACCTCCCCCGCTTCGCTGCCCGCATCCCCCGCATGGTCCGCTTCGTCACGGAGTTCGGCGCCCAGGCGGTGCCGGCCGACGCGTCCTTCTGTGAGCCCGAACGCTGGCCGGACCTCAACTGGGAGCACCTGGCGCGTCACCACGCGCTGCAGCGGACGCGCTTCGACGTGCACGTGCCGCCCGCTGCCCACGCGACCTTCGACTCGTGGCGGGACGCGACGCAGCGCTACCAGGCAACCGTGATCAAGCACCACGTCGAAACCTTGCGCCGGCTGAAGTACGCCCCGACCGGTGGCTTCGCACAGTTCTGCTTCGCGGATGGGATGCCCGCCGTGACCTGGGCCGTGCTCGGCCACGACCGGGTCCCCAAGCTCGGCTACCACGCGCTCGTCGAGGCGTGCCGCCCCGTCATCGTCGTCGCCGACCGGCTACCAGCTTCGGTCGTCCCCGGCGAGGCCATCGCCCTCGACGTGCACGTCGTGTCCGACCGTCGCGATCCGATCGCAGGCTCGACGGTGACGGCGCGCTTGGCCTGGGCCGGGGGCGAGCACACCTGGCGTTGGGGCGGGGAGATCCCAGCCGACTCGTGCGTGCGGATCGGCACCATCCAATCCCAAGGACCCGTCGCCGCTGGGCCGCTCATCCTCGAGCTCACCCTCGACGGACCCGAGCTCGCCACCAACCGCTACGACAGCGTCGTCGAGCCGTCCTGAGGTGAGCCCGCCAAACCGCGCCGATGCGCTCGCGCTCGATGCGAGCGACGAGCTGGCGGAGTACGTCGAGCGATTCGCGCACGACGACCCGCAGCTCGTGTACCTCGACGGCAACTCCCTCGGGCGACTGCCCCGAGCGACGGCTGACGCGCTCGCGCACGCCATCGAGCACGAGTGGGGGCGCGACCTCGTGCGAGGGTGGGATCGCTGGATCGACATGCCCACGCAGGTCGGCGACAGCATCGCCGCGCTCATCGGCGCGCGACCAGGTGAGGTCATCGCGTGCGACTCGACGACGGTGAACCTGTACAAGCTCGCGGCCGCCGCACTCCAAGCGCGGCCCGAGAGGACGAACATCCTCGTGCCGGCGACCGAGTTCCCGACCGACCGGTTCGTGCTCGAGGGCCTCGCACGCAGCACCGGTCGCACCGTGGTGCACGGCTCGCCGGGCGAAGCCGATGAGCGCACGGCACTCACCGTGGCGTCTGTCGTCGACTACCGCTCGGGCGCCATCGCCGATGTGGAGCGCGACACAGTGGCCGCCCATCGTGCAGGCGCCCTCGTGTGTTGGGACCTGAGCCACGCTGCCGGCTCCGTCGTCGTCGACCTCCAGGCTGCCGGTGTCGACCTCGCGGTCGGCTGTACCTACAAGCACCTCTGCAGCGGGCCCGGTGCCCCGGCGTACCTCTACGCGCGGCGCGAGCTGCAGCCAGAGCTCAGCTCGCCGGTTTGGGGATGGTTCGCCCAACGCGACAAGTTCGCGATGGACGCGCCGTTCGATCCTCACCCCGACATCCGCAAGTTCCTCGCCGGCACACCAAACGTGCTCGGGCTCATCGCCGTCGACACCGCCGTGCGCCTCGTGGCCGAGGCTGGCATCCAACGACTCGCAGCGAAGGGAAGGGCGTTGACCGAGCTCGTCATCGCGTGTGCCGACGACTGGCTCGCGCCGCTCGGCTTCTCTGTCGCGTCGCCGCGGAATGCGTTTGCGCGCGGCGCGCACGTCGTGCTCGCGCACCCGAACGCCGAGACGATCACCGCTGCCGCAGTGGCCGCTGGGGTGGTGCTCGACGCGCGCCCCCCCGATCTCGTCCGCATCGGCCCGGCTCCGATCAGCACGCGCTTCGTCGAGGTGTGGGACGGGCTCGACCGCCTTCGCGCGTTGGCAAGCTCGTGACCTCGTGCACACGTGGTGACCGGGCGGTCATCGCCGCGCGGCATCGGTGTCATTCGCAACTCGTGGTTCCGCAGATTCTGACGAGGGTCGATGCTCCGTATAGCGTCCCCCGCCGACATCCCAGGAGGCTGCGTTGGCTGCTACCCAGCAGGACCTGAGCAGCGCACCGACACCCGTCGTCAACGGTGCCGTGCGCAGACGCTCGATGTGGCCGCTCGAGCTCTACCGGTCCGGCGTGGGCAAGAAGTACGTGATGGCGATCACGGGCGTGGTCCTGCTCGGCTTCGTGTTCGGGCACATGGTCGGCAACCTGAAGGGCTACCTGGGCGCGCAGGAGTCCTACGACTACGGCGAGGGCCTACGCAGCCTGCTCGAGCCGATCTTTCCCCGAACGATGTTCCTCTGGCTGATCCGCGTCGGGCTGATCGCCGCGTTCGCGCTCCACATGCATGCGGCGTACTCGCTCACGAGGATGAACCACCGCTCCCGACCCCAGAAGTACGCCACCAGGCGCGACTACGTCGCAGCCACCTTCGCGAGCCGCACCATGCGCTGGACCGGCATCATCGTCATCCTCTTCCTCGCCTGGCACCTGATGGACCTGACGTGGGACGTCGGGGTCGCAACACCCCGCTTCGTGCGCGGCGACCCGTACAACAACCTCGTCGCCAGCTTCCAGCGCTGGCCCGTGACGATCCTCTACATCGTCGCCAACCTGGCGCTCGCGATCCACATCTTCCACGGGGCGTGGTCGCTGTTCCAGAGCCTCGGGCTCAGCAACCCCCGCTTCAACCAGTGGCGCCGCCGCTTCGCACAGGGTTTCGCCGCCGTCATCGTCATCGGCAACCTCAGCTTCCCGATCATGGTGCAGGCCGGGGTGCTCGACTTCGACCAGAAGGTGCACAGCGAGGTCTGCACGACGAGCCCGGACCGCACCAGCGCAGCCTGTGCGGGTGAGCTCTGATGAGCGTGCTCGCGTTCGACGCCAAGGTCCCCGAGACCCCGATCGAGCAGATGTGGGACCAGCACAAGTTCGACATGAAGCTGGTGGCGCCGCACAACCGGCGCAAGTTCAAGGTGATCGTCGTCGGCACCGGTCTCGCGGGCGGCGCTGCCGCAGCCACGCTCGGCGAGCTCGGCTACGACGTCCACTGCTTCACGTTCCACGACTCGCCGCGCCGTGCGCACTCGATCGCCGCCCAGGGAGGCATCAACGCCGCCAAGAACTACAAAGGCGACGGAGATTCGGTCCACCGGCTCTTCTACGACACGGTGAAGGGCGGCGACTTCCGCTCCCGCGAGGCCAACGTGTACCGCCTCGCACAGCTCTCCCTCGACATCATCGACCAGTGCGTCGCGCAGGGCGTGCCATTCGCCCGCGAGTACGGCGGGCTGCTCGACAACCGCTCCTTCGGCGGCGCGCAGGTGTCGCGCACCTTCTACGCCCGCGGTCAGACAGGACAGCAGCTGCTGCTCGGCGCCTACCAGTCGCTCGCCCATCAGATCGGCGCCGGCACGGTGACCATCTACCCGCGCACCGAGATGCTCGATCTCGTCGTCAAGGACGGCAAGGCCTGCGGAATCGTCGCACGCCATCTGCACACCGGGGAGATCAAGAGCTTCAACGCCCACGCCGTCGTGCTCGCAACTGGCGGCTACGGCAACGCCTTCTACCTCTCGACCAACGCGAAAGCTTCGAACGTGACAGCGGCATGGCGAGCGCACAAGCGCGGCGCGCTCTTCGCCAACCCGTGCTTCACCCAGATCCACCCGACGTGCATCCCGGCAAGCGACGACTTCCAATCGAAACTCACCCTCATGTCCGAGTCGCTCCGCAATGACGGCCGGGTGTGGGTGCCGACCAAGAGCGACGACACCCGCCCCGGCAACCAGATCCCTGAGGACGAGCGCGACTACTTCCTCGAGCGCCGCTACCCGGCCTTCGGGAACCTCGTCCCTCGCGATGTGGCCTCGCGAGCGATCAAGATCGAAGTCGACGCCGGACGCGGCGTCGGGCCGCTGAAGAACGGCGTCTTCCTCGACTTCGGGCCGACGATCGAACGGCTCGGCGAGGACACCATGCGGGAGCGCTACGAGAACCTCTTCGAGATGTACGAGCGCATCACCGACGACAACCCGTACAAGACGCCGATGCGCATCTACCCGGCCGTGCACTACACGATGGGCGGGCTGTGGGTCGACTACGAGCTGCAATCGTCGATCCCCGGTTGCTTTGTCGGCGGCGAGGCCAACTTCTCCGACCACGGCGCCAACCGCCTCGGCGCGTCGGCGCTCATGCAGGGCCTCAGCGACGGCTACTTCGTGTTGCCGTACACGATGCCCAACTACCTTGCCGACATGCTCGGGAGCGACCCCGTGCCCGCCGACGACCCCGCGTTCAAAGCTGCCGAGGCGAGCGTGCAAGCGAGCACCGACCGCTTCCTCGCCATTGGCGGCACGAAGTCGGTCGACCACTTCCACCGCGAGCTCGGCAAGATCATGTGGGACAACTGCGGCATGGCCCGCAGTGAGGCCAGCCTCACCAAGGCCATCTCGGAGATACCCGCGCTCGAGGCCGAGTTCTGGAAGGACCTCAGGGTGCTCGGCTCCGGCGAGTCGCTCAACCAGTCGCTCGAGAAGGCGGGGCGGGTGGCTGACTTCTTCGAGCTCGGCCTGCTCATGTGCCAGGACGCGCTGCACCGCGAGGAGAGCTGCGGTGGTCACTTCCGCGTCGAGCACCAGACAGGCGAAGGCGAGGCCCTCCGCGACGATGAGCGCTTCGCGTACGTCGCCGCCTGGGAATGGTCGGGCAAGGGCAACGAGCCGACCCTGCACAAAGAGCAGCTCGACTTCCAGCACGTGCACCTGGCCCAGAGGAGCTACAAGTGACGACCCTGCACATCACCCTGCAGGTGTGGCGCCAGGACGGACCCGGCGCGCCGGGCAGCCTGCACAGCTACGACGTGCCGGGCATCAGCGAGGAGATGTCGTTCCTCGAGATGCTCGACATCCTCAACGACCGCCTCACCGATGACGGCGAGGAGCCCATCGCCTTCGAGCATGATTGCCGCGAGGGCATCTGCGGCTCGTGCGGGATGATGATCAACGGCCAGGCGCACGGCCCGCAGCGGGGTACAGCGGCGTGTCAGCTGCACATGCGCAAGTTCGCTGACGGTGACGTGATCACCGTCGAGCCGTGGCGGGCCGCCGCGTTCCCCGTCGTGAAGGATCTCGTCGTCAACCGCTCGGCCTTCGACCGCATCATCGAATCCGGCGGCTACATCACCGCGCCGACCGGTGCCGCGCCCGAGGCCAACCTGATCCCGGTGCCCAAAGACGTGGCCGACGCGGCCTTCGACGCTGCAGCATGCATCGGGTGCGGGGCGTGCGTGGCCGCGTGCCCGAACGGGGCCGCGAACCTGTTCACCTCGGCCAAGGTCGGGCACCTCAACCTGCTCCCGCAGGGCCAGGCAGAGCGCTACCGCAGGGTCGAGTCGATGGTCGACACCATGGAGGAGCTCTTCGGCTCCTGCACGAACCACGGCGAATGCCAAGAGGCGTGCCCCAAGTCGATCTCGATCGACTACATCGCCTACATGAACCGCGACTACCTCAAGGCGAAGCTGAAGAACCGCGGCCTCGCGTCTCAGAAGTAGGCGACCCTGCGCGGGGTTTGCTCCCCGGGCAGCGTTCGGACTAGCAAAGTGCGGGTTTTCACTGACTGAAACCCTGACCATCGCGCCTGCTGGAGGGCTGCTACCAGATGTTCCACGTACTCGCGACCGAGGGCGGCTGGCAGGACTTCACGCTGACCGGCGCTGACAAGTTCTGGCTCGCGTTCTCAGGGCTCACCGCGTTGCTCGCCATCGCCACCGGCTTCTACTTGATGCGCGGCGTGCTCGCCGCCGACAAGGGCACGCCGAAGATGCAAGAGATCGCACGCGCGATCCAGGAAGGCGCTCTCGCCTACCTGAAGCGCCAGTTCCGCACCATCGGGGTCATCCTCATACCGCTCGCGGTCGTCGTCTTCTTCACGTCGACGAAGGTGATCAAGCCCAGCGGGGTCGAGGCGTTGTCGTTCGGAGCTTCGGGCATCTTCCGCACGATGGCGTTCGTCGCCGGCTGCTTCTTGTCCGGGCTCACCGGCTACATCGGCATGACGCTCGCGACGCAGGGCAACGTGCGCACAGCGGCCGCGGCCCGCGGCGGCTCGATGCCCGCAGCGCTCCAGGTCGCCTTTCGCACCGGCGGCGTCGCCGGCATGTTCACCGTGGGCCTCGGGCTCCTCGGCGCCACCGTCATCATCGCGGTGTTCCAGAACACCGCTTCGGCCATCCTCATCGGCTTCGGCTTCGGCGGTTCGCTGCTCGCACTGTTCTTGCGTGTCGGCGGAGGCATCTTCACGAAGGCAGCCGACGTCGGCGCCGACCTCGTCGGCAAGGTCGAGGCCGGCATCCCAGAGGACGATCCGCGCAACCCGGCCACGATCGCGGACAACGTTGGCGACAACGTGGGTGACTGCGCCGGTATGGCCGCCGACCTGTTCGAGAGCTACGAGGTGACCCTCGTCGCGTCGATCATCCTTGGCGTCTCGGCCTTCCACTCCATCTACCCAGACGACCCGAAGAAGTGGGTGTTGGGTCTCATGTTCCCGCTCATCGCTCGCGCGATCGGCGTGCTCGCCTCGATCGTCGGCGTCTTCGCGGTGAAGGCGAAGGAGGGCGAGACCAACGCCCTCAAGCCGATCAACCGGGGCTTTCTCACCGCCGGTCTCCTCACCGTCGTCGGCACCTTGGCCGTCGCGCTTCTCTATGTCGGCAACGACGACAAGGGCGCGACGACGTCGAACATCGGCTGGCGCGTCTTCGCTGCCGTCGTGATCGGCCTCGTCCTGGCTCAAGCGCTGTCGCGTCTCACCGAGTACTTCACCTCGACCGAGACCACCCCGGTACGTGACATCGCGGAGGCGGCTCGCACCGGCCCGGCGACCACCGTGCTCTCGGGCATCGCGTCAGGCCTCGAGTCGTCCGTGTACGCCATCATCCTCATCGCCATCGCGCTCGGCGCGGCGATCGGGCTCGGCGACGGCAACCTGCAGTTGAGCTTCTACCTCGTCGCCCTGTGCGGCATGGGCATGCTCGCAACCACCGGCGTCATCGTCTCGGAGGACACCTTCGGCCCCGTCTCCGACAACGCTGCCGGCATCGCCGAGATGTCGGGCGAGTTCTCCGGCGAGGCCGAGCGCATCATGGTCAGCCTCGACGCGGTCGGCAACACCACCAAAGCCGTGACCAAGGGCTTCGCCATCGGTTCGGCCGTCATCGCTGCCGTCGCCCTATTCGCTTCGTTCATCGAGACGATCGGCTCCGAGCTCGACATCCGCGACGCGGCGGGACGCGCTGTCGGAGGGTCCGACCTGTTCCGGCACCCGTTGACACAGGTCAACGTCGCCGATCCGAAGACCTTCATCGGCCTGCTCATCGGCGGCTCGATCGCCTTCATGTTCTCCTCGCTCGCCATCCGCGCGGTCGGACGCACAGCGGGAGTTGTGGTGCAAGAGGTCAGGCGCCAGTTCGCGGACGGCAAGATCATGAAGGGTGAGAAGGACCCGGAGTACGGCCCCGTCATCGACATATGCACCGCTGCATCGCTGCGTGAGCTCGCCACCCCGGCGCTGCTCGCCGTGCTCACGCCGGCCATCATCGGATTCGGCATCGGCTACCTCGCGCTCGGCGCCTTCCTCGCGGCGGTCATCCTCACGGGCCAGCTGATGGCCAACTTCCTCTCGAACTCCGGCGGCGCGTGGGACAACGCGAAGAAGTACATCGAGGATGGCCACGAGGGTGGCAAGGGCTCCGAGGCCCACAAGGCCGCCGTCATCGGCGACACCGTCGGCGATCCGTTCAAGGACACGGCCGGGCCAGCGCTCAACCCGCTCATCAAGGTGATGAACCTGGTGTCGCTGCTGCTCCTGCCCGCCGTCATCAGCCTCAAGGACAACAACATCCGCTACGTGATCGCCGGCGTCGCTCTCGCCGTGCTCATCGGCGCCATCTCCTTCTCGAAGCGCTCGACCAACGCGCTCGACGCCGACCCATCGCTCACCACCGCAGCAGCCACAGCCGACTGACGTCGCAAGCCCCCGCCCTCGTGTTCCCAACGGTGTCGGCGCAGCAAGCGCGCGTCAAGCAGCTGGCGAGGGCGAAGCGACGGGCCACCGCCATGCTCGGCGCGGTGACGATCGCGTTCCTCGCGATCACGATCCTTGGCGGCGACAGCACGCTCGCCGGCTACGCACAGGCGACAGCTGAGGCTGCGATGGTGGGCGGTCTGGCTGACTGGTTCGCGGTGACCGCGCTGTTTCGCCACCCCCTCGGCATCCCTGTCCCCCACACCGCCATCATCGTCGAGCGCAAGGACAGGTTCGCCGAGACGCTTGGCGATTTCGTGCAGGACAGCTTCCTGAACCCTGACGTCATCGTCGAGCGCGTGCGCCGAGCGGGGTTGCCTGTCCGCTTGGCGTCGTGGGCCGCAGACGAGGCTTCCGCGGGACGCGCTGCGACGGAGATGCTCAGCGCCGCTGTCGCGGCCGCGGACCTCATCGGTGACGACGATGTGCACCGAGCTCTCGACGGCGCAATACGCGCTCGAGCCGATGGGGTGGCACTCGCGCCGCTCGTCGGCCGCGCGTTGCGCTTCGCGACGACCGACGGCCGCCACGACGAGGTGCTCGACGCCGGCTTGCGCGGCTTCGATCGCTACGTGCGAGAGCACGCCGACGAGCTGCGCGGGAGGCTCGCGAGTTCGGCGCCGTGGTGGCTACCCGGCCCGGTCGAGGACCGCATCTTCGAGCGCATCATCGACGGTGTCGGCACCACGTTGCGCGCCATGGTGTCCGACCACGACCACCCGCTACGTCGAGCGCTCGTCGAGCGCATCGCCGAGCTCACGGTGCAGCTCGAGACGTCGCCCGAGATGCTGGCGCGAGGCGAAGCGCTGAAGCAGCAGCTGCTCGACCAGCCCGAGCTGCAGCGATGGCTCGGATCGTTGTGGACCGACCTGAAGGAACGACTCCGCTCGGAGGCCTCGGTGCCTGGCTCCGAGCTGCACCGGTGGCTGACGGCGCGGATCGGCGATGCGGGCCGGCGCCTCGCCGAGGATCCTGAGCTCGCGAGCGCCCTCGACGCAACAGCTGCCAGGGGCGTTCGCTACGTGACGGAGCGCTTCCAGGGCGAGATCTCGTCGCTGGTCCGCTCGACGATCGAGCGTTGGGACGCGTCCGAGACCGCACTGCGCCTCGAGCTCCTGCTCGGCCCCGACCTGCAGTTCATCCGCATCAACGGCACCGTCGTCGGCGCGCTCGCCGGCCTCGCGCTCCACGCCATCGCCCTAGCTCTCGGCTGAAGCGCACCGCTCAGTCGACGGGGACCGTCGCGGGCTCCGATTGCTTGCGTTGGCGGCGCTGGCGGATCACCTCAATGGCGATCGGGAGCAGCGAGAGGAGGATGATCGTGCCCTCGATCAGCGGCAGGTGATCTTCGGCCGACGGGATGGTCTTGCCGAGCACGAAGCCGAGCATCGTGACACCGGTCGTCCAGGCGACCCCGCCGATCACGTTGTACGTCGTGAACGTCCGTGCGTCCATCTCGGCGACCCCGGCCATCGGATTGGCGAACGTCCTCACGATGGGGATGAACCGGGCGAGCACGATCGTCTTTGGGCCGTAGCGGTCGAAGTAGCGCTGAGCCTTCTCGACGTGCTCGTGCTTGAACAGGCGCGATCGTGGCCGGTTGAACAGCGCGGGACCGGCCTTGCGTCCGATGAGGAACCCGGTCTGGGCGCCTGCGACCGCGGCGATGGCCAGGCCGACGAGGATCACGGGCAAGTTGAGCTTCACGTCGAGGCCGGACTTGGCACCGACTGCGCAGATCAGCCCCGCCAGGACGAGCAGCGAGTCACCGGGGAGGAAGAAGCCGATGAGCAAACCGGTCTCGGCGAAGATGATCGCGAACAGCCCGATCGTCCCGAACGTCTCGAGGAGGTGCTTGGGATCGATGGCGCCGCCCGCGGCGAAGACCGTGGAGAGCATCGGGCAAATGTACTTGCGTCACCCGACGGGTTGATTCCACTCCGTCCAGCCGAGGCCCGTGCGGCCATCTTCAGCTGTGAAGCGGCACAGCGCGCGTGGGAAACGATCCTGCTTGCCGTTCCACGTGAGCCAGGCCGGCGCGAACGCGAGCGGGTCGATCGCGAGGCGCAACCCGCCGATGTCGACGGCTGCCGTGGTCGGGAGGCCGACGGGGCCGCGGTCTTCTTCAGCGTGCACATCGTTGGTCACCGCGATGGTCCCGTCGCCGGGTTGGGAGTAGCCGAACCCGATGTCGAGCCCCGGCACGCGGATGTCGGAACCGTGGAAGCGCAGACCGTCTTCGAGGCGTCCGGACGTCCATACCCACTCGATGGTCCACCAGTCGCGCACCGCCCAGGAGTGGTCGCGCTGGCCCCACCCGTCGAGCTCGACGCGTTCGTCACCAACGAGGATCTCGCCGTGCACCGAGCACGGCACCTCGTAGCGGGTCGTGTGCGCGTAGTGGTAGGGCGTGCCGTCGGTCTCCCATTCGAGGTCGAAGGCGATGGGCACCACCGCGCCCCTGGGCGCATCGTCGTAGAGATCGGCAGGGTCGTCGACGGCGACGCCGTGGGCCTCGTTCGCCACCGACCAATGCTCGAGCGCCGTCTCGCAGGTGTGGTCGGCCCACAGCCCGTTCGCCCGGATCTCGAGGCTCTCGCGCTTCGGTAGGGAGACCTCCAGATCGGCGACGGAGATGGTCGGGTGGCCTGGTCGGGCAAGGAGTGCGTGATACCAGGCGACGCCGAGGTTCGGGTAGAGCCCCAGGCGGACCCAACCGCCGATGGCACCGTCGGGCGAGAAGAAGTCGAAGTACCACGACTCGCTCCACAGCTGCTCGGGGCCGACCTCGTGACGGCTCTCGTCGGCGGCGGCCACGGTGACGATGTCGCTCACGTCAAGGTCTCCTCGCTGTCGTCGATCCGGATCACGATGGTGCGAGCGGCGAAGTCGTGCAGGCCTCGCCCGTGCACGACCACGAGGGCGACGTTGGCGCCGACGATGACGGGGCCGACCAGCGGGATCAGAGCAGGACCGTAGAGCACCAGCCAACGCAGCACGGCAGCCGCCACGCCCACCGCTGCGCCATCGCGCGCGTCGACCACCCGCTCGCGCAGCAGCACCTTGCCTGGTGTCACTCCCCGCGCGGCGAGGGGCACGACCTCGAGCACGAACGAGATGAGCGCGAGGAGCACGACCACCGGGTCATCGATGCCCAACTCGATCGCGACGAGCCCGACGAGCCAGCTCAGGATGATGACGTCGCACGCCCGGCCTCCGACGCGTCGCCCCAGACCGGCGTGGGGGCGCGGCGGCACTAGGCGAACAGCTCGTAGTAGTCGGATTCGGGGTCGATGCCGGCGTTGTCGCCTTCGACGGCGGACAGCAACTCGTACGCGAACGCCGGGAGGTCGCGCGGCACCGTCCAATCGAGTTCGTCGGCGATGCCTGCCTCGGAGGCGAACGGGCGCAGGAAGCTGAAGTACACGTACGCCCCGGCGCGGATCTTCTCGTCGCGCGTCATCGCAGCGATGTTGCGGTAGTGCTGCGCCTGAGCAGGCCGGACCGCGGCGATGATGGCTTCGATCTCCTCGAGCGCGACAGGTGCGAGCTCGCCGGGCGCGCAGCCGTCTGTGGTGAAGAGGCCGTAGCCGACGAGGTGCTGGAGGTAGTCCTCAGGGGTGTGGTTCGACGTCCCGAAGTCGGTGACGGTGAAGTCGACATCGTCGAGCACGAGCGCTGCCGTGAGGTTCTGGTACGGCACCCCCTTGGCGACATGGCTCCACGGCAGATCGCTGTGGCCGAGGCGGTAGAGGTCGCGCACGAGCAACGTCTGTTCGGGGTGCCCGGCCACCGTGTACGGACCGGTGTCTCCATAGCCGGCCCGCGTGTCGAAGTAGAGCAGAAAGAGGTGATTGACGAGCGTGGCGTTGAAGCGCGCGATGCGGCTGCGCTCAGCGGGCGACGAAACCTCGGTGACACCGTCGAGAAGCGTCGCGATCGTGGCCTCGTCGTACGGCCTCGCGCTGCCGGTGTCCCACGCCTGGCGAGTGCCGTCGCCCCGATAGGCCATGGCCGCTCGCTCCCAGAAGTCGAGGACGGCGTTGGTGTCCTCGGCGCGAGCAACTGACGGGTCGAGCTGCTCGTAGATCTTGCGGCCGAGCAACGTGAAGTTTGCGATGGACCACAAGAAGCACGTATCGACCTGGCATCCCGGGCGCCGGGCCCGCCGGCCGATCTCCTCGGCGGGCATGGCGCGATCGATCTGGCGCACCATGTCCGGGTAGCGCAGGTGCGCCTCGGCGCACGCGACGACGATGTACGCCGTGACCGGTATGAGCTTCGACTCGAGGCTCGTGCGCTCGGAGGTGAGCGCCCTCGAGATGGGCCCGTGATACGCGATGAGCCGGTTGACGTTGGCCTTTGCTGCTTCGGCGTCCGAGGCGTCAGCCACGCAGCACGCCTTCGGTCCCGCTGCAGTCGAGCTCGACCTCGCTGCCATCGGCCGGCTCGCGCCCGGCGAACGTGAAGCCCATCGCACACGGCACCTGGAACTCTCGGCTCACGATGCCGATGTGGCTGCGCACCGTCCCGGTCGTGCAGATGATGGCTGTGAGCTCGTGGTAGATCGGCGCGAGGAAGCTCGCCCCGGCATCGCGCACCAAGGCGATCACTCCCTCGGCCCCGTTACCCATGAGCTCCAACACATCGTCGGGGCCCTCCATGGCTCGCCACGACCCCCTGACGGGCGCGGCATCGAAGACCTTCGCCCCCCGTCCGAGCTCGTGACGAGCCTTGGCCTGACCGTCAACCGCGATGGTGGCTCCTCGGGAACGCCAAGGAGCGGACGTTAACGTCGGGGGCGATGGCCCGCTATCTCTCGCCCGAGTGGCTCGCCGAGCTGCAGGCCGCCGCGGCAGGCGCTGAGCCCAGCCTCACCGGGCTCGCCGACGTCGTCTTGCAGCACGAGGTCACCGGCGCCTCGGGCGACGTCGTGTTCCATGTCGTCATCGGCGACGAGGGCATCGCTGTCCTGCCAGGACCAGCCGACGGCGCGACCGTGACCTTCACCGAGGACGACGCCACTGCGGCTGCCATCACGCGGGGCGAGCTCTCGGCCCAAACCGCGTACATGAGCGGGCGGCTGCGCATCCGTGGCGACGTGACCGCGCTCGCGCGTCCGAGCTCGATCATCGTCGCTCTCGACGATCTCTTCGCGGCGGTGCGCAGCTCGACAACCTATCCAGGCGAATAGCCTTCGCCGATGCCCGAGCTGCCCGAGCTGCAAGCGCACGCGGAGCGGCTCGACGCGCGCTATGCCGGTGCGTTGCTCGAACGGTTCAACCCACTTGCGTTCACCGCGCTGAAGACGGCCGTTCCTCCAGCCAGCGATGCGATCGGGCACGGTCTCGTCTATGTCGGTCGGCGCGGGAAGCACCTGTTGCTCGACTTCGGCACGCTCACCTTCGTCGTGCACCTCATGCAGGGAGGTCGGCTGCGGGAGGAGGCTGTTGGCAAGCAGCCAGCGAAGCCGCGAGGCGGGCAGGCGCGCTGGCACTTCGCCGATGGTCGCGCCCTGTTGCTCACCGAAGCTGGCACCGAGCGGCGCGCCGGGGTGTGGGCTGTGGCTGGCGACCCCGAGTCGCAGCCGCCACTCGATCGCCTCGGCCCTGACGCCGACACGCTCCGCCCTGCAGCGCTGCTCGGGGTGCTCCACGCCCACCCGATGCGACTGCACGGCTTGCTGCGCGATCAGCGCATCGTCGCCGGCATCGGGAGGCGGCTGGCCAACGAGATCTGCCACCGCGCCAAGCTCTCGCCGTTCGCGGCGACGGGGAAGCTCACGCGTGCCGATGCCGAGGCTCTCGTCGAGAGCATCCAGACGTCGTGCAACGCCGGGCTCGCTTACGAACGCGGTCGCGATGACATGAGCGCGTCGGCCGATCGCCCGGGCGACGTGCACCATCGCGTCGGCGAGCCCTGTCCGGTGTGCGGCGACACGATCCGTTCCGTCGAATACGTGAAGTACACCGTCGCGTACTGCCCGAGCTGCCAGACCGCAGGAAAGGCTCTGGCCGACAACACCACGTCGAAGTTCCTGAAGTAGCGCGGCGATCGCTCGCCCTCAGATCAGGCCGAGCTCCCTGACGGCGTCGCGCTCCTCCGCGAGCTCTCCCGTGCTCTTGTCGATGCGGGCACGGCTGAAGTCATCGATCTCGAGGCCTTGCACGATCGAGTACTCGCCGTTGGTGCAGGTGACAGGGAACGAGGAGATGAGCCCCTCGGCGACGCCGTAGCTGCCATCGCTGACGATGCCCATCGAGGTCCAGTCGCCCCCTGCCGTGCCGAGCGACCACGTCCGCATGTGGTCGACAGCGGCATTGGCCGCAGAGGCCGCCGACGAGGATCCCCTTGCCTTGATGATGGCCGCGCCGCGCTGCTGCACGATCGGGATGAAGTCGCTCTCGAGCCACTCGCTGTCGTTGCCGATCGCTTCGAAGGCGGGTTTGGCGCTGACCTCTGCGTGGAAGATGTCGGGATACTGGGTCGCGGAGTGGTTCCCCCAGATCGTCATCTTCGTCACGTCTGTCGTGTGGGCCCCGGCCTTGGCCGCGAGCTGCGCCATGGCCCGGTTGTGATCGAGGCGGGTCATGGCCGTGAAGCGGCCCGGGTCGAGCCCGCTCGCGTTCTGCTGGGCGATCAGCGCGTTGGTGTTCGCCGGGTTGCCGACGACGAGCACGTTCACGTCCTTCCTGGCGCTCGCCGAGAGTGCCTCGCCCTGAGGCTTGAAGATCCCACCGTTCGCGCCGAGCAGATCGGCGCGCTCCATGCCCTCCTTGCGCGGCATGGCGCCGACCAGGAGGGCGTGGTGCACATCGCCGAAAGCGACGTGCGCGTCATCGGTCGCCACGATGCCCGCGAGGAGCGGGAACGCGCAGTCATCGAGCTCCATGGCGACACCTTGGAGCGTGCCGAGCGCCGGGGTGATCTCGAGGAGCTGCAGGATGACCGGCTGTTCCGGTCCGAGCATCGACCCGCTCGCGATGCGAAACAGCAGGCTGTAGCCGATCTGGCCGGCGGCACCGGTGACGGCGACGCGGACGGGAGCCTTCATCGAGCGGTCCTCTCGGAGAGCGGTGCGTGGTGCGGCGAACCTAGTCCGATGCTCCTCTCGCTGACGCAGGGCGTGTTGGCCGCCGATGGCGTCGGCTGCTAGCACCGGAGGCGTGCACGCTGAGCCCGCCGCCTTGTTCGTCTACGGAACCCTGCAGCCCGACCAAGCGCGCTGGCCGCTCCTCGCGCCGTTCGCTGCGAAAGCGGCGCACCGGCCGGCCACCGTGGCCGGCCGTCTGTTCGACACCGGGCTCGGCTACCCCGCCGCGGTGTTCGAAGGCAACTCTGATGCGCACGTGCCCGGGCTCATCGTCGAGCTCGCAGACGGCATGAGCGAGCGCGCGTTGCACGTGCTCGACAAAGTCGAGGGAACCGAGTTCGACCTGTACGCACGGGTGCTCGTCACGACGACCGATGGCGAGGCCGCGTGGTCCTACGCGTGGCAGGGCAACTGCGACGAGCTGACCCCAATAGAGCGCTGGAGCCCCTGAAACAACTAGAGCTGCATCGACTTCGTCTCGAGGAACTCCTCGAAGCCGTGGCGGCCGTACTCGCGCCCGTAGCCCGACTGCTTGTAGCCGCCGAAGGGTGCGTTCGGTTTGAACGCACCACCGTTGACCTCGATCTGGCCGGTGCGGATGCGGCGCGCCACCTTCTTGGCACGCTCGGCGTCGCCGGCCCACACCCCACCCGCGAGCCCGTATGGCGTGTCGTTCGCGATGCGCACGGCGTCCTCCTCGGAGCCGTAAGGAAGGATCGAGAGCACGGGGCCGAAGATCTCCTCACGCGCGATGGTCATGTCGTTCGAGACGTTGGAGAACACCGTTGGGCGCACGAAGTAGCCGTTGGCGTCGACACCCTCGGGCCGCTCCGGTCCGCCGGTCACGAGCTTGGCGCCTTCGTCGATGCCCTTCTGGATGTAGTCCGTGACCCGGTCGACCTGGGCCTGCGATGACAGCGGTCCGAGCATCACGAAATCGCCGAAGGGATCGGCAGGTTGGAACTTGGTCTCAACCTCGTCGGCCGCGATGCGCTCCGCGTCGGCGGTCCTCGACTCGGGTACGAGCATGCGGGTGAGGGCAGTGCATGTTTGGCCCGAGTTCAGGTACGCCTTGCCGACGCCGTCTCGCACCGCGGCCTCGAACGCAGCGTCGTCGAGGTCGTCGAGCAGGATGTTTGCTGACTTCCCGCCGAGCTCGAGCGCGACGCGCTTGAGGGTCTGCGATGCCACCTCCGCGACGCGCTTGCCCGCACGGGTCGAACCGGTGAACGACACCATGTCGATGTCGGGGTGCGCGGCGATCGCTTCGCCGACTGCAGCGCCCGTCCCGCTCACGAGGTTGAACACGCCGGCGGGCAAGCCGGTGTCGTTGATGACCTCGGCGAGCAGGAAAGCGTCGAGCGGTGCGATCTCACTCGGCTTGAGCACGACGGTGCAACCGGCAGCCATCGCGTACGCCACCTTGGCGGCGATCTGGTGCAGGGGGTAGTTCCAGGGCGTGATGCAACCGACGACGCCGACCGCTTCCTTCACGACGAGGCTGTTGCCGACCGTCTCCTCGTACTCGTAGGTCTCGGCCTGCTCTGCTGCAGCGTTGAAGGAGTTGATGGGAAGCCCCGCCTGCACCAGCAGGCTCAGCCACTTCGGCATGCCAGCCTCTCGGGTGACGATGGTGGCGATCTCGTCCATTCGCGCGCCGAGGCCCTCTGCGATCTGCTTGCAGAACTTCGCACGCTCCTCCGGCGCCTTCGCGCTCCAATCGTCGAACGCAGCGCGCGCCGCTTGCGCTGCTTTGTCGACGTCGGCAGCGGTGCCGGAGGGGATGGTGCCGATCACCTCGCCGTTGGTGGAGTCGAACACCTCGATCGTGGTGGTGCCCTCCGAAGGCACCCACGCGCCGTCGATGTACACCTTGTCGTGGACCTGCATCGGTCGATCCCCCTGCTGCTCGTCGTGACTTGACCCGTCGGTCAAGGAGCACGCTACCCGGTGGCCCGGCCTACTGTCAGGGGCCATGGATCAGGAATCGATCGACGTCGCGGCCCCACCCGAGCAGGTGTGGGACCTCCTCGCCGACGTCACCCAGATGGGGCGCTGGAGCCCGGAGTGCGTGAGCTGCACATGGCTCGACGGCGCTGACGCACCCTCTGTCGGCGCCCGCTTCAAGGGCAAGAACAAGCACGGCTTCGCGTCGTGGTCGACGGTGTCAGCCGTCACGAAGGCCGAGCGCGGATCGGTGCTCGAGTGGCAGGTCGACGAATCGCGGATGGTGTGGGGCTACCGCTTCGAGCCCACTCCGAGCGGGGGCACCAAGGTCACCGAGTACCGCGACAAGTTGGCCGATCCGCCGCTCTACGTTCGTCTCGTCCAGCGGAGCGGGCTCATCGGTCGCAACCGTGAGGCGCTCATGGTGAAGGGCATGCAGGAGACGCTGGTGCGCGTGAAGGCTGCCGCCGAGTCGTCCTGAGAGCGCGAACTACGATCCCTCGCTCGTGACGAAGATCAAGGTCGAGAAGCCTGTCGTCGAGCTCGACGGCGACGAGATGACGCGGATCATCTGGCAGTTCATCAAGGACAAGCTGATCCTGCCGTACCTCGACGTGGACCTGGAGTACTACGACCTCGGCATCGAGCACCGCGATGCCACCTGTGACCAGGTGACCATCGATTCCGCCAATGCGATCAAGAAGCACGGCGTCGGCGTCAAGTGCGCGACGATCACTCCGGACGAAGCCCGCGTCGAGGAGTTCGGACTGAAGAAGATGTGGCGCTCGCCCAACGGGACGATCCGCAACATCCTCGGCGGCGTGATCTTCCGTGAGCCGATCATCATGAGCAACGTCCCGCGGCTGGTGCCCGGCTGGACCAAGCCGATCGTCATCGGCCGACACGCCTTCTGCGACCAGTACCGCGCCACCGACATGCTGATCCCGGGTGAGGGCACGCTGACGATGACGTTCACGCCCAAGGACGGTGGCGAGCCGACCGAGGTCGAGGTCTTCGAGTTCCCCGGCGCCGGCATCGCGCTCAGCATGTACAACCTCGACGACTCGATCCGCGACTTCGCGCGGGCCTCCCTGCGTTACGGGCTCAACCGCACCTACCCCGTCTACCTGTCGACCAAGAACACGATCCTCAAGGGCTACGACGGGCGCTTCAAGGACATCTTCGCCGAGGTCTTCGAGGCCGAGTTCAAGGCCGACTTCGAGGCGGCCGGCATCACCTACGAGCACCGCCTGATCGACGACATGGTCGCGGCCTCGCTCAAGTGGGAGGGCGGGTACGTCTGGGCCTGCAAGAACTACGACGGCGACGTCCAGTCCGACACCGTCGCGCAGGGCTTCGGCTCGCTCGGCCTGATGACCAGTGTGCTGATGACGCCGGACGGCAAGACGGTCGAGGCCGAAGCGGCCCACGGCACTGTCACCCGGCACTTCCGCCAGCACCAGCAGGGCCAGCCGACGTCGACCAACCCGATCGCCTCGATCTTCGCCTGGACCCGCGGTCTGGCCCATCGAGGCGAGCTGGACGGGACGCCCGAGGTGACGCAGTTCGCCGAGACGCTCGAGCGGGTCTGCGTCGAGACCGTCGAGAACGGCCAGATGACCAAGGATCTGGCCCTGCTGATCAGCAAGGACGCCCCCTGGCTGACCACCGAGGACTTCCTCGCCGCGATCGATACCAACCTGCAGAAGGCCCTCGCCTAGCTGCTGGTCCCTAGACTGGCGCGGTGGCCGGACAGACCCTGCTCAACATCGGCATCGTCCTGCTGCTGATCATGATCGAAGGGCTGTTCGTCGCGGCCGAGATCTCGCTCGTTTCGCTGCGCGAGGGGCAGATCCGCGCGCTGGCCGAGTCGAGCCGGCGGGGCGCAGCGGTGGCCAAGCTGGTGTCGGACCCGAACCGGTTCCTGGCCGCGGTGCAGATCGGCGTCACCACCACGGCACTGCTCTCGAGTGCGTTCGGCGCCGTGACCATCTCCGACGAGGCCAAGGTGTTCCTCGTCGATCACGGGTGGAGCGATGGGCTGGCGGCGGCTACCGGCGTCATCGGCGTGACCTTGATCATCACCTTCGTGACCCTGGTCGTGGGCGAGTTGGCGCCCAAGCGCCTGGGCCTGCAGCGCCCGGAAGCCACGGCCAAGGTCTTCGCGCCGCCGCTGAACCGGCTGGCGACCGGGTTCCGCCCGCTGATCTGGCTGCTGTCACGCTCGACCAACGGGCTGGTGCGGGTGCTCGGGGGCGACCCGAACGCCGGCCGTGACCCGATCAGCCAGGAGGAGCTGCGCGGCCTGGTCGCGGCGCACGAATCCCTCTCGACCGACGAGCGCCGCCTGATCGACGACGTGTTCGCGGCCGGCGAGCGGTCGATCAGCGAGATCATGGTGCCCCGTCCGGACGTGTTGTTCCTCGAAGGCTCGATGACGGTCAGCAAGGCGGTGAAGCTGGCCGCCGAGGTGCCGCACGAGCGATATCCCGTGGTCGGGCGCACGCAGGACGACGTGCTCGGCTTCGTCCACATCCGCGATCTGATCCTCGGTGACCCGCGCTCGGGGCGCGACCGTACGGTCGGCGGCCTGGCCCGCGAGGTCAAGGCAATGCCTGGAACCAAGCACGTCCTGTCCGCCCTGTCGGAGATGCGGCGCGAGGGCCATCACCTGGCCATCGTCGTCGACGAGTACGGCGGCACCGACGGCATCGTCACCCTGGAGGACCTGGTCGAGGAGGTCATCGGCGACATTCGTGACGAGGGTGGTCGGCCGGCGCAGGACGAGCCGCGGCGGTTCTCCGGCGGCATCGTCGAGCTCGACGGAAAGGACAATCTGGACGAGGTCGCCGAGGTGTCCGGCCTGGAGCTGCCCGAAGGGCCGTACGCCACGCTGGGCGGCTACGTGATGGCCGAGCTCGGCCTGCTGCCGCAGCTCAACGATCGGGTCACCCACGACGGCTTCCTGCTCGACGTGATCGAGGTCGACGGACGTCGGGCGGCACGCATACGGGTCACCCCGCCCGTCCCGGCCGAGGTCGAACCCGACAGAATCGGTGATCGTGGCTGAACCTGTCCGTCCTCGCGTGCTGTCGGGCATCCAGCCCACGGCCGACTCGTTCCACCTCGGCAACTACCTCGGCGCCGTCAAGCAGTGGGTCGCGCTGCAGGATGACCACGACGCGTTCTACTGCGTCGTCGACCTGCATGCGATCACCCTCGATCCGCCCCCGCCGGCCGAACTGGCGCAGCGCACCCGGGTATCGGCCGCCCAACTGCTCGCGGCCGGCCTCGATCCGCGCCGCTGTGCGCTATTCGTGCAGAGCCAGGTGCCGCAGCACCCGCAGCTGTCGTGGGTGCTCGAGTGCATCGCCGGCTTCGGCGAGGCCAGCCGGATGACCCAGTTCAAGGACAAGTCGTCGCGCGGCGGCAGCGAGCACTACTCGGTCGGACTGTTCACCTATCC
>JBPCON010000062.1:0-6197 GCA_051000215.1 Acidimicrobiales bacterium
TGGGGGGGGGGGACGACCCGGGGGGCGACACCACCCCGCCGTTGGGGGGGTTGTTGGAGGAGGTGCTGCAAACGCCCGAAACCGAGCTTCTCGCGCTACCCGCTGCCGCGAGCGTCGTGGCGACCCTGGGGGACGGGCGCTCGTCGCGACGCGGCGGCGGCTGATGCACGTGCGTGTCGTCGACTTCGCTCATGGAGCGAGCGTAGAGCGCCTGACGCGGCGGCACCCGCCCCGGAGGGCGGGCGCCGAACCGCGCGTCAGGCGCTGGTTGTCAGAACGAGCTGGGCGGAGCGCTCCCGCCTGCAGGAGCGTCGCCTTCCTTCGCCTGGAACTTGAGGAACGCGCCAACGACCTGGGCGATCACACCGATCGAGGCGATGATGATGCCGATCTTGCGATCTGTTCCACTGTCGCCGGTGAGCAAGCGAAGGATGACGAGCACTGCGCTGATCGCGGCGACAGCCAGGAACGCCTGGTTCCACGGCAGCGGAAGATCGGGGAGCTTGACGTCAGGCATGAGGTTCTTGACGAGGATTGCGGCCGCAAGCAGCAGCGACAGCAGCAGCGGGATGGTCCCCTGCAGGAAGTAATGCGAGCCGCTGACGCTCACGTCGCCGAAGCTGCCGAGGTCGACGCCGAACCACTTCATGAAGTAGCCGATGATCATCAGCGCACAACCACCGAGGATGATGAGCTCGTTGGTCGTGAACTTCTTGACTTGATCCACTGGTGTCCGCCTCCTGTAACGATCTGATCGGGCGCTGATGCGCCGGTGCGTACGGTAACCCAGCTTGCGGCGCCGAGCGCGCGATGTCTCGGTCCGAGCCCCGGAAGGCTGCTGGTAGGTTCGGCCCGATGCGGATCGGGGTCTTGGCTTCGGGCAGCGGCACGATCCTCGCAGCGATCCTCGATGCCTGCATTCCCGTCGATGTGGTGGTCGTCGATCGGTCCTGCGTCGCCACCGACGTCGCTGTTCGCCACGAGGTGCCGGCCCTCCTCCTCGAGCGTGAGCGTTTCGACGCCGACTTCGACCGGGTCGCCTACACCGAGCGGGTCGTCGACGCGCTTGCAGCGCGCGACGTCGAGCTCGTCGTCATGGCGGGGTTCATGACGGTGCTCGACAAGCCGATCTTCGACGCGTTCGAAGGGCGGGTGCTCAACACCCATCCTTCGCTGCTGCCGTCGTTTCGCGGCGCGCACGCCGTGCGCGACGCGCTCGCCTTCGGCGTCAAGGTCACGGGCACCACAGTGCATGTCGCGACGGTCGACGTCGATGACGGGCCGATCCTTGCGCAAGAGGCCGTGCCGGTTCATCGGGGCGACGACGAGGCTTGCCTGCACGAGCGCATCAAGGCGGTCGAGCGGCGGTTGTACCCCGCGACCATCAAGCAGATCATCGAGCGCGGGACGGTGCTGGCGTGAGGGCGCTGCTCAGCGTGTACGACAAGACGGGCATCGTCGAGCTTGCCCGCGCCCTGCACGACCTCGGCTGTGAGCTCGTGTCGAGCGGCGGTACTGCCAAGGCGATCGACGAAGCCGGCGTGCCCGTCACCGACGTGGCCGAGCTGGTCGGGTTCCCCCCCATCCTCGGGCACCGTGTCGTCACGCTGCACCCCAAGGTGCACGGCGGGATACTCGCGGACCCGAACGACCCAGCGCACCGCGCCGACATGGCAGCCCACGGCATCGAACCCTTCGACCTCGTCGTCATCAACGCCTACCCGTTCGGAGCCGATCGTTCCCTGTTCGACCACGGCGGCTCAGCGGGCGCGATGGACGCAGTCGACATCGGCGGGCCGGCGATGCTGCGCGCTGCGGCCAAGAACCACGCGCACGTCGGCGTTGTCGTCGACCCGACCGACTACGACGAAGTGCTCGGCGAGCTCGCGGGCGAGGGCCACCTCTCGGACGGGCTGCGACGTCGGCTCGCGCGCAAGGCGTTCGCATTCACCGCGGCGTACGACGCGAGCATCGTGCGCTGGTTCGACGAGGGGGACGATCTCCCCGAATCGCTGCACCTGTCGTACGCGAGGGTGCCGATCGACTTGCGGTACGGCGAGAACCCCCATCAGCGCGCCGCGCTCTACCGCGCAGATGGTTGCGAACCGTGGTGGGACCACATGACGCAACACGCGGGGGTGGCGCTGAGCTACCTCAACCTGTACGACGCCGATGCCGCCTGGCGCTTGGTCCACGAGCTCGACCCGAGCGGCGAGCGCCCCGCTGTGGTGATCGTGAAGCACGCCAACCCATGCGGAGCTGCGGTGGCCGACACGCTTGCCGAGGCATACCAGCTCGCGTTCGACTGCGATCCGCGCTCAGCGTTCGGCGGCATCGTTGCGTCCAACCGCCGCATCGACGAGGCCACCGTCGAGCGAATGGTGGCCGCGGCTCAGGCCGACGTCGTGGTCGCGCCCGGGTACGCGCCGGGGGTGCTCGACGCGCTGATCGCCAAGCGCAAGAACACACGCTTGCTCGAAGCGCAGGCGCCCGACCCCGACGCCCGCCACATCCGCCCGATCACCGGCGGCTTGTTGGCGCAAGACCCGCACCACTTCGCCGCGCAGCGCAGCGGGTGGAAGGTCGTGACCCATCGCGTGCCGACCGAGGCCGAGCTCGACGACGCCGAGCTGGCATTTCGCATCTGCGGCTACGTGAAGTCGAACTCGATCGTGCTCGTGAAGGGTGGCGTCGCGTGGGGCATCGGCGCCGGTCAGCAGAACCGGGTCGAAGCCGGTCAGATCGCAGCGCAGAAAGCTGCAGGGCGCGCCGCCGGTGGCGCGTGCGCGAGCGACGCGTTCTACCCCTTCCCCGACGGCATCGAGGCAGCAGTTGCCGCCGGGGTGGCCGTGATCATCCAACCCGGTGGCAGCATCAACGACGACGAGAACATCCGCCGAGCGGAGGAGCTCGGGGTGTCGATGGTCTTCACCGGCGAGCGCCACTTCCTGCACTGATGACCGCTGTTTCGATGCCTGGCGCTCCCGTCGCTGACGCGGTGTTCGCCGACCTCCTGCCTCGCATCGAGTCGTTGCGTGCTCGCGGGCACACACCGGGGCTCGCCACTGTGCTGGTCGGCGGCGACGATGCGAGCGCGCGCTACGTGGGCATGAAGATGGCCAAGGCGCGAGAGCTCGGGTGCACCAGCCCGCACGTGCACCTGCCCGAGGACGCGACGACGGCCGACGTTCTCGCCGTGGTCCGTTCCCTCAACGGCGACGACAGCGTCGACGCCATGCTCGTGCAGCACCCGGCACCGCCACAGGTCGACTTCGATGCGGTGCTGATGGCCATCGACCCCGACAAGGACGTCGACGGCATGCATCCGACCAACGTCGGGCGGATGGCACTCGGGATCCCTGGCCCGGTGTCGAACACGCCAGCGGGCATCGAAGCGCTGCTCGCGCACTACGACATCCCGGTCGCCGGGCGAGACGTGTGCATCGTCGGGCGAGGCATCACGATCGGTCGCCCGCTCGCGCTCCTCCTCTCCCAGAAGCGCCCAACGGCCAACGCTGCCGTCACGTTGGTGCACACGGGCGTGCCCGACTGGGCCGAGCACACGCGTCGGGCCGACATCGTCGTCGCCGCAGCCGGTGTGCCGGGGATGATCCGACCCGAGCACCTTGCCCCCGGCTGCGTGGTCGTCGGAGCGGGTGTGCGCTACGAGGGTCGCACCTTGCTGCCCGACGTCGAGGAAGCTTGCGCGGAGGTCGCGGGATGGATCACGCCGCGGGTCGGTGGGGTCGGGCCAACGACGATCGCGATGCTGTTCCGCAACCTCGTCATGGCCGCTGAGCGACGCGTCGAACCGGGCCCGTGAGCGGCGCTCGCTGGTAGAGCTCGGGTGTGGTCGCACGAAGAGCACCACCTACGATCGGGCGAGCATGGCTCGCATCGTCGACATCCTCGCTGCCGGTCCGTCCTGGTCGTTCGAGTTCTTCCCTCCGAAGACCGATGAGGCCGAGCGCGCCTTGGAGAAGGCCATCCACGAGCTCGCGCCCCTGCAGCCGTCGTTCGTCTCCGTCACCTACGGCGCCGGCGGTAGCACCCGCGAGGTCACCCGGGAGATCGTCGAGCGCATCAACGCGGAGCAAGCTTTCCCGGCGATGGCCCACCTGACCTGCGTCGGGCACCGTCGGGCCGACATCGCAGCGCTGCTCGACCACTACGCAGCCAACGGGGTCGAGAACATCCTCGCCCTCGGCGGCGACCCGCCAGCTGACGGGTCGGACCCGGGCGGCGACTTCGCGTATGCCCGCGACCTGCTCGACGTGGTGCGCGCCCACCACGGCGCGTTCTCCGTCGGCGTGGCCGCGCATCCTGAGCTGCACCCGCGCTCGCCCGACCGCGCCACCGATCGCCGCCATCTCGCGGCCAAGCTCGAGCGCGCGGACTTCGCCATCAGCCAGTTCTTCTTCACCGTCGGCGACTACGAGCGCATGGTCGACGACCTGGCCGCCCTCGGCAGCGAGAAGCCGGTGTTGCCGGGCGTGATGCCGATCATCAACGTGGGCGGCGTCAGGCGCATGGCCGCCATGAACGGAACGGCCCTGCCACCGCGGCTCGTCGAACGACTCGAGCGCGCCGAAGGCGATCCCGCGGCCGTCGCCGAGGTCGGCGTCGACACCGCGACCGAACTGGTCGATGGGCTCATCCAGTCGGGCGCGCCAGGAGTGCACCTCTACTCGATGAACCGCTCGAGCTCGGTCCGACGGATCTACCAGAACCTCGGCCGCCTCCCCTGAGCCGAAACCGAGCTACGAGGCCATTGCAGTGTTGAGGTTGCGGTCGAGGGCGTCGAGGAACCCCTCGGTGCTCAGGTGCTCGGCGCCGCTCGGGATGAGCAGCGCGAGGTCCTTGGTCATCTCGCCGCCTTCGACGGTCGCCACGCACACCTCCTCGAGCGTCCGAGCGAATCGGGCCACCTCAGGAGTGCCGTCGAGCTTGGCGCGAAACGCGAGGCCGCGGGTCCAGGCGAAGATCGACGCGATCGGGTTGGTCGAGGTCGCGTTGCCCTTCTGGTGCTCGCGGTAGTGCCGGGTGACGGTGCCGTGGGCGGCCTCGGCCTCGCAGGTCTTGCCGTCGGGCGTGAACAGCACCGAGGTCATCAGCCCGAGCGAGCCGAAGCCCTGGGCGACCGTGTCGGACTGCACGTCGCCGTCGTAGTTCTTGCACGCCCACACATAGCCGCCCTCCCACTTCATGGCGGCTGCGACCATGTCGTCGATGAGGCGATGCTCGTAGGTGATGCCTGCTCTGGCGAACTTGTCGGCGAACTCTGAGTCGAAGATCTCCTGGAACAGATCCTTGAAGCGACCGTCGTACGCCTTGAGGATCGTGTTCTTGGTCGAGAGGTAGACCGGGTAGCCGCGATCGAGTCCATAGCGCAGCGAGGCGCGTGCGAAGTCGCGGATCGAGTCGTCGAAGTTGTACATGCCCATGGCGACGCCACCGCCCGTGTACTTCGCGACCTCGAGCTGCATCGGCTCGCTGCCATCGTCGGGCGTGTAGGTCATGGTGAGCGTGCCGGGGCCGGGCACGACGAAATCCGTTGCCTTGTATTGGTCGCCGTGCGCGTGACGCCCGATGACGATCGGTTTGGTCCAGCCCGGCACGAGCCGTGGGATGTTCGTGCAGATGATCGGCTCGCGAAAGACGACGCCGCCCAGGATGTTGCGGATGGTGCCGTTCGGCGACTTCCACATCTTCTTCAGCCCGAACTCTTCGACGCGGGCCTCGTCTGGCGTGATCGTCGCGCACTTGACACCGACGCCGTGATCCTTGATGGCGTTGGCCGCGTCGATGGTGATCTGGTCGCTCGTGGCGTCGCGCTTCTCGATGCCGAGGTCGTAGTAGAGGAGCTCCACGTCGAGGTACGGCAGGATCAGCTTGTCCTTGATGAACTGCCAGATGACGCGCGTCATCTCGTCGCCGTCGATCTCGACGACCGGGTTACGTACGGTGATCTTATCCATTGTGCGACGGGGTTCGCGCCGACTTTGGGCCAATCCGCCGAGAGGCGAACAGATCGGGGGCCAGGGATGGGACGAACGCGGGCGGCGCCCGGACAAACCCAGGCGGAGGACAACGGACCCGATGGCCAAGATCGCAGTGAAGAACCCGATCGTCGAGCTCGACGGCGACGAGATGACCCGGATCATCTGGTCCTTCATCAAGGAGCAGCTGATCCTTCC
>JBPCON010000008.1:0-3733 GCA_051000215.1 Acidimicrobiales bacterium
TGCACCACTTGTTGTTGGCGGGGGTGGGTCGCCCGCTCGTCATGACGAGCTGCAACGTCAGCGACGAACCAATCGCCCACGAGGACGACGACGCACTCGCCCGACTCGCTCCGCTCGTCGACGGCATCCTCGGTCACGACCGCGGTGTCCACATCCGTTGCGACGACTCGGTCGTCCGCGCCACCACCGGCAATCGCACGCAAGTGTTGCGCCGGTCGCGCGGCTTTGCGCCGGAGCCGATGCCACTGGCGGTGCGCGCCGCCCGGCCCATCCTCGCAGTGGGCGCCGAGCTCAAGAACACGGTCGCGCTCACACTCGGCGCAGAGGTCGTCGGGAGCCATCACATCGGCGACCTCGAGCACCTGAGTACGTACTGCTCGTTCGTGCAGGCCATCGACCATTTGTGTGGGCTCTACGGCGTAACTCCCGAGGTCGTCGCACACGATCTGCACCCTGAATACCTGTCGAGCAAGTTCGCCGCCGACCTCGACCTGGATGCAGTTGGGGTGCAGCATCACCACGCCCACATCGCGTCGTGCCTCACCGAACACGGTCGGTCGGATCCTGTGGTCGGGCTGGCCTTCGATGGGCTTGGCTACGGGACCGACGGCACACTATGGGGAGGCGAGCTGTTGATCGCCGACCTACGCGGCTTCGAACGAGTCGGCCACCTTGCTGCGGTCACCATGCCGGGCGGGACGGCGGCCATCCGCGAACCGTGGCGCATGGGCCTCGCCTGGGCACATCGCGCCGGCGCCGACGACCGCTTCGACGACCCGCGTCGCGACGCGGTGCTCGACCTCGTCGCGCGGCAAAAGGGCCCGATCACCACGAGCATGGGCCGCCTTTTCGATGCCGTCGCCGCGCTACTCGGGCTGCGTTCTTCTGTCACCTACGAGGGCCAGGCCGCGATCGAGCTGGAGGCACTGGCCCGATCGGTGCCCCGGGCGGAGGCGCCGCGATACCGAGTAGATGTCGAACGCGACGAATCCGGGATGCTGATAGTCGACCCGGCGCCGCTCGTGGCTGCGCTCGTCGCCGCGCGGAATCGTGGAACCGAACCGGCGGTGCTGGCTGCCGCGTTCCACGAGGCGGTCGGCCGGGCGACGGCTGGCGCGGGCATCGACATCGCACGCGAGCACGGACTTCGGACCGTGGCGCTGAGCGGTGGCGTGTTCCAGAACGTGCGCCTCAGCGATGTCGTGGAAGCGGAGATGATCGCGGCGGGCCTCGAGGTGTTGCTGCACCGAACCGTGCCATCGAACGACGGCGGCATCAGCATCGGACAAGCAGCCGTCGCGGCCGCTCGAACCTGACTATCCGCTCGGCCGCTGAGGATCGGCGGCGAACCGCGCGGGCATCGCTCCCCGGCCCATGCCCCATGTGACGCCACCGAGCCGGCCTTCCTGCAGGTCCTCGGACGCTCGCAACCTGTAGTCGCGCGCCAGTAGATCCTCCGCTGCGTTGCCGTCCTGCATCACCATGCACGGCGCCACGAACGGACACGTCGTGCAGTGTGCCGCGGGTGTCGGGTAGAGCGCGAGGCCGGCATCAAGCATGGCGGCCACCTCGAGAGCGAGTTGCTCGCCGGCCTGCGCGATCGCAGCGCGCGGCAGACGCAACCGAGTCCGACGGAAGCGGGCCTCGGGCGTGAGCTCGTTGTACAAGACGCCGTGGACACGGGCATCGAGATACGTCTGTTCCCACGCCCACGCAGCCGTGATCGCCTCCTCGTCGAGGCGGAGGAGCTTCGCATCGGTCCACGGACCGAAGCGGTGCACCAGCAGCCAATGCGCACGATCTTCGTCGACGACCAGCGCATGGGCGCGGCCCTGGTAGTGCGCAGCGCGTCCATCCGCCGCGGCCAGGTCGCCCGCACCGTTCGGATCGGGGATCCGCGTGTCGAAGTCGAACTCGACCCGGACAGGCTCGAACTCGTCCACCCCGGCGGCCCAGTCGACGTAGCGCTCGACGAAGGCGGCCGCTACACCTGCAGCCTTGAGGACCAGGGGGCGCACGATCGTCCGGTCCCACGCCCACATCCCCGGGAAATAGTGCACCGCCAACGCCTCGCGCGCCGGGTGCTCGGCCGTGGGCGCCGCGTCGAGCGGCTCGAGTCCGCGCCGCACACGCGCCCCAAGATCCCAGGCGCGCCGACACCGTTTGAAAGCGGCTCGTTCCGTCGCGGTGATCGCGACCACTGCCATCTCGTCACGGTACGCCTGAGCGGCGCCCAGATCACTAGGTGGAGAATTCACCCATTTACGTACGGCTCCGCGAGGTGGAGTGTGAGCGGGCCGCAGGCCGTGCCGAAGCCCTGCGCGAGGGAGGCCAACGTGTCCGCGACCACGCAAGCTCCGCCGGATGAGACCGTCATCCACGTCTGGTGGATCAATGCCGGCTTGAGCTGCGACGGCGACTCCGTCGCGCTGACAGGGGCGACCCAGCCCAGCATCGAGGAGATCGCGCTCGGCGCGCTCCCCGGCCTTCCCAAGATTGCCGTCCACTGGCCGCTGATCGATTTCGAATGCGGACCGAACGGCGGGGCCGACGACTTCCTCGAGTGGTTCTTCAAAGCGGACCGCGGTGAGCTCGAACCGTTCGTGCTCATCGTCGAAGGCTCGATCCCCAACGAGGCCATCAAGCGCGAGGGCTACTGGTGTGGTTTCGGCAACAACCCTGAGACCGACCAGCCGATGACGACTAGCGAGTGTTTGGATCCTCTGACCCCCAAGGCACTCGCCGTTCTCGCGGTCGGGACGTGCGCGACGTACGGCGGGATGCACGCGATGGCAGGCAACCCGACCGGCGCCATGGGCGTGCCCGACTATCTCGGGTGGGACTGGAAGTCCAAGGCCGGCATCCCGATCGTGTGCGTTCCGGGATGTCCAGTGCAGGGCGACAACCTCTCCGAAACGATCCTCTACCTGCTCTACCAAGCCACCGGCCAGGCCCCGATGATCCCGCTCGATGACGCGCTGCGTCCGCAATGGTTGTTCGGTGCCACGGTGCACGAAGGGTGTGATCGCGCCAGCTACTACGAGCAGGGCGACTTCGCGACGGAGTACGGCTCACCGAAGTGCATCGTGAAGCTCGGCTGCTGGGGCCCGGTCGTGAACTGCAACGTGCCGAAGCGGGGCTGGATCAACGGCGTAGGCGGCTGCCCGAACGTCGGGGGCATCTGCATCGGCTGCACGATGCCGGGCTTCCCCGACAAGTTCATGCCTTTCATGGACGAACCGCCTGGCGCCCGCGTATCGAGCGCGGCGAGCGGGTTGTACGGCTCAGCCGTGCGCGGCCTGCGGAAGATGACGAACCGCACAGTCAACAAGGAACCGAAGTGGCGAACGAAGGGCAACGAATTGAAGACCGGACACACGAGGACCTGGAGCTGACGCGATGGCCGTGACCAAAACAGCAGACGCCAATGGCCTCGTCGACATGGCGTGGGACCCGATCACCCGCATCGTCGGCAGCCTCGGGATCTACACGAAGATCGACTTCGGCAAGGGGGTCGTCGCCGAGTGCCAGAGCACGTCGTCGATCTTCCGCGGCTACAGCATCTTCATGAAGGGCAAGGACCCGCGCGACGCCCACTTCATCACGAGCCGCATCTGCGGGATCTGCGGCGACAACCACGCCGTGTGCTCCTGCTACGCCCAGCAGATGGCCTACGGCGTCCGACCGCCGAACCTCGGTGAGTGGATCGTCAACCTCGGCGAGGCGGCCGAGT
>JBPCON010000059.1:0-53443 GCA_051000215.1 Acidimicrobiales bacterium
CCTTCGTCTGGCACAAGACCGCCGACGAGATCCTCGAACGCCTCGCCGGCTACTGCGGCGCCATCAACCAGAACACCACGACATGACACCTTACAATTCACAGCGCTTCAGCCGGACAGGACACTAGGAGGCCGAGCGGATTCGGGCTCAGACGACGCGGGCGACGACGAGGGCGATGTCATCGCGTTGATGGGTGTCGGTCACGAGCAGGACCGTGTCGAGGATGAGCTGCGCGATCGCATCGGCGTCGTTCACATCGCTACGGCTGCGCACGAGATGGCCGAGCGCGTGCTCGTCGAACGGATCATGAGTGTCACGTTGCTCGCTCACCCCGTCGGTGTAGAGCACGAGCGTGTCGCCGAGGTCGAGCCTGGTCTCGGCCTGCTCGAGATGCACGTCGTCGAGAGCGCCGAGCAGCGCGCCATCCGGCTGGAACAACTCGACGGTGCCGTCACGACGCACGATGACGGGAGGTTGGTGCCCGGCGCGCGCGAACGTGACGTGGAAGCCGTGACCCTCCGAGCGCAGGTGCGCAACGACCGCGGTCAAGAAGCGGGGGGCCGGCATCTCGCCTGCTGATCGCTGCTCCTCGAACCCGTAGAGCAGCACGTCGTTGAGAAGGGCCAGCAGCGGTGCTGGCGCCATCCCCTGGAGGGCTCCCGCGCGCAGGGTGTGACGGGCGACGCTCGTCAGCGCGGCCGCTTCGATTCCCTTGCCTTGCACGTCGCCGACGATGAGCACGGCGTTGCCGTCGTGGCGCAAGACGTCGTAGAAGTCGCCGCCAGCGAGCGCCGATGAGCCCCCGGCGGGGCGGTAGCGCGAGCCCACCTCGAGCCCCGGACTCGGCAGCAGGGCCTGGGGGAGGAGGCTGCGCTCGAGCACTTGGCGGGCGAAGAGCTCGTCTTCGACCTCGATGCACGTCGCCGCTGCGCGCGCCGCGAGACTGCCGAGCTCCCACGCGGTGCAGCGCGTTGCCGGGTCGTCGTCGGCCAAGGCGCTGTAGGCGAACGCCGGCCATCCCTCGGCAGGGACGCGCAGCGCGACGTCGGCACCCTCGTCGCCATCGACGGCCGCGCGCAGGAGCCGGCAATCCGCTGCGATCCTGGGGACGACATGCGCGGTGAGCACGTCCGCGACCACCGCTACGTCGGTCACCCCGAGCAGGCCTTCGGCAAGCGCGCCGCGAAGCATTGCCCGTCTGCGCCCAGCGCTCTCCTCGTCGATCCTGCGCAACGAGCTGATGCGCTCGTCGACGATGTGTGTCAGCTCGGCGAGCTCGCTGTCGGCCGCGACCTCGTAGCGGCTCGTGAACCGAAAGCGGGCGCTGCGTCCGGGGCGGAACGGATCGCGGAGGGCGACGCGGCGCTCGTCGCGGGTCAGGCCGACGGATTCATGCACGGAAACCTCGACAGCAACCCCGAGCGCGGAGGTGAGCGCTTCGGCGACCGCGGCATCGTCGTCGGGGTCCTCCAGGGCGTCGATGCCCTCGCGAAGCGCCCGGATGGCTTCGGCGATTGATCTGCGGCGTCTCATCCCGCATCTAGTGTTCCACCCGACATGGATGCCGACGCCATATCTGATGGGTTCGAGCTACGAGTGGAGGGTGCCACCGTCCTTGTCGCGGGCGACATCGACCTCGCCACCGCCCCGCTCCTGACCGAAGCGATAGCAGGGATCACCGCGGGCCCGGTCGTGCTCGACCTCGCACGGGTCAACTTCATGGACTCCTCAGGCATCGGAGTCGTCGTCGCAGCGTGCGCGCGTCTCGCAGCAGAGGGCCGTGCTTTGAGCGTGGAAGGCCGTTCGGCCGCCGTCGATCGGGTCTTCGGCATCGCCGGCGTCGACGAGATCCTCGCGAACCGCCGGTGATCGTCCGGTCGGCCTCTTCGCCTTAGCTCAGCCCTCGTGGGTGCCGACGATGGACACGAAGCTCACCATCTCGCCGGGGTAGCCGCCAAGGTTGTGTGTCAGAGCGAGGTCGCGCTCGGGATACGTCGAGATGCGCCGTTCCTCGGGAGACTGGCCCCGAAGCTGCAACCACGCCTCGAACAACATGCGCAAGCCCGATGCGCCGACCGGGTGCCCGAAGCTCTTGAGGCCACCGTCGGGGTTGACCGGAAGGTCGCCGTCGAGGTCGAAGCAGCCGTCGAGGATCTGCTTCCATGCCGTTCCTCGCTCGGCGAAACCGAGGTCTTCCATGAGCACGAGCTCCGTCGGCGTGAAGCAGTCGTGCACCTCGGCCATGGCCAGCTGCGAGCGCGGGTCGCTCACCCCGGCTTGTGCATAGGCGTCGGTTGCGGTCGCGACGATCTCGGGGAAGCTCGTGTAGTCGTAGGCCGGGTCGGTGAGGCCGCTGCCGTTGCCCGCGACGAACGACAGGGCCTTGATGAAGAGCGGTTCATCGGTGTAGCGGTGCGCATCCTCGGCTCGGCACACGATGGCGGCTGCCGAGCCGTCGGCCACACCTGCACAGTCGAAGATCGACAGGCCGCCAGCGACTGCAGGCATCGCGCAGATCTGCTCCACCGACACCTCGCGGCGAAACTGCGCTCGTGGGTTGCGCGCTCCGTTGGCGTGGTTCTTGGATGCGATGCGAGCGAGGACGACCCGCAACTCGTCGGCGTCGACGCCGTATTTGGCGGCGTACGCGGGGACGACCATCGAGAACATGGCTGCGGCCGTGAGCGTGCGGTTCGTGCCGTCGGTCGGGATCGGGAACGCGTTCAGGCCTTGGTAGCCGGAGTCCTTCACCTTCTCGACGCCGACCGCCATCGCGGTGTCGTACGCCCCTGAGGCGACCGCGTACGCGGCTTGGCGCAAGGCCTCTGAGCCGGTGGCGCAGTAGTTCTCGACCCGTGTGACCGGCTTGTCGACGAGCTGCAACGGACGAGCGAGGGTGATGCCGCTCATGCCCGATTGCGCTGTCCCGAGCCAGTACGCGTCGACGTCGTTCTTCGTCACGCCTGCTTCGTCGAACGCCGCGCCCGTGGCTTCGAGCAGCAACTCGTCGATGCCCTTGTCGAAGTGCTCGGCGAAGCGGGTGCAGCCCATTCCGATGATCGCGACGCGGTCCTTGATGCCATGGCTACCCACGGATCAGACGTCCCTTCCAGAAGTAGTTGTGGATGCCGTCCGCGGTGAAGAGCCGGCGGAAGGTCATCTCGACGCGCTGGCCGATCTCGACCTCGTCCGGGTCGACATCGGTGAGCTCGATGGGGAGGCGCCCGCCACCATCGAAGTCGACGACGGCGAAGACGACAGGAGGCGAGGGCGAGTAGGTGAGGCGGTCCACCGTGAAGGTGACGATGCTGCCTCGGGCGTCGGCCATCGGGCGGGCCCGGTCGTCGAGCAGCGAAGGGGGTAGGTGCACCGCGCCGTCGGTGCCCTCGGAGCCGACGAAGCCGAACTTCCAGTCGCGTGTGCGCCCCGCGGCCGAAGCGGAAGGGCGCGCGGGCTCTGGACGCCGGGGAGGTTCGACCGGGAGCACGCCCCGCCACGCCAAGAACTTGCCGTACGCGACCCCAGCCCCGCCCGCGGCCTGCTCGGTCACCGAGCGCGGGCGAGGATGCGCAGCGAGCGCTTCAGTCGTGCGCAACACGATGCAGTCGGCGCCGTCTGCGAGAGCCAAGACAACGATGACTTGACCGGGCGTCGCTCGCTCGATCGCGCTGGCGAGCAGCAGGGTCGGGTGGGCGGCGCCGGTGTTGCCGACGCTCGCAGCGAGTCGGTCAACTGCCTTTTCGGCCAGTCCGCTGGCTTTGGTCACCGCGGCCACCGCGCGGTCGTGGGTTCCGGTGACGATCAACTGATCGACGTGTTCGCCGTCGATGCCAGCGTCCTTCAACGCCCCGGCGAGCGCATCGTGGCCGAGCTCGATGTAGCGCCCCTCGCCGAATCGCTCCTCCCAGACCTTCGAGCGCATCTCGCCGGGCGTGCGCCAACGGTCGAGGAACTCCTCGGTTGCGGTTGCCCAGGCAATGACTTCGGCCACGACAGGGCCGGCGTCGTCGGCGCCGAGGAGCAAGGCCGCCGCGCCGTCGCCTCCTGCCGACTCATCCGGGCTCCCCGGGAGACCACCGCGCAGGTCGGCGGCGACGGCGAGCGCCGGGCCCGACGATTGCAGCGCGGATCGCAGCGCCCCGAGCGCGGAGCGCACCGAGCCGATCGCGTCGTACGCCGGCGTTGTCCTCGCAAGTCGCAGCGCCGCGTGCATCGCGGTGGCGTTGGTCTTGTCGAGATACGCCGGGCTGACGGTGCTGAACCAGAGCGACGACGGCACGGCGCCGAGGGGAGCGGTCAGCAGAGCGGCGCGTGCGGCCTCGACGCCCATCGTGGTCGTGTCTTCGTCATAGGAGGCGACCGTGCGGGTCCCGCTGCCACCGCCGCCACCGGCTATCGAAGCAATGGTCGTGCGGTCGAGGCGGCGGTGGGGGAGGTAGGTGCCCCAGCTCAGGATCCCTCGCATCGCAGGATGATCCCACGACATCTGACGCTCTGTCAGATTGCTGCGAGGATGGCCGCGTGCTCCTCGGGGACATCGCGAACGAAGCGGCCGCAGCGAACGGGAAGCCCCTCGAGGGGCTGCGGGTCTTGGCCCTCGAGCAGATGCAGGCGCTGCCTTTCGCCACCCAGCTGCTGGGTCGTCTGGGCGCTGAGGTGCTCAAGATCGAGAACCCCTCGGGCGGCGACATGGGCCGCGGTTCGCTCCCGGCGATGCTCGATCCCGAGGGCCGGGCAGTAGGCGCGACGTTTCTGCGCAACAACCTGTCGAAGCGCAGCCTCTGCATCGACCTCAAGTCACCAAGAGGCCGCCAGCTGGTACTCGATCTCGCGCCGCGCTTCGACGTGGTGGCCGAGAACTCGAGGGCCGGGGCGATGGCCGGGCTCGGTCTCGGCTACGACGACATCTCGGTCGTGCATCCCTCCGTCGTCTACGTCTCGGTGTCGGGTTTCGGCAACGGTGCTTCGCCGTACCGCGAGTGGCCTGCCTTCGCGCCGGTCGTCGAGGCGATGTCGGGCATCTACTCGATGAAGCAGCTCGCGGGGCAGCCCCCTGTCGTCGCGCCGGTCGGCGCGCTCGGCGACATCGGCGCCGCGCTCTTCGCCGTGATCGGCACGATGGCAGCGCTGCGCCAGCGCGACCGCACGGGGCAAGGCCAGTACGTCGACATCGCGATGTACGACTCGCTCGTGGCGATGACCGACATCGTGACGAACTTCTGGTCGATGGGTCTGCGCGACGGCGACCTCGGACCGCTGATCATGCACGGCTTTCGCGCCGGCGACGGCTGGTTCATCATCCAGGTAGGTCGGGAGGCTCAGTTCGCGAAGCTGGTGCAGCTCATCGGTCGCCCGGAGTGGGTCGGAGATGATCGCTTCAGCACACGCGAGCGTTGGCTCGAGCGCATGGACGACGCACTTCGCCCGGCGATCGAGAGCTGGGCCGCTACGAAGACCCGCGTCGAGGCGTGCGCGCTGCTCGGCGCAGCTGGCATCGCCGCTGGCCCTTGCTTCGTCGACGAAGAGGTGGTGCGCGATCCGCACGTCGCCGCGCGCAACATGCTCGTCGAGATGCCCCGCACCGACGGGGTCGACCAGCCCGTGCTCGTGCCTGGCAACCCCGTGAAGGTCTCGGGCGTCGCCGAGGGCCCAGAGGCCCGGGTGCCCTGGCTCGGCGAGCACACCGACGCCGTGCTCCGCGCCGAGCTCGCGCTGGGGGATGGCGAGCTCGCGGAGCTGCGCGCCGCGGGCATCATCGCCTGACGCGCGCGAGCGCCGCAGCCGCGGGCAGTACCTAGAGTGCGGGCCATGGCATCCATGGAGTACCGCAGGCTCGGGCGCAGCGGTCTGCAGGTGAGCGTGTTGTCCTTCGGGTCGTGGGTCAGCTTCGGCGCCCAGCTCGACACCGGGCTCGCCCGCGACTGCATCGCCGCAGCCTGGGAAGCGGGTGTGAACTTCTTCGACAACGCCGAGGCGTACGCCGGTGGTGAGTCGGAGGTGATCATGGGCAAGGCACTCGCCGAGCTCGGCTATGCCCGCGAGTCGATGGTGATCTCGACCAAGGTCTACTGGGGTCTCACCGAGGGCGTGAACACCCGCAACACGCTGAACCGGAAGTACCTCATGCATGCCATCGACGGATGCCTCGAGCGTTTCGGCCTCGACTTCGTCGATCTGTTGTTCTGCCACCGTCCAGATCCAGAGACGCCCATCGAGGAGACGGTATGGGCGATGTCGGAGATCGTCAGCGCCGGCAAGGCGCTCTACTGGGGGACATCGGAGTGGTCGGCGGATGAGATCCGAGCGGCGTGGGATCTCGCCGAGCGCCACCACCTCCACAAGCCGGTGGTGGAGCAGCCGCAGTACAACCTCTTCGAGCGTCGCCGCGTCGAGCGCGAGTACGCCCGCCTCTACGACGACATCGGCCTCGGTCTCACCACGTGGAGCCCGCTCGCGTCGGGCCTGCTGTCGGGCAAGTACGTCGACGGCATACCGGAGGGGAGCCGGGCCACCTTGCCCGGCTACGAGTGGCTCAAGGACATGCTCACCGACGAAGGCCGCAACGTGAAGGTCCGCGATCTGCGCGGCGTCGCTGACGAGCTCGAGTGCACGCTCTCGCAGCTCTCCCTGGCTTGGTGCGCGTCGAACCCCCACGTGTCGACGGTGATCACAGGAGCCAGCACGGTCGCGCAGGTCGAGGAGAACATGGGCGCCCTCGACGTGCTCGCCCGGCTCGACGCCGAGACCAGGGCGCGCATCGAGAAGATCGCCAAACGTTGACCGTCGATGGGCACGCCCATCGAATAGGTTGGCCTCTGCCATGAAGGTCGTCGTGCTGTTCGAATCCCTCACCGGCAACACGAAGCGAGCGGCCGAGCTCATCGGCGGCGCGCTGCAGGCCAAGGGTGCCGAGGTCTCTGTGCGGCCGATCGACGCGTTCGACTACGGCGAAGTAGCAGCGGCCGACTTGGTCGTGGTCGGCACTTGGGTCGACGGGTTCATCGTCGCCGGTCAACGGCCCGGCCGGGTGGGCAAGCTCTTGAAGCTGCCCGTGCTCGACCGAAAGAAGGTCGCAGCCTTCGTGACGTACGCGATCAACCCCGGCAAGGCGCTAGCGAAGACCGTCCGAGTGCTCGAGGGAAAGGGCGCCGACGTGATCGCCCGAGCGCAGCTGCGCCGTGGTCGGCTCGAGACAGAGATCGGTCCGTTCGTCGCCGGGCTCCTCGAGGAGGTCGCAATCTGATGTGCGCCGTGTGCTTCACCGCTGCCGAGATGGTGCCCGCCGTCGCCGCCGCCGGACGCGCCATGATCGTCAAGCGCACGATGCGCAAGGTCGTCGCAGACGCCGGTAAGGCCGTCGAACCCGTCGAAGACGAGCGCGTTCTCAGCTCGGTCTGACGCACGAGCCTCCACTCAGCTCGTGGTGGCGGGCTCCGGCAAGCCGAGCTCTCGCATGGCGGCCGTGTCGCGCTCGGCTTCCTTGCGAGCGGCGCGCACCCAGAGGCGACGGCCGAACCAGCGCCAGCCGACCACGACCGTGACCGTCCAGCCGAGGATGCCGATGGTGGTGTGCAGGAGGAAGGTGCCCCAACCGGGGAACGGGTAGCTCACCTTCTCCACCCATGACGGCCCACCCCAGGAGAGGTCGAGTACCTCTTTACCCCGTTCGGGATTGAGCAGCCGAGCCCATGCGAACCAGGCGAATATGCGCGCCGTGCCATAGACGAACCACGCTCGGTACGCGGCCAACATGGCGCTGTCGTTCAACCCGAACGTGCGCTTGAGCCATGCCCACGCTCCTGGGTCGTTTGGCATGACCTGCTCGCGGAAGTACTTGCGCCCGAGCACGCCGGCACCCGTGAGCGCGATGAGCAGCCAGAACACGTCCCACACCCCACCGAGGCTCGAATAGTACGCGGCGGCGTCGCCGTAGCGGCCCTGCTGGGCGGCGTAGGCCCACATGCCCGTCGAGTAGTGCTCTGTGGTGAACGGGAAGAAGACCATCGTGCCAACCGAGTCGAATGTGTCGGTGAACACGTGGGCCGCGGTGCCGATCAAGATGCCGAGGAACCAGGCACGGTTGCGCCAAACGACAAGCACGAGCGTCGAGATGAGGAACGCCCAGAGCAACGAATGGGTGGGCCCGACCCCTGGCCATCCCCGGTGGTACTTGTACGGCGTCTTCGCCTTGATGAGCTCGACGTCGCCGATGTGCAAGCCGTACACCGGGAGCTTCGTGAAGAAGTCGGGCAGCAAGCAGCCGAACAGCACGGCGATGTAGCTGATCTTGGCCTTGACGTGCTTCTGGAGGACGTAGCTCTCCAGCTCATGGGCCGCCCAGCTCATCCCTTGTCGCCTCGGCGCGAGCCGCGTGTGGTGAGCATCACGCATGCGACGACGATCACCGGACCCGCGACCCAGTTCAGGATCGGCGTGCGCACGATGGCACCGCCTACGACGAGGATCAGGATTGCAAGGGCGTAGCCGAACCGCTCGGCGGTTGACAAGGGATGCTCCCTAAGGACTCGCGCGGATAGGTAAGCGTCGCATGCTCAAGGTCAAGCCGGTTACTCCGCTCTTGCCGGCTTCGCCGGCGGGCCGCTCGGGCCACGGCGTCGTCTATGCGCTCGGCCTCTAATGGGGTGGACCGCTACAGCCTCGCGTGACCGCGTAGGCGGTGTAGTCCTTGGTGTGCGCGGTCCTCGTCGTGGCGACGCCGTCGACGCAGCCGGTTGTGGCGGCGATGGCATCGAGCAGGGCTTGCTCGTTCGTCTTGTACGAGTGGTACTTCGACTGCACGAGCACGACGTCGATGCGTCGGCGAATGAGGAACCGGGCGTATTCGGCCTCGTCCTTGAAGCTGCGCCAGTGCAGGCTCTCGGGGAACAGCTCCGAGTCGAGGGTGCCACCGCGCCGCACGATCGAGTAGGGGCCCCACTTGCGGTCGCCGAACGCCAACACCCGGTACACCTTGCCGGGGTCGATGTGCACGGATTCGGCCATCGCGCTCGACGCTTCATCGGGTGTACGGGTGATCGCGCCCCAGCCCAGCCGCAAGCTGGTGACCGGGATCGTCGCCAGCTGGAACACCACGAGGCCGGCAACGGCGAGCATCGGCGCGCGGCGGTCGCCCCGGGCGCGGAGGTAGAGGAGCGCAAGCGGGACCAGCAGGAACAACGAGCGCAGCACGAGCGTCTCGAACTCGATCCATAGGCTGAACAGCGGTGACGTCTCCTCGGTAACCGGCGACACGAACACGAGCAGTGCCGCGGGGAGTGCGGGGATCACCGAAACGATCCAAGCAACGAAGAGTTGCTTGCGCTGGGACGGGTCGGCGCGAAGACGCCACACGACGATCAAGCCGACGAGAGGCATGAGGACGGCGGCGTGCGTGACCTGCGCGAGCGCCGCCAGCGCGACAGCCGACTTGCGCCGTCCCCGACGCCACGAGGCGATGGCGGCAAGGAACATGCCCGCAGCCCAAAGGAACGGCAACTGGCCGAGGAGTACGCCGGTGATGAGCGCCGGGCTGATCAACACCGCGGCCGCCCACCAGCCCCGCTTCAGCTCGGGGAACGCGTAGAACGTGCCGGCCACCAAGAACACCCAGCCAGCGCCGAGGCAAACGCCGACGGCGTACTCGCCGAGCAGCGGCCAGAGCAGCGCCGCGACCATCCACGGGATGAACGCGTACGGAAACGTGTACGCCTCGCCATGACCGAGCACGGGCATCTCCAAGGGAAGGCCGTGGCCGTGCCACATGCGGTCCTGGATGAACCAGACATGGACGTAGTTCGACAACGTGTCGCTCGAGAGAACCTCGCGATGGCGCAGGAGAAGCGCAAGGAGCACGACCCAGATCACGATGACGGCCCCAAGGACGCGCCGACCAGCAGCGTTGTCGCCGAAGTCGTGGGCGCTACCGTCGGCGCCCGATGCTGGTGCCGTCTCCTCAGCCGTGGCCGACATCAGAGGGCATCCGTGCTGTCGCCTGCGGCCACGCGATGGCTGTGCTCGCCGCGGTGGCATGGACCGGCGCCGAGGACTCGAGGGTGGCCGCCGTGGCCGTCACCAGCGCTGCCGTCGTCGCTGGCCTCGCTGCGGCACGCGAGGGTGCGTTGTTGGCGCGTCCGCGCCTCACCCTTCTCGGGGTCGCGCTCGCGGGTGTCGGGCTTGCGCTCGTCGGCGTGACGCCGAGGGGCGCGATCACCGTGCTCGAGGCGATCGTGCTCGGAGCAGGCGTCGGTCTCGTCTTGCCGCGCCGCGACGGCATCGAGCTTCGGTTGGTCGGCGCAGGCGCGGCTGCGGCGCTGCTCGAGGCAGCGCTTCTCGTAGAGCTCGCGGGACGAACCGGAGCGCTTCGATGGGCCTTCGCTCTGGTCGTCGCAACGGCAGCGGTGGCGATGGCCGGTCGTGCTCTGCCACGAGAGAAGGCGGGCCGCGCTCGTGTGAGCCTCATCGGCCTCGTGAGCGTCCTCGCGGTCGGCCTCCTGGCATGGGTCGGCGCCAACGATCCGACCGTCGAGTGGTTCGGGCACATCGCCACCCACGGCGACCGCAGCCGTGACCAAGTGGCGCTGACGTTCGACGACGGACCGGACGCGCGGTGGTCCATGAACGTCGCGCACATCCTCGACGAGCACGGCGTGAAGGGCACGTTCTTCGAGGTGGGCAAGGCGATCGACGCCCGACCCGACATCACCAAGGCCCTCTACGACGATGGCCAGCTCCTGGGCAACCACTCCTACCACCATGACTCCACTGGCTGGCTCGACCCCGGATATCCCGAGCTGGCCAGGACCCAAGCGGCGTTCGAGCAGGCGATCGGGGCGTGCCCGACCCTCTTCCGCCCGCCGCACGGACAGCGCACGCCGTTCATGCTGGCTCGCGTCGCCGACCGCGGGATGCGCACCGTGACATGGGACGCCTCGGCTCGCGACTGGGCCGAGCGCGACGGGCATGCGGTTGCGCAACGGATCCTCGAGCAGGTCCGACCCGGCTCGATCATCTTGTTGCACGACGGCCTCGACGGTCTCGTGCGCGCCGACCGCTCGGTGCTCGAGGTCGCGTTGCCCGAGATCCTCGACGGGCTGGACGCGAGGGGGCTCCGCCCAGTCAGGTTGGACGAGCTGCTCGACGTCGAGCCGTACCTTCCCCACTGTTGAGGGCGTCGGCGCGTTAACGCCGCGCGAGCTGCTTCGTGATCCCGCGGAGCGCGACAAGGCCGGCCAGCGCGCCGACGCCCGATACAGCGACGGGGGTGAGGAGGCTGGGCAGCTCCTTGCCGGGCGGTCGTCGCGTGTGCACCCGCAGGGCGGCAAGGGGGATCGCTGCGAGATCGATGAAAACGTCGACCATCCGGGTCCGGCTGCGGTAGATCGGGACCGGCACGAGCACGTCGTTCGTGACCTTGTACCCGAGAAGGCTGAGCACCACCGCGACCTCCACCGTCTCGGAGTACTTGTACCCGCGGTAGTAGGACAGCGCTTCTGCCAGCGCGTCGAGGCGGAAGATGCGGTAGCCGGACTCGACATCGTGGAGCTTCACGCCGCCGGCCCACAACGTGGCCCACGCGGACAACACACCGTTGCCGGCTCGCTTGTAGAGCGGGTACGTGGAGAGGTCGCGGCGAACGAGGAGGGCATCGAGGTGCTGGTCGACGCAGCGATTCTGCAAGTCGTCGAGGACGTCGAGGTCGTGCTGGCCGTCGGCGTCGATCGTGTAGACGAGATCGTCAGGCGACAGCTCACCCTCACGCATGCGCCGACGGAGGTCGCTGAACGCGAGGTAGTACGCGGCCGACATCCCCTGGTTCTCGTCGAAGGAGAGCAGTGTGCAGTGCTCGAGGCCAGGCAGCACCGCCTGGATCTCGGCCCTTGTCGCGTCGGTCGACCCGTCGTCGACGACGACGAGCTCGTCGACGAGGTGATGCAGTTTCACCAGCACCTGCGCGACGGTCGGTGCTTCGTTGTAGGCGGGCACGACCGCGATGCGACGCACGCCACCGGGGCGATCGAGGATGCCCGCTCGCATCTGTTCAGTCCTGCGCGGTCTCAGAGGCGCGGTCGGCGATGTCGGCTGCCTCCTGATCGCGGTACCAGCTGAGGGTGCGCTCGAGCCCCTCCGCGAACGTCGTCGTCGGCGCCCAGCCGAGCTCCTCTCGGGCCCGCTTGTTCGAGACCGTGCGCGCCTTGAGGTCGCCGGGGCGCGATGGGCCGAACTCGACGTCGCCCGTGCCGACGAGCTCGGTGACCGACTCTGCGATCTCGCGGATCGAGACCGGCACAGCACCCTCGATGTTGTACGTGCGGTTGATCGCCACGTCGTCAAGGGCACGCACGTGCGCTCGAGCGAGGTCTTCGACGTAGACGAAGAAGCGATGTTGGCTACCGTCGCCGTCGATCTTCAACGTCTCGCCGCGCATCGCACGCTTCATGAACGCCGCGACGACGCAGTTGTCGCGCATTCGGGGTCCGTAGGGGATGCCGTAGCGCAGCACCGTGAACGGACGCTGGTACAGGGTGTGGTAGTCGCGGCACGCCATCTCTGCTGCGACCTTGGAGGTGACGTAGAGATGTCGGTCGGTGTTCGGGTCGAACAGGGTGTCCTCGTCGACCTCGAGCTCGCTCGTCGCTGCATACACCCACACCGTCGATGCCAACACCACGCGCCCGGCGTCGGCGCGGTGGGCCGCTTCGAGGACGCGGGAGGTGCCGAGCGTGTTGACCTCGATGGCGAGCGTCGGGTCGGCGATGACGTCGTTCACATCTGCGATCGCGGCCAGGTGGAAGATCACATCCGATCCGGCGACGGCTTCGGTCAACCCGGCCGTGTCGAGCACGTCGACGGGCACCCACTCGGCGTCGGCGCGATGCGGCGCCTTCGGGTCGAGCACGCGCACCGTGCAGCCGGCGGCTAGCAGGGCGTCGACCACGTGGGTCCCGATGAATCCGGAGCCCCCGGTGACGGCGACGGTCTTGGACATTGCTTGTCCTTTGCTCAGGCGAGGCGGCCGAGGGCCGTCTCGAGTGACGAGATCACGATGGCCGCCTGCTCGTCGGTGGTGACGGCCGAGATGGGCAAGCAGATGTGGCGGGCGCAGATGCGCTCGGCTCCCGGCAGCTCGCCGGTGACCCACCGCTCGAAGACCGGTTGCTTGTTGAGCGGCAGCTCGTACACCTCGCCGGAGAGCCCGACGCCGAACTCCTCACGCAGCATCCTTTTGAGGTGCGCGCGGTCGACACCGTCTGGCAGGTAGGCGATGTACTTGTAGTAGTTGCACGAGGCCTCCGCCGGCACGTGCACCGGGGTGAGGGGCAAAGCGGCGAGGCCATCGTCGTAGAGGGCAGCGACGCGCTGGCGGTGCTCGATGAACTCGGGCAGCCGCTTCAACTGCGTCAAGCCGATTGCCGCGTGCGGCTCGCTCATCCGCCAGTTGTAGCCCAGCCGGGTGTGCACGTTCGCGGTGAAGCCCGCCTTGCCCTGGTCACGGTAGGTGCGAGCCTCTTCTGCGATGGTGTCGTCGTCCGTCGTGATCATGCCGCCCTCGCCCGAGGTGATCACCTTGGTGGGGTAGAAGCTGAAGGACCCGGCGAAGCCGAACGTGCCGGCGTGCTGGCCACCGAACGAGCTCCCATGGGCGTGCGCGGCGTCTTCGAAGAGGAAGATGCCGTGCTCGTCGCAGAGCGAGCGCAGCTCCTTGATCGCCGGCGTGACCAGGCCGCCGATGTGCACGACGACCAACCCGACCGTGGCCGGAGTGATGTTGGCGCGCACCGATTCGGGGTCGACGGAGAGGGTGGTCGGGTCGCAGTCGACGAAGCGCGGGGTCGCACCAGCGGCGAGCACCCCCGCGGCCGTTGCGAAGAAGGTGTTGGCAGGGACCAGCACCTCCTTGCCTTGCACCCCATAGGCCTTCAGCGGTATCTCGATGGAGCTGGTGCCGCTGTTGACAGCGATGGCATGGGTCACGCCGTGGAGGGCTGCGAAGCGATCCTCGAGCTCCTTGCCGATCTTGCCGAGCGTGAGCTGCCCTGTGGCGAGGGCCTCGTCGATGAGGCGGAGGATCTCCTGGCGATCCTCAGCCGGGACGTGGACCTGAGCCGGGGGGACCTTGAGGGACATGGCGAAGCGACTCTACTTGGGCTCGGGGCCCCGCCAACCGATCCCAAGTCGGGTTGGTGGTCGAGGCACGTCGGGTCGTCGCGCGAACGGTCTGCAGCCGCCAGCGGTGCGTCGACCGTAGTTGCTGGAGGGCGATCGGGAGCAATCGCTACCACGTCCGTCGACGCATGCGCACGCGCCGCGTATCCTCCTTTCATGCTCGTCGAACGGTGTTGGATCTGCCTCGAGCAGCCCGCCGTCACCACAGCCACCTTGCGCGACGGCCGCGACTACCCGGTCTGCGACATCTGTGCCGCTGAGCAGGCGGCCGCGCCGACACCGCGCGGTGACGCCGTGAGCGATGCCGTGTGGGCGCGCATCGTGGGCGAGCTGTCCTGAACCGACGTTCGGTCGACGACGACCGGCTGCTCACGCCGGCGTTCGTGCTCGTCACCGGAGCTGCGCTCGCCTACTTCGTCGGGCTCGGCATCCTTGCCCCGGTGCTCCCGCGCTACGTCGAGGACGAGCTCGGCGGCGGTGGCCTAGCGGTCGGTGCCGCTGTCGGCGCATTCGCGGTGTCGGCAGCGCTGCTACGGCCCGCTGTTGGCCGCATCGGCGACGAGCGCGGCCGCCGGGTGCTCGTCGTCGCAGGTGGGCTCGTCGCTGGGTTGTCGATCCTCGGCTATGAGCTGGCCGACGGTCTGGCGGTGCTCATCGGCATGCGCCTCTTGACCGGCGCCGGCGAGGCGGCGATGTTCGTCGGCGCTGCCACGGCGGTGCAGGACATGGCCCCGCCCCAACGACGAGGTGAGGCTGCTTCGTACTTCTCCGTTGCCGTCTACGGCGGCCTCGGCGTCGGACCCGTCATCGGCGATCTGGTGCGCGAGCACCTCGGCTTTCGCTCGGTGTGGCTGGCCGCGGCCCTCACGTGCGTCGTCGCGGCGCTGCTCGCGACCCGCATGCCTGGCCATGGCGAACAAGCCCCGTCGCCAGCGCGACGCATCAGGATCCTCCATCCGGCTGCGTTGCGCCCCGGCGCCATACTCGCGCTCTCGACCACGGGCTACGCCGGCTTCGCCGCGTTCGTGCCGCTCTACATCGACCAGGTCGACGTGAACAGCGCGGGACCGGTCTTCGCCGAGTACGCGGCCGCCATCCTCGTGGTGCGCATCCTGGGCGCCAAGCTGCCCGATCGCCTGGGTCCGATCCGGGCTGGCACCGCTGCTCTTGCCTTGCAGGCCACTGGTTTCGCGGTGCTCGCCGGTTGGGGCACCGCGCCGGGTCTGTACACCGGGACGCTGGTGTACTCCCTCGGCGTGTCGCTGCTGTACCCGGCCTTGTTCCCGCTCGTGGTGGCCGGCGCCCCGGAAGACGAACGCAGCCAGGCTGTCGCCACCTTCACCTTGTTCTTCGACGTGTCGCAGGGCCTCGGAGCGTTCGCGCTCGGCGCCGTCGTATCGTTGGGCAACGAGCGCTGGGCCTTCGCCGTCGCTGGCGTCCTCGACGTGGTCGGCTTCGTGCTGCTGCGCAGGGCGGGCGCGCGAGCGAAGCGCCTCGCCGAGGTCTGACTAGTGCCCCGAGTCGCAAGTCATGCGAAGAGTTCGACGGCTCTGAACGCCCCTCGCGGCGTCCTCGGCCTCGCATTCGCTGGTGGAGTGCTTCGTCCTGCGTCCTTGCGAACGGCGCCCAGCGCTCGCCGAATTTCTCCGCGGACTCACGACTCGGGGCACTAGCCGGCGATGCGCTGGACGTACACCTGGCTCGCGACGGTTCGGCCCAAGGTGCGGTCGTTGCCGTCGACGCGAAGGACGAGGGGACCGTCGAACGGGTGCTTCTCCTTGACCTCGACTCGCCCGCCGGGGCGCAGCCCGAGCGTGTCGAGGAACGCGACGACGTCGGGATCGGTCGAGCCACCGATCGCGACGACCGCGACGTCGCCAGGCTCGAGGTCATAGAGCGGAGGCAGGTCGGGAACGTCGTCGAGCTCCGGCGCCGGTATGGGGAAGCCGTGGGGGCAGGCCGCGGGACGATCAAGGGCGATGAAGATGCGATCCTCGACCTCCTGGGGCAGTTCATGCTCGAAGGAGGTCGCGAGCCGGTCGGCCTCGTTCCACGCATAGCCGAGCATGTCGGCGAGGAACCGCTCGACGATGCGATGCCGACGGATGGCGGCGACCGCCTGGGCGCGACCCTCCGCCGTCAGCATCACGCCCTTGTAGAGCACGTGTTCGACCATGCCCCGGTCGGCCAGACGCTTGATGGTCGTGGTCACGGTGCTCGGGCTGACCTCGAGCTTGTCGGCAAGGTCGCCGGTGTGGGCCGGCTCGGCGCCCTTGGTCAACCGGTACACGGCCTTCAGCGTCTCGCGCTCGGACTTCGTCAGCTTCTGCTCGGCCATGGGCGGCTCGGAGCATGGTTTTCGAGTGGCCGAAAAGTCCAATCAAGGGGCGGGCTCTGGACGCAGCCACGCAGCGAGCGCGGCGACGTACGACGCCGGATCGAGGGACCCCATGACCTCGCGCGCAGCGTGCATGGCGAGTTGGGGAGCGCCGACGTCGACCGTTGCGATGCCGAGACGGCCCGCGGTGATCGGACCGATCGTCGAGCCGCACCGCATGTCGTTGCGCGAGACGAAGTGCTGCAACGGCACGGCCGCGCGGTCGCAGGCCGACACGAACGCACCGGCGGTGCGAGCGTCGGTGGCGTAGCGCTGGCTCGCGTTGGTCTTGATCACCGGGCCGCCGTTGAGCGCGACCCAATGCCCGGGCTCGTGGCGCTCGCTGTAGTTCGGGTGGGTCGCGTGGGCCATGTCGGCCGAGGCGCACATCGAGCCGGCCAATGCCTGGCGGAGCTCAGCGCGCGATGAGCCGCGGGCCTCGGCGATGCGCTCGAGGACGGCTTCGAGCATCGGGCTGTCGGCGCCGCGACTCGATGTCGACCCGGTCTCCTCATGGTCGAACAGCGCGACGAGTGCTGGGCTCACGGGTGCCGGGTCAGCGGTGAGGGCCTGCACCGCGGCCCACGATGAGCACAGGTTGTCGAGGCGCGGTGCGCTCACGAACTCGTCGTCGCGGCCGGCCAGCTGTGACGGCGTGAGGTCGTGAACCATGAGCTCCCACGACACGACGTCGGTCGGGCCGGCGCCGATCTCGTCGGCGACGAAGCTGCTGAAGCCTCGGACGTCAGGCTCGCCGAGCCCCCACATCGGCGTCATGTGCATCTGCGGATTGAGCACCAGCCCGCTCGTCGCGATGTCGCGGTCGAGGTGGATGGCGAGCTGCGGGATGCGCAGCAAGGGCTTGTCGACCCGGAGCAGCTCGGTCGTTCCGTCGCGGAGCCCGACCCGCCCCGACAAGCCGAGGTCGCGGTCGAGCCACGAGTTGAGCAGCGGGGCTCCGTAGACCTCGACGGCCAAGAGGCGTGCGCCGGCCCGAGCGAGGTCGGCGCGGGGCTTGACGCGCAGGTTGGGGCTGTCGGTGTGCGCGCCGATGACACGCCATGGCGTCGCCCCGGCGGCATGTTCCGGAAGTGACCAGGCCACGAGGCTCGCGTCGCGCACGACGTAGCGGCGTCCGGTTGTCGCACCCCACGCTTCGTTCTCCTCCAGCCGGGTGAAGCCCGCGGCCTCGAGCTGGTTCGCGGCGCTGGCCACCGCGTGGTACGGCGAGGGCGACGCGTCGATGAACGCGCAAAGGGCGCGTGCCGACTCGGCAGCGGTCACGCCTCCAGCCTGCCCGACCGTCACTCAGCCCGCCGTGCTCGTCAGGCCGGTACAGGGACGCAACGCGTCCCAGTCGGCCTTGGCCGCTTGCGCCGCTGCGCCGGCGAGGGGCGTGGCCACGGCGCTCTCGACGTGGCCCGGCACGAAGTCGTAGGCGTCGACTCGGCGCCCGGTGATGCTGACTTGCACCACGCCGGTGCTCGCGGCTTCACCACCGCTGGCGAAGAAGTCGAAGTTGCCGAGGCCGTACCCGACGAAGGCGTGACCGAGGAACCCAGCGCCTTGGAGACGGTGGGAATGGCCACCGATCACGATGTCGGCCCCAGCTTCGGCGAGCATCGCCGCGAGAGCCTGCTGATCGCCGCTCGGACACGTCTCGCGCTCGACGCCCCAGTGCAAGAAGACGACGACCGTGTCGCTGTCGATCCGGGCGGCGCGCACGGCCGCAACGAGGTCGTCGACCTTCTTTGCCGAGGCCAGCCCAGCGTGCCCTGGTGCTGCTGTCCACGACGATGCGAGCTCGGCATCGAGCACCTGCGTGGCAGCGATGACGGCGATGCGCTGGCCGTTGATCGTCGTGCGAAACGGGCGAAGGGCATCGGCATCGTCCTCACCGATGCCGATGAGCAGCCCGTCGGGCTGGGCGGCGCGCGCGGCAAGAGAGTCCGCCAACCCGTCGGGCCCGTAGTCGCGACCGTGGTTGTTCGCCATGGAGACGGCATCGAAGCCAGCAGCGCGCATCGCGTCGATGGCCGTCGGAGGCGCCTGGTACGTGAACTGCTTCGCTTCGGGAGACCCGTGGGTGCCCACTGCGGTCTCGAGGTTGCCGACGGCGACGTCGGCCGCGCTGAGGATGTCGCTGAAGGGACCGATTGCACTCGCAGGATCGCCGCGCAGGCGTGCAGCCATCCGCCCCTCGGTGCTGAAGTTCGTGTCGCCCGCGAACGCGAAGGTGACGGGCCGGCCGCTGCCGAGAGTCGGGTCGCGCGCTGGCCCGGTGGCGGGCGAGGTCGTCTGCTCCGGCGCCGCCGCCGGCGACGATGCGGATGCCAGAGGCGCTGTCGTTGCTGATGTGGTGACGTCGTTGTGGCTGGTCCCGGTGCTCATCAGGAGCATGCCTGCTGCGATGGCGCCAACGAGCACAGCCACCCGCCGTCTGCTCACCACGGTGCGCGACCGTAATCGCTTTCCGTTCTGGGACGGGCGGTCGTCTAGAGTCGTATGACTGCTGCACGGGCCAACGTCGTCCCACGGGTGTAGCGCCTGATCCGAACCTGATCCGACGCGAAACGGGAACTGACATGTCCGCCTTGCCCCGCAAGTCCCGCGCGGCCACGTACGCGCCAGCGCTGCAGGGTCTCTACGACCCGAGCCTCGAGCACGATTCTTGCGGGGTCGGCTTCGTCGTCGATGTGCACGGCCGTCGCAGCCACCGGATGGTCGAGCTCGGCCTGCGCTCGCTGTGCAACCTCGACCACCGCGGGGCTACAGGAGCCGAGGCAAACGTCGGCGACGGCGCCGGCATCCTGACCCAGGTGCCAGACGCGTTCCTGCGCTCCGCGGTCGGCTTCGAGATCCCAGCCGCTGGTCAGTACGCCGTCGGCATGGCGTTCCTCCCTGCCGACGACGGGGCCAGCGCCCAGGCGATGGACGCCATCGAGAAGGTGGCAGAAGCCGAGCACCTCCGGGTGCTCGGCTGGCGCGACGTGCCCGTCGACGACTCGATGATCGGATCGATGGCCTCCGACGTCGAGCCAGCCTTCAAGCAGGTCTTCCTTGCTGCGGGCGAGGGCCGGCCACCGTGGTCGGGCGTCGAGCTCGATCGCCGCTGTTTCGTCGTGCGCAAGCGCATCGAGCACGAGGTCACGATCACCGACGGGGCCTCGATCTACTTCGCGTCGCTCTCGAGCCGCACCCTCGTCTACAAGGGGATGCTCACCACCGGCCAACTCGGCGACTTCTTTCCCGATCTCTCCGACGAGCGCTTCGAGTCGTCGCTGGCGCTCGTGCACAGCCGTTTCTCGACGAACACCTTTCCGTCGTGGCCTCTCGCGCACCCGTACCGGCTCATCGCCCACAACGGCGAGATCAACACGGTCAGGGGCAACGAGAACTGGATGCGCGCCCGCGAGGCGTTGCTCGAGAGCGAGCTGATCGACGGGCTCGAGCGCGCGTACCCCATCTGCACGCCGGGCTCGTCCGACACGGCCCGCTTCGACGAAGCCCTCGAGCTGCTGCACCTCGGCGGACGGAGCCTGCCCCATGCGGTGCTCATGATGATCCCCGAGGCGTGGGAGAACCACGAGTCGATGCCGGCCGACAAACGGGCGTTCTACGAGTTCCACTCCTCGGTCATGGAGCCGTGGGACGGCCCGGCCTCGATCGCGTTCACCGACGGCACGGTCATCGGCGCTGTGCTCGATCGCAACGGCTTACGCCCCAGCCGTTATTGGGTGACCGCTGACGGGCTCGTCGTCATGGCATCCGAGGTGGGGGTGCTCGGCATCGACCCGGCCGAGATCGTCCAGAAGGGTCGCCTGCAGCCCGGAAGGATGTTCCTCGTCGACACCGAGCAGGGCCGCATCGTTGGTGACGACGAGATCAAGACCGCACTCGCGGCGCAGCAGCCCTACGCAGACTGGGTCCACGGCGGCCAAGTGCATCTCGACGACCTGCCCGAGCGGTTCTTCCTCACGCCACAGCACGGATCGGTGGTGCAGCAGCAGCGCACGTTCGGGTACACGACCGAGGAGCTCAAGATCCTCATCACCCCCGAGGCGAAGGTCGGCTACGAGCCGATCGGGTCGATGGGCACCGACACACCGATCGCCGCGCTGAGCGATCGCCCTCGGTTGCTCTTCGACTACTTCAGCCAACTCTTCGCGCAGGTGACGAACCCGCCGCTCGACGCCATTCGAGAGGAGCTCGTCACAGCTCTCGGCGCAACTCTCGGTCCGGAGGGGAACCTGCTCGATCCCTCGCCCGCCTCGTGCCGTCAGATCGTGCTGCCAACGCCGATCCTCTCGAACACCGATCTCGCGAAGTTGCTGTACATCAACGAGGACGGGAACCTTCCCGGGTTCAAGCCCTTCGCCGTCGACGGGCTGTATCCGGTTTCCGAAGGCGGCGCCGGTCTGCGGCGCGCGATCGACGAGGTCCGGGCAAGGGTTTCAGTGGCGATCGCTGACGGGGCGAAGCTCATCATCTTGAGCGATCGTCACTCGAGCGAGGAGCTCGCGCCGATCCCGTCTCTGCTGCTCGTGGGTGCAGTGCACCACCACCTCATCCGCGAGAAGACTCGCACCCGGGTCGGCCTCGTGATCGAGACAGGCGAGGCGCGTGAGATCCACCACATGGCGCTCTTGCTCGGGTATGGCGCCGGCGCCATCAATCCGTACCTCGCCTTCGAGACGCTCGACGACATGATCGACTCGGGCCAGCTGCCCGGGGTTTCGAAGGGCCAAGCTCACCGCAACTACATCAAGGCGTGCGGCAAGGGCGTGCTCAAGGTGATGTCGAAGATGGGCATCTCGACCGTGGCTTCCTACACCGGGGCCCAGGTCTTCGAAGCCATCGGGCTCGGCGCCGATGTCGTCGACGAGTACTTCACGGGCACGACGTCGAAGCTCGGCGGTGTCGGTCTCGACGTGCTGGCCGAGGAGGTCTTTCGAAGGCACACGTTCGCTCACCTCGAGCGGCCGGAGGAGGTCGCCCATCGCGACCTCTGGGCTGGAGGCGAGTACCAGTGGCGACGCGAAGGCGAGCACCATCTCTTCAACCCCGAGACGGTGTTCAAGCTCCAGCACGCGACTCGCTCGAAGCGCTACGACGTGTTCAAGGAGTACACCGAGCTCGTCGACGACCAGGCCCGCAAACTCGCGACCCTGCGGGGTCTGTTCTCGTTCAAGGAGGGCCTGCGCCCCGCGGTGCCGATCGAAGAGGTCGAACCGGTGACCGCCATCGTGAAGCGGTTCTCGACGGGCGCGATGTCGTACGGATCGATCTCGAAGGAGGCGCACGAGACGCTTGCCATCGCCATGAACCGCATCGGCGGGAAGTCGAACACCGGTGAGGGCGGCGAGGACGCCGACCGTTTCACGGCGGACGACAACGGCGACCTGCGCCGCTCGTCGATCAAGCAGGTGGCCTCTGGCCGCTTCGGGGTGACGTCGGAGTACCTCACGAACGCCGACGACATCCAGATCAAGATGGCCCAAGGGGCCAAGCCGGGGGAGGGCGGGCAGCTCCCGGGGAGCAAGGTCTACCCGTGGATCGCGCGCACGCGGCACTCGACACCGGGTGTCGGGCTCATCAGCCCGCCGCCGCACCACGACATCTACTCCATCGAGGATCTGAAGCAACTCATCCACGATCTGAAGAACGCCAACCCCGCTGCGCGCGTGAACGTGAAGCTCGTGGCCGAGGTCGGCGTGGGCACGGTCGCCGCCGGCGTCGCGAAGGCAAAGGCCGATGTGGTGCTCATCTCCGGGCACGACGGCGGCACCGGTGCCTCGCCGCTCACGTCGCTCAAGCACGCCGGCGCGCCATGGGAGCTCGGCCTCGCTGAGACCCAACAGACGTTGTTGCTCAACGGGTTGCGCGACCGCATCGTCGTGCAGACAGACGGCCAGCTGAAGACGGGACGCGACGTGGTGATCGCCGCGCTCCTCGGAGCAGAGGAGTTCGGCTTCGCCACGGCGCCGCTCGTCGTGAGCGGTTGCATCATGATGCGCGTCTGCCACCTCGACACCTGTCCCGTCGGCGTCGCGACGCAGAACCCGGTCTTGCGCGAGCGCTTCAGCGGCCAACCCGAGTTCGTGGTGAACTTCTTCGAGTTCATCGCCGAGCAGGTCCGCGAGCACCTGGCGGTCCTCGGGTTCCGCACGATGGCAGAGGCCATCGGCCACGTCGAGATGCTCGACACTCGCGAAGCGATCGATCACTGGAAGGCGAGCGGGCTCGACCTCCGCCCGATCCTGCACCAGCCGAGCTCACCGTGGGAGCAGGATCTTCATTGCACGAAGACCCAGGAGCACGGCCTCGACGAGGCGCTCGACCAGACCCTGGTGCAGCTCTGCGAAGGTGCCCTGCTCGAGCGCAGCCCGGTCGAGCTCGAGCTGCCGATTCGCAACGTGAACCGTACGGTGGGCACGATCCTCGGCCACGAGGTCACGAAGCGTTTCGGTGCAGATGGCCTCCCCGACGACACCATCCAAATCCTCTTCACCGGCTCCGCGGGGCAATCGTTCGGGGCCTTCGTGCCCAAGGGCATCACCCTGCGCCTGCATGGCGATGCGAACGACTACTTCGGCAAGGGGCTCTCGGGTGGACGGCTCGCGGTGCGCCCACCCCTCGAAGCCCATGCCGAGTTCGTTGCCGAGGACTCGGTGATCGCTGGGAACGTGATCCTCTACGGCGCGACGAGCGGTGAGGCCTACCTCCGGGGTCTCGTCGGCGAACGCTTCTGCGTGCGCAACTCTGGCGCCACCGCTGTCGTCGAAGGCGTCGGCGATCATGGCTGTGAGTACATGACCGGCGGGCGCGTCGTGGTGCTCGGCCCGACCGGGCGCAACTTCGGCGCTGGCATGTCGGGAGGTTTGGCGTTCGTCTATGACCCAGACGACACGTTCGCTCGCCGCCTCAACTTCGAGATGATCGATCTCGACACGCTCGATGAGGACGACAAGGCGTGGCTGCGCGAAACGATCCGAATGCACGAGACCGAGACCGGTTCCGCCGTTGCGGCTCGCATCCTCGCCCGCTGGCACGCTGAAGTTCGCAGCTTCGTCAAGGTGTTCCCGAAAGACTACCGGCGCGTCCTCGACGCGATCGCGCGCGCCGAGGAGACAGGCCAGAACATCGACGACGCGATCATGGCCAGTTCCCATGGGTGACATCCAGGGGTTCATGAAGCACGGGCGAAAGCTGCCGACGCGCCGTCCGGTGCCTGTACGGATCCTCGACTGGAACGAGGTCTACGAGGACTTCCCGGAGGGCGAGCTCAAGGTGCAGGCATCGCGCTGCATGGATTGCGGCATCCCGTTCTGCAACAACGGGTGCCCGCTCGGCAACATCATCCCCGACTGGAACGACCTGGTCTTCCGCGACAGATGGCAGGCGGCGATCGAGCGCCTCCACGCGACGAACAACTTCCCGGAGTTCACGGGGCGCCTGTGCCCTGCGCCGTGCGAGGCAGCCTGCGTGCTCGGCATCAACCAGGACCCGGTCACCATCAAGCAGGTCGAGGTCGAGATCATCGATCGGGCCTGGGTCGAGGGTTGGGTCGCTCCGATCGTGGCTTCGATGCAGACAGGCAAGCGCGTTGCTGTCGTCGGTTCCGGGCCGGCCGGGCTTGCTGCTGCGCAGCAACTCACCCGCGCCGGACACGAGGTGACGGTGTATGAGCGCGCGGATCGCATCGGCGGGCTGCTGCGCTACGGCATACCCGAGTTCAAGATGGAGAAGCGCCACCTCGATCGGCGCATTGAGCAGATGGTGGCCGAGGGCACGACGTTTCGGACCGGCGCGAACGTGGGCGACAACGTGTCCGTCGGTGAGCTGCAGGGTTACGACGCGATCGTGTTGGCCGGTGGTGCGACGGTGGGGCGCGACCTGCCGGTGCCGGGGCGCGAGCTCAACGGCATCCACCAAGCGATGGAGTTCCTCCCGTGGGCCAACCGGGCCCAGGAGGGCGACCTGCCCGTCGATGCGACACCCATCTCGGCGAAGGGCAAGCGGGTGGTGATCATCGGCGGCGGTGACACGGGGGCCGATTGCCTGGGCACGTCGATCCGTCAGGGCGCAGCTTCTGTGCACCAGCTCGAGATCCTGCCCCGCCCGCCCGAGGAGCGCCCGAGCGCGAACCCCTGGCCGACCTACCCGATGATCTACCGCGTCGCATCAGCGCACGAAGAAGGCGTCGAGCGCGTCTATGCCGTGAACACCGAGCGCTTCGACGGCGACGATGAAGGCAACGTCGCGGCGCTCGTGGGTCACGAGGTCGAGATGCTCGACGGACGCTTCGAGAAGGTCGACGGGTCCGACTTCGTCATCGAGACCGAGCTGGTGCTGTTGGCCATGGGCTTCCTCGGGCCGCAGCACCCCGGGCTGCTCGACCAGCTCGGCGTCGAGTACGACCCGCGCTCGAACGTGGCGCGCGACGGTGACTATCGCACCAACCTCGACAACGTGTTCGTGGCAGGTGACATGGGCCGGGGGCAGAGCCTCATCGTCTGGGCGATCGCGGAAGGCCGCTCCTGTGCGGCGGCCGTGGACGCCCATCTGATGGGCGAGACGCTGCTGCCGTCACCCATCTCCCCTGATGCGCGCCCGCTGATCTGAACCGCTGTGGAAGACGAACCCACTCCGCGGGCCGCTGTTGCTCCGTCGGGACAACTGCTGCGACGAGGCCTACGCGTCATCGGGCGCCTTGTGCGACTGCACCCGAAACCGTTTGCAGTGGCCGTCTTCGGTGCCGCGGTCTACGCCATGGCGACGGTGGGCTCTTCTTTCGTGCTCGGCAAGGTCACCGACGAGGTGATCCTGCCGCGCTTCGAGCAAGGTCACGTGCGCAACAGCGCTGTCGTCGGTGGTGTGGTCGCGATCGTTGCGGTCGGGCTCACCAGGGCCGTCGGCATCATCACCCGCCGCCTCTTCGCGACGATCACCAATGCCGCGGTGGGCGCGACATTGCGGCGCGCGGTCGTCGAGCGGTTTCAACGTGTTCCCTACAGCTACCACCAGGCGCACGCGACAGGCGAGCTGCTCAGCCACGCGAGCACTGATGTCGAAGCGACGAGCGAGTTGATGGCCGTCACGCCGATCAGCATCGGCGTGCTCGTCATTCTCATCACCTCGGCAGGTTGGTTGCTTGCGACCGACATCGTGCTGGCCAGCGTCGCATTCGTCCTGTTCCCGACCCTCCTGCTCCTCAACGTGCTGTACCAGCGCCGGGTCGAGGAACCGGCAGAGGAGGCGCAGGCAAAGCTCGGCGAGGTCTCCGCCGTCGCGCACGAGAGCTTCGAGGGGGCACTCATCGTCAAGGCGCTCGGCGCCGAGGCGATCGAATCGGAGCGCTTTCGAACCGCGGCGGCCGAGCTGCGCGCCGCCAAAGTTCGCGTCAACGTCACGCGCGCGACCTTCGAAGCCGTGCTCGATGGGCTCCCGGGACTCGGCATTGCCTGCCTCCTGCCGCTCGGCGCGCTGCGCGTCGAGAGCGGCGCCGTCACCGTGGGAACGGTCGTGAGCGTCGTGAGCCTCTTCACGCTTCTCGTCTGGCCGGTGCGCATCATCGGCTACCTGCTCGGTGAGATGCCAAGGGCCGTCGTCGGTCTCGACCGAATCGAGCGCGTCCTCGCTGAGCCACTCGATCACCGCTTGGCGATACCCGCGCGCCCGCACCAACACGGTGGAAGCGCGGCGGACGTCGACGTGCGCGGTCTCGACTTCTCCTACGACCCCGGTCGCCCGGTATTGCGGGACATCACCTTCGCCGTCGAGTCCGGACGCACGATTGCTCTTGTCGGGCCGACCGGCTCGGGCAAGTCGACGCTCGTGCAAATCCTCGCCGGGCTTCTTCCCGCGGCTACAGGGGAGGTCCTCATCGGCGGACGCCAACTCGCGGCGATGGGTGTCGCGGAGTTGCGCGACACCGTGTCCATCGCCTTCCAGGAGGCGTTCTTGTTCGGCGAGTCCGTCGCGGACAACGTGCTCCTCGGCGCCGAGATGCTCGACGATGAGCTCGACGCCGTTGCCGATCTCGCCGGCGTCGCGGGGTTCGCACACCGTCTCCCGGACGGGTACGCCACGATGGTCGGTGAACGCGGCGCGACCCTCTCGGGCGGGCAGCGCCAGCGCATCGCGTTGGCGCGCGCCCTCGTCCGACGACCACGGCTGCTGCTGCTCGACGACGCAACCTCGGCCGTCGACCCGAGCACCGAGGCCGTTATCCTCGGCTCGCTGCGCCGGCATCTCACCACGACCACAACCATCGTCGTGGCGAGCCGCCCCTCGACCATCGTCCTCGCTGACGAGGTGCTCTACCTGGAGGATGGCCGGATCGTCGACCAGGGCTCACATGACCAGTTGCTGCGCCGCCAGCACGGCTACGAGGAGCTCGTGCGGGCCTACGAGCTCGATCGCGCCGACCGCGGCCTCGCGGTGCCATCGGCGTCGGAACGAGCGTGAGCATCCCGGCCGCGTCGACCGATGGCGCGATCTCCGTGCTGCGCCGCGGGATCGCGGCCACTCCCGAGCTGCGTGACGGGGTGGGCGTCACGGTGATGCTCGCCTTGCTGAGCGCGGCAGGCCGCGTCGTCATCCCGGTTCTGACCCAACAAGTCATCGACAGGGGCCTGACCGGGCGCGACGGCGTGCGACCCGGGCTCGTGCTCAGCCTCTCGGGCGCAGCCCTCGTTGTCGTCATCGCAACGATGCTCATCGTGCGGCTCACCCGTGTCCGCCTGGCGCGCGCGAGCGAGGCAGCTCTATACCGCCTGCGCACCGACGCGTTCGACCACATCCATCTGCTTTCGGTCGCGCATCACACCGAGGAGCGGCGCGGGTCATTGGTGTCGCGCGTGACGAGCGACGTCGAGGTGCTCTCGCAGTTCTTCTCGTGGGGCGGCGTGGCGTGGCTCGTGAACAGCGCGGTCATGGTGACGGTGGCTCTGACGATGGCTGTGTACGACTGGCGTCTCGCCCTCATCGCTGTGGTTGCCGTGCTCCCACTCGCTGCCCTGCTCCGCGCGCTGCAGAAGCGGCTGCTGCGGGCGTGGGATCTCGTGCGGACACGTGTCGGCGACCTGCTGTCGGTCGTCGGCGAAGCGGTGACCGGCGCTGCTGTGATCCGCGCGTACGGCATCCAGGATCGCACGGTCGCCAAGGTCGACGAGGCGGTCGAAGCGCATCGCGCTGCCTTTGTGCGAGCAGGAGGGCTTGGCGCAGTGTTGTTCCCTTCGGGCGAGGTGTTCGGCGTCTTCACCGTCTCTGCTGTCGTCGTGGCCGGCATCTGGCTCGGCCCTGCCGGCGGGTTGACCGCGGGCAAGCTCGTCGCCTTCCTGTTCCTCGTCGCGCTGTTCCTCGAACCGATCGCTGAGTTCACCGAGATCATCGACCAGACCCAGACCGCGGTCGCTGGGTGGCGCCGGGTCCTCGACGTGCTCGACACCCCCATCGACGTACCAGAGCCCTCAGCGGCGCTCGCTGTCATCCTCGCCGATGACCCGCCGGAGCTGCGGATCGAGCACGTCAGCTACGAGTACCTCCCAGGTCGGCCCGTGTTGCGCGACATCGATGTCGTCGTGCCAGCAGGGCGCTCGACTGCTGTCGTCGGCGCCACCGGGTCGGGCAAGTCGACGCTGGCGAAGCTGCTCGTACGGCTTGCCGACCCGGGCGAGGGCCGCATCCTCGTGCAAGGCGTCGACCTGCGCCACATCCCGTCGTCGTCGCTGCGCTCCCGGCTCGTGCTCGTCCCGCAAGAGACGTTCCTCTTCGATACGACGATCCTCGACAATGTCCGCTTCGCGAACCCCTCGTCGTTCGAATCCGACGTACGTCTCGCCTTCGCCGAGCTCGGCCTCGACGAGTGGCTCGACTCGCTGCCCGACGGGTTGAGGACCCGCGTCGGCGAGCGCGGCGCGCACCTCTCGGTCGGGGAACGCCAGCTCGTCGCCCTCGCCCGGGCATACGTCGCGAACCCGACGTGCCTGCTCCTCGATGAGGCAACCTCGGCCGTCGACCCGGCGACGGAGACGAGGTTGGCTCGCGCGCTGGAGAGCCTCTCGCGTGGGCGGACGTCGGTGACGATCGCGCACCGGCTCTCGACCGCTGAGCGCGCCGATCTCGTCGTCGTCCTCGAAGCCGGCCGCCTCGTCGAGGTCGGCCCGCACGACGAGCTGGTCAAAGCTGGCGGACGTTATGGCGCACTGCACATGTCGTGGATGGACGCGTCCGGCGCCGAAGGCACGGCCGCCGGCTCCGTCTCTGCCAGCATCGACACGTGAAGACACCGATCCCGGTCGTCCTCGTGCACCGCGACCAACCCGAGCGCCTCCGCGACACGGTGGCGGCGTTCAAGGCGCAGACGGTGCCCGTGCGCGTTGTCGTCGTCGACAACGGGTCTGCGTCGCAGCCCGGTTCTCTCGGTGACGACGTCGAGGTGATCGAGGCCGGCGCCAACGTCGGTTTCGGCCCGGGGGCCAACATCGGTCTGCGATGGTTCCTCGAGCATCCCGAGCTCGGCGAGCTCGTCGCGGTGGCACCTCACGATGCGCTCCCAGCGCCGGACTCGCTCGAGCGCATCGCGGCGAGCTTCGCCGATCGTGCCCGGGCCGGCTTGGCCTGCGCCGACTACGGGGATGGTGCAACGCCGATCGTCGACCCCTACTTCGGAGGCATCCTCGGCCCGGCAACGGTGGAGGAGGGATGGGAGCCGGCCGGGCACCCCCACGGCACGTTGCTCGTGGCACGCCGCGCTTGTCTCGAGGAGATTGGCCTGTTCGACGAGCGCTACTTCGCGTACTGCGAGGAGGCCGACCTCGGGCTGCGCGCAGCGGATCTTGATTGGGAGGTCGGGTTGGTCCGGGGCGCGATGGTGGAGAACCCCAACCTGCACGGCGCCGTGGGTGCGGTCAGCTACCTGCAGCTGCGCAATACCCTGCTCCTCGTGCGCGAGCACTCGGGCTGCTACCACGCGTTCATCCGCTACCAGCTCGCCCTGTTGCAGCTGGCGAGCGGCGCGGTCTCGCCGTCGCGTCGTGACCCCTATTGGCACGTCGAAGGGAAGGTACGCGCACTGCTCGACTTCGCCCGCCACCGCTTCGGCCCCCCACCACCCGCCCTGCTCACGAAGCGCTGACAGTTCGTGGTCGCGCTGCGACCCTGGCAGGGCACGATCCGTATAGAGAACGAGGAGCAGCTGTGGGAGACATCGGACCGGACGACGCCCGGCGCCTGTGGCGGGCGCTCGAGACGTACCACGGGATGATCTACTTCGCGCCCGAGGCTGCTGAGGAGTACGAGGGCGTCGGGCTCGAGCCCGGGCCGATGGGCTACTTCGCCAGTCGCTCGGCCCCGATGGGCGCGGTGCGCGGCGAGGTCGTCGTCGCCACCTTCTACAACTTCGAACCCTCCCTCGTGCTCAGCGTTGTCCCTCGGGCATGGTCGCTCGCGACGCCCGAGGTCGTGCTCGACGCTCGCCTTCGCGCCGCGGACCGGGCGTTGCGGCGCATGCTCGGCGACGACGTGGTCGGCGGGCGCGACGTCGAGGAGGCTGCTGTGCTCGCGCGCGCCGCCGCGGAGGCCTGTGCCCCCCATGGGCGCCCGCTGTTCGCAGGCCACGCGTCGTTGCCCTATCCCGACGAGGCGCACCTCGTCCTCTGGCACGCGGCATCGCTGTTGCGCGAGTTCCGCGGCGACGGGCACATCGCCTCACTCGTCACCCATGGGATCGGTCCGTTGACTGCCCTCGTGCTCCATGCCGGCACGGGGCTCGTGCCCCCCGCGCTGCTCAGAGCGACTCGGGCGTGGCCCGACAAGGCCTGGGAGGCAGAGGTGGCGCGCCAGCAGGTCGAGGGCATGATCGACGCTCAGGGCGCGCTGACCGCCGAGGGAGCTGCTTGGCGCGGCGAGGTCGATGCCGAAACCGATGCGGCTGCGGTCGCGCCGTACGCGCACCTCGGAGTCGATGGCTGCGCGCGCCTGCGCGAGATCGGCAAGCGGCTCAGCACCGTCATCGCTGCTTCCGGGGCGTTCCCCCGAAGATGAGTGGCCTCGTGCTCTCGGCCGCCGACCTGTCAGAGCTTCACCTCGAGGCCGCGGTGGCGGGCCTTGAGAGCGGCCACGACGCCGTCGAAGCCATCGAGAGGAGTGGCAACGCGCAGCTTTGAGCCGTCGCGCAGTTCGAGTTGCAAGCGCCCGCGTTGGCGCGCCGCTTGGATGCGCACGATGTCGCCGCTGTACATCGTGCGGTGTTGAGCCCCGGCCTCGAGCTCGACCTTGCCGTTGCCGCGTACGACGATGTGGCGCACGACACCCTTGCGCTCGCCGCGCAGGATCAACAGTCCTAGGCCGAGGGCGAGCACCCCGCTGAGGAGCCCGCCCCACTGCGCCGTGGCCAAGCCCGTCGCGATGCTCAGGGCCCCCAGACCGCAGAGGAGCACGATGAGGATCCCGCCGGAGGCGGACACGGGGAGTTTCGCTGAAGCCTCGGCGACGATGGCATCAGGATCGGTCTTGGCCACTCGTTCTTCTTTCTCTCAGGTCGATGCCGCGACGCGCACGACGATCTTGCCGAAAGCGCCGCGCGCCGCGAGCAGGGCAAGGGCATCGGGAACCGCTTCCAGTGGCCGCTCCGCCATGACAAGAGGAGCGATGCGCCCCTCGAGGACCCAGGCGACCAGCTCGTCGTGGCACGCGCGAACGAGCTCGGGCGTGTGGGCACGGTAGAGCCCCCAATGCAGCCCGAGAAGCGTGTAGTTCTTCACGAGCAGGTGGTTGAGCTCAGGGGCGGGCACCGTCGCGCTCGCGAACCCGACCACGACGAGACGGCCCTCGAAGGCCAGGCATCGCCGGCTGGCCTCGAAGACCGCGCCGCCGACGGGGTCATAGATGACGTCCGCCCCTCGGCCCCCGGTCGCCGTGCGGAGCGCATCGAGGAGGTCGACTGCTCGATGGTCGATCGCTTCGTCGGCGCCGAGGGCGATGCACGTCGCGACCTTGTCCGGTCCTCCGGCCGTCGCGATCACGCGAGCGCCCATTGCTTTGCCGAGTTGGATCGCGGCTGAGCCCACACCGCTCGCGCCAGCGTGGACGACCAGCGTCTCGCCCGAACGAAGCCCAGCTCGGCGTCGTAAGCCGAACCAGCCTGTCTGATAAGCGATGGGTAGCGCGGCTGCTGTTGCGTCGTCGATGCTGTCAGGCATGGGGAGGCAGTCCGACACGCGGGCGACGGCGTGCTCGGCCAAGGCACCGTGCGGCAGCGCAGGGAAGGCGACGACGCGCCGCCCGAGCAGAGTGCGCTCGACGCCATCGCCGACCCCATCGATCACACCAACCAGCTCGAGCCCGGGCGTGAACGGGGGCGCGGGTCGGTCCTGATAGGTGCCACGGCAGAGCAGGATGTCGGCGAAGTTGAGCCCGGCTGCGACCACCTTGAGGCGCGCCTGCCCCGCGCCCGGCGCGGGAGCCGGCACGTCAACGAGCCTCAGCACGTCAGCCGGTTCGCCGTGATCAAGCACGCGCCACGCGCGCATCGGCTCCGGCTGGCCGGCCCCGCTCACCCGTGCTCGTCTTCGACGAACGTGCGGTTGCGGAGCCGCTTGGGTCCGTCGTCAAGACCGGCGAACGTGCCTTGCAACGCGCGACCGGACTCGGCTGCGAGGTCGGAGACGATGCGCTCGACCTCAGCCCACGAGCCGGCTCGAGGCCCGGTGACGTAACGGTTGTACGGCTGGTCGAAGACCACCACCTTCGCGCCGCCGGCCGCGAGCGCTTCGACGTTTGCCGGGCTGTCATCGATGTAGCAATCGGCCTCGACCTCGGGCTTCGTGCCGAGGAAGCAGATGTCGCGGTAAGGGATGCTCACCCGGTCGAGCCATTCGACGGTGTCGGCGACAGACACCTGGTGCCCCCAGCTCACGTAGAGCCTGTGCGTGATGACCCGGATCCACACGCCGGCGTCGGACAGGCGCCAGAGCGCGTCGGCTGCGCCGTCCATGACCGGCATGGTGCGGAACATGCGGTGCTCGAGGACTGCCCTGCGGTGCACGGCGTCGAAGCCGCCGAGCTCCGCCACACCCCACTCGGCGAAGTCCCACGATCGCTCGGGCGGGAGCGAGTCGGGGTCGATCCCGCGCTCAGCGGCGACCACTGCACGGAACGCAGCGGTGTAATCGCCGCAGACACCATCGAGGTCGACCCCGAGGACGAAGGGCCGCGGCGCGGTCACGTCATGCAGCCCCAATGAAGTCGAGGGCCGCGTCGATGAACGCGAAGCTCTTCGGCGTCGCGAAGTGGTCGACTCGTCGCAACGGCACGAACGTCGCGTCGGGTAGGGCCTGCACGAGCGGGTCGGCTGGGCCGGCGAAGTCGTCGTCTCCGAGCGCGACGAGCACGGGCACGGTGACCCTTTCCAAGCGGCCGTCATCGAGGGGCGGGCGCGGCGATCGCAAGCACGCCATGAGCGCTTCTCGATCGCTCTCGGGGTGCTGCGCGAGCCCGGCGAAGTACTGCGCCACGGGGTTTGTGTGCTCGCCCCGCCCACCGATCGCGTCGGCGACGACCGAGCTTGCATCGTCGCTGCGGAACAGGTTCGCGCCGATGCCGGATACGACGATCTTGCGGAAGCGCCCGGGCTCGTCGGCGGCGAGCGTGAGGAGGAGACGAGCGCCCATCGAGAAGCCAATGGCGTCGACGGGCTCATCGGGCAGCTGCGCCGCCACCAACGCCTCGAGATCGCCGTACGCGGCGGCGTCGTGGGGCTTCGAGGCGTTGCCGTGCCCGAGAAGATCGACGGCGATGGTCGTGCGGCCGGCGTCGGCGAGGAGGTCGAGCCAGCCGTTGTCACCCCAGGTGCGCGCTGCAGAGGTGGCGAAGCCGTGGACGAGGAGCACGGGGGGGCCCGACATCCGTGCGACCCTATTTGTTGTGGAGGACGACGACGAGCTGCGCGTGAACGGATCGCTCGCGATCCCGGTGCACGAGCTCGAGTGGCGGTTCACGGCGAGCGGGGGGCCAGGCGGGCAGCACGCCAACCGGTCGAACACCAAGGCTGAAGTCCGCTTCGACGTGCTCGCGTCGGCCACGCTCGGACCGCACCAGCGCGCCCGACTCCTTAGCTCGCTCGGCCCGCTGGTGCGGGTCGTGGCGGATGACGAGCGCTCACAAGCACGCAACCGCGCTCTCGCGCGCGAGCGGCTAGCGGCGCGCCTTGCAGCGGCGTTGCGCATTCAACGTCCGCGCCGCCCGACAAAACCGACTCGTGGGGCCAAGGAGCGTCGTCTCGACGACAAGCGTCGGCGCGGCTCGACCAAGCAGCAACGAAGCTGGCGCCCCGACGACTGAGCGAGCACCGGATCGACCTCGAGCCGTGACGCTCACGCGGTGCTGGCGAGGGAGCGCATGATGCCCGTCGCCGTTGCTGCCCACGTCAAGCGCTGCGCGTGCTCGAGCGCGCCGCGCGAAAGGCGCGCCCGCAGTGCGTCGTCGGAGAGGACGTGGGCGATGGCACCTCCGAGCGCAGCCACGTTGCCGTCGGCAAGCACGCCGCTGACGCCTTCAGCAACGGCGTCGAGGTGACCGGCGATGCGCGTGGCCACGGCCGGCGTCGCGCACGCTGCGGCCTCGGTGAGCGACATCCCCCATCCCTCGCGTGCTGATGCTGACACCGCGAGCCACGACGAGCGGTAGAGCGCCACGACCTCCGCATCGCTGACCCCGCCGGCCAAGGTGACCCAATCGTCGGCATCGAGCTCGCGCATCAGCGACTGGAGGGCCTCGCGCTCGTAGCCGGTGCCGACGATCGTGAGGGTGAGATCGGGTCTCGTCTCGCGGGTGTGCGCGGCGGCTCGGATGAGCAGGTCATATCGCTTGACCGGAACGAGGCGCCCGACCGCGACGAGGCTCGCGTGCTCCGTTCGCGAGCCGCCCGGGCTGAACCGGTCATCGACGCCGGGCGCCACGACGTCGATTTGCGCAGCTCGCAAGCCCAACCGCTGCACGATGTCAGCCTTTGACGACTCCGACAGCGTGACGATGCGGCTGTTGCGATAGGCAAGCGGAGCGATCCGACGCTCCAGCAGCTCACCGGCCCGGGCCAGCGCGGGAGCGTCTTCGCCGAGCACCATGTTCCACATCTCGGCGTGGACGTGGTGCAGCAACACCACACTCGGGCCGCGCGCCCAGAGAGGCGAGAAGAACGGCATGCCGTTCCAAACCTCGACGAGCGCGTCGCGCCGTCCGTGGCGCCCCAGCAACTCAGAACCAACGGCGCGTGGGAACACGAGGTAGCGGCCCGCGCGACGGATGACCTCGTAGCCGTCGCGCGCAGCGTGCGGCGGGCGTCCCTGGGCGTACGAGGTCCGCTGCACGACCTGGATGCCCGCTTCGGCCCAGAGCTTGGCCACGGTGGCGGCGTGGACCTCGGAGCCACCGGCCTCGACGTCGTCGAGGTCGCGCCACGCCAGGATGTGGACGAAACGGATCCCGGCAGCGGCTGCGATGTCGCCCATCTTGGCGAGCTCGTTGCTCGCCCGGACGTGGTTCTCCTCGTCGGAACGGGCTGGCACTGAGCTGCGATGGTACCGCCCGACGCTTCCCATCGGCGCGGGTCCTCTTATGCTCGCCAGCGTGGATCCGACCCCCTCGTTCGCTGCTGTGCTCGCTGCGATCGAGGGGATCGAAGGCTGGCTCGCCGACGATCAGGCGCTGCGGCTCTGGACCCGAGCTCGCGCGGTGAGAGCGGGTGGGCGCATCGTGGAGATCGGGAGCTTTCGTGGGCGCTCGACCGTCGTGCTCGCGTCAGCTGCAGCGACTGGCGTCGAGGTGGTGGCGATCGACCCCCACGCTGGCAACGACCGCGGCCCGCGGGAGATCGACGGCTTCGTTGTCCAAGCCGCCCAGGACAATGAGGCCTTCAACGCCAACCTCGAGGCCGCCGGCGTGCGCGAGAAGGTTCGCCACGTTCGAGCCTTCTCCTCCGAAGCACACGCCGAGGTGTTCGGGCCGATCGAGCTGCTCTACGTCGACGGTGCCCACCGCTACCGGCCAGCTCTGGCGGATGTCCAGGAGTGGGGTGCCCGCGTCGCGCCGGGCGGAACCATGCTCGTGCACGACGCGTTCAGCTCGGTCGGGGTGACCGCCGCGCTCATCCGCTCCCGCTTCTGGTCTCGCCGCTGGCGCTACGTCGGAAGGTCTCGGTCGCTTGTCGAGTACCGCCACGAGCCGGTGCACCCGGCGCGCAACCTCGGGAGGCAACTCACCCAGCTGCCCTGGTTCGCCCGCAATCTTGCCATCAAGGCGCTGATCGTCTCGCGACTCGGTCGTCTGACTCCCTACCTCGGGCACCGCGAGGCTTCCTGGCCGTACTGAGACTGCCACGGCGTCGCGGAGCATTCGGCGCGCGTCGCGACTGCCACCCCATGGTCACGTCGGCGACCAACAGCGTCACGGCGAGCCAGCCGAGCGGGTGTGCCCAGGTGAACTCGCCGGGCCACTCCAGGCCTGGGGCGATGTTGTGGCGGACCTGGGAGACGACGATGTACGCCGCGCCGAGAGCGAGCGCCGCAGGCGAGCCGAGAGCGAGTAGCCAGCGGCGCCTTGGCCAACGCGCGACGACACCGGCAAGGGAGGCCGTGACCAGCGCGACGAGCGGCCCGGCGAAGACGAATGCGGAGACGGTGAGGCCAAGGACGCTGAGCGCGGCGTCGCGGGCAGGGGGGCGTGCGCCGTCGTAGGAGGTGACGGCGCGCCGCGAGAACAGAGCCGGCTCGATGTCATCGACATCGTGGAGACCACTTCCGGCGAGACGGACGGCAGTTGGGACATCCCATGGCTTGAGCCTGCGAGCACCGCGCGCCGCGAGCACGAGGCAGATGAGCGCTGTCAGGCCGGAGAGCGCGAGTGCGATGTTGACGACCCGCTGGGGTGTGAAGCGCAACTGAACGCGAAATGCTTGGGACGTCGGGTGCACGAGCCAACCGTTGGCGTAGCCATCGATGAGGGTCGGCCGACCCAGGTCCGTGCCGTCGGCCTGCGCTGTCCAACCGGATGAGACGCTCTGGCCGAGGACGAGCCAGAACGGCTGGCCTGCCTTGGCGCCGACCACGAACGCGTCGAATGCGTCGGGTGAGTCGGAGCTGACACGCACCGTCGGGGTCACCGGCGCGGCTGCGCTCGCGCCACTCGAACGGGACTCGCTCGCGAGGGTGCCACTCGCCGCAGATGGTCCGCCGTCAGCTGCTGAGCGCAGCGCGACCTGGTCGATGTCGATGCCGGTGCCGATGCCGGCGGTCGTGCGCAGCACATGGTCGCCAGCGGGAGCTTCTGCTGCTGCGCCGCACAGCTCGGCGTGCAGGGGTCGCCCAGCGAGGGCATCGGCGGCTGTGCCGGCGATGTCGAGCTCGATCGGCGCACCGTCGAGGGTGAGCAGATCGTTGCGACAACCCGTGTCGATCAGTCCGACCGGCGCTGGCATGTGCAGATCGCCGAGGCCGAGCTCCGCGACGCCAACAGGCATGGTGACAGGCTGCCCGGAGCTCCACGCGACGGTCTGCACCGGGCGGACCGACGCGACGGTGAGGCGCCAGTCGGCGCCGCTGATGCTCGCGGGTAGCTCGAGCGTGACCGTGGCTGTCGCGCCCTGCCGGGCTTGGTCAGAGACGGATGGGATCGCGACCGTGCCGACGTCGCGGCCATCGACCGTGAGGGCGAGCGAGGTCGGGACGGAGTGAAAGCCGTCGGCGAGCAGCGTGATGGAAAGCCGCTCGGCGGTGACAGGCGAGCTCGAGCGGTACTCCAGCCATTGCCCCTCCTGCGCACCGAACCGACCGACCCACGCCGTGCTCGGGTCTCCGTCGAGCGTTGCCGAGGCGCGTGCCCCGAGATCACCCGGAAGTCGTGAAGAGGAGAGGGCCACGAGCGCGTCGTCGGGTGCCGCGACGCCGAGGAGGCGGTCGAGCGTGGCGTCGTCGGCAAGCGGCGAGAGCCGGGCGGTGCCCGAAACGGTGAACGAGCGCGAGGTCGGCACCGACAACGCGCGACGCAGCTCGGGCTCCTCGTCGCGCCGCGTCGGGTCGCTCGGGGTGATCCGCTGGCGCGTGAACAAGAAGCTGAGGGGATGGCGGGAAGAATCCTGCCCGAGGGTGGCGAGCAGATCGGTCGGGGCGCGGATCACCTCGTCGAGCACCGGCGAATCGTCGCCGATGGCCACCTCAGCGAAACCCTCGCTCGTCAACCCTCCATAGCGCGGACGTCGGCCGGCGCTGTCGTCGAGTATCTCGATGCTGAGCCTGGAGAACGTTCGGCGCGGAAAGGAGATCGTTTCGCCTGACGCTTCGCTCGACGTCGCATCCAGAGAAGCTTCGACAGCGTCGCCATCATCGAATCGGAGACGCACCTCCGTGATCACGCGGTTGATCTCACCGTTCTGGGGTTGCACGAGCCTGACGTGATCGGTCGTGACCGGAGCGTCGAGGCGAAGCTCGAGCCGCTGGCCTCGTGCGTCGCTGAACGCCGCGGCGCGCCACGCGGTGCTCGGGTCGCCGTCTACGGCGTTCGCGGCGCGTTCCTCGGGCGTGAAGCTGAAGGGGTTGCCGAACGACGTGGCTTGCGCATGCACTCCACCGCGATGTTCGGCCACGGTCATCGAGTCGTCGCCGGAGCCAGGGAAGACGGGTAGGTCGTTGTCGGACAGGTCGGTTGCGAGGGGGCTCGTGCCAGCCTCGTGCGTGTCGCCGGTGTTGTGACGAACGGTCGTCCAGCGGCGGCCGCGCTTGCGGTTCGAATCGGTGACGAGCAGCGCGGCATCTGCGCCGACCGCCTTTCGCAACGCGCCGGGATCTCGGGCATCGGAACCGGCGTAGAAGATGGCCTCGGTTCCGTCGATGAGCCCGGCACCGGCGGCGTCGACGATGCCCTCGCCGTCGCCGGCGACGACCAGGGGCGCGCCGGCGTCGATGGCCCGCAGGATGGGGAGCGAGCCGTCGACTGGGAACGCGGCGAGGGGAGCGGGATCGGGTAGCGACGGCGGCGTCTGCAAGAAGAGCTCGTCGTAGAGAGTGGCTTGTGGGCCTGCGACGTTGGGGCTCGGCGGCCCGAACGTCTGGGGCTGACCGAGCCCGAGCTCCCCGGCCACCTCGGCGTAGAGGTTTCGCGGCCGCGGCGTGTTGTAGCGCTCGTACTGCAGGTCGGAGCGCACGACGACGTCGCCGACGCTCATGAGCCGCGCGATCACCGCCAGCGCGCCAGGGTCGAGGATGCCCTCTTGCACGCGGTGGTCGAGCGCGATCAGCAAGTCGGCCGAAGCCGGCGTGCCGTAAGGGATGAGCTCGCGCGCGACATAGGGGCGGTCGATCAGGCCGGGCGTGATGGGGTCCACGGTGTTGCCCCAACGGTAGGAGGCAAAGTCCGAGCCAGGTATCTCGAGCACGCGCGTGTCGTGGGGCTTTGCGTCGAGGGCGGCCGCCGCCTCCTTCCAATACGCCGGCAACTGCTCTGGGCGCTGGAGGTTGGTCGGTACCGCCTGGCGCAGCCACAAGGCCGGGATGTTCGCAACCGCGACCGCCATGAGCGCGCCGACAGCTGCCCAGCGCTGGCGGGGGACGCGGCGGCCGAGCGCCACAGCACCTGCCCCGAGCGCGACGGCCATGCCCAACGCGACAAGCGGGATGGCTCGCGGCAGGCTCCGCATAGCAAGGCCCTTGTCTGATTGGAGGAACGCCTCGACGCCGCTCCCGAAGACCGTCGGGTTGTCCCAGGGATGCGCGCCGACAGCGAGCGCCGTGCCGAGGGCGATCAGGAGCGCGAAGAACGCTCTGTGGCGCCAGCGGGCGATACCGAGCCCAACCAACGCGGCGATGGGGATGGCATAGGAGAGCCCGATGAGCCCGAGCCGTTGGGTGTACTGCACACCTGGCTCGATCCAAGCGCCGAGCTTGTCGCTGCCGTAGAAGAACCAATAGCCGAGCCCCCGAAGCACCTCGTTCGCGGTGGAGGTGCGAGCGACGACCTCAGCGGTCTCGGTGTACTTGAGGACGTCGATCCCGTACCTGCCTTGCACCCACAGCCCAGCCATCCACCACGCGCAGACCGGGATCGTGAGCGCGCCGAGGCGCGCAACGGTGCCAACCGCGCGACGAGCTGTGACATCGCGCGTCGCGATCGCGTAGCCGATCCAGAGCGCTGGCCCAAAGCCGACGAGCACGAGCGCCGTGAGGTTCACGCTTCCAGCGGTCGTGACGATCAGCGCGAAGACAGCGGGCCATCGCCAACCGCCATCGCGGAGGGAGCGCACGACGACCGCGATCATCCAAGGCAGCGCGGCGAATGGGAGCAACAGGATGGAGATGCGCGCTGCGACGGTCAGCACGTACGGGCTGAGCGCGTAGAGAAGCGCAGCGGCCCAGGGTTCTGGTCCGCGCCAGCCGAGTGTGCGCAGCAGCCACACGACGCCGTAGGCCGCAATCGCGATGATCGTGCCCAACCACAACCGCTGCGCGATCCAGTCGGGTACGCGCAGTTGGTCGAAGACCCAGAACCACGGGCCCATCGGCCACAGGTACCCGATGTTCTGATGGGAGACCGTTCCGGTACCGATCGACGGATCCCACAGCGACCACGCTCGAGACAGGAGCCTCGAAGGGTCGAGGTACAAGTACGTCTTGGTGTCCGCGACCACCGAGCCGGGCTCGGTGAGCAGCAGCGGGAGGTACGCCACCGCGGCCACGATCGCGGCCGGCACCCACCGGCCAGACGGCGCTGAAGAGGGACGGGGGGAGGTCATCGTGTGGTGTGCGCGGCCCGCCAGACGTACTGTACCGAGCCGCCCTGTTGGCCTCGGGTCATGGAGCGCCCGCAACCATGGACGACATCCTTCGCGCCCCGATCACCCGCCCGCTCGTGATCGTGCCGACGTTCAATGAGTCCGAGAACATCGCTGAGGTGCTCCGCCGCGTCCGCGCCGCGCTGCCGTCGGCGGCGGTCCTCGTTGTCGACGATGGCAGCCCCGATGGCACAGCCGACCTCGCAGAGTCGATCGGTGCCGACCTCGGTCAGGTCGCGGTGTTGCGCCGACCCGGCAAGGCTGGACTGGGATCCGCCTATCGAGCGGGCTTCCGCTGGGGCATCGATCACGGCCATGACGCCCTCGTGGAGATGGACGCCGACCTCCAGCACGACCCCGCGGACCTGCCGTCGCTGGTCGCCCCCCTCGACCGTGACGCCGACCTGGTCGTGGGCTCTCGCTACGTCCCCGGCGGCTCGACGCCCGACTGGGCCTGGCACCGCCTCCTGCTCTCGCGTGGGGGAAACCGCTATGCCGGGCTCGTCCTCGGCATCGACGTGCGTGATGCCACTGCCGGCTTCCGCGCGTACCGCGCCGACCTGCTGTCGCGCATCGATCTCGATGCCGTGCGCGCGGACGGCTACGGCTTTCAGATCGAGATGTGCTACCAGGCCCGCCGGGCCGGCGGCTCGATCACCGAGGTCCCCATCCGCTTCGGCGATCGCGAACGCGGGGAGTCGAAGATGTCCAGTCGCATCGTGTTCGAGGCGCTGCTGCTCGTCACGTGGTGGGGCCTACGCGACCGTGTGCTGCGACGGCGACGAGGGCAACGAGTCGGGGCGTGAGGACCCATTGGCTGCGGCTCGGTCAGGCGGAGGCGGCAAGGATCTGCTCGGCGATCCACGGCGCGACGAGTTGGGTGCTTTCGTTGGAGAAGTGCACGCCGTCGGGGCGCAAGCCAAGGTCCATCTCGCCGCCGGGCAGCGACGCCAGGTGGGCGTTGAGGTCGACGACTCGCACGAGCGGGCGAGCCGCGGCTACCTCGCGAACGAGCGAGTTGAAATGAGCCATGCGCGCCGGATCGTCCTCCGGTGGCGGGGTCGATGGCGCGACGGGCAACGAGACTTCTGTGCGGATATCGGGCCCGGTGAGCCAGACGACGACCTTGACGTGTTGGAGAAGTAGGTCGACCGCCGCCAGCATCTCCCCGCGCGCGTACGCATCGAACGTCGGGTCACCGACGTGGCGCCATCGGTCATCGCCCGCGAGCTTGCGATCAGCGACTTCCCACGGTCCGACCTGAATGACCGCGATGTCGACCGGATGCAGGACGAGCTCGTCTGGCCACCGGTCGGCCCACGCGTTGCATTCTGCGGTCGTTGGCCCCTCGCCACCCTGGTAGCGGCGCTCGCCGCCACGGGTGATCGAGCACCCAAGAGGTGTGTCGCCGAAGGTGAGATCGATTCGCCGCGTCGCCGATGCCCAAGCGCTGAGTCCCATGCCGGTCATGAGCGCGGTCGAGTCACCGAAGATGGCGACGCGCGGCTGGTCGCTCGGCGCGGGGCCGGCGGCTTGTCCGTCGGTCCTCGGCTGGGCTCCGGCCGACGTGCTGATCTGCAACGCTGCCGCCGCGGCGGTGAGGTCGATCGTCGGTCGCGATGTCGGCGTGACGAGGGCGATCACCAGTGCTGCGGCCGCCACGGCTGCGGCGACAACGCGGGGAGCCACGACGGCGCGGGGCCAGCGACCTCGGCGAACCGGTTGCTCGAGGGCGACGAAGGAGACCACCGACACCCCGAGCGTCACCGCGACGCGGAGACCGTTGAGCCAAAAGCCGTGGAGGCCGGTGCGTGCTGCGGTGAGCCAGAGCAAGAGGGGCCAGTGGTAGACGTAGACCCCATAGGAGATACGTCCGAGGCCCACGATCGGATGCCACGAGAGCGCAGTGCTCAACATGCCGGGGCGGCACGCGCCGACGACGACCGTCGTGCTGAGGATGGCGACGAGCGGGAGGACGCCCCGCTCGAGGGAGGACGAGCTCTCCTCCACCCGGGTACACAGCACGAGCAGTGCGGCGAGGGCGCCGAGGTCGAGGAGCTGGCGTGGCCATCCCACCTGTTCGACCTGGCAACGGCGAAGCCGACGGATGACGACGGCGGCAGCTGCACCCACGAGCAACTCGCCCGCCCTCGTGAACGTGGCGTAGTACGCGAAGTCGTGCGCGCCCAGGGCCCCGGCGACGACAAGGGCCAACCACGACACCGCGGTCCCCACCAGGCAGGCGCGCAGGAGTGATCTGGTCGGTAGCGCCCGACGAGCTGCGACGACGAAGACGACCGGGAAGCACAGGTAGAACTGCTCCTCGATCGAGAGGCTCCAGAAATGCAGCGTCGGGCTCGGTGAGCTGAAGAGGTCAGCGTAGGAACGCCCGGCAAGGAGGAATCGCCAGTTGGCGACATCACCGAGGGCCGCGAACAGGTCGAGCCTCACCCCTTGCGGCGCCGAAGGCAGCGTGCGGCTCACGGCCGCCGCGAGAGCGAGGCCGCAGAGGGCGGCGGGGAGCAGACGACGCGCCCGTCTGCTCCAGAACCGTCGCAGGTCGGTTCGAGCCGAGTCGGCCCGCTCGGCGAGCAGAACCGAGGTGATCAGGAACCCGGACAGCGTGAAGAACACCGACACGCCGAGATAGCCGCCCCTGGCCCACGGGTAGCCGAGGTGGAAGAGCACCACGCCCGCCACTGCGAGACCCCGCAGCCCGTCGAGGGAGGGTTGGTACGGCAGGCGACGATCGACAGTGGCGGCGGGCACCGCCACTAGTTTGCGCGCGGCCATGCATCGCCGAGCGCTCGTCGTGATCGTCGTGGGGGGATTCGCACTTCGCGCCGCATGGATCCTCTTCGCGGCGCGCACGCCCGTCGGCGCGCACGACCCAACCTTCTACCTGCTCTACGGCGACCGAATCGCTCGCGGCCTCGGCTACACGACCCCGAGCGGAGCGGCGACCGCCTACTACCCGATCGGGTATCCAGCGGTGCTCGGCGCGGCCTTCTGGTTGGCACATCGCCTCCCCGGTGACCATCTCCTCGGTGCTGCGCTCGGAGTCAACCTTGTGGCGGGCACGGCGAGCATCGTTCTCGTGGCGCGGCTCGGCGAGCGCGTCGTCAACCGACGCGCCGGGCTCGCAGCGGCGGCAATCGTCGCGCTGCTGCCGAACTTCATCTTCCACACGGCGGCCGTTCTCACGGAGACGGTGTTCAACGCGCTGCTCGTCTCGGTGCTTCTCGTTCTCTGCTGGCGACCATGGCACGACGCGTGGAGCACGCGTCGTGTGGCCGGAGCAGCGCTGCTCCTCTCGGCGGCGTCGCTGATCCGGCCTCTCGCCCTCGTCCTCGTCCCGATCGTGCTCGCCGGGTGGTTTGCCACGGAGCGACGCACCGTTCGGATCGTCGCTCGCCGTGCGGCTCTCTTCCTCGGTGTGCTCGTGCTCGCTCTCACACCATCGCTGTTGCGCAACTGGTCAGCGACCGGTCGTCCCACTCTCGCTGCGAGCACGGGTGACAACCTCTGCATCGGGAACAACCCCGACGCCGTCGGGGGCTTCAACCTGTCGTCGTACTGCTTCGGCGATCTCGACCCGGAGTATCCGATCACGGGCACGAACGGGCGCGACAGCGAACTCAGCGCTCGTGCCATGCGTTGGGCTCGAAGCAACCTGAGCCGGGAGCCTTGGCTCGTCTGGCGACGCACCTACTACACATTCGAAGACGACCACGACGGGTTGCGCGTCGTCGAGTCCTACGGGGACGACTCCTGGCTGCGGGCAAGCGACGCGGAGATGCTGGCGAGGATCGCGGACACCGCCTACGCCATCGTCCTCCTGCTCGCCATCGTCGGCATCCTGCTGATCGTGATCCGCCACCGCGATGCGCGATCGCTGCTCGTCATCGCATCAGCGCTCGGCATGGTCGTGGTCGTATGGCCCTTCTTCGGTGATGTCCGCTTTCATCTCCCGGTCCTGCTCATCCTCGCGGTGCCTGCCGGTCTCACCCTCTCGCGGTCGAGCCCTCGGTGACACGTTCTCGATCGACGTCGCTCGCGATGGCGGCAGCGGCGTTCCTCGTCCTCGGCATCGGGTGGAACGCGCTGCAGGCCTGGCAGCAGGGATGGATCGCGGAGGGCGACTCGGCGATCATCGCCCTCCGCACAGACGACGTGCTCACCGCACACCCGCCGCTGCTCGGCAACCCGACAACTGCAGGTACCTCCACAGCGCAGGACGCGTATCATCCTGGGCCGCTCGAGTTCGAGCTGCTCGCGCTCCCGCTGCGGGTTTGGGCGCCCTCGACGCTCGGCCTGCTGGTCGGCGTCGCGCTCGTGAACGCCGCGGCCATCGTCCTGCTCGTGCTCTTCGCGCACCGCCGCGGCGGCGGCTCCGCCGCGCTCGCCGCAGCTGCATGGGCAGCGATCCTCGTCTTCGGACTGGGTGAGGAGATCCCCCACGACGCGTACAACCCGCACATCGTGCTCATCCCGCTCGCGCTGCTCGGCGTCCTGGCATGGTCGATCCTGTGCCTCGACGACGTCGCCATCCCCCTTGCCGTCGCGGTCGGATCGCTCGTCGCACAGTCCCACGCTTACGAAGTCCTCATGGTCGCTGGCATGCTGCTGCTGGTCATCGTCGGTCGCTGCGTGCAGCGTTCGCGCCCCCGGGGCCGTTGGCTCGGGGCTGCAGTCCTCACGGGTTTCGTGCTGTGGCTACCTCCGATCATCGATCAGCTCTCGAACAAGCCGGGCAACCTGCGCGTCCTCTTCGATGAGGCGCGCAGCTCAGGCGGCGAGACCGAGGGATGGGGGTTCGCATGGCGAGGGCTTGCGGATGCCATCACGCCGCCGTTTCGCTGGTTGATCCGCCAACCGTCATGGGCTGACACACACCCCGACCCGGGCATGGCACGCGCTGCTGTCGCTCTGGCGGTGCTCGTCGCCATGATCGTCGTGGCAGTTCGCTCGAGACGAGCCGGCGATCGCGCCGCTTTCTCCTTAATCGTCACCGCTCTGGGTGCGCTTGCGGTGTCAGCGGCGACAGCAGCGCGGCTTCCGACAGGCATCGCATCAGCAGCGCCCTACAACCATCGTCACTGGTGGGTCACCGGCAGTCTTGCGTGGTTCGCGCTGGTGTGGGGTGTTGCGGCATTGCATCGAGAGCGGCTTCCGCGCGCAATCCGCCTCGCTGGGTTCGCGCTGACCGCTTTCGTCGTCGTGCTCACCGGCTCGCAGGTCACCGTCGGCGACGACCGAGGATCGGCGAGCTTCGGCGCCCTCGCGGCGCTCGAGCGGCCAGTCGTCGCGGCCGCGCGCGACAAGGGCCCGGTTGTCGTCGTTGGCCGTGGCGCGCAGGCATTCACGTCGATCGAGCCAGGGCTCGTCGCTGTGCTGACCCTCCACGGCATCGACGCTCGGGTTCTCGGCGGCGAGGCGAAGATCTTCGGTGCGCGGCGTGTTGGCGGGGTTGACATCGTGACCTGGTTGTACGTGGTGTCAGGCGAAGGTGTCGATGCCGCACCTCCAGGTTCGGAGCTCGTCGCCCGCTACGACCCCAGCGCGGACGTGGCGAGTGGCTTCAGCAACGCTGGGGTCTCCGGGAAGGCGGAGCCGATCGCGGTCTACGTGGGGCCGCCGGGCTGAAGGGCGTAGCTCGATCGCCGGGGGAGCACGGGGGCATCACGACCCGTCGTCGACGACGGGATGTCCGCGCCCGTCTCCTCGTGGTACTCGTCCTCGACGTTGACCTCCCACACATCGTGACCGGCGCCGGCCACGATGTTCTCGACGGTGAGCATCGCGGTGACCATCGAGTGGTCCTGGTTGTTGTACTTGTGCATCCCGTTGCGCCCGACAGGGTGCACGTTGGGAGCGTGCTCGGCCAACCAAGCGCGCAGCACGTCGACTCTCTCCTTGTAGCCCTCGTCGTAGGTCGGGTACGCCTTGGGAACCCGCACGACGTAACCGGCGTCGACGTGCTCGGGCTGCACCAGACCGAGCGTCGCGAGCTCGCGCGTGCCGAGGGCGATGAGGTCTTCGTCCGTCATCGTCCAGAGGTCGTCGCCCTCGAAGACGAAGTACTCGAGACCCAAGCACGTGTAGCCCACCTTGACCATGTAGGGCGACCACGAGCGGTAGTTCTGGATGCGACCGAGCCGGACCGCAGGGTCGTGGACGTAGATCCAGTTGTCGGGGAAGCCATCGACGGCTGGGATCACGAGGGCGACCGTCAGGTAGTCGCGGTGGCTCATCGCATCGGCAGCGGCGCGGACGTCGGCGGGGATGGGGGGATCCATGGCGCGCAGCAGGTCGGGGAGCGGCATCGAGGAGATCACGTGATCGGCTGGCACGTCCACCCCTCTTCCACCGGTACGGCCGTGACGCACCGACACGGCTCGGCCCCCATCGTGGTGCACCGCGACGACGGGGGCTTCGAACGTGATGGTGGCGCCGCCCTTTTCTGCCAGCTCGGCGCAGCGCTCCCACATCATCCCCGGACCCAGCTTGGGGTACTGGAACTCCTCGATGAGGCTTGTGACGTCGGTGCGAGTCCGGCGGGGGTCGACGGCGTTCAGGATGGCTTTGCCGAGCGAGAGGTTCTTGATGCGCTGCGCAGCCCAGTCGGCCTGGATCTCGCTGGCGTCGATGCCCCAGACCTTCTCCGTATAGGTCTTGAAGAACATGCGGTAGAGGCGCCAGCCGAAGCGGCTCGCCGTCCAACCCTCGAACGTGGTCTGGTCCTTCGGTGGGTGCAGGCGCGCCCACAGGTAGGAGAGCACGCAGCGCGCCGCCTCGACGGGCCCGAGGTTGCGCAGCGCGTTCGATGCCTTCAGTGGGTAGTCGAAGAACTTGCCGTGGTAGAAGATGCGGCTCATCCGGGGCCGCTGCAGGAAGTCTCCGTCGGGCAGGATCTCGTGCCAGAGGGCCTCGACGCTGTTGACCTTGGTGAAGAACCGATGCCCACCGATGTCGAAGCGCCACCCGTCGCGCTCGACAGTGCGGCTGATGCCGCCGACGACCGTGTCGGCCTCGAGGACGGTCACGGCGAGCTCGCTGTCTGCCAGCTTGTAAGCGGCGGTGAGCCCTGCCGGGCCGGCTCCGATGATGACGACGGACGGCTGCGTAGACGGAGCATGCAAGACAACCGACCCTACTGGTAGGTCGGCGTGTCTCATAATCGGACGACAGCCCGGTGGTCTTTCGGCATCGAGCTCGCGTCGGTAGGGTCGCCGGGCCGTGAACGACCAGGGACCACCGATGCCGACGATCGGCAAGCTGGCCGTCGTCGGAGCGGTCCTCGTTGGTCTGCCGTTGCGCTTCGTGACGACTTCGCACCTGTGGCTCGACGAAGCTCTCTCGGTCGACATCGCTCGCCTGCCCATCGGCGACATTCCGGACGCCTTGCGCCATGACGGGCATCCCCCGCTCTACTACTGGCTGCTCCACGGATGGATCGCTGCCTTCGGTGAAGGTGACACAGCCGTGCGCGTCCTTTCTGCCGTGTTCGCTGTCGCGGCCTTGCCGCTCGTCTGGGCGCTGGGGCGCCGCGTGGCCGGGGCGCGCGGCGCATGGTGGGCCATCGGGCTCTTCGCACTCAACCCGTTCCTGCTTCGTTACTCGACCGAGACCCGCATGTACTCCCTCGTGACGTTGCTCGTCCTCGCCGGCTGGCTGCTCGTGCGCCGCGCGCTCGAGGCTCCTCGCTTCGCGCGGCTCGTGCCGATCGCGGCCGTCTCGGGGCTCCTGCTGCTCACGCACTACTGGGCCGTGTGGTTCCTGGCAGCGACGGTGCTCGCGCTCGGCTGGCACGCCCGCCAGGTCGGCGCGGCGCGCCGCGTGCTGGCGGCAGTGCTCGCCGGTGGGATCCTGTTGCTGCCGTGGCTGCCCGTGATGCTCGACCAGGCGGCGCATACCGGCACGCCATGGGGCACGGCGGTGCGGCCGACCACGATGGTCACCGACTCGCTCGCCGGTCTCGGTGGTGGCGGCTACGCCGAGGCCCTCCTCCTGGGCTACGGCCTCCTGGTCCTGTTCTTCTTCGGGCTCGCCGGGCGCGTCACGGGTGAGCACACGTTCGAGCTCGACATGCGTGGGGTGCCCGGGTTACGACCCGAAGCTGCGGTGATCGGGCTCACGCTTGCGATCGCGACAGCAGCTGGCTACGCCACCCACACCACCTTCGCCTCGCGCTACGTCGCGATCCTCGTCCCGCTGGTCCTTCTCATCGCGGCAGCCGGAGCCGCACGACTGCCCGGCCGGACCGTCCCGCTGGTTGCGCTCGGCGCAACGTTGGTGCTGGGAGGCCTCGGCACCGCGCGCAACGTGACCACCGACAGGACCCAGGCCGGCGTTCTCGCAGGTTCCATCCGCGACGGTGCCCGCCCAGGCGACATCGTGGTCATCTGCCCCGACCAGCTCGGACCTTCAGTGCATCGTCTGGTGCCGGCCGATCTCGTGCAGCTCACCTTCCCGGTCTCCACCCTCGGACCTGATCGAATCGAGTGGCGCGACTACGCAGAACGCAACGCCGCCTCGGACCCGCAAGCCTTCGTCGACGACGTCGTGTCCCGGGCTGCAGGGACGCGGGCCGTCTGGCTCGTCTCGAGCAACTCGTACAAGACCCTCGAGGATCAGTGCGATGCGGTGCTCGCCGATCTCGGTACCGCGCTCGGCAGCGGCGAGGTCGTCGTGGAGGACGACGGGGGGACCTACTTCGAGCATGCGCAGCTGGCGCGGTTCAGCGCTCCCGCTTCGGGCGCTTGAGCGCGCGCCGCGCGTTCTTGGCCGACGTACGCGCGGCGCTCCCGGGTTGGATCGCAGCTCACGCTCTCGTCGTCATCGGCTGGACCGCCTCGCTGCTCTGGATCGAGCACTTTCGAAGAGGCGTGCGCCCGGATTCCTCGACACAGGGCCTCTTCGCGTGGGACGGCGCCTTCTATCGCTCAATCGCCGAGGTGGGCTACGAGCAGGTCGGGCGCGAGGGGGCGCGGTTCTTCCCGCTGTTCCCGCTCGCCGGGCGCGCCCTGGGCGCGATGGTCGCCACGCCGGGCTTCTGGCTCCTCGTCCTGAGCAACGCCGGTGCACTTCTCGCCGGCGCGCTCATGCACCGGCTGTGCCGCTTCGAGGGGCTCGGCGCGCCAGCAGCATCGAGGGCTGCGACCCTCGTAGCGATCCTGCCGCCAGCGTTCGTGTTCGTCTGGGGCTATGCCGAGTCGCTGCTGCTCGTGCTCGCCATTGCCACGTTTCTCGCCCTGCGACGAAAGCGCTGGTGGCTGGCTGCGCTGTTCGGCGCGCTCGCCGCGCTGGCACGCCCGACGGGTGTCCTGCTTGTCCTGCCAGCGCTGATCGAAGCCTGCCGAGGTCGGCGCGGTTGGCGCGACCGCGAGCTGCCGGGACGGGCTGCAGCGGTGGCAGCTCCCGTCGCCGGTGCTGTCGCGTTCCTCTGGTGGGTCGGCGCAACCTTCGGCGATTGGCGTATCCCGATCGACGTGCAGGACGAGTTGCGAGGCGGAGCGGTCAACCCGTTCGTGCGGTTGCTGGAGGCGGGTATCGACTTCGCCACGTTCGATGTGCACGGGCTCCACTTCCCCTTCGCGGTTGCGATGCTCGGTCTCTGCTTCGTCACAGCCCGACGGCTCCCGGCCTCGTATGCAGTGTTCGCCACGGCACTGGTGGTCGTGTCGCTCTCGGCCCGCAACCTCAACTCGATCGAGCGCTATGGGCTCGACGCGTTCCCGCTCGTCATCGCGTTGGCCCTCATCGCCTCGAGCCGACCGCGAGCAAACGTCACCATGATCGTGTCGTCGCTCGGGTTTGTCGCGCTCACGACGATGGCGTGGCTCCAGGACTACGTCCCGTGATGCTCGACGTCGAGCTCAGGCCACTTGTTCGACGCGGCGGACTATCAGCACGTCGCTTGTTCGGAAGCTCGCAACGCGGGTGCTCCAACAGTCGACGACCTGGCGTCCGGAGCCGTGGCGGAAGAACGTCGTCATCTGGCCCTCTTGCGCGTAGCTGTCTGCGCCTTCGATGCGCTCCTTGGTGCGGTCGCGCAGGGTGATCTCGAACATGCACACATCCTCGATGGTGAGACCTGTGGCGCGCCAGAGGCCGAACATGTGGATCTGCTGTGGACGAGCTCGCATCGCCGGTGGATGACCCGGAGCCGTGCCACGATCGGGAGATGGATTCGCTCGAACCGACGACGTTCGCGTGCCCCCGCTGCCAGGCAGAGGTGACCGAGCCCTTCTACGGGCCCTGTGCGGCCTGTCGCGCGGAGTTGCGGGCCACGATGGATGGCGAGGCGCGCCACGTCGAGGTCGCCGATTACGAGCCGAAGTCGAACGTCACGCCGAACGCGGTCGCGACGAAGGATTGAGCACGTCGCGAGTCCTCAGAGATGAGCGATGGTGCGGGGCGCGAGCCGAGGGCCGAAGCGTGGGGCGCGGCCTGAAGCCTCGAGCAGGCGAGCGGCGCGGCCGCGGTGGGGGAAGAACGGAGCGAGTAGCTCGAGCATGCGGGCGTCGTTGCCGCGGGGCTCACGCGCGAGCGCCCACGAGACCGTGTTGGGGAGGTGGTAGTCGCCCACGCTGAGCGCATCCGCATCGCCGATGGCGACGAACATGACCTCAGCGATGGTCCATGGCCCGATCCCGGCGATCGCACCTAGTCGCGCCCGCAGGACGTCCCGCCCGAGCCCCGCACCTTCCTCGAGGCGCGGCGCGTGTCGGGCCGCGGCCCGGATGGTCGACGCCCGTCTCCTCTCGACGTTCGCAAGGTGGAACGCATGGTCTGGGAGCCGCGCGAGCCACGCCGGGTCGGGCGGCAGCAGGAGCCCGGCGGGTCCTGGCGCAGGCTCGGCGGCGCGACGCACGAGGGCAGACCACGAGCGAGTCGCCTCGAGGGTCGTCACCTTCTGGCTCAGTATCGTCGGTACGAGGATCTCGAGCACGCGCTCGGTGCGCAGCACCCGGTAGCCCGGCCGCTCCCGCGCCGCGCGCTCCAACACCGGGTGCCCAGATGGCGTGAAGTCGGTGGTGTCGTCGAGTGCTCCCACCCAGCCCGGAGCATTATCGAGCACCCATTCGGCGCCTGGCCCCCACGCGCTGGCGTCCACGGTGCAGCGTTGCTCGCTGCGAACGTGGAGATGAACCGTGGCCGGCCCGTCCGGGGTGCGCGATGCCCGCCACACCCCACCCAACCCGATGGTGGTCGTCGGGTCGTAGCGGCCGAGGCGCAAGGGCGCGAGGGTGCTCGCGAGGTCGGGCTCGAACTCGAGGATGAAGCTTCGCCGCTTCATGCTGCGGGCGTCAGTCGCTGGCGCGCTCGGTCACCGAGACCGTCCGCATGACATCGCCTTGCTTCACACCGAGGGCGATTTCGAGGCCATCGGTCACGTAGCCAAACAGGTTGTAGCTGGGCGTGAGCTTGTGGGTGCAGTCGTCGATGCAGATGAAGAACTGCGAACCGTTCGTGTCGGGGCCGGCGTTCGCCATGGCCACAGCGCCGATCGTGTACTCGCCCTTCACCGGCTCATCGGCGAACCTGTAGCCGGGGCCGCCGCTCCCGGTGCCATCGGGGTCGCCGCCCTGGATCACGAAGTCAGGGACGACACGATGGAAGGTCAAACCGTCGTAGAACCCGGCGCGTGCCCGGGCGACGAAGTGGTTCACGGTGGTGGGGGCGAGCTTCGGGTCGAGGTCCATGGTGATGTCGCCGGCGTCGGTGGCGATCACCACCTGATAGAGCGTGTCAAGGTCGATCTGCATCGCGGGGGGCTTGTCCATGCGCGTACCGTACCGGTCCATGACCGAACTGCTGGACGACTGAGCCGTGTCGGCGCTCAGCGATGCGGTGGAAGCCGTCGCCGCCACCGACGCCGTCTTCGCACGGCTGATCGAGGCGCATGGCCCACCGAAGCTCGGGGGTCGCCGAACCGGTCACTCTCGTTTCGAGGAGCTCGCCGAGGCGATCTGCTACCAACAGCTCGCTGGACGGGCGGCAGCGGCGATCTGGTCCCGGGCTAAGGCCGCCGTCGGGAGCGACTTCACGCCGGAGGCCGTGCTCGCGACGGGATACGAGCCGCTGCGAGCCGCAGGCTTCTCCAACGCGAAGGCGGTGTCGGTGCTCGACCTCGCGGCGCACGTCGATCGCGGCGATGTGCGACTGGAGCGCATTGGACGCCTCGACGACGAGGCTGTCATCCAGGAGCTGACGGTGGTGAAGGGGATCGGTCGATGGACCGCGGAGATGTTCTGCATCTTCACGCTGCGCCGCCTCGATGTCTGGCCCATCGGCGACCTCGGTGTGCGCGCCGGCTGGGCGAAGGCCCACGGGCTCGCCGCTCTCCCCAGCCCGAAGGAGCTTGACCCGCTCGGTGACCCGTTTCGTCCCTTCCGCACCGTGGTCGCGTGGTACTGCTGGCGCGCGGCGAGCACCGTCACGCCGAACTGACCGGCTCGTGTCTCAGATGGGCACCGAGGCTTTGGCACTGCCTTGGGGGAGCGCGATGCCGCGGCGGGCGAGGCTCGAGAGCCCGGTCCAGAGCAGGTCGAACAACACGTCGGCCGCCTCTTCGATGTCGACGTCGCGTTGACGGAGCCAGTCGAACGTCGACGACTCGAGCAGCCCGACCACGGCGAACGCGACGATCCGACCGACAGGGGAGTGCCCCCACTGATCGGCCAACGACTCCATGTGCTTGCGCCGTGCCGCGAGCACCGCCGGGTGCGAGGTGCCCGTCGCACGTTGCAGCAGCAGCCACGCCTCGGTGTGATCGAAGGCGAAGCGAAGATAAGCCCGCACGATCGCGCGCAGGCGCTCTTCAGGTGCGAGCGAATCGCCGATGGTCGCGTCGAGCTCGGCATTCAGGACGGCGAAGGTGTGCTCGTAGACGGCGGCGAGCAGGCCGCCGCGGTCGCCGAAGTAGTTGTAGACGAGCGCCCGGGACACGCCTGCTGTCTCGGCGATCTCCTCCAAAGTCACCTCCGCGGGGTCGCGCCCACGAAAGGCGCGCGCTGCAGCCTCAACGATCTGGTGGCGCCGCACTTCGGGGTCGAGGCGGGTGCGCTGGTCCTTTC
>JBPCON010000024.1:0-35111 GCA_051000215.1 Acidimicrobiales bacterium
TGGTCTTCTCGTCCGGCTCCCGGTTGGCGTCGGCTGCCTCCAGGAGCAGGAGTAGTGGTTCCAGGAGACGAGTATCCCTGGGGCTTGTGACGGTGAGACCGGGGGTTGCGCAGAAACCTGATCGAGCGCGGCCGGCCGGCCGCTCGGGCCACGGCCTCGCCTATCCGCTCGGCCTCGAAGCCGCGATCCGTCTCGATCGTCGGCGGGCGAAGACGAGCAGGACGCCGAGCGCCGCGATCGACGCGGTGAGGAGCGCCGCGACGACGGCGGCTGGGAGGCCACCGCCTTCCTTCGGAGCTGGCGCATCGGCGGGCGCCGGTACCCAGGCGGTGACGGCGCGGATCTCGACGGACGTCGCAGCGGCCGCCATCGGGATGCGCCAGTCGAGAACGATCGTCGCGACGCCCGATCGTGCAGCGGCCTCAGGAGGCTCCTCCGCGGGGTAGCGCCCGCGCTCGTCGATCCACGCGTAGGCGGGTTCTGGGCTCACGAGCTGCCAATCGGGCGACGCAGCGACGTCGACGGCGATGTTCGGGTCGAGCGCCTCGCCCTTTGCCTGGGCGTTGGTGACGAAGGTCGGGCTGCGCCGGTTGACCTCCGCTCCACCGGGGCCGAGCCGAGCGAAGGGCTCCCCGCCAGCGCCTCCGATGATGACGGGTTGTGCGGAGGTGTTGCGCACGAGGAGCCCCGGTACTCGTCCGTCGAGGACCTGCACGCTCACGCCGGGGAGCGGGGTCGCGCCGCTGACGAGCCGCGACGTGTACGCGCCGTTGAAGCGGCGGCGCTCGAGATGGCCGTGTATGGCGCCGAGCTGACCGGCGTAACGGGTGGGCACCGTCCACGCCCTGTGTGCGTCGCCCTCTGCGTCCGTCACGGCAGCGGGGTGCAAGCGGTGGTCGAACCATCCCCAGTTGGGCTGGTCGCTGACCGTGGCCCACCGCGGCGCGCTGGAGGCGTCGATCCCGGACGGGACTTTGCCTCCGAGTGGCTGGTTGACGAGGTACCAGCTCGGCGACGCGAGGTTCGCCTCGACCCCGGCTGGCCCGATGCGCAGGAACGCCTCACCGCTGTCGGCGAGGATCTCGATCGGCTGCGCCGTCGGGTTCTCGAGCACCAGCTCGGTGGCCACGCTGTCAGCCACCTGCACCACGAGCCCTGCGACATCGGGCTCGACAGCGTCGATGACCGCCTTGACGGTCGGGTCGACCCCGTGGGCGTGCGCAGGCTCCACCGCGACGCCGAGCAGACAGGAGATCCCGGCGACGGCGCCCAGAACCCGCAGCAGCATCAGCCCGAGCGGCGCGGCCTGCGCCTCCCCGGGACCCCCGCCGCGATGATGAGCAGCAGCACGAAAGGCAACAGCCCGGCGAAGGCGACGACTCCCGACGGCGCATCTCGCCGAGTCGCGCTCGCCGGGACCGCGTCGAGCGAAGCAGCCGCCGGCGCAGTCGCTGTCGGCACCAGCGCACGCTGCAGGTTGCGGGAGATGACGTCGAGCGGACCGATCGTCGTCGCAGGACCGGAGAGCTCGCTCGCCGCGTCGGCGGGCGGCCGCGCCATCGCGAGCCCCGCAGGTACCGGCGCGTCGACGAAGACCTGCTTGGAGATCGAGGGCACGAGGCCCGAGCCGTCGCTTGCCGGCGTGTTCGCGAACAACATGTAGGGCCCGGCAGGGGCGACGTTGCGGTCGGGGGGTGCGCCAACGGTCAGGGTGGCACCGTCGCGCCCGAGGACGGGCAGCACGACCGTGCGCTGGTCAGCGTCGACCAAGTGCGTCAGCGCGCTGTTGCGCACGACGACGATGTCGCCACCTTGTTGCACGGCCGCGGCCTGCGCCTCGCTCGCCATGGTCACCGCGAAGCTCGAGCCGTTCGCGATGGAAGCTGGTGCCGTCGTGATCGAAGGTCGGTCGCCGCGGAAGAGATACGGCGGCTCGTAGATCTCGAACGACGGGTCGCGACCGTCGTTCGGGCTGAGACCGGGGAGGCTCACGTCGAAGGAGTACATCGTCGAGATCGGCGCGTGACCGCCCACAAGCACCCGCCCGTCCGGCAGGAGGATGGCGGTGTTGTGGTACGTGCGGGCATGGCTCTGCGCAGCGAGCGGTCGCCACGTCCTGGTCTTCGGGTCGAAGAGCTCGGGTGTCGTGACGGGAGCCCCGGTGCCGGGGAGCACGACCTCGTCGCGGTTGGCGCCGGAGAAGGCGAGCACCTCACCCGTCGGCAGGGCGACGCCGGTGCCGTACCAGCGCGGTTGGTTGAGGTCGCCCGTGCGCGTCGTGCTGAGCGCCTCGTTGCCACCGTCGTCGATGGTCACGGTGTTGATCTGGCTCGATGCAGATCCGAGGTAGGTCCCGGGGGAGACCCCGAGCACGCCACCTGCAGAGAGGTAGCTGGCCGAGGAGTATCGACCTGAAGCGTCGGGCACGAGCGGCAGGCCGATCGAGAACGCCGAACCGCGAAAGCCCGGCACCGTCGAGAGGTCGCCCCCGGCGTTGGGGAGCCCGTCGAGCGGGAGACCGTCGAGCAGGGGCAGCCCGGCGAGGTCGCCGTTTCGTGTGAAGGGGATGTCGGGCAGACCCGGCAGCGCACCGAGGCCGAGGCCGGGCACGCCGAGATCGGTCCAACGCTCGGCAGCCGGGTCGTAGGAGGCTGCGATGTTCCAGAACGCCTCGTCGTAGCTCTGACCGAACGGGTTGAAGACCTGGCCGGCAGCGTCGTAGTAGACGTGACCGTCGGGAAGGAGGTGCACGCGCGGGTAGAGCGGCAACGACCGGTTCGCGGTGGGGTTGGGTTCGCTGAACTGGCCCGTCGCGGGATCGAACACCTCGAGCTGCTTCACGTTCGAGCCCGAGTCCACCGGATGATCCGGGTACACCGGCTTGAGGAGCTTGGTGACGCCGCTGAGGGTCAGCACCTTGCCGTCGGCCAGCGTGATCAGCGACGGGTACCAGCGCCCGTGGGTCATCGAGCCGGCCTGGTACCAGGTTTCGGTGTAGGGGTCGAAAATGCGCGAGTTCTTGATGCCCTCGAGCTCGACCACGCCGTAATCGCGCCCGTTGTAGGAGGCGACGTAGGGCTCGGAGTAGTAGTCGGTGCCGCCCACGGTGAGGAGCGACCCGTCGGCGAGCTGCACCTGATCGGAGCAGAAGAGGTCGCCGTCGTTGTAGTGCGGGTCGCTGACCGGCACGAGCGGCAGGAGCTCGGGGGCGGTGCCGTTCGGGTTGGCGCCGGCGTCTTCGGGAGACGGCGTGCGGAACGAAGGTGTCGAGCCGGAGAGGTCGAGGATGCGGCTGCGGTCGTTCTTCGAGTCCTGTCCGAACTCCGCCACGATGCTCAGGTTGACGTTCTCGGTCCCCTCGAGCGCATCCCAATACAGGATGCGTCCCGTTGCGAGGTTGACGACCGTCGCGCCCGCCGGCTGGCAGAGGAGGCGCCCGTCGGCGTCGGTGACGCACGTGCCGCCCTGCTGCTGGAACGGCGCGCTGAAGCGGCCCGTTTGGGCCAGATCGGGCTCAGCAGCGCGTGCCGGGCCGCTCGCCGCCGCGAGCGGCACGAACAGAGCGAACGCAACGAGCGCGATCCGTCTCGGTCGAGCCATGGCCTGTGCCCCCTGAGTCTCGGTACAACCTCAGCCGACGCCCGCACCAGCGATGCGACAGAGGAACTGTTGCACACCTGTACGACGAAGTCCTGCAGATCGGATCATTTCGGATCTTCTGCGCGCAGCGAGCGGTTTCAGGCGGGAGCGCTTGCCGCGACGAGCGGCCAAGGCCGCTCGCGTTCGGCCACGAGGGCGAGATCGAGCAGCAGGGCATCGCTGTGGTGACGACCCATGACCTGCAGGCCGACGGGGAGCCCGTCGACGAGCCCAGCGGGGATCGAGCACGCCGGGTTGCCCGAGATGTTGGCTGGGATGGTCAGGGCACCGTTGTTCTCCGGCCCGACCGTGACATCGCCGACCCTGGTGTTGAGCGTCAGCTCGGCCGGGTAGGCGACATCGGGGTTGGTCGCGCACAGCACGAGATCGACCGAGTCGAAGACATCGGCCATGGCCTCGTTGGCCGCCATGCGAGTCTGCTCGACCTTGGCCATGGCCTCGAAGTTCACGACGTGACCGGCGAACTCCATGCCGAACGCGATCTCGGTTGTGAGGTCATCCTTGCACTCGGGCCACAATCCCTCGAGGTCGGCGCGCAACGTGGCGAGGTTGGTCATCGCCCACTCGACAGCAACGCCAGGGAGCTGCACCGGGGTGTCGAGCACGACGAGACCGGCGTCGCGCGCGAGGGCCTCGGCGGCCTCGCGCACGCGGGCCTCGACCTCGGGGCGCACGACGGCCGAGCCGAGCGTCGGCGCGATGACGGCGCGCATCCCGCGCAGCGACTCGACGTTCGAGCCGAGCGAGCGCTCCCACCCCTCGATCTTGGGCAGCGAGTACGGGTCGCGGCTGTCGAAGCCGGCACACACGTCGTACCAACGCGCGACATCGCGCACCGAGCGTGCCAGGCAGCCGAGCACCACGGTGAGCGGGCCGACGTACATCTTCGGCCCGCGGGGGATCCGCCCGGCTGTTCCCTTCATCCCGAAGAGCCCGCAGAATCCCGCTGGAATGCGGATCGAGCCGCCACCGTCGCCGCCCGTGGCGATCGAGACGAGCCCGCCGGCGACGGCGCCGGCCGAGCCGGCCGATGAGCCGCCCGTGGTGCGTCCGTGCTGCCAGGGGTTGTGGGTGGTGCCGTTGAGCTTGGTGGTCGACACGTTGAGACCACCGAACTCGCTCGCAGTCGTGAGCCCGACGAGGTTCGCGCCGTCAGCGCGCAGGCGCTCGACCATCGTCGAGTCGTGGTCGGCGACGCGATCGCGAAAGACGAGCGAAGCCTCTGTCGAGGGCCAGCCGGCGACGTAGTCGAGCTCCTTCACCGCGATGGGTAGACCTCCGAAGGGCAGCGATACATCGGCCGCAGCGGCGCGCTCGCGTGCCCCAACGGGGTCGAGGTGCGAGAAAGCGTTGAGCGCGCTCGCCTCGATGGCCGCGAGGCAAGCCTCGAGCTCCTCGAGCGGTGAGCGTTCCCCTGATCGGAAGGCTTCGACGAGTGAGCAGGCGTCGCCGAGCCACGGTGTGTCCCCCATGCGGGAGTTCTAGCCCAGGCGGCACGTCGGCCGCGAGGGCGCGCAGCGCGAGTCGGTAGGTTCTTGCTCTCATGGACGCGCGGGCCTTCCTCGGGTTGGAGCCGACACGTAACCCACACCGGTGGGTGCTGCCTGTCGTGCCAGGCATCTCCACCGGCGGAAACTTCCTCTTCGGAGGCTGTGGCCTCGGTGCTGCGATCGCCGCGATGGAGGCGACAACAGGGCGCGGGTGCGTCTGGGCCACCGCGCAGTACCTCTCCTACGCGAGCCCACCGCAGGTGATGGACGTCGACGTCACCGTTGCCGTCGCCGGGCACCAGATGACCCAGGCCCGCGCCGTTGGTCACGTCGTGGACCGCGAGATCCTCACCGTCAACGCCGCGCTCGGGCACCGCCCGCTCGAGGTGCACGGTCAGTGGTCGCAGATGCCGAAGGTGCCCCCTCCCGACGATTCACCGCCGCGCAGCTACCGCATGCCGGCCGAGGAGTCGATCATGCAGCGCCTCGATGTTCGCCTCGCCGAAGGCCGCGACTTCCGCCAGCTCGACGGGAAGCCCGGCTCGGGCAAGTGCGCGCTGTGGGCTCGGATGCCCGATGTCCTCGAGATGTCGGCAGCGTCGCTGGCGATCCTCGGCGACTACGTGCCCTTCGGCGTCGGCCAGTCCCTCGGTGAGATGGCAGGGGGCAACAGCCTCGACAACACCCTGCGTGTCGTGCAGCTCGTGCCGACCGAGTGGGTGCTGATCGACATCCACATCCACGCGGTCGAGCGCGGGTTCGGGCATGGGCTCGTGCACCTCTGGGCGCAGGACGGCACCCTCCTCGCCACCGCTAGCCAGTCCTGCATCGTGCGCTTCTGGCCAGCCGAGCACCGCGAGACCATCATGCGGGAGATGGGGATCAAGTGACCGCAACACATGGCTGACGACCGCTGGGGCCTCACCGTGCCGCTCTCGGGGAGCGGGTTCGCCGCGCAGGCCGAGTGGATCCGCGAGCTTCCCGATCTCGGCTTCACAGACCTGTGGTCGGCCGAGGTCGACGGGGTCGACGCGTTCACGCCCCTGCTGCTCGCAGCGCAGTGGGCCCCCTCGCTGCGTCTCGGCACCGCGATCGTGCCGGTCTACACGCGTGGCCCTGCGCTGCTCGCGCAGTCGGCAGCGGCCATGGGGATCGCCGCGCCGGGCCGTTTCGTGCTCGGCATCGGGTCGTCGTCGAACGTGATCGTCGAGCGCTGGAACGGCATCGCGTTCGACAAGCCGTACCAGCGGGTGCGCGACACGTTGCGCTTCCTCGCGGCCGCGATGGGCGGGGAGAAGGTCACCGAGGCGTACGAGACGTTCGAAGTCAAGGGCTTTCGCCTCACGACACCTCCACCGCAGCCGGTGCCGGTCCTGCTCGCCGCGCTGCGCCCTGGCATGCTGCGCCTCGCGGGACGCGAGGCCGATGGGGCCATCACGAACTGGGTCGCCCCCGGCGATGTCGCGAAGGTGGCGGCCGCGCTGCACGAGACAGGGCCGGGCAAGGAGCTCGCCGCTCGCTTGTTCGTGCTCATGACCGAAGACGCAGCAACAGCTCGCGGCATCGCACGGTCGATGATCGCGGCGTATCTGAACGTGCCCGTCTACGCGGCGTTCCACGAGTGGTTGGGCCGCGGCGACGCGCTGAGGCCGATGTGGGATCTCTGGGCTGCAGGCGATCGCAAGGGCGCCCTCGGTGCCATCCCCGATGGCGTCGTCGACGACCTCGTGATCTGGGGGAGCCCAGAGGCCTGCAGGGAGCGCGTGGAGTCCTACGTCGCGGCCGGCATCACCACGCCGTTCCCGATGGTCGTGCCGTTCGGTGATCCGATGGAGGCGATCCGGGCCCTCGCCCGGCGCTAGTGCAAGTGCCGATGCTGCGCCGGATCGTCGCCGCCCTCGTCACGGTGCTGGCTGCAGCGGCCGTGTCGGTGCCCGTCGCGTGGTCGGCCCCGACCGCGAGCGCGCCGTCGTGCGCGCCAGACGGGCCAACCGTCACCTCGAGCGGGCACGCCACCGCCGCTGACGTGAAGACCTACCTCGAGGTGCCCTTCGAGGTCGCGGCCGGCACGACTCGCGTCGAGCTGACCTACGACTGGCACGACGACGATCCCGTGCTCCCCGCGAACCCGATCACCCAGACCGTGTTCGACCTCGGCATGTGGGACAACCACGGCTACCGCGCGGTCGAGGGTTTCCGCGGCTGGTCGGGTTCGCGCCAGGGCCGTGTCGCGGCTGGACAGACCCCGGTGTTCGTGCAGCAGGACATCGCGCAGCGCGGCTACAGACCCGACCCGATCGAGCCGGGTACATGGTACGCCGAGCTCGGCATCGCCGCGGTGACCCCGTCGCCTGGCGGCGCCACTTGGACGATCACGGCCACCTGCACTGCGCCGACCGTCGGGGCACCCTTCGTCGCCCGACCTGTCGACGCCACCCACGTCGCGAACCCCGCAGCGGGTTGGTACCGCGGCGACATGCACATGCACGGCTACCACTCGAACGCGCACGCGCCCGACTGGCAGTCGATGGTCGATGAGGCGAGGGCCGCCGGGCTCGACTTCCTGCCCATCACCGATTACATCACCAACGAGCACTGGCGAGAGCTAGGCCCGGTGCAGGATGCGAACCCGGACATGGTCATCTGGCCAGGGCGCGAGATCATCACGTACTTCGGCCACATGAACGCCATCGGCGAGACACCCGACGTCATCGACTACCGCCAAGGCTTCCAGGACGTGTCGATGCGCGAGGTCGAGGCAGCGACGAAGGCAGACGGCGCCCTGTTCCAGGTCAACCACCCGACGACGTTCCCCGGCCCCCTGTTCGCCAACGTGTGCCGCGGCTGCGCGTTCGACCTCGGTGGAGTCATCGACTGGTCACAGGTCGACAGCATGGAGGTGTTGACCGGGCCGATCCTCGCCGGCTCCGGCCAGCTCGGCCTGCCCGATCTCGGCATCACCATCCAGAACCCCTTCACCCAGCCGGCCATCGATCTCTGGGTCGGCCAGCTCATGGCCGGCTACAAGATCACCGGCGTCAGCGGCTCCGACTCCAAAGGCGTGGAGGATCCCGGCCAGCGGTGGGGGACCAACGCAACCGTCGTCTACGCCGACGAGCTGTCGCGCCCGGCGCTGCAAGCCGGGATCGAAGCCGGCCACGTCTACGTGCAGACGAAGGGCGCGCATCTCAGCCCCGAGCTCGAGATGCGCGCTGCGGCACCCGACGGTGCGGCAGCGATGTTCGGCGACGTGCTGCACGCCGACTCCGCGGAGATGTCCGTGACCGTTCGCCACGGGCAGGGGCAGCTCCTCAGCATCTACCGCAACGCCGACACGCTGGCGGTTCCCGTGCCGATCACGTCTGACCCGTTCACCTACACGTTCAGCGCGGCACGCTCTGCCGACGAAGGTCCGCTCGGCACCTTCTGGCGGGCCGAGACGCGCGATCTGCAGTCGCTCACGACGATCGGCAACCCCATCTTCCTCGACGGCCCCCGCTCAGCGGGCTCGGCGCAGCGCGCTCCCTCAGAAGCCGCAGCCGGTCGTCCTGAGTCGGGCGGCGGCTCGGGCGTGGGCTCGCTTCCCGCGACAGGCGCTGATGACGACCCCCGGTTCGCGCTGCTGGCGCTCGGCGCGTGCCTCGCGGCGATGGCCCTTCGTCGCCGCGCGTGGGCGCGGAGGTAGCGCAGACAAGAAGGGGTAGGTCGTACACCTGTTCGCTATGCTGCCGGCGTGGATGTGGCGTACCAGCCGTCGCTGCTCGGAGCCGGCGAGCAGCCGTCGTTCGACGGTTCGTTTCGCAGGGCAGCCCGCCGCACGCTCGGTGCTGGCGCGTGGGTCGACGTCGTGCCGGGGTGGGTCCAAGGCGCCGACGTGTTTTTCGACGCGGTGCTCGGCGCAGCGCATTGGCAAGGGCGCGAGCGGTGGATGTACGACCGCGTCGTCGACGAGCCCCGCCTCACCACTGGCTCGTGGCGCCGCCCGCCTCATCCCGCTCGCGCGATGGCCGACGCACTGAGCGATCGCTACGGCCTGCGATTGGCTTCGTTGTCAGCCAACCTGTATCGCGACGGGCGCGACTCGGTTGCGTGGCACGGCGACACCGCAGGTCGGCACCGAACCACGACGGTCGTCGCCATCCTGTCGCTCGGCGCACCACGAGCCTTCTTGTTGCGCCCGAAAGGCGGGGGCCGCTCGCTGCGCTACGAGCCCGGTCACGGCGACTTGCTCGTGCTCGGAGGAACGTGCCAGCGCACGTGGGAGCACGCCGTGCCGAAGCGATCGTCGGCCGGCGCTCGCATCAGCGTGATGTTCCGCGAGCCCGGCGTCTTCTGACCCCCGGCTTACTCGGCGAGGCCGGCTGGGTGGCCGTCGACGATCTGGTCGAGGTACTCGGCCAGGCCGAAGCCAACACGGCCGTCCGGGAGGGTCCACTCGGTCAGGCCTTCGCCGATCCGGGTGACGAGCTCGCTGCCGTCGGGGGCGGTGCGGCGGTTGCGCAACGGCACCATCGACAGCACCCTGCCCTCGAGCACCCACAGACGCTCGCCGTGGCGCTCGCCGAGCGTGAATCGCACAGCGGCGTGGTACGGCTCTCCCTCTGTCCACGTGGTCTCGACCGCGGCACGATCGCACAAGTGGAGCTTGCCGCCTTCCCACACGAACCCGCCGCGGCTGCCCGGGCCGTCCTTGCGCGCGATCCGGCTGGCCATGAAACCGAAGTCGGCGCCGACGTTGCCGGTGAGCCAGCGGTAGTACCACGGCGCCTGCCAGTAGCGCGGCCCCCACGAGTGGTCGCGTAGGCCGTAACCGTCCACCTCGAAGGACTCGTCGCCGACGCTGATGGTGCCCTTGGCACTGACGAGCTGCTCATAGTGGCCCTTGGCGAACTCCTCACCGGGACGCTCATGGGGTTCGTCGGGTTCGCCGCCGAACGGTGGGGCGACATCCCGATAGGTGAGCTCGACCGCGGCGTCGGCCCACGGGTTCGCGGTGAGCGCGGCCTTGGGGTCCGCGAGCTGCAGCGGGTCGTCGAGGATGCAGACCTTCCCTTCGAAGTGCACGTGCAGCTCCTCGAAGGGCGTCACGACATCGAAGCGCATACCAGCGGCGTCGAAAGCGTCGTTGCTGGTGACCTTGGGACGTCGGAACGAGAACGCGACTCGGCCCCCCGGGAGGTAGATGCACGTCGTCATCTCGCCTGTGCCTTCGTTCGCGCGGTTCGCGAGCCGAAAGAAGGCGCCGAGCCGCGACGCGGGGTCGACGACGTTGAAGTACATCGACTCGTTGAAGTTCTCCTCGGGCCCGAGGTCGTGGAGGTGCTCGTCGATCGGGTCGAGGCGCAAGCCCATCTGCTCGACCCTAGTGATCTCCTAAGCGGTGCTGTCGGTGACGGCCGCCCGCAGGTGCTCGACCAGCTGGTCGAGCGAGGTGCGGGCGTTGAGCCCAGAGGTCGAGGGGAGCAGGTACGCGCGGCGGCCCCCGACGCGCCGAGCTTGTGGTCCCGGCGCGGCTCGCCGGTCGACGGCTGCGCGCCATCCGGCGAGCCCGACGAAGACGACCACCCCCGGCTGAAGCCAAGCGCACAGCCGCTCGAGTCGAACGAAGCCATCGCGGTACTCCGCAGTCGACAGCTCGTCGGCTCGAGCGCTCGGGCGGCTCACGACGTCGGTGAACCCGACGCCCTCGGCCACTGCGTGCCGCGGGTCACGGGCGCGCGTCACGAGCCCCGCTGCGACGGCCGCTCGCCAGAAGCGGTTCGAGCCGGTGACGTAACCGATCCCCGCGTCGGCAGCGTGCAGCGAGGGGTTGAGCCCGACGCACAGGACACGCAGACCGGCACGAACATGGTCGGGCAATGCCCGGGCACGCGTTGCCTGCACCGTGATCGCAACCTCCGCCGTCGCGCTCGGGCTGACATCGAGTGCGCCGATGCTGAAGCCGGCGCGCTCCACGACCTCGCGCAACTCCGCCTCGGACCACAGCGCGAAGAAGCGACCGGGAAACGCATCGTCAGCCGGGGTTGCCCCTTCGACGTCGCCGCCGAACACGCGCAGCACAAGGGGCGCGCCGAGCTGGAGAGCGTTGTGCAGGTCGGCGAGCGCCATCGGCAGCTCGCTGCGGGGCACGTGCACATAGCTGTGATGAGCCCACGCCGAACGCAGAGCGCCGCGCCGAAAGGGCAACGCACCCAAGTCGGCCTGCACGCGCAGCGCGTCCGGAGCCAGCTCAGCCACGATGTCGAGCATCGCCTTCGCGCCGTCGAGCGCGATGACGGGCGGGGACAGCGCGCCGGCGTGGAACCCCGGGCCGCAACCAAGATCGACCGATGGCCCCTGTGAACGGCCCGCGAGGTCGCGCGCGAGGTCGATGTGCGCCGCCGAGCGCTGCTCGAGCCAGCGCCGGGCCGACGACTCGTAGACGGTCCGGGTGGCAGCGTCCACGCAGCTACCAGCCCCCTCCGCCTCCTCCGCCTCCTCCGCCCCCACCGCCGCCGGAGAACCCACCGCCGCCGCCTGAGGAGCTCGAGGGCGGTGAGAACGCGGCGGCCGTCTGCGACGAGAACTCTTGGGCGAAGGATCCGATGTTGCCAATCGATGCCAGGCGATCGCCGCTGAAACCCCCCATCGCGCCGTAGCTCGAAGCGACGTACCAGGTCGCGAATCCGCTGTTGTTCTGCGCCAGCTCAGGGAACTTCACGCGCAGCCCCTCCACGAGCTCTGAGGCGACGCCCAGCGCGACTGCGTAGACGAGGTAGCGCTCGTAGAGGACGAGATCGCCAGCGTGCGATTCGTCGGCCAAGCGCGAGAAGTCCTTCAAGAAATGGGCAAGCCCGTTGACTTCGGCAAGCTTGTGGGCGCCGACGACCGTGCGCTTGGGCAGCACGAGCGCGAGTGGCAGGAGCACGACGGCCGCACCGATGGCAATCCAGCCGAGCGGCGACTTGAGAGCGGCGACGGCGAGGATGCCGAGCCCGGCCGTGACGAGGACCGTGAGGATGTAGAGGAGCCACTTGACGTTGTGGCTCTGGTCGACGTAGCCGCGGCTCGTGAAGTCGTCCTTGACGGCTTGCTTGAAGCTCGCCATCCACGTCGCCGAGCCGCGGCGGTCGCTCTTTGCGCCCGCGACAAGCTCGTCCTGGGTGATCGAGCCGCCGTTGGGGAAGAGCCGCCACAGCAGCATCGACTCGTACGCATTGAGGACCCCGTCGGCCTTGGCGGTCCGCGTGAAGCGGTAGTCGGCCTTCTTGCCCTCGCCCTCCTCGGTGATCGTGAGCCAGCCTCGCTGCGCCAAGTCGATGAGCGTCGCGGAGAAGGCGTCCGTCGAGACCGAGCCGAACGAGCGCACGCATTGGCAAACGGCCGGTGGGTCGAGCTGATCGACCTCGCGGAAGTAGTCGCCGACATCGTCGGGCGGCGGCGGCTCCTTGCCCCATTTGATGAAGATGCCGGCGTAGGCGAGCAGCCCGAGAAGGGCGACGATCGGCGACGCGATGTTGCCTGCCTTCTTGAGGTCCTCCTCGCGCTGGAGATCGTCTCGGTACTGCTGGCGCTTGCGGTTCGACTTGTCGGCCTCGTTGCCCTCGTTCGCGAGGATGTCGCTTCGCAGCGGGGCGCTCACCGTCGAGCGCGCTTCGGGGAAGTCGCTCGCCGCCATCAGGAGTCGCACCTCGATGGGCGTCGCCGCAGGGTTGTGCTGCGCGAGCAGGTGGACCTTGCCGGGTTCGGGCTTGTCGATGACGCCGTCGAGGATGCCGTGCCCGAAGGCCTGCGGCGCGTCAGACCCCGGCGTGTGGATCGTGAGCTCATAGGGATCCTGGGCCGGGAAGCCCTCGCCCACGAACTTCCAGTAGAGGACAGCGGTGTCAGGCGCGACGACGACAGCGTCGGCGACGTGGTAGCGGATCGCGTAGGTGTGCTTCCCGTCGACCGTCACGTTGGGATCGCCCCACTGCACGAAACCGTCGTAGTCGCGGTAGATCGGCACGGGCTCGCCGCTCTCGGTGACCGTGAGCGCGCCGATCTGGTAGTCGACCGGGGCGCCGAGCTCGTCGTTGTTGCCGCCGTCGTAGAACGTCGGGATGTCGCGGATGCCACCGTGGCAGCCGTCGCCGAAGCTGAACCCGACGGTCTCCTCGACGTCCATCGACCCATCCGCGTTGAGCGTGGCGTCGGCGCGCGTCGACTTCCACGGCTCGTTGCTGCACGCGGCGAACGCGGATGGTGCGAGCGCGACGCCGGTTCCGAGAGCCAACGACAACGTCGCGGCGAACGCCAACAACAGCTTTCTCAAAAGAGCTCCATCTGCTCGGTGCGGACCGCCCGTTCGGCGAGAGACTCCCACATGCTCCCGCCGCGAGGACCTGAACTCGCGACTTCGATGCGCTCGATGACGAGGGCCCGCGAAGCTCCCTTGCCGTCGCGTACGCCCACGCTTCCGTCGGCTTCGACGCGTTCGACTCTGCCCTCGTTCCACCGACCGCCGGCGCCGCGCCGCCAGCGCACGCGGGCACCGACGCGCAGCCCCAGCGACGCGAGGTCGCTCATGCGCTCATCTCGGCGATGCGCTGTTGCAGGCGCCGCATACCGGTGAGCCAGCGGTCGACATCGTTCGCCTTGCGGCGCGCGTACTCGGCCACCTCCGGGTGGGGCAGGATCCAGAAGCGCTCGTCGCGCATGCCCTCGACGACGGTGTCGGCGAGCTGTTCGGGCTCGATCGAGCCAACAACGAGGAGGGCCTCCATCGCTGGGTCCCCGTCGGCTGCTTGGAGCAGCATGTCGGTGCGCACGCCCTGGGGGCAGAGCACGGAGACCACGATCCCGCGGTCGCCGTAGGTGATGGCCAGCCACTCGGCGAGACCGACGGCAGCATGCTTGGTCACCGCGTAGGGGGCGTTGCCGATCTGGGTGAGGAGCCCGGCGGCCGAAGCGGTGTTGAGCAGGTAGCCGTTGCCTCGCTCGAGCATCGATGGCAGCACGACGCGTGCTGCCATGACATGCGCGAGCACGTTGACCTCCCAGATGCGCTGCCACGCGCCGTCCGGCTCGTCGATGGTGCCGCCTCCACCGATGCCTGCGTTGGAGCAATAGACGTCGACCGGGCCCCAGCGGTTTTCGGCCGCTTCGATCGCAGCGCGGTGAGTGGCCTCGACGCTGACGTCGCCGTTGACGGCGACAGCTCGGTCGCCGATCTCGGCAGCGACAGCGTCGGCAGTCGCGCCCAAGTCGACGACGACCACACCGGCAGCACCATCTGCCGCGAAGCGCATGGCGAGCGCTCGACCGATGCCCCCGCCCCCGCCGGTGACGACGCACACCTTCCCTGCGAGCTCCATTAGTGTCCGCGCCGAGCGCTCGCCGAATCTCCCCGCGGACTCACGAGTCGGGACACTAGAGCGCCGCCGTCGCTGCGCGAACGGTGGCGTCGACGACGCCCTTGCGGTCGGGCCCCCACGGCATCGGCATCACGATCGGCACGTCCACCCCCGCTTCGACGTATGCCTTGACGCTCGCGGCGACGTGATCGGCATCGCCCATGATGTCGATCGCATCGACGAAGGAGTCGGAAACCGCGGCGATGGCGCCCTCTCTGTCGCCAGCATCCTGGCGCTCGCGGATCGCGGTGACGTCGTCGCCGTAGCCAGCTCGCGTGAAGCTGTGCGCGTAGGCGTCGACCACGGCATAGCTCCACAAATCGCGACGGGCATGGTCGATCCCGTCGGCGCGCTCGCACACGCCGACGTGGACGTACGCGTAGATCGTGGCGGCACCGCCAGCGCGGATCTGCTCGGCCGACCACGCGACGTGCGATGCGGGCAGGTAGTTGAGCAACACTCCGTCGGCCACCTCGCCGGCCATGCGCAACATCGCCGGGTTCAGCGCGCCGACGACGACCTTCGGCCGTTTGTCGCCGAGTCGCACGCCGATGCGCGTCTTGGTCACCTCGTAGAAGTCGCCCTTGAACGTCACGGTCTCGCCGGTGAGCAGCTCCTTCACCAGCGTCACGTACTCGCGCGTGCGGGCCACGGGCTTGTCGCCGTACGGCACGCCGTGCCAGCGCGAGGTGACGACGGGCGAGGAGATGCCGATCCCCAGCAGGACGTCGGCTTCGGGGTGCAGCGCCTGCAGCGTCGCTCCGGCCATGGCAACGACGACCGGGGTGCGCAGCTGCAGCGCGAGCACCCCGGTGCCGAGGCCGATGCCCGGAGCCGCTGCTCCTGCCGCCGCCAGGGTCGCGAAGGCTTCGGGGCCTGTGGTCTCCGCCGTCCAGAACGAGCTGTACCCGAGCGTCTGGGCGGCGCGGGCCAGCTCCGCCGCGTATGCGGGCCCCAGGCTCATCACGCTGGCAAAGGTGACGCCGATCGGGGTCATGGCGAGAACGTAGTGCTGGCGGAGCGAGCGACTGGGACCAAGTTCACACTGTCGTCACGTCTCGTGACGTCGAAGCGGGGGCACGTGTGGGTAACGTGTTCACCACGAGGAGCATCGCCCCTCCCGAGCCGGAGAGTCGGATGACCGAGACCGTTGAAGACCTCGATGTGATCACCGAAGCCCTTGCGATCATCGATCGCGGTTTGGGCGAGATGTTCCACCGTGAGCTGGTGTCCACCGACGAGGTGGCCAACCTCCTGCTCGACGTGCGGTCGTTGCTTGCGCACAAGGACCCGGTCGCGAACTAGGGAGAGGTGGCTACCCGGCCGCGACGAGTAGCTCGGCGAATGCGTCCTCGATGCACTGGCGCAGCAACTCGGGGTCGTCGATCGCAGCAAGGTCGATGTTGACCCCCATGTCGAGCCAACCGCTCGATGAGAGCGTCGTGATGTTGAACGCGGTGCCGGCCAGTGGCCCGATCGGGTAGTTCGCCTCGATCTTGGCGCCGGCGATGAAGAGATCGAAGGGTGCACCGCGCACGTTCGAGGTCGTGAAGTCGACGGTCTCGACCTGCTGGCGCGCTGCGCGAACGAGCAGCGATGTCGGCAACACGTTGAGGAGACCGGCCATGCCTTGCACGAGCCGCAGCCCCGGCTCCTGCTTCGTGTAGGACAGCCGATCACGGACCGCACCGAATCGCGCCACGGGATCCGGGTCGCACGACACGAGCACGCGTGCCGGCGTGAACGCGTTGCCGCCCATCGACGCGTCGCCCCGGGTCGACACGGGCATCGAGATGCGCAGCTCGGCCACATCGGACCCCTGTGCGCGGTGGTAGGCGCCGGCCCCGCCAGCGGCGCCAGCGACGAAGAGGTCGTTCACGCTCCCGCCGAGCGCCTTCGAGGCTCGCTTCGCGTCGTCGAGGGAGATGCGCAGCACCTCGATGCGATGCCGCAACGAGCGCTCGGTCCAGAGCGGTGAGTGGGCGCTGTCGGTGACGGCCAGCTGACGAACGCCCGACTGCAGGGTGGCGGCGATCTCGGCCGCGACGCCAGGGACGCGGCCGGGGTTGCGGGCGAGCGTCGCGGCTTCGTCGATGACGCGCCGCCCGACGCCCAGACCCCGGCGGACGTTGTGGACGGTGGTGTCGAGCGCGGCGGCGACGATGTTCGTCGGCGGCCCGTCGAGCGCGGGGTCGTCGTCGATGATCGGGTTCGCGTCCGGCTGATCTCTACTGAAGTCGATGAACTCGCCCGACATGCGCACGCCGCCCTCGCCGTCGGTGACCGTGTGGTGGATCTTCTGCAACATCGCAGCTCGGTCGCCCTCGAGGCCCTCGACGACGAGGAACTCCCAGAGAGGCCGGGTGCGATCGAACGGATCTGAGGAGAACGCGGCCGCGAGGTCGAGCAGATCGCGCATTGACCCGTCGCCCGCCAGAGCGACCCTTCGCACGTGGTAGTCGAGGTCGACGTCGGCGTTGTGCCATTCAGGCGGGGCGAGGCGACCGAGTCCGGCGACGACCCGCTGGCGCAGCCGGGGGACGATCTGCATGGCTCGTTCCATGCGAGCCCGGAAGCGACCGAGATCCGGCGTCGAGTCGAGCACCGTCACGTTGGCGAACGCGCTCGACAGATGCGGATCCTTCTCCAAGTTCCACATGAGCGCCTCGACGTCGCTCATGCGCCGATCGCCGCGTACCGGCCTGGTTCCCCTGTCAGCCATGGGGCCACCGTAGGCCCGAGCCACGGCCTCGCCTGTCCGCTCGGCCTCTCAGCGCGGGATCGAGGTGTGCTTGTACTCGTTCAGATCGGGCCAGTCGAGCAGCTCGACCACGCGCTCGATCGAACGGATCGACTCCCCCGGGTCGCTGCCATCGGGGGAGCGGTGCATGAAGCGCACGAAGACCGCCTCGTCACCGGTGATGAACGTCGGCACCCCCCACACGGCGTGCGATGCGGCGTACGCCTCGTGCTCGGCCTGCACGGTCTTGAGGGCCGAACCGTCGTCGATCGCGGCGAACACCGCTTCGGCTTCGACGCCCTGCGCTGCCAGGACGTCGCGTACGACAGCGGCCTCTTTGATCTTGAGGCTCTCGTCGTGGCGTGCGGCGAAGAGCGCGCGGTGTACAGCAGGGAAGGCGTCCGGGTCGGTGTCGCGCACGACGACGCCGGCTTGGAGGGCGAGGATGCCGGAGTCTCGAGCGGGGTCGTCCCAGACGCTCGTTGCGCCTTCTTCGACATGCGCCTGGCCGAGCGAGAATGGCAGGAACGTGACGTCCCAGTCGGCGCCGGCGCCGAGACCTGTCAGCAGGTGCTCATGGGCGTTGCGAGCGAACGGGCAGCGGTAGTCCCAGGTGACGGCGAAGGCGAGGGTCATGGGGACGCCAACCCTGCGTCATCCGGTTTTCTTCCGCGGCCACACCTGCTTCGCGAGCTGCCCCAGCACGAGACCGGTAGCGGCGCCGGCCACGACATCGGACGCGTGGTGGATCTTCACGTAGATCCTGCTCGTGGCGACGACGGCTGCGAGCCCGAAGTACACCGGGCGCAACGGGTCGTCCTGACTCAACAACGTGGCAGCCGTGAAGGCCGATGACGCGTGGCCCGACGGGAAGCTCGACGATCGGGGCCGGCGGATTCGATACGCCCGTGGCTGTTCCCAGTCGGGGCGGCGACGCCGGAAGAACGACTTCAAGACGCCGTTGACCAGGATCGATTCGGCGCCGAGCACGGCCATGAGACGGAAGGCCTCATCGGCCTTGCGATCGGACCGCAACCCGCGGGCTGCGCCGAGCATGTGCCAGATGAGCGCCATGTCGCCCAGCTCGGTCGCCAGGTAGAAGACACGATCGGCAACCGGATGGCCGCGGAGGCGATCGAGCTCGCCGTCGACGCTGTCGTCGAACCGCCGGACGCGCGCCCGCCACCCTGGCGGGAGCTCAGCGAGCGGCCCCGACGGGTTCGGGTCGAGCGGTCGAGAGGGGGGTTGCAGGTCCAACCTCGACGAGGGTAGTGGTAGGGAGCGTGCCGCCCTGGGCCGGGCAGTAGGCGTGGAACGCGCACCAGTTGCACAAGGGCCCGGGCCGGGGCCGGAAGTCGTCGCGCTCGCAGGCCCGCTCCACGGCCTGCCAGATCGCTTTGACCCTGACCTCGACGGCGCGCGTCGACTGCTCAGAGGGCGTGGTCGAGATCTCGACAGGGTCGCCGCCGCCGAGGTACAGCAGGCGAACCTTCGCCGGACGCCGCCCGAAGTTGCGCTCGCAGAGCAACGAGTAGACGTGGACCCCGCTGAGCTTGCCGTTCTCGTAGCGCTCGGTCGGCGCCCGCCCTGTCTTGTAGTCGGTGACGACGAGGCCACCGTCTTCGTCGAGCTCGAGGCGATCGATGATGCCGCGGAGGGTGGCGCCGCCCACCTCGACCGAGAGCATGAGCTCGAGCCCGATGGGGTGCACGGTTGTCGGGTCTTCGAGCTCGAAGTACCGGTGCACGAGTTGGATCGCCTCGGAGAAAAAGGTCGCCTCTTCGTCGAGGGTGAGCCCGAGCCCGACGTACTCGGGGTGCTCGCGCAGCACGACGCGGGCCTCATCGAGGCACGCCAGCGCCCGCTCGATCGTGCGCTCGCTCGCCGGCAGATCGAGCAGCCGCTCGAGGCAGGCGTGCACGAGCGTGCCCCTCGTGGCGGCCGCGGACGGCGGCTCTGGTAGCCGATCGATGGCCGACAGGCGAAAGGCCAGCGCGCAGTCGGTGAACGAGCTCACCTTTGACGGGGACAGCGTGCGGGGCGGCACCAACGGCATGCTCTCGACTGTAGGCAGGGGGTACGACAGCGAGCGGGACCCACCCTGCGTTCTCGAGGCAATAAGGGGCGCTACGCGCCACCTATTGCCTCGAGAACGCGTTGAGGACGGCTCCGGCGAGCTCGGCGGGCGCCTGCTGGGGGGCGAAGTGGGTCAGGTGCTCGAAGCGTTCGACGCTGCCGTGGGGCATGGCAGCGGCAGCGGCGGCGGCGAAGGCCGACGGGCCGGCGGAGACCGGAGCCCCGACGCCGACGACGACGGGGCATGCGATCTCGCCCAGGCGGTCGAACGTCCGCTGCGTGCCGGCGCCGCGGTACGTCGCGGCCTCGACGGCGCCCCGGCACTTCAGCCGAACGGTGCCATCAGGCTGAGACGCAAAGCCGTGCTCGACGTACGCGGCCATGGCCTCGGGCGTGAACACGTCGAGCGGCGGCTTCGATGCGTAGTTGGCGATGGCGGCAGCCACGGACTCGAAGACCTCGCGTCGACGCGCCGCGGCCTCGGCCATCGGGTTGGGGCCCTCGGAGGAGACCGAGCTCGGAGGCGCCACGATCGGCTCGAAGAGCCACAAGGCGGCGAACGTGCCTGGCCGGAGCAGCTCGGCCATGAGCAGCGCTGCGCCGCCCATCGAGTGACCGAAACCGTAGAGGCGAGCGTTCTGGCGCTCGAGCTGGTCGACCACTGCGAGCACGTCGGTGCCGAAGCGGTTCCAATCGCTCACCTGGGCTGGCGTCGCCGCGGAGTCGCCGTGGCCGCGCAGGTCGGGGGCGAAGCAGCGAAAGCGCTCGACGAGCCCCGCGTCGACCATCGGCTGGTACATGCGCCCGTGGAAGCCGGTGGCGTGCGCGAGCAGCAACCCGGGGGCCGTGGGCGGTCCCCCGAGGTCGTGCACCGCGAGCGTGAGACCATCGCTGGTGCCGACCGTGGCCATCGGCGGGCAGGCTACGGTCCGGCGCCATCGAACCCGAAGCCCACACCGATGACGAGCAGGCGGTGCTGAGCGCCAATCGGCGGTACTACGACGCGTTCGAAGCGCGCGACATCGACGCCATGTCCGACGCCTGGGAGCACTCCCAGCGCGTCGCGTGCACCCACCCCGGTTGGGGCACCCTGCATGGTTGGGCCGCGGTCTCGGGATCGTGGGTCGCGCTCTTCGGCGGACCCCAGCAGTTGCAGTTCGTGCTCACCGACGAGCGAGTTGCCGTCGAGCGCGACACAGCGTGGGTCACGGTCGACGAGAACCTCATCGACCCGTCCGGCACGAGCGGGACGGTCGCTGCCACGAACGTGTTCGTCTTCGACGGCGAGGCTTGGAAGATGGTGCTCCACACCGGCTGTCCCGTCGGCGGCTGAGCAGGTCAGCTCACCGCGCGCGACGTCACCCGTCGGTCGGCAGCTTCGCGGCCCGTTCCCGGCTCTCGGCCTCGGCCCAGCGAAACACGCCCTTGGCCATCAAGCTGGGCTCGGCGCCAGCTCGCGCCGCGAACACCTCGGCGCGAGCTGCGTGCGCTGCGGGCGAACTCGGAGCGGCGAGCGCTGCGAACTCGGCAAGGTGCCCGGCGAGGCGCAGCGAAGAGTCGTCTCCGGCAGATACGAGCGCGCGCGCTCGAGCTGCGAGCGCCTCCGCGCCGCCGGCAAGCGCTGCAACCTCCGCTGCGAGCGCGCCTTCGGCCGCAGGCTTCAAGTTCGCGGGGTTCCCGTCGTACCAGCCGCCGTAGAGCCGCCACACGTTGCGAACGATGAACTCGGGGTCGTCGTAGATCGGGCGCAAGTACGGCTTGTCGAGCAGCCCGTCAGGCACGCGCACCGTGTGCAGGATGTCCGACAGCCGGGCTCCTTCGTTCATCAGCGCGAGCGTCTGCGCGGCGAGCGATTCGAGGACGGTTGCTGTGTCGAGCAGCACCGCCTGCACGTCGACGGCGCCGGCGACGGGGAGGCCGTGGCCGGGCAGAAGGAGCTCGGGTCGCAGTGCGGCCATCTCCCGGAGCGCCGCGGCCCAATCCTCGGGGTAGCGTTGCACCTTCTGCGGGTTGCCAGCGTTCGGGCAGCACCAGATGATGAGGTCGCCCGTGCAGAGCACCTTGCGCTCGGGCAACCAGACCCAGGTGTGGTCGTCGGTCTCGCCCCGCGCGTGGTGCAGCTCGAGCGTCGTCGCCCCCACCGCGATGTCGCGACGGTCCTCGTAGGTCTCGTCGCACCGGCGGTAGTCGGTCGGCCACCGCAACCCCGGCATCTGGAACTGGCGTTGGTTGACCACCCCGTTGTAGCCCGCCGTCTTGATGTAGCGGTCGAAGCGGTTGTCGACCGCGCTGTGCCCGTAGACCGTGAGCGGCGACTCGGCCTCGAACGCGGCAGTTCCGAAGACGTGGTCGACGTGGCCATGCGTGTAGACCGCGGTCGTGGCCGGCGCAGCGCTCCACGAACGCACAGCCTCGTGGACGGCCGCAGCGGCGAAGAGGCTGCCGGTGTCGACGAGGACGAGCCCGTCGTCGGTTGTGATGGCCGTGACGTTGGCGAAGGAGTCGACGAAGGCGACTCCGTCAGCGACCTCCTCGATCTGGTTGCTCGTCGAGAACGGGTGGTGCTCGACGGTTGAGGTCTCGCCCCGAAGCAACCGTCCGGACAGCTCGAGAAGCGACATGCTCGGGAACGTACTCACCAGGCGCCGAGCCCGCTCGCAGGGCGCTCTCTCTGACGGGGTGTCGGTCACCGAGCACTAGTGCCCCGTCAGGCAACGTTCGCCCGGTTCGAGGCCGGCCAGCGACGCCGCTGGCTGCGTCCTCGTCGTTGCTGTAGGCCCACTAGAGCTGCCTCCTGCGTCCTTGCCGGCGACGTCGCCGACTCGCCCTCAACCGCCCAACGTCACCTGACGGGGCACTACCCTCCGGCGATGGACCAGCGCGATCCCTTCCCCCGGCGCACAGCGACGCCCGCCGTGATCGCGCCCTGGCTCTTCGAGGTCGCGCGCACGGTCCCTGGTCTCGTGCGCTCCTACGTGCCGGGCGGCCCCGTCTCGCCGCGAACGCGCGAGCGGGTCATCCTCGCGGTCACCGACGTGAACGGCTGTCGCTACTGCGCGTGGATCCACGGCTCGTGGCAGGAGTTCCTTGGCGACGTGCCGGCGGCCGACGCCGAAGAAGCGTTGCTCGCCTATGCACGAGCGTGCGCCGAAGCTGGCGCGCCGCTGCCGAGCGATGACCTGCTTGCCGTGCTGCCTGCCGATGCCGTGGCCGTGGTGCGCGCCACTGTTGCGCAGATCGAGGTGGCAAACCTCGTCGGCAACACGGTCGACGGCGTGCTCGCGCGGCTCACGCGCAAGCGTCCGCTCGCGCCCATCGCGCTCGCCCGCGAGCTGGCGACGGTGGCCGTCGCCCTGCCCGTTGCCGTGCCGATGCTCGCGACAGCAGCCACCATGCGCATCGTCGACCGTTTCGCCCCGCCTGTGCCACAGGTCGCTGCACCCGACCCGGGCGACGCCAACCTGCTCGTGCACCTGCTCGCATCGGCGCTGCCGACCTATCTGGCGAACGCGCTGATCCGCCTGGTGATGGTCGGGTTGCCTGCACCCATCGCCGTCGGCATACGCGCTGGGCGCACCTCGGCCACGGTGCGGATCGGCCGCGGCGAGGTCGCGGTCGAGAACGGCGTGGCTGACGATGTGTCGTTCGTCGTCGAGGGTGAGGTCGAGCCGCTGCTGCGCCTGGCCACCGGCTCGCTGGTGCGCGAGCTCGGCTCCATCCGCCTTCGCGGCGGCTGAGCATGCCCGTCGCTCTGCGCGACGCGCTCGCGCGCCTGGTGGGCGAAGCCAACGTGCTCCCTGTCGACGACCATCTCGCCGACATCACCGAGCACCCGCGAGGGCGCGCCGATGCTGTCGTGCAACCAGGGTCGCGCGGCGAGGTCGTCGCCGTGCTCCTGCTCGCGGCCGAGCGCGGCTTGGCCGTCACCCCTGTCGTCGCGGGCTACAACGTCGCGGGCATCGCGATCCCCCAGGGCGGCATCGTCGTCGACCTGAAGCGCCTCGACGCCATCGCGCTCGACCGCGATGCAATGGTCGTTGTCGTCGAGCCTGGCGTGACCTTCGAGCAGCTCAAGGCGTACCTCGATGTCGAGTGCCCCGAGCTCGTCTACACCTATCCGTTCGCCCCACCGTTCACGTCGGTGATGGCCAACGCCCTGCTCGACGGGCTCAACAACCTCTCGATGCGCTACGGGGCAATGGGGCGCTGGGTCACCGGCGTCGAGGCAGTGCTCGCCGACGGTTCCATCGTGCGCACCGGCTCGGGCGCGGTCGTCGACTCGTGGTTCGCCCGCGCCCCGCTGCCCGACCTCACGGGGATCTTCCTCTCGACCCAAGGCACATCGGGCATCGTGTTGCGCGCCGGCCTGCAGCTCGTTCCGCGCCCGCCGTGTCGCCGGCGTTGGTTCGCGTTCGCCTGGTCTCTCAGCGACGCGTACTGCGCCATGCGCACGCTCGCTCGCTCCGGGTCGTTCGACGACGTCGGGCTCATGACCTGGCCGGCAGCGAAGCTGCTCTTCGGGGCGACCGAGAGCATCACGCGCGCACCGGATGACCCCCTGGCGTTCGTCTTCATCGACATCACCGGTTCGACACCGGCCGAGCTCGACGCGCGGCTCGCGCTCGGTCGCAAGCTGCTCGACGATGCCGGCATCGACTCCGTCTTCGACGTCGAGCACCTCGTCAAGCTGCTGCCGGACATGGCCAAGCTGGCCGAGTTGCCGACAACGCTCGACTTCCTTCTCGACTTCCCTGGCGGCGGCCTCGCGTGGGTCGGCTCGTACGGGCCAGGGGCCTCGTGGGTGGCTGGAGCGGAGGCCGGGATGGCCTTGCTCGAGGACCACGGCTTCCCGCCGTTCCTCGTCGCTCGCCCGATGGACGGCGGCCATTACTACGTGTTGCGCTTTGTCGCGTGCTTCGACCGGGGCGACCAAGTCGACCTCGCGCGGACACGTGGCTGCATGGGCGCACTTGCCGACTGCGTGCTCGACCACGGCTACGTGCCCTACAAGGCTTCGGCGCCTGCCGCCGAGCGCATCGTCGCCCGGGCCGATCCGGGTTTCGCCGAGCTCATCACCCGCGTCCGCGACGCGCTCGACCCCGACCGTCGGATGAACCCCGGCCGCTGGCCCGGAACGTGAGCTCGGCGCGTCGCGGCCTGTTCACACGGCTCCCGCGGCTGGCCGACATGGTGCCCTTCGTCGAGCTGGCCGACGGTTTGCCAACACCGGTCGATGAGCTCGACGACGGCCTCTACGTCTTGCGCGATGACCTCACCGACTCGCACTACGGCGGCAACAAGGTGCGCAAGCTCGAGTTCGCACTTGCGATCGCGCAGCGGCGCGGCGGACCCGTTCTCACGGCCGGCGCAACAGGCTCGCATCACGTGTACGCGACGGCGGTGCATGCTGGTCGGCTCGGGCTGGAAGTCGAAGCGGTGCGCTTCCCGCAGCCCGATACCGACCACGTGCGCGACATCGACGAGCGGTTGCGCGCCCTCGACAACGTGACCGAGACGCGCGTCTCGCACAGCCACCTCATGCCGTTCGTGTTGGCAGCGAGGCGGGTGGCGATCGAGCGCGCAGGGGGCTACGCGATCCTTCCTGGCGCGACGAGCGCGATAGGCGCACTGGGCTACGTCTCGGCAGCCGTCGAGGTCGTCGAGGCGTTCGCAGCGAAGTCGTGGGCCGAGCCCGACGAGGTGGTGGTCGCTCTGGGGAGCGGCGGCTCCGCGATCGGCCTTTCGATCGGGTTCGCGCTCGCGGGGTGGGAAAGCGTGGTCGTGCGAGCCGTGCGCGTCGCCGACGCCCTCGTCACGAATCGAGCGGTGCTCGCGACCCACGCGGCCGGGACCCTCGGCATCCTGGCCGTCGGCGGTTGGGTCCCGCGTCGCGGTCAGCTCACGATCGACAAGCGGTGGTTGGGCGGGGGCTACGGCGAGGCGACGGCCGCCGGCGCCGCCGCTACAGAAGCCGCCGCTGCGCTGGGGCTGGCCGTCGAGGCCACCTACACGGCGAAGGCCCTGGCTGCCGCGCTCGATGCGTGGCGAGGCGCCAAGCGCGTGCTCTTCGTGCAGACCTACGCCGGCGACGGCGCCGAGCGCCCCCCGGACTTCACCGTGCAGCCCCTAGCCTGCGGCTGATGGCGCTCGCCGACCCGCTCCCTGACCCCGCCCCACTCGACGCCGCCGGGGTCACCCCGATCCTCGAGAGCGACAAGCAGAAGCGCTCGCGCCTCGCGCTCGCGGGCATCCTGCTCTTCATGGGCGTTCTGCACTTGGTGGTACCCAAGCCGTTCGACAAGATCATCCCCAGGTGGATGCCGGGCAACCCTCGCGCCTGGACGTACGCGTCTGGCCTGTGGGAGCTGTCCTCGGCTGCGTTGCTCGCGATGCCCCGTACGCGTCGCCTCGGCGCGTACGTCGCAGCAGCCACCTTCGTTGCCGTCTATCCGGCCAACGTCCAGATGGCCATCGACAACGCGCCGAGCACGCTGTTCGGCCTCGGGCTCTGGGCGCGCCTTCCCCTGCAGTTCCCGATGATCGCCTGGGCACTCAAGCACCGCCGCTGAGTGAGCAGCCTCAGCTGAGCGCCTTGAGGGCGAGGCCCATCTCCTCGTTCAGGTTGTTGGGAACCTCATAGCCTTCCTCGGCGCGGATCGCCTCGAGGTTGGCGGCGACGTCCTCGACGGTGAGCGACTTGTTGACGTAGCCGGGGGTCACGCCGATGAAGACCCGGGCGACGCGCCCCCCACCGACGGAGTAGACCTCGCCCGACACCGAGCACGACTCGTGCGCAAGATAGGCAACGACAGGCGTGACGAACTCGGGGCCGAGCGCGTCGGCCACCGGGCCGAGAAGCTCCTCCGTCATGCGAGTCTTGGCCACTGGGGCGATGGCGTTCGCCTTGATGTTGTTCTTCGCGCCTTCGACCGCGAGGACCCGCGTGAACCCGACGAGGCCCATCTTCGCTGCGCCGTAGTTGGTCTGGCCGAAGTTCCCGAAGATGCCGGCGCCCGATGAGGTGTTGACGATGCGGCCGTAACCCTGGTCGCGCATGATCTGCCACGCCGGCTGCGTCACGTAGAACGCGCCGCGCAGGTGCACGTCGAGCACCGGGTTGAGCTGATCGGGCGTCATGTTCTTGAACGACGTGTCGCGCAGGATGCCGGCGTTGTTGATGATGATGTCGATGCGTCCGAAGGCATCGACCGCCGTCTGCACGATCGCCTTTCCACCCTCGGGCGTGGCCACCGAGTCGTAGTTCGGGACAGCCTCGCCCCCCGCGGCCTTGACCTCGTCGACGACTTGTTGCGCCGCCGTGTGCGAGCCGCCCTCGCCATCCTTCGAGCCGCCGAGGTCGTTCACCACGACGAGGGCTCCACGCTTCGACAGCTCGAGGGCGTGCGAGCGGCCCAGACCGCCGCCGGCGCCGGTGATGATCGCGACCTTGCCTTCGAATCCGAGTTCAGCCATGCCGCGCAACCTAGTTCCCCCTCAGGCAAACGTTCGCCCGGTTTGAGGCCGGCCAGCGACGCCGCTGGCTGCGTCCTCGTCGTTGCTGTAGGACTACTAGAGCTGCCTCCTGCGTCCTTGCCAGCGACGTCGCCGACTCGCCCTCAACCGCCCAACGTCACCTGACGGGGCACTAGTGGTTCGTTTCGAACGTGCTGCGCACTTCCGAGCTCGCGACTCGGGATGCTGCGCTCTCAACTCACCTGATCGATCTCGGCGGCTTGGCGCTCGCGTCGCGCCCGTAGCGACTCGACGCCGCGCCAGCCGACCTCGAGCAGGACGTCGGCGATCGCGATCACCCCGAGGCACCCGAAGAACACCAACGGCGTCGGCAGGTCGAGCGCGTAGAAGCGGCGAAGGAACGGCACGGCGAGTGCCAGCGCGAAGCCGGCGACCATGGCGGTGAGCAGGAGCTTGCGCAGGGTGTTCAACGGCCGGGCGAGGATCGCGAGGACCCAGAAGCTGACGCCGAACAGCGTGATGGTCGCAGCCGTCCGCGCGTCGGCGAGGTGAGACGAGTGCTCGGTGCGGGCCAGCGCGTAACCGGTGAAGGTGGCGGCGGCTGCGATCGAGCCAGCGGGGATCGCGAACCGAAGGACGCGTGCCGCGAAGCCGGGGCGCGCGCGCGCCGAGCCGGGCGCGAGAGCGAGGAAGAACGCTGGCACGCCGATGGTCAGCGTCGATATGACGGTCAGCTGGCGGGGGAGGAACGGGAACTCGAGCCCGGCGAGCGCAATGGAGATCGACAGCGCCATCGCGTACACGGTCTTCGTGACGAACAGGTTCGCGACGCGTTCCACGTTGGCCAGCACCCTGCGGCCTTCGGCCACGACGGGGGGGAGGGCGGCGAAGGAGCCATCGACCAACACGAGACGCGCCACCGAGCGCGCAGCTGCCGAGCCAGATCCCATCGCCACGCCGAGGTCGGCCTGCTTGAGGGCGAGCACGTCGTTGACGCCGTCGCCGGTCATCGCGACGACGTGGCCGCGTCGCTGCAGCGCTTCGACCATTGCCTTCTTCTGATGGGGCCCGACGCGCCCGAAGACCGTTGTGCGCTCGACGACATCGCTGAGCGCGTCGATGTCGCGGGGCAGGTCGTTGCCGTCGATCGGTCCGTCACCGACGTCGATCCCGGCGCGTGCTGCGACGGCGGCGACAGTCCGAGGGTGGTCGCCGGAGATCACCTTCAGCGTGACACCCTGTGACTGGAAGTACGCGACGGTCGAAGACGCCTCGGGCCTGATGCGCTCCTCGAGGCACACGATCGCAACGGGGGCGATGTCGAGCGGTGCGCCGTCGTCGGGCAGCGGGGCGCGAGCCCCGGCCAGCAGCAGTGTGCGCAAACCGGTGGCCGCCATCGCCTCCGCATCGGCACGAACCTCATCGCCGGCGACGAGCAACGCGTCGGGTGCTCCGAGCACCCATCCCCGGCGCTGCCCGAACACGGCGCCCGACCACCGCCGCTCTGAGGAGAAGGGCGCGACCTGCGTTGGTGTCCACCCCGGTGGCGACGAGTTCGCTGTGGCGATGGCGCGCAAGCTGGCGTTGGGGGATCTCTCGACCCGGGCCAGAGCCGCGAGCACGTCGTGTACGGCGACGGTGTCGTCGAGGGGCGTCACGTAGGCGACGACGAGCTCGGGTTCGGTGATCGTGCCCGTCTTGTCGACGCAGATGACATCGACGCGCGCCAGCCCCTCGATGGCTGCGAGCTCCTGAACGAGCACGCCCTTGCGCCCGACACGCATCGCGCCGGCAGCGAAGGCCACGCTCGTCAGCAACACGAGCCCCTCTGGGATCATCGCCCCGATGCCGGCGACCGAGCCCCGCAACGCCTCGCGAACGTCGCTGTGGCTCGCGAGTTGGCTCACGATCAGGATCAGCGCTGTTGGGCCGATGAGCCACGTGATGGCGCGCAGGATCGAGTCGATCCCCGAGCGCAGCTCGGAGTGCACGAGCGAGAACTGCTTCGCCTCCGCCGCCAGCCTGCTGGCGTAGGACTGATCGCCGACCTTGGTCGCGCGGAAGCGTCCCTCGCCCGCGAGCACGAACGACCCGGAGAGCACCTGGTGGCCCCGAGCCTTCACGACGGCATCGGACTCGCCCGTGAGCAGCGACTCGTCGATCTCGAGCCGGTTGGCGACGAGCAACTCGCCGTCGACGACGATCTGGTCGCCTGCTCCGACGTCGATGACGTCATCGAGCACGACGTCACCGACGGGCAGCGCACGAGCGACCCCCGATCGCCACACGGTGGCTGTCGGTGAGTGCACGAGCGCCAACCGGTCAAGCGCCAGCTTCGATCGCAGCTCCTGCACGACACCGATGACCGTGTTCGAGACGAGCACGATCCCGAAGAGGGCGTCGTTCAGGGGCCCGACGACGAGGATGACGAGCAGCAACGTGCCGAGGATGGCGTTGAAGCGCGTGACGACGTTGGCCCGGACGATCTCCGCGACGCTGCGACTCGAGCGTCCGGAGACGCGATTGACCAGCCCGGTCCGCACGCGCTCGTCGACCTCGGCCGCCCCGAGGCCCAAGGTTGGGGCCTGGGTCTGCTGGCTCATGTCACGACAGTGACGAAGTGCCCGTGATCTGGGTGGTGGGCGTTGAGGGGCGCGTCACCGAGATGACGACGATGAGGAAGCTGCCCGTCGACGGGTTGCGCTGCGCCGTCATGTCGTAGGTGGATTGGCCCTGTGCGTAGCGGCACTGGAAGAGCTCGCCGTCGGCCTGACAGCCCTGGAACGAGCCGTCGGGCGGGCTGTAGGGCGCCTCGAAGAGCACGGAGATCACGTCGTCGGTGGCGAAGCGCTCCGCCTGGCCGCGATCCCCGCTGCGATACGCCGCGAAGAGACCCGTCGCGGCCTGCTCTGGTGACGGCACCGCGGGCTCGGCCGTCGTCGGAGGAGCGACGAGCGTCGTCGTCGATCCCCCCGGTGTCTTCACGGTCGTCGAGGTGCCCACCGATGTTGTCGACGTCGATGACGACGTGGTGCTCGACCGGGCTGTGGTCGTGGTGACGACGCTGGGCGCCGTGGTCGGCGTCGGCAACACCGTCGCCGACTTCTTCCCGTCGTCGTAGGTGAGCGCGGCAACGATGCCGGCGACGAGCACCACCATCGCGAGGATCAGGGCCGCCGGGGCCCCTCGGTTCGTAGGTGCACTGCTGGCCATGTGCGCATTCTCCACCATCGGCGACGTCTGCGGCGCGGAACTCTGCCAATCGGGGCAGCGACGCTGTCTCAGATCGTGCTGTCAGCCACCGTTCGCGAGGCGTTCCATGACCGCGGCCTTGACGCCCTTGTAGTCGACCTTGCCGTTCGGGGCCCGCCCGATCGTGTCGACGGCGAGGACGCGCCTGGGTGCCTTGTATGCGGCGAGACGCGAACGCACGTGGGCTCTCACGTCACCTTCATCGATGTTCGCGCCGGGGCGGGCCTCGACCACGGCGGTGATGGCCTCGCCGAACTTCTCGTCCGGGACACCCACGACGACGGCATCGAGCACTGCGGGGTGCAGCTTGAGGACCTCCTCGACCTCCTCGGGAAAGACCTTCTCGCCGCCGGTGTTGATGCAGACCGAACCTCGCCCGAGGAGCGTGAGCGACCCGTCGGCTTCGATCGTGGCGTAGTCGCCCGGCACCGAGTAGCGGATGCCGTCGAAGGAGAGAAACGTCGCCGCGGACTTCGCCTCGTCCTTGTAGTAGCCGAGCGGGTTGCGGCCCTTGACGGCGACCCGACCGATCTCGCCAGAGCCGGCCTCGACCTCGCGCCCGTCGTCGGTGATGACGCGCGTGTTCTCACCGAGCACGAACGTCGCGGTGCTCGCGGTGCCTCCGGCCGATGAGTACGAGGTGCCGAGGCCCAACGCCTCGGAGGAGGAGAACGCGTCGGCGATGATCATGCCGGGGTGGTGGCGCAACAAACCCTGCTTGGACTCCTCGGAGAACATCACGCCAGAGGAGACGATCAGCAACAGGCTCGAGATGTCCCACTTCCCCGGGTTGTCGTCGAGGGCGCGCAACACCGGTTTCGCGAACGCGTCGCCGACCCACGCAATGCCGTTGACCGCTTCCCGTTCGACGGTCGCGAGGAGCTCGGTCGTGTCGAGCGAGCGCGACTCGAGGGTGACGGTGCAGCCGCCAGCCGTCAGGTTGCCCATCGCGGTGAACATCCCGGTGCCGTGCATGAGCGGCGCTGCTGGCATGACGCGCAGCCCCGCCGTCGTGCACAGCTCACGCACCTTGTCGAGGTCGGGCTCGGCCCCGTAGTCGACGCCGCTCGTCGGGTTGAGCACGCAGAACAGGTCGTCCTGGCGCCACATCACCCCCTTGGGCATCCCGGTGGTGCCGCCCGTGTAGAGGAGGTTGAGATCGTCACCGTCGCGCCCCCATGGCGCGAGAGTGCGGCCCGTCGCCGAGGCAGCGGCGTCTTCATAGGCAACGGCCCACTCCGGGCACGGGCCGGTGCCGTCGTCGACCCACAGCCAGGTGCGCACGCGGCCGACGTGGTCACGGATGCGTTCGATGGTCTCGACGAACGCGCCGTGGAAGACCACGGCCACGGCGTCGGCGTTGTCCCAGAGATAGACGAGCTCGTCGTCGGCGTAGCGGTAGTTGGTGTTCACGGGGGCGAGGCCCACCTTGAACATCGCGAACATCGCCTCCATGTACTCCGGGCAGTTGTAGAGGTAGTGCGCGGCTTTCTCGCCGTGCTTGGCACCGCCGTCGAGGAAGGCCTTGGCGACGCCATCGGCGCGCCGGTCGAAGTCGCGCCAGAGCACGCGCCGATCACCTTGCACCTGGGCTGGCGAGTCGGGCACGCACTCGGCCACGACCTCCCAGACGTCAGCGAAGCTCCAGCCCGACATGTCGATCCCCCTCGGTCCGCGGCGGCGGCGCAGCGTATCGGACAGCCAGACGGCGTCAGCGACGTCAGCGGCGAGTCGGCTGCTCGCACGCCGGGGTGCCGCCCGGCATCTTCGAGCGATTGCGCGCCACGAACGCGTACACGGGCCGAGCCAGCCACGAGCCCGGGGGCACCAACAGCGCGCGCCCGACGAGCCCCCAGACCCCGCCGATGGCGACGAGGGCTTGGCCGATGGCTGCGTGGCCGCTGCTGCGTGTGCCGTCACCCGCGACCCACCACGCGGCGTCGGCGACTTCGGCTTCAGTCAGGCCGAGGTCGTCGAGCTCGAGCGCCTGCCACGGCTCGACTGCTGCGCCCGGGGGCAGGCGCCGAACGACCCACGCTGCACACCTGGTGCAGAAGGCGCAGTCGCCGTCGTAGACCAGTACGGGTCGGTTGGGGGGCGCCACGGGCTCACACTACGGTGTCGCTCCGATGGCGAAGACGAGCGTTGCCGGTCCCGCTCAGCTGAGCTTGAAGGACCGGGTCGTCGCCGCCAAGGACCTGCCTGGTATCCCGGCCGGCACGCCGGGCAAGGTGAGCTTCGTCCAGGGCTTCACCTGGATCCGCTACTGGATCCGCTGGGACAACGGCGTGCTGCGCGGCTCGATGAACCGCAACGTGCTCGCCACACCAGGGGAGTGGAAGCGGCTCGAGGAACGGCGAGCGCTCGGGCTCGCAGACGACGACACCGCAGCGGGTGCTGTCGCCGCTGCTGACGACGGTGCGGGGGAGGCCTTGGCGGCCGGAGCCGTGGTGAACGGCGTCAGCATCCCGGCCATGCTTCTCGAGCGGTCCAAAGCCCGCCGCGCCCTGCTCACCGGCGGCTGAGCGCCGGTCACGACACCGATCACGGAGGCGAGCGATGCAGCTGTCGATGCAGATCAACTACGCGGGGGGCTATGAGGAATCGGCGCGTCAGGTTGCCGAGCTCGAGCGGGCCGGCCTCGACATCGCGTGGATCGCCGAGGCCTACAGCTTCGACGCCGTGAGCTACATGGGCTACCTGGCTGCGAAGACGGAGCGGGTGCAGATCGGCGCTGGCATCCTGCCGCTCTACACGCGCACGCCCACGCTCATCGCGATGACGGCCGCTGGCGTCGATGCGCTCTCGGGAGGGCGCTGCGTACTCGGCCTCGGCGCTTCGGGCCCCCAGGTCATCGAAGGCTTCCACGGCGTTCGCTACGACAAGCCAATCGCTCGTACGCGCGAGATCATCGACATCTGTCGCACCGTGTGGAGGCGCGACGACAAGCTCGTGCACGACGGGCCGATCTACCACGTGCCGCTCCCCTCAGGCGAGGGCACCGGGCTCGGAAAGCCGCTCAAGCTCATCAACCACCCCGTGCGCGCCGACATCCCGGTCTATATCGCGTCGCTGGGCGAGAAGAACGTCGAGCTGACGGCCGAGGTTGCCGACGGCTGGCTCCCGCTGTTCTTCGTACCGGAGAAGGCGAAGGAGGTGTTCGGGCCGGCGCTCGAGGCGGGGTCGGCCAAGCGCGACCCGAGCCTCGGCACGCTCGACATCTGCGCTGGCGGCCTTGTCGCCATCGGCGACGAGGCCGACGTCGCCCCGATCCGCGACTTCGCACGGCCGCTCATCGCGCTCTACGTCGGCGGCATGGGCGCACGCGGGAAGAACTTCTACAACGCCCTCGTGCGCCGCTACGGCTACGAGGAGGCAGCGGAGGAGATCCAGGATCTCTACCTCGACGGCAAGAAGGAGGAGGCGGCAAAAGCCGTGCCGGCAGAGCTGCTCGAGCTCACCAACCTGTGCGGGCCCGAGGGCTACATCAAAGAGCGCATCGCGGCGTTCAAGGAGGCCGGTGTCACCGTCCTCAACGTCACGCCGTTCGGCCCGAGCCAGACCGAGATCATCGAGAAGCTCAAGGCCTGGAGCGAGTAGCAGCGGGCGTGGCGCAACGCTTCGACGTCGGTGACCGTGTGTTCGTCGTGCTCCGCTCGCTCGGGTCCGTCACGGGCGCCGTCGTCGGCACCAGAAGGTCACGCTGGTTCGCCATGACCGCATACGTCGTGCACCTCGACGAGCCCTGGTTCGGCCGACCCGACATCGCCGTGTTTCCAGGACGCCTCGTCAAGATCGCCTGACGAGCAAGTCGCCAGGGACGCAGCGTCAGGCGGGGGTCTCGAGGCCGAGGACCTCGTCGATACGGGCCGTCGCGGCCTCGTCGTCGACGCCCCACGACACGGCGAGCTCGGACGCAAGGATGTAGCGGGCCTTCGCGTACATCGACTGCTCCGCGGCGGAGAGCCGGGCGGTGCGCACCCGCGATGCCAAGTTCCTGACAACCTCGGCGCACTGGTACACGTCGCCGGACTTCAGCTTCTCCTGGTGGTTCTTGAACCGACGCGACCAGTTCGCCGGCACGCGGACGTCGCGCACCGCGAGGACATCGAGCACCTCGGCCGCGTCCTCTGCGGAGATCGCGGCGCGCACGCCGAGATCGGCTGCAGCAGCCTCGGGCACGGAGAGGGTCATGCCCCCAGAAGTGCCCCAACCTTGCTGGGGCACGACGAGCACGAGGTAGGACCGCGTCTCACCGTCGAACTCGCGCTTCTCGCGCCGGACGATCTCGGCCACGCCATGTGAGGGGTAGACCACCTTGGACCCGACTCGAAAGCCGGTCTCCTTCGTTCCGGTCGCCATCTGCAGCAGTTCTCCGTTCTCTCGCGCGGGCGCGCAGCGGTCTGACAATGATACCGGACCCGGGGGCCGCTTCCCTTCGCCGCCCCCTGGCCCTTCTCGCCACAGTGCCCCGAGCTTGCGGCGGCCCCCGCGGATCGCGTTCGTATGCTCGACGGATGACCGAGAAGCCACTCGCAGGAACCGTCGGGGGGGACTCGTGACTGATCTTTCCGGATTTTCTTCGCCTTCCTGGTTGCCTTGTGGATCGAACATGTGTACGATGCGGGGAGTGATCGCCGGTCTTCGTGAAGCCATCGAGAACGCCACTATCTCGCCTGACAGCGACGAGCTGACCGAGGTTCTTGCCCTGTGCGACCTGCTGGATGCTCGGGTGTCTTGGGCGCTCGGGGAGTTCGACTCGGCGGGGTTGTGGGACCTCGATGGTCGTGTCTCGTTGCGTGACTGGATCCGTGTGCACGCTCGCAGCACGTCGCTTGCTGCGGCGCAGCGCGCCCGGGTCGCGACCCGTGTCCGTGATCTTCCCGGGACTGGGGCGGGGTGGGAGTCGGGTGCGTTGTCTCAGGGCAGGTGCACGTTGTGACCGGCCCGTTGAACGACCGGCGCCGCCCCGCGTTCGCCGAAACCGAAACGCTCAATGTTGCGAGCATCAACACGCTCGACGTTGCCGGCACTGAGGTGTTCATG
>JBPCON010000005.1:0-17749 GCA_051000215.1 Acidimicrobiales bacterium
GGTGACAACACTGTCATGACCGTCGAGCTCATCGCACCCATCGCGATGGACGAAGGGCTGCGCTTCGCGATCCGCGAAGGCGGCCGCACCGTCGGCTCAGGCCGAGTCACCAAAATCATCAAGTAACGAGAGGCACGCGTGGCTGACAAGCAGAAGATCCGGATCCGGCTGAAGGCGTATGACCACGAGGTCATCGATCAGTCGACCCGCAAGATCGTCGAGACCGTGCTGCGCACCCAGGCGACCGTTCGCGGTCCCATACCCCTGCCGACCGAGAAGCACCGCTACACGGTCATCCGCTCGCCGCACAAGGACAAAGACAGCCGCGAGCACTTCGAGATGCGCATCCACAAGCGCCTCCTCGACATCCTCGAGCCCAGCCCCAAGACCGTCGACTCCCTGCAGAGGCTCGAGCTGCCAGCCGGCGTCGACATCGAGATCAAGATCCAAACCGCCTGAGTACCGCTTTGCGGTGCACGCGTTGGGGCCACTAGCTTCTTCCAGCCCTCCAACCGACGTCTGCGTCGGCCCGCCCGAGTTCCGGGCCGGTACCGCGCAGCCCAACCGAATCGGCGCTCCGCCGGGCCTTGCCCGTGCGGAGCGCTCGCGTGAACAGGCTCCGGAGAGAGACACAGCCATGGCAACAAAAGCGATCGTCGGCGAGAAGGTCGGCATGACCCAGGTGTGGGGTGACGACAACCGCGTCGTGCCCGTCACCATGGTCAAGGTCGCGCCCATGCGGGTCGTGCAGGTGAAGACGACCGAGCGCGACGGCTACAGCGCCGTGCAGGTGACCTTCGGGCGCAAGGCCGCGACGAAGCTCACCAAGCCGGTGGCCGGGCATTTCGAGAAGGCCGGCGTCGACCCAGGACCGAAGCTCGTCGAGCTGCGCATCGACGACGTGTCGGGCTTCGAGGTCGGCCAAGAGATCAAGGTCGACGTGCTGGCAGACGGCGAGCGCATCGACGTCACCGCCGTCAGCAAGGGCAAGGGCAACGCGGGCGTCATGAAGCGCCACGGGTTCTCCGGTCTCGGCGCCGGTCACGGCGTGCATCGCGCGCACCGGGCCCCCGGCTCGATCGGTGCATGCGCAACGCCTGCCCGAGTGTTCAAGGGGACCCGCATGGCCGGGCGCATGGGTGGCCACAAGGTCACGACGCTGAACCTCGAGGTCGTCTCGGCGGATGTCGAGCGCGACATCCTGCTCGTCAAAGGTGCCGTCCCTGGCCCCAACGGTGGCCTCGTCGTGATCCGCGACGCCGTCAAGGGAGGCAAGTAGGTGCCAAGCGTCGACGTGATGACAGCGACAGGCTCGACGGCTCGCACCGTCGAGCTCGACGACGCCGTGTTCGGTGTGCAACCCAACATCGCGCTGCTGCACCAAGTCGTGACCGCGCAGCTCGCCGCCCGGCGCGCCGGCACGCAGAGCACCAAGACGCGCGCCGAGGTGCGCGGCGGTGGGGCCAAGCCGTGGAAGCAGAAGGGCACGGGCCGCGCCCGGCAGGGCTCGACCAGGGCCCCGCACTGGGTCGGCGGCGGTGTCACCCACGCGCCGAAGCCGCGTTCGTACGAGCAGAAAACCCCCAAGAAGATGATCCGCCTCGCCCTGCGAGGCGCCCTGTCCGATCGGGCGAGCGACGGCAAGGTCATAGTGGTCGACTCGTGGGGCATCGACGAGCCATCGACGAAGGCGGCAGTCGCGCTGCTCGAGGCGCTCGAGCTGACCGGCCAGCGCGTGCTCGTCGTGCTCGACGAAGACCAAGACGCCGTGTGGAAAAGCATGCGCAACCTCGATCGCATCCATTGCATCCTGGCTCGCGAGCTCAACGCCTACGACGTGCTCGTCAGCGATGTTGTCGTCTTCACCGAAGCGACGCTCCCGACCGGCAAGCCGACCACGACCGATGGCGGTGCGTCGTGAAAGACCCCCGCGATGTGATCATCGAGCCGATCGTGTCGGAGAAGTCCTACGCGCTCCTCGAGCGCAACACCTACACGTTCCGCGTCCACCCCGATGCCTCCAAGCCCGAGATCCACGACGCCGTCGAAACGATCTTCCAGGTGCGAGTGCTCAACGTGAACACGCTCAACCGCAAGGGCAAGCGCAAGCGCAACCGCCGCACCGGGGTGTGGGGCAGCCGCTCCGACACCAAGCGAGCCATCGTCACGCTTCACGCTGACGACAAGATCGAACTGTTCGAGGGGAGCTGACATGGCACTGCGCAAGCGCAAGCCCACCAGCCCCGGGCGTCGATTCCAGACGGTCTCCGACTTCAAGGAGATCACCAAGACCACGCCCGAGAAGTCGCTGCTGGCACCCAAGCACAACACCGGCGGGCGCAACAGCTACGGCCGCAAGACAGCACGCCACAAAGGCGGCGGGCACAAGCAGCAGTACCGCGTCGTCGACTTCAAGCGCGACAAGGACGGCGTCCCGGCCAAGGTCGCAGCCATCGAATACGACCCGAACCGCAACTGCCGCATCCTCTTGCTTCACTACCTCGACGGCGAGAAGCGCTACATCCTCGCCCCGCGCAACGTCGCGGTCGGCGACCTGCTGCAGTCCGGCCAGGGTTCCGAGGTCAGGCCCGGCAACGCGCTGGCGATGCGCTACATCCCGGTCGGCACAACCATTCACAACGTCGAGCTGCGCCCAGGTGGCGGGGGCAAGATGGCCCGATCGGCCGGCTCGAGCGTGCAGCTCGTCGCCAAGGAGGGTGATCACGCCACCTTGCGCCTGCCGAGCACCGAGATGCGGCGCGTCCCGATCGACTGCCGGGCGACGGTGGGCGAGGTCGGCAACGCCGAAGCGGAGCTCATCAAGATCGGCAAGGCCGGCCGCAACCGGTGGAAGGGCGTGCGCCCCCAAACTCGTGGCGTCGCCATGAACCCGGTCGACCACCCCCTCGGTGGTGGCGAGGGCAAGACCTCGGGCGGCCGGCACCCGGTCTCGCCGTGGGGCAAGCCCGAGGGCCGCACCCGTAACAAGAACAAACCAAGCGAGAAGCTCATCGTGCGCCGCCGCCGTACCCGCGGCAGTCGGAGGTAACACAGATGCCGCGCAGCCTGAAGAAGGGCCCGTTCGTCGACGACCACCTGTTGAAGAAGGTCGACGACCTCAACACGAAGGGCACCAAGCAGGTCATCAAGACCTGGAGCCGGCGCTCGACGGTCATCCCCGACATGGTCGGGCACACCATCGCGGTGCACGACGGTCGCAAGCACGTGCCCGTGTACGTGACCGAAGCGATGGTCGGCCACAAACTCGGAGAGTTCGCGCCGACGCGCACGTTCCGGTTCCACGCCGGCCAGGAGAAGACCGTGAGGCGTCGCTGACATGACCTTCGGGCTCAAGACCAACGAGCGACCGGGCACGCGCGCCCAGGCGCGCCACGTGCGCGTCTCGGCCTACAAGGCACGGGAGGTGCTCGACCTCATCCGCGGCAAAGAGGTCCAGGCCGCGCTCGAGATCTTGCAGTTCGTCGAGCGCGACGTGGCCCAGGTGATCCGCAAGGTGCTGCTCTCGGCGATGGCCAACGCCGAGCACAACGACCAGATCGACCCCGAGGAGCTCGTCGTCTCCGCCTGCTTCGCGGACGAGGGCCCGACGCTGAAGCGGTGGCGGCCGCGAGCGCGCGGTCGCGCAACGCGCATCCGCAAGCGCACAACGCACATCACGGTGATCGTCAGCCGGCTCACGTCCGAGCAGATCGAGCGTCGACGCCTGCGCGAAGCGCAGTCACCCGCAGCCGCGGGTCGCGGCCGACGTCGTTCACAGGTCGCGGCCGACGCACGCCGCCAGCGCGTCGCGAAGAGCCAGGCGCGCGAGGAAGCCGAGGCCGAGGTCGACGACCACGACGATCACGACCACGAAGACGACGAGATCGACGTCGACGCCGTCGAGGTCGAGGTCGACACGCTCGACGTAGACGACAGCGATGACGACACCGAGGACGAGCCGGACACGTCGGCAGACGACGCCGACGAGGAGAAGAAGTAATGGGCCACAAGGTCAACCCCTACGGGTTCCGCTTGGGCGTGACCACCGACTGGAAGTCGCGGTGGTTCGCCGAGCGCAAGGAGTACCGCGACTACCTCATCGAGGACTGGCACATCCGCGACTACCTGATGACGCAACTGCCCCACGCCGCGATCAGCCGCATCGAGGTCGAACGCACCCGCGACCGGCTGCGCGTCGATGTGCACACCGCACGCCCAGGCATCGTCATCGGGCGCCGAGGCTCGGAGGCCGACCGCCTGCGCGCTGGGCTCACCAAGATCAGCGGCAACCACAAGGTGCAGCTCAACATCCAAGAGATCAAGCAGCCCGAGCTCGACGCCGCGCTGATCGCGCAGGGCGTCGCCGATCAGCTCGCTGGTCGCGTCGCGTTCCGTCGGGCAATGAAGCGCGCAGTGCAGAACGCGCAGAAGGCCGGCGCTCTCGGCATCCGCGTGCAGTGCTCGGGCCGCCTCGGCGGCTCGGAGATGAGCCGCACCGAGTGGTACCGCGAGGGTCGCGTGCCGCTGCACACGCTGCGCGCCGACATCGACTACGGCTTCCGCGAGGCCCGCACGCCGGCTGGACGGATCGGCGTGAAGGTGTGGCTCTACAAGGGCGACATCCTCCCGTACAAGGTCTCGGCAGAGGACAAGATCGCCCGCGAGGCAGCGATGGCCGTTGGCGAGACCTCGGGCGGGCCCCGCAAGGTCGTGTCTTCTTCGGCGGCCCGCAAGCGCGCCGAGGCACCGGCAGCCGGTGCCGAGGGCGAGGCAGCAGCCGAATCTTCGCCGCTGGTCAAAGAGGCCGACCCCGAGTTCGAGCGCCTGCTCGCCGAGGAAGAGGCCATCGAGCGCTCGACGCGCCAGCACCACGAGACCCCCAAGTTCCACGGGGACGGTGACTGAATGTTTCGCAGTCACTCGTTCGCTTCGCTCACTCCGTTCCTGCGAGCTGTGAGGACGCCGGCCTGCGGCCTGCGCACTGAAGGCGATGTCTCGTGTTGATGCCGCGCAAGGTTCGGCACCGCAAAACTCATCGCGGGCGTACCGGTGGGCCGGCGAAGGGCGGCACCGAGGTCGTGTTCGGCGAGTACGGCATCCAGGCCCTCGAGCCCGGATGGCTCACGGCCCGCCAGATCGAAGCCGCTCGTATCGCCATGACCCGCCACATCAAGCGTGGCGGCAAGGTGTGGATCAACGTCTTCCCCGACAAGCCGGTCACCGAGAAGCCAGCCGAGACCCGCATGGGTTCGGGCAAGGGCAACCCCGAGCGTTGGGTCGCGGTCGTCAAGCCGGGGCGCATCCTCTTCGAGCTCTCCTACCCCGACCAGATCGTGGCGAAAGCTGCCCTCGAACGGGCCATCCAGAAGCTGCCGATCAAGGCACGCTTCGTCACCCGCGAGGAGGGTTTCTGATGGCGAACACCCAGGCGCAGGAGCTGCGCGACCTCGCAGACGACGTGCTGGTCGATCAGCTGAAGCAGACGAAGGAGGAGCTCTTCAACCTCCGCTTCCAACACGTGACCGGCCAGCTCGACAACTACGCACGCCTGCCCCAGCTCAAGCGGGAGGTCGCTCGCATCAACACCGAGCTGCGCGCCCGTGCGATCACCGCGCACGAGGCCTTGGAGAAGACGAGATGATGGCCGACGAGAACGAGCCGACGACCGAGCGCGCCAACCCTCGCAAGATCCGCGAGGGCGTTGTGACGTCGTCGAAGATGGACAAGACAGCGGTGGTCACCGTGACCGATCGCGTCCGCCATCCCCTCTACCGCAAGACCATGCAGCGCTCGAAGAAGCTCTACGTCCACGACGAGAAGAACGAGCTCAACGACGGCGACAAGGTCCGCGTGCAAGAAACCCGCCCCCTGTCGAAGCAGAAGCGCTGGCGGCTCGTCGAGATCCTCGAGAGGGCGCGCTGAGATGATCCAACAGGAGACGCGGCTGCGCGTCGCGGACAACAGCGGCGCGAAGGAGGTGCTCTGCAACAAGGCGCTGGGCGGCTCCAAGCGTCGCTACGCGTCCATAGGCGACATCTTCGTGGCCACGGTCAAAGACGCCATCCCCGGCGCATCGGTGAAGCGCGGCGACGTCGTCAAGTGCGTCGTCGTGCGCGTCAAGAAGGAGAAGCGGCGTCCCGACGGCAGCTACATCCGCTTCGACGAGAACGCCGCTGTGCTCATCAACGACCAGCAGCAGCCACGGGGCACGCGCATCTTCGGCCCCGTTGGTCGTGAGCTGCGCGACAAGAAGTTCATGCGCATCGTCTCGCTCGCACCGGAGGTGATCTAGCGATGGCAGGCCTCAAGATCAAGAAGGGCGACCGCGTCCAGGTCCTGCAGGGCAAGGACCGCGGCAAGACCGGCGAGGTCACCCGGGTCATCCCAAGCAGGGGCAAGGTGATCGTCGACGGTGTCAACGTCGCACGGAAGCATCAAAAGGCGACCCGGGCCACCATGCAGGGCGGCATCATCGACAAGGACATGCCGATCGACGTCTCCAACGTCGCTGTGCTGTCGCCCAAGGACGGCAAGCCGACAAAGGTTGGCTACAAGGTGAGCGACGACGGCACGAAGGTCCGCGTCTGTCGACGCACTGGAGCCGAGCTGTGAGCGAACAGACAACGGGCACAGCGACCCTCGCCGCGCCGCGGCTCAAGACCAAGTACGTCGATGAGGTCAGGGCGCAGCTGAAAGAGACGCTCGAGCTCGGCAACGTCAACCAGGTGCCCCGGTTGGAGAAGATCGTCATCAACATGGGCGTCGGCGCTGCCGTCGCCCAGTCGAGTCTGCTCGAAGGCGCGGTGAAGGACCTCGAGCGCATCGCGGGCCAGAAGCCCATCGTCACCAAGGCGAAGAAGTCGATCGCCGGGTTCAAGCTCCGCGAGGGCAACGCCATCGGCGCCAAGGTCACCCTCAGGGGTGACCGCATGTGGGAGTTCCTCGACCTGCTCATCAGCTTGGCGATCCCGCGCATCCGCGACTTCCGCGGCCTGGCAACCAAGCTCGACGGCCACGGCAACTACACCTTCGGCGTCACCGAACAGCTCATCTTCCCGGAGATCGAGTACGACACCATCGACGCCCCCCGTGGCATGCACATCACCATTGTCACGACCGCACGCACCGATGCCGAGGGCAAGGCGCTTCTTGCTGCCTTCGGCTTCCCGTTCCGCAGGGAGGGCCAGCAGTAATGGCCAAGAAGGCTCTGATCGAAAAGCAGCAGCGCAAGCCCAAGTTCAAGGTGCGGGCCTACACGCGCTGCCGCAAGTGCGGCCGGCCCAAGTCGGTCTACAAGAAGTTCGGCCTGTGTCGCATCTGCTTGCGCGACATGGTGCATGCCGGGGAGATCCCCGGCGTGACGAAGGCGAGCTGGTGAGGTGAGCGCCCAATGATGACCGACCCGATCGCGGACATGCTGACCCGCATCCGCAACGCGAACGTGGCGATGCACGATCAGGTGCGCATGCCTTCGTCGAAGCAGAAGGAGGCCCTCGCCACCCTGCTCAAGGCTGAGGGCTACATCGAGGACTTCACCGTGACCGACGACTCCGGCCGACCCGGTCGCGTGCTGCTTGTCACCATGAAGTACTCGGCCGAGCGCAAGCGCACCATCTCTGGGCTGCGCCGAGTCAGCAAGCCCGGCCTGCGCGTCTACACCCCAGCAACCAAGGTCCCGCGCGTGCTCGGCGGGCTCGGCGTGGCCGTCCTATCGACGAGCAAAGGGCTCCTCACCGATCGCGAGGCACGCAAGCAGCGCATCGGTGGGGAGATCCTGTGCTTCGTGTGGTGAGGAGCTAGCACCATGTCGAGAATCGGCAAAGCCCCCATCCCCGTGCCGTCAGGCGTCGACGTGTCGATCGCGGAGGGGCACATCACCGTCAAGGGCCCGAGGGGCTCGCTCGAACGCGACATCCCCGGCGTCATCACCGTCCGCCAGGACGGCGACACCCTCCTGGTCGAGCGCCCGAACGATGAGCGTCAGAACCGGGCCCAGCACGGGCTCACCCGCTCGCTCGTCAACAACATGGTGCTCGGTGTGACGGAAGGCTTCACAAAGGAGCTCGAGATCATCGGTGTTGGCTACCGCGCAGTCGCGCAGGGCAACACGAAGCTCGAGCTCGCGCTCGGCTTCAGCCACCCGGTTGTAGTCAACGCCCCCAACGGCATCGAGTTCGAGGTGCCCGTCCCGACCCGCATCGCGGTCAAAGACATCGACAAGGAAGCCGTCGGGCAGGTCGCAGCCAACATCCGCAAGATCCGCAAGCCCGAGCCGTACAAGGGCAAGGGCGTCCGGTACCTGGGCGAGTTCGTCCAGCGCAAGGCCGGCAAGACCGGCAAGTAGGAGAACCCCATGTCGAGCACAGCCCAAAAGCAACGTGAGGCACGCATCCGCAGGCATCACCGCGTGCGCAAGAAGGTCCGCGGCTCGGCGGCCCGTCCGCGCCTTGCCGTCTTCCGCTCGAACAAGCACATCACCGCGCAAGTGATCGACGACAGCACCGGGCGCACCCTGGCAGCTGCGTCGAGCAACGAAGCAGCCCTCGAGGGTGGCGCGACCGGCAACGGCGAGGCCGCCAAGAGGGTCGGCGCCCTGGTGGCCGAGCGCGCGAAGGCCGCCGGTATCTCCCAGGTCGTGTTCGACCGGGGCGGCTTCCTCTACCACGGTCGCGTCGCAGCAGTCGCCGACGCCGCCCGCGAAGCAGGTCTGGAGTTCTGATGGCACGACGCCAGGAAGAGTTCAGCAACCCCCGCAACTCGGGCGACGCGAACCTGCGCGAGTCGCGGGTGATCAACATCAACCGTGTCGCCAAGGTCGTGAAGGGCGGCCGCCGCTTCAGCTTCACCGCGCTCGTCGTCATCGGCGACGGCAACGGCCGCGTCGGGCTCGGCTACGGCAAGGCGAAGGAAGTGCCCCTCGCGATCCAAAAGGGAACGGAGGAGGCTCGCAAGAACCTCTTCACCGTGCCCCGCGCGGGAGGAACCATCACCCACGAGATCATCGGACGGACCGGCGCCGGGCGCGTGCTCATGAAGCCGGCAGCACCCGGAACCGGTGTCATCGCCGGGGGCGCGGCCCGCGCCATCCTTGAAGAGGCTGGCATCCACGACGTGCTCTGCAAGTCGCTCGGCTCCGCGAACCACATCAACGTCGCTCGCGCCACGATCCAGGGCCTGCAGAGCCTCAAGCGCCCCGACGAGGTCGCCCGCCTCCGCGGCCTCTCGCCCGAGGAGTTCGTCCCCAAAGGCCTGCTCGAGGCCTACCGCGGCAGCGAACGCGGTCCCGTCGACTACACCGAGGTCAGGTGATGGCCGGCGAGATCAAGGTCACCCAGACCCGCTCCGCGATCGGGACGAAGCCGAAGCAGCGCGGCACGCTGCGTGCGCTCGGCCTCGGTCGCATCGGCAAGTCCAACACGCTCCCTGACCGCCCCGAGATCCGAGGCATGCTCGCCAAGGTGCCTCACCTCACCAAGGTCGAAGAGATTCAGATTCAAGGGGATCAGCCATGAAAGTGCATGATCTGAAGCCGGCTGCCGGCGCGAACAAGCGCGCCAAGCGCGTCGGGCGTGGCACGGGTGGGCGAGGCGGCAAGACCGCTGGCCGCGGCACGAAGGGCCAGAGCGCGCGGAGCAAGGTCCCCGCAGCGTTCGAAGGAGGCCAGATGCCGCTGCACATGCGCGTGCCCAAGCTCCGCGGCTTCAACAACCCGTTTCGCGTCGAGTACCAAGCGATCAACCTCGACGCGCTCGAGACGGCGGAGCTCGCCGAGATCAACCCGGAGGTGCTCCATGAGCATGGCCTCGCCCACAAGGGTGCGCTCATCAAGATCCTCGGCCGCGGTGCGCTCACCAGGAGCATCTCGGTCACGGCTCATGCCTTCTCCAAGTCGGCTGAGAGCGCCATCACCGCAGCTGGGGGTACGGTTACCCTCCTCCCGAAGCCGTTCGGCCATGGCCGGCCCCCGGCAAAGGGCAACGCTCACACCAACCGCTGATCCGATCGGGCTCCGCCCGGCTTTTGTGCGAACGGAGTCGTCGTGCTCTCGAGCCTGAAGAACATCTTCAAGGTTCCGGACCTCCGCAACAAGGTCCTGTTCACGCTGCTGATGCTGTCGGTCTACCGGCTGGGCTCCCACGTGCCCGTGCCCGGCATCGACCTCAGCGCGATCAAACAGCTCAACGACCAGGCCAAGAACGGCGGGGCGCTGAGCTTCCTCCAGCTGTTCTCCGGCGGCGCGCTCACCAACTTCGCGGTCTTCGCGCTCGGGATCATGCCCTACATCACCAGCTCGATCATCATGCAGATCCTCACGGTGGTCATCCCGAAGCTCGAGCAGTGGCAGCAGCAGGGGGCCGTCGGCCAGCGCAAGATCACCCAGTGGACCCGCTACCTCACCATCGTGATCGCACTGGTGCAGTCGACGGGGCTCTCCTTCCTGTTCCACAACGGTGGGGGCGGCTTTGGCCGGCTCCAGAACCAGACGAACCTCGACCTCTTCGGCGGCGACGCCAACTTCACCCTGCAGCGAATCTCGCTCGTCGTGCTCACCCTCGTTGCCGGCACGGCGCTGTTGATGTGGATGGGTGAGCTAATCACCCAGCGCGGCATCGGCAACGGCATGTCGCTGCTGATCTTCGCCTCGGTGGTGTCGACGCTGCCCGCGAGCGGGGGGCAGATAAAAGCCGAGAAGGGCACGGCGTGGCTCATCGCGCTCATGGGGGTCGGCGTCGTGATCCTCGTTGCCATCGTCTTCATCGAGCAGGGGCAGCGACGCATCCCAGTGCAGTTCGCGAAGCGTGTGGTGGGCAGGCGCATGTACGGCGGTCAGTCGACCTACATCCCGCTCAAGGTCAACCAGGCAGGGGTGATCCCGATCATCTTCGCCAGCTCGGTGCTCTACCTGCCCGTCATCCTCGGCAACGTGCTACCCACATCCGGGTGGGGCGCCTCGGTGCAGAAGTTCATCAACGATTACGTCATCAAACAGGACAACGTGATCCACATCATCCTGTACGGCCTGCTCATCATCGGCTTCACGTACTTCTACACGTTGATCACCTTCGACCCGCACCAGCAGGCCGACACCATCCGCAAGCAGGGCGGCTTCATCCCGGGCATCCGCCCGGGCCCCCAGACCGAGCGCTACCTCGGCAAGATCGTGTCGCGCATCACGCTTCCCGGCGCCCTGTTCATCGCCGCGATCGCGTTGCTGCCTGCTGTGATGTTGGCGGTGGCCAACGTGCAGAACTTCCCGTTCGCCGGCACCAGCCTGCTGATCGCTGTCGGCGTCGCGCTCGAGACGATGAAGCAGATCGACAGCCAGCTGATGATGCGCAACTACGAAGGGTTCTTGAAGTAGTGAGGCTGGTCGCGACGTGATCCCGGGGGTCCGGCTCATACTGCTGGGCCGACAGGGAGCCGGAAAGGGCACCCAGTGCACGCGGCTGACGCGCCACTACGTGGTGCCACACATATCGACCGGCGAGATGCTGCGCGCTGCGGTGCGTGAAGGCACCGACTTCGGTCGCAAGGCGAAGGAGTACATGGATGCCGGCGACCTCTTGCCAGACGATGTCATCGTCGGGATCGTCGGCGAGCGTCTCGAGCGCGACGACACCAGCACGCGTGGCTTCATCCTCGACGGGTTCCCGCGCACGGTCGGTCAAGCCGAGGCCCTCCACGACCTGACAGCCACCAACCCCCTCGACGCTGCCGTCGACCTCGAGGTTCCGGAGGAGATCGTGCTCGAGCGCATCTCGACCCGCCGGGTCTGCAGCGACTGTGGCACGAACTACTCGGTGCACTCGCCACCGCGCTACGACTGGACGTGTGAGAACTGCGGCGGCGACGTCGTGCATCGCGACGACGACACACCCGAGGCCGTGCGCAAGCGTCTCGACCTCTATGCCAAAGAGACCGAGCCCCTGATCGCTTGGTACACCCAAGCTGACCTGCTCATCACCGTCGACGGGTTGGGCACGACCGAGGAGGTCACGAATCGGCTCGTGCGCGCAATCGATCAGCGCAGCGGCCGCGTGATGCGCTGATGTTCTCCACCACGACGATCCGCAAAGCGCCTGAGCAGCTGAAGAAGATGCGTGAAGCGGGCCGGGTCGTTGCCGAGATGCACTCCTGCATCCGCGACGCCATCCGCCCGGGCGTGACGACCGCAGAGCTCGACAAGATCGCTCGCGACGTGATCGAGCGGCGCGGGGCGAGGTCGAACTTCCTCGGCTACGGCGATCCGCCGTTCTCGGGTGTGATCTGCGCGTCGCCGAACGACGTGATCGTGCACGGGATACCGGGCCCGTACCGCCTCAAGGACGGTGACATCATCTCGATCGACTGCGGAGCGATCATCGAGGGCTGGCACGGCGACGCCGCGTTCACCGCGCCCGTCGGCGACGTCGCCGCGGAGGCGACACGGCTCATCGCGGTCACGGAGGCTTCGCTCGCCGCAGGGATCGAGGCGATGGTCGAGGGAAACCGCATCTCCGACATCGGCCATGCGGTGCAAGCCGTTGCCGAGGCCGCAGGCTTCTCGGTCGTGCGCGAATACGTCGGCCATGCGATCGGCACAGCGATGCACGAGAAGCCTGAGGTGCCGAACTACGGCGAACCGGGCAAGGGGCCGAAGCTCAAGTCGGGCATGGTGTTCGCCGTCGAGCCCATGGTCAACGCCGGCAGCCGGCGCACGAAGCTCATGGACGACGGGTGGACGGTGAAGACCGCCGACGGTTCGCTCTCGTGCCACGTCGAGCACACGATCGCCATCACCGACGACGGTCCGGCGATCTTCACCCTCCCCTAGCCGTATCCTCTCGGTCGATGGCCGAGCGGCGAAGGCGCCCCACCGCTACCTCCTCCTTCGGCGTCTCGCGCCGCGAGGGTCACGACGCTTCAGGCTTCTACGACCGTTTCACGCCGCCAGTGCTGTCCGACGACACCACCGTGAACGAGCCCAAAGCGCTCGACGAGATCATCCTTGGCGACAGTCGCGAGATGAGCGAGGTCGCGGATTCCTCGGTCGCGCTCGTCGTCACGTCGCCGCCGTACTTCGCGGGGAAGGCCTACGAGGAGGCGCTGGGCGAAGGACACGTGCCGGTCGACTACGTCGAGTACCTGCGCATGCTCGAGGATGTGTTCGCCGAATGCGCGCGCGGGCTCGAACCCGGCGGGCGCATCGCCGTGAACGTGGCGAACCTCGGTCGCAAACCCTTCCGCAGCCTCGCCGGCGACGTGACCACCATCCTCCAGGACCGCCTCGGGCTGCTCCTGCGCGGCGAGATCGTGTGGCAGAAGGGCAAGGGCGCAGGCGGTTCGTGCGCGTGGGGCTCCTACCGCAGCCCAGCGAACCCGTCGCTGCGAGACGTGACCGAGCGGGTGGTCGTCGCATCGAAGGGACGCTTCAAGCGGGTCAGGGAGGGCGAGTCGACGATCTCGGCCGACGAGTTCATGGAAGCCACGCTCGACATCTGGGAGCTGCCAACCGAATCGGCTCTGCGCGTGGGGCACCCTGCGCCGTTCCCCATCGAGCTGCCCCAACGTCTCATCGAGCTCTACACCTGGCGGGGTGATCTCGTGCTCGACCCGTTCATGGGTTCCGGCACGACCGCTGTCGCCGCGCGCCGCGTCGAGCGCCACTTCGTTGGCTACGACACCGACGCTGCGTATGTCGAGGCCGCCCTGGCCCGAGTCGCGGGCGAGCCGCCTGGCCGTGCGGTCGGGCCGGACCAAGCGAAAAAGGTCGCGCGGGATGCTGTGGAGCGAGCCGGGTTCCGCGATGTCGTCGCCGATCGCAAGCCCTTCAGGGGCGCGCCCGTCGCTGTCGATCTCGCGGCGGTTGATCGCGCTGGGCAGCCATGGTGGTTCCTCGTGGCCGGCGGATTCACGACCGGGCCGAGCGGGTTGCGCCGGGCCGACGTGCTGTGGCGCACCCTGGGCGAGGCCTCGACGCTCCACGCCGCTCGGCCAGACGTGCCGATCGTGGTGCTGAGCGCCGGTGTGCCTCCCCGTGGCCACCCCAACGACGCTGCGCTGCGCCACGTGTTGGGCGTCGTGCTGCGCGTGATCATCGACCTCCACGCCGACCCGGTCGCAGCACTCGCCGAGCTCTTGCAAGCCTGAGCGGCCTCCTCGCCGGAGTTGGACCCCTGCTGGGCGTCCGCTAGTCTCTCCCCTCGGCCCTGCGCCGGGTTGGTCGCCCGGCGCGCCACGAGCAACCCCGCTCAAACGACGTTCGCCGGAGGTCAGCCCTGCCCAAGCCCAAGGAAGACGCGATCGTCCTCGAGGGGACAGTCGTCGAGCCGCTGCCAAACGCCATGTTCCGGGTCGAGCTCGAGAACGGCCACAAGGTGCTGGCTCACATCTCCGGGAAGATGCGGATGCACTACATCCGGATCCTGCCAGGTGATCGCGTCCAGGTGGAGCTGACCCCCTACGACCTCAGCCGAGGTCGCATCACCTACCGCTACAAGTAGCGAGCGAGAACGACAAGATGAGGGTCAAGCCCAGCGTCAAGAAGATGTGCGACAAGTGCAAGGTCATCCGTCGCCACGGGCGCGTGATGGTCATCTGCCAGAACGCCCGCCACAAGCAGCGGCAGGGTTAGGAGAGACATGGCCCGCATCGCCGGAGTCGACATCCCGAGAGAGAAGCGGCTGGAGATCAGCCTCACCTACATCTTCGGGATCGGACGCACCACCGCGCAGAAGATCGTCACCGAGCTCGCCTTGAACGCGAACACGCGCGTTCGCGACCTCACCGACGAAGAGGTGAACCGCATCCGCACCTTCGTCGACGCCAACCTCAAGGTCGAGGGCGATCTGCGTCGCGACGTCCAGCAGGACATCCGGCGCAAGATGGAGATCGGCTGTTGGCAGGGTCTGCGTCACCGCAAGGGCCTCCCCGTCCGCGGCCAGCGCACCCAGACGAACGCACGCACGCGCAAGGGCCCGAAGAAGACGGTCGCCGGCAAGAAGAAGGCGAGGAAGTAGCGCAGTGGCCAAGCCCAAGCCGGGAGGCCGCCGCCCCCGCAAGCGCGAGCGCAAGAACGTCACCTACGGCGTCGCGCACATCAAGAGCTCGTTCAACAACACGATCGTGTCCATCAGCGACCAGGACGGCAACATCCTGGCCTGGGCCTCGGCAGGCAACGTCGGCTTCAAGTGCTCGCGCAAGTCGACGCCGTTCGCAGCACAGATGGCGGCAGAGAAGGCGGCGCGCGCTGCGATGGAGCACGGCGTGCGCAAGGTCGACGTGGTCGTGAAGGGCCCGGGGTCGGGCCGCGAGACCGCCATCCGCTCATTGCAGAGCGCCGGCATCGAGGTCACGGGCATCAAAGACGTCACCCCCGTCCCCCACAACGGCTGCCGCCCGCCGAAGCGGCGCCGGGTCTGAGGGAGAAGGCACATGGCTCGCTACACCGGACCGAAGGTCCGCATCTCACGCCGTCTCGGCGTCAACGTCTATGAGAACGAGAAGGGCTACAAGGCCCTCGAAAAGAAGCCGTACCCGCCGGGCGAGCACGGCCGTAGCCGCCGCCGCCAGCCCTCGGAGTACTCGATCCAGCTGCACGAGAAGCAGAAGGCGAAGTACTTCTACGGGGTCCTCGAGCGCCAGTTCGTGCGCTACTACGAGGAGGCCAACCGCCAGAAGGGGGTCACGGGCGACAACTTGCTGCGCATGCTCGAGCTGCGTCTCGACAACATCGTCTTTCGAGCCGGCTGGGCACGCACCCGCCCTCAGGCGCGCCAGTTCGTGAATCACGGGCTCATCAACGTCAACGGTCGCCGGGTCGACATCCCGAGCGCGAGGGCCCGCAAGGGCGACGTCATCTCGCTGCGCCCGAAGAGCCGCGAGCTCATCGTTATCCAACACAACATCGACACGCTGTCGAACATCAAGCCCGCGTGGCTCGAGAACGGCGAGGGTGGCCTCGAGGTCACCGTCGGCGAGCTGCCCGCGCGGTCCCAGATCGATGTGCCCGTGCGCGAGCAGCTCATCGTCGAGCTCTACTCCAAGTAACGCGCCGCGCCGCACTTCCGTACACCTGAACACCGAGGACGCATCACATGCTGGTCATCCAACGGCCCACAGTCGAGGCCATCGGCGAGCAGGAGGGCAACCGTCAGCGGTTCGCCGTCAGCCCGCTCGAGCCCGGCTTCGGCCCCACGCTCGGCAACTCCCTGCGCCGCACCCTGCTCTCGTCGATCCCGGGCGCCGCTGTTACGCAGGTGCGCTTCGACGACTCGCTCCACGAGTTCACGACGATCAAGGGCGTGACCGAGGACGTCACCGATCTCATCTTGAACCTCAAGGACCTCGTGCTCCTCGTGCACAGCGAGGAGCCGGTCACGCTGCGCCTCGACGTGCGCGGTAGAGGCGCGAACACCGACATCACGGCGAGCGACATCCAACCCAACGCCGACGTCGAGATCCTCAACACCGATCTCACCATCGCCACGCTCGCCAACGGAGCGCGCCTCGCCATCGACATCACCGTGGCGAAGGGCAGGGGTTACGTGTCGGCCGATCGCAACAAGAGCAGCATCACCATCGGCGTCATCCCCGTCGACTCCATCTTCTCGCCCGTCCGGCGCGTCGCATTCGAAGTCGAGCCCACCCGCGTCGAGCAGGACACCAACTACGACCGGCTCGTGCTCGACATCGAGACCGACGGCTCGATCTCGCCCCGCGAGGCGCTGGCGTCAGCTGGAGCGACGTTGACCTCGCTCGTCGAGCTGGTTCGTGACATGAGTGACGAGCCTCAGGGCCTCGAGCTCGGCGAAGTGTCGACGGTCACGAGCGGCTCACCCGACCTCGATCTTCCGATCGAGGACCTCGATCTGTCCGAGCGGCCCCGCAACTGCCTCAAGCGCGCCCAGGTCAACTCGATCGGCGAGCTCCTCATCAAGACCGAAGACGATCTTCTGGCCGTCACCAACTTCGGCCAGAAGTCGCTCGACGAGGTCATCGCCAAGCTCGACGAGCGCGGCTTGCAGCTCCGCGTGAAGGACTGACGCCATGCCGGCAACCCCTCGAAAGACCAGAGCCTTCGGCAAGGACTCCCATCACCAGCGCCTGATGATGGCCAACCTCGTCGCGTCGCTCGTCGCCGCGGAGGGCATCGTCACGACCGAGGCGAAGGCCAAGGCCCTCAGGCCGATCGCCGAGAAGGTCATCACCAAGGCGAAGAAGGCTGCTGTCGATCCTGACCAGCGCCTGCACCAGCTCCGCCAGGTGCTCTCCTACCTGGGTGACCGCGAGATGACCTCGAAGCTCTTCGATGAGATCGGCCCTCGCTACGTCGACCGCAATGGTGGTTACACCCGCATCTTGAAGCTCGGGCCCCGCCACGGCGACAACGCCGAGATGGCCCGCATCGAGCTCGTGTAGCTCGCGGCGAACCGGGCGCTCCGGCGGTACTGGCATGTGCGCCATGAGCCTCTTTCCTGACGACGAGCTGCCGGCGCTCTCCGAGCCGCTAGTGCGCGTCAAGGCGACCGTCGCGTACGACGGCGCCGGGTTCTCCGGCTTCGCGACGCAGCCTGGACGTGCGACCGTTGCCGGCGCGCTCAGCGAAGCGATCGAGACGGTCGTTGGGCACCCGGTCGCGCTCAGCTGCGCCGGACGCACGGACGCAGGCGTGCACGCCTGGGGCCAAGTGGTGTCCTGGGGAGTTCAGGACGGGGAGGCCCCCCTCGAAAAGGTTGCGGAGCCAATCAACAAAACGGCTCCACCCACA
>JBPCON010000020.1:0-43346 GCA_051000215.1 Acidimicrobiales bacterium
CCCTGCGACTGGATGTCCCGGCTCGGGCTTGGTTTTGAGGGCAGGGACGAATCGCCCTCGCCTGCACCGGGTGGTGACCGGCTGGAATTCACCAGGCGGCCCAGTCGACCAGCTAGCTGCCGGTCACCTCCGAAGTCCCAGGTTGTTCACCGTTCAGCTGGACCACCTCCTTTCTTCGGTGAGCAGATTCAACCATCACCGAGGCCCGAACGCACGGCGTATGCCGCGATCTCTGCGCGGCTCGTCATCCCGAGCTTGGCGAGGATGTTCGAGACGTGGACGGACGCGGTCTTCGGCGAGATGAACAGGCGCGTCGCGAGCTCACCGTTGGACAGGCCCTCGGCCAGCAGGGCGGCGACTTCTCGCTCGCGCGGCGTCAGCTCGGCCGGGCCGTCGGGCTCGGCCCCGCCCCCGAGGCGACGCTCGAGGGCGTTGAGCTCCTCGACCCGTGACCCGCCCCAGCGCTCGAGCAAGGCCGCTGCGCTGGCGGCGTGGGCCCTGGCTTGCTCGAGACGCCCGAGAGCGACGAGCGCGCGTGCGGCGCCGACGTGGGCTGTTGCCCGGGCCGCGGGCCGCAACTGTCCGGTGTCGCTGGCGATCGTGTCGTCGTAGACCTCGAGCGCGGCTGAGCTCTCGCCGCGCGCTTCGAGCAACTGTGCGCGCACGAGGCGGGCATAGGGATGCTCCTCGCCGACCGTGCCCAGCATCGGCGGCAGCTCCTCGACGAAGGCGGCGACCTCCTCGACGGCGATGCCGCCGAGCAGCATGGCGCGGGTGACATCGTGCACCAGTTGCGGGTCGACCCCCGCACGCTCGGCGACAACGGCCTGCAGCGCCGCGGCGGCCTTGCTCACCCCGCCAGCATCACGACGCCTCGCCGCGATGTGCAGGTCGAGACCGGTCCACCACTGCGCGCGGCAGCCCACATCGGGCGGCACACTGTGCAGGATCGCCTCGGCCTTGTCGACCTCGCCGGCTTCGAGGTGGATGCCCGCGGCGTGGGCGCGGTACCAGAACACCTTGTGGCTCGCGAGCAGCGCCTGATGGCGCCCGCGCAGGGCCTCCTCAACGTTGGCGAGCGCAGCTCCGAGGTCGCCCTCCCACTCGGCCAGGTCGGCGAGGCCATCCCAGTAGCTGCCTGCGAAGAGATCGAATCCAGCATGCTCGGTGGCCTCGCGCATGCGCACGAGCAGCGAGCGCGCCTCAGCGGCTGGCGCGCGGTAGTAGTCGCTGCGCACGAGGTTGTTGATGCCCCGGGCGACGAGCACCCATTGGCGTTGGTCCTCGGCCTCGTCGACGCTCCTGCGCAATAGCGCAGCGCCCTCTTCGACGTGGTCGGGGTTGCCGATGTAGGCGGAGCCCTTCTCCATCTCCGCGCGCACGCGTATCTCGGGGAGCTCCAGGCGATCGGCAAGCTCGATGGCTGCATCAGCCCAACGCACGGTGCCCTCGAGATCGTCTTTCAGCATCTGCATCTGGGCGAGCGACGCGAGAGCCTTGCCCTTCTCCGCTCCGTCGTCGAGCTGGTCGACGAGCGCAGCGAGCGTCGCCGTGCTGGCGTCGGTCTCCTTGGCATCGCCGAGATCGAAGTAGAGCCTCGTCGCGAGGCGCAACGCCGCCGATGCTCCTGCGAGGTCGTGGCAGCGCCGGGCAACGTCGAGCCGGCGTTCGGCATGGACGAGCGCGTCGGGTAGCAGCCCCGCGAGCCAAGCGGCGCGGCTCGCGACCTTCAGCAGCTCGTTGTCGTCGCACGCCTCGGTGAGACCGAGCTCGGCGAGCTGGATGGCCTGATACGTCGAGCCCGAGCTGAGGTAGCGGCGCGCCCCCGCCCGAGCTGCTTCGACCATCTCGTCGTAGCGGCCGGCACCCTGCGCATGGCGGGCGATGGCGGCGAAGTCGTCGCTGTGCGCGGCGCGCAGGACATCGAGCGCCTGTTGGTGCAGGCGTCTGCGCTCGCGTCCGAGGAGGTCGTTCTCGATCGCTTCGCGCGCGAGCGCGTGGCGGAACGAGAAAACATCGGCTTCGGCCTCGATCAACAGGCCCCGTGCAACGAGGGTGCGCAGGATCGGGATGAGCTCCCCCTCCGAAAAGCCAGAGACCGTCGCGAGGATGTCGAAGCCGACGCGCCGCCCGAGCACGGCCGCGGTCTCGAGCACGCAGCGCTCCTGGTGCCCGAGATCCTCTGTTTGCGCCCGCACGAGCTCGCCGAGGCTCCAGGGGAGGGGCTGGCTCGTCAACTGTTCGGGGTCGGCCTCCCCCGCCGCAGCGAGCAACTCCTCGAGGAAGAAGGGGTTGCCTCCTGTGCGCCCGTGGATGGCCTCGATGACCCGGAACGACGGCTCGTGGCCGTACACCGCGGCAAGGAACGCACCCACGTCCGCAGGCGAGAGGCGCTCGAGGTGCAGGTGGGTGACCGCGTGGCGCCGTTCGAGGCGCGGGACCAGTTCGGCCGCGGGATGGCGGCGGTGCAACGAGTCGGGCCGGTACGTGCCAACCAGCAGCCGCGGCCCGCTGTCGGGTTCGGCGAGGCGTTCGAACAACTGCACGCTCTCGGAGTCGGCCCAGTGCAGGTCGTCGAAGACCACGACGCTCGGCCCCCGGCTCGTGAGATCACACACGATGTCGAGCCCGATGCGGACGCGCTCCTCCGTCGGGCGATCGCGCTCGGTGAGGAGCGTGAGCCGCTCGTCGCTGGAAGCTGATCGGTGGACGTCGATCGCGTCCAACAGCAGCTCGAAGGGGCGCCCCAAGCTGCCTGGATCAGCTTGCCCAGCGAAGGTCGTCGTGCCTTCGGGAAGCCCGGCGAGCAACTCGCGGACGAGGCGTGTCTTGCCGACCCCGGCTTCGCCGCCGATCAGCACGATCGCTGGCGATGGGCCACCTTCGCGCAGCGCGGCCAACCGGGCGATCTCGGCCTCGCGTCCCACCATGACGGGCGAGAGCCCGGGACGCCCCACCAGCATGAGCCCAGGGTACGGGTCGGCAGTCGATCTGCTGCCCTCGCCGCGTTCCGGCGTCACCGAAGCGCGCGCTCCGCTCTTGGCTGAGACCAGAAGGGGGCGGTGAGGGAATGGGTGCGACGGCGCAGGGCGCGGAGGCGGGCCGGCCTGACGCCGGCGACCAGGCGCTGGCGCCGAGCAGCCGACTCAAAGGCGTCGCGGCGGTCGGCCACGAGGCGATCGGTGAGGTTCCAGGCGGTTTCCATGGCCTCACGATGCGCCTCTGAGGTAGTCGGGCACATCGGGCGCATGCCGTATTTGGACTCTTACAGCGGATCAGGTCCCTCGATCGCGGTCCTAGGCGGCTCGCCAGCCTCGACCTGCAACGGGTCGCTCACCTCGCCGCCGACCGCACCGATCTCCTCGAAGTACCCCAGTGCAGCCTCGAGGACGAGGGCGACCTGTTCGTCGCTGACGTCGAGGCCATCGACCTCGGCCCGCATGAGGACGAAGGCGATCCCCTCAGCGTCTTCGACCACGACCGGCCCGCCGGCCGTCTGGTCGCGCCGGACCGGTACGCCCCGGTCACGCAGGTACTCGATGTGCCAGCGCAGGATGGCCCGGACGTCGTCGTAGGTGAGCACGGCCGTGACCGAATCTGTCAGGCGGTCGGCGACGAACTCGACGGCCTCGTCGAGATCGAACATCGCCTGCTTGGGTTGATAGCCCAGCGTCTTCGCCTCGCGCCCGACAGCGACGAGCGCGATGACCGCCACCAGCAACGTCGCAGCCACAGCGATGAGGGCGATCACCATCCCGTCAGGCCGCAGCGAGAAGCTCGGCCACTAGATCCCGATGCGTTGGGCGAGGAGCTCGCGGTGGTAGGTCGGGTCGCCGAAGAGGAGCTCGGACGACTTCGCCCGCTTGAAGTACAGGTGCGCGGGGTGCTCCCACGTGAAGCCGATGCCGCCGTGGATCTGGATGTTCTCTGCCGCGGCGTGGAAGTAGGCCTCGGAGCAGTAGGCCTTGGCGAGCGATGCCACAGACGGGAGCTCGTCGTTGAGCTCGGACGCGCACCAGCCGGCATAGTACGCGGCCGACTTCGCCGACTCGACCTCGAGCAACATGTCGGCGCACTTGTGCTTGATCGCCTGGAACGAGCCGATCGGGCGGCCGAACTGCACCCGGTCCTTCGCGTACTGGACCGCCATCTCGAGGCAGAGCTGCGCGCCGCCGACCTGCTCGGCTGCGAGGGCGACCGCTGCGAGGTCGAGCACTCGCTCGAGGACGCCCCAACCAGCGCCATCGGTGCCGATGAGCGTGGCCGGCGTGTCGCTGAAGGTGAGCTTGGCCTGCTTGCGCGTCTGGTCCATCGTGGCGAGCGGGGTGCGCTCGAGACCGGCAGCTTCAGCGTCGACCCTGAAAAGGCTCACACCAGCCTCGGTCTTGGCGGCAACGATGATCAGGTTCGCCGTGTGACCATCGAGGACGAACATCTTGGTGCCCGACAGCGTGTAGCCGTCACCGCTCTTGGTGGCCCCCATGGTGATGCCGCTCTCGTCCCACTTGCCGCTCTCTTCGGTGAAGGCGAGCGCCGCGATCGTCTCGCCCGACGCGATGCCGGGGAGGAGCTCCTTCTTGGCAGCGTCGTCACCCGAGTGCAGCAACGCGTTGGCGGCGAGCACGACGGTGGCGAAATAGGGAGCGCAGAGCAGGCGCCGGCCCATCTCCTCGAGGACCACCGTGAGCTCGACGTAGCCGTAGCCCTGGCCACCGAACTCCTCCGGGATGATGAGGGACTGCAGACCGAGCTGGTCGGCGAGCTGCGACCACATCGCGGGGTCGTAGCCCTCCGTGGTCTCCATGAGGCGGCGCACCTCGGCCTCGGACGACTTGGACTCGAGGAACTGTCGCACGATGCGGCGCAGCTCCTCCTGCTCCTCGGAGAAGGCGAAGTTCATGCGCCGCATCGTGTCGGACGGTGCCAACGTCTGGCCATCCGCGTTGTGTACGCGTGTGTACGCTCCTCGCATGCAACTCGGCGTCCGCCAGCTCCGCGCCAACCTCGCTGCGCTGCTGCGCAGGGCCCAGGCCGGTCAGCGGATCGTCATCACGGTCGGCGGGCGCGCCGTTGCGCAGCTGGGCCCTGTCGAGGCGGTGCCGTCGTCGTCGGTCAGCCTCGCCGAGCTGGCAGCCGCCGGCCTCGTGCTCGCGCCCCGGCGCGACGACAGACCCGCGCCCGGGTTGCTCGTCGCGCTGCCGGTTGGCACGCGCATCGACCGCCTCGTCGCGGAGGTCCGCTGATGACGCTCTTTCTCGACTCCTCAGCCCTGCTCGCGCGCTACCTCGGCGGCCCATCCCGAGCCCCCGTCACCGATGCGATGCTCGACGACGGCGACTGGTGCGCGTCCGAGCTGGCCCTCGGCGAGTGCCTCGTGCTCATCGAGCGGGTCACCGAGCTGATCTCGGAGCGAGGCTCGTTGCGCGCCGCGCTGCACGACGACTGGGAGCGCCTGTGCGTCGTGCCCGTCGATCGGCGTTGCCTCGACCGCGCCACCGACCTCGGCCGCTCGCATCCCGTGCGAACGATCGACGCGCTGCACCTCGCCGCAGCCGACCGGTTGCCGCGACCGCTGACCTACGCCACGTTCGACCCCCGCCAGATTCCTGTCGCCATCGCCCTCGGCTTCGACGTGGTGTCGACATCCTCCACCGGTTGAGCGCGGCGGCGCGAACCAGCGGCATCGACGTACCCTTCGGGTCATGAGCACAGCCACCCTGCTTTGGAGCGACGCGCAAGCCGAGATCCACAAGGTGGTCGTCGGGCCCGTCGACAACAACGTCTACGTCCTGCGCTGCCGCGAGACCGGCGAGGGCGTGCTGCTGGATGCGGCCAACGAGCACGATCGTCTGCTCGAGCTGTGCCGCGCCCTCGACGTGCGTGCCGTGCTCGAGACCCACGGCCATTGGGACCACATCCAAGCGGTGCCCCAGCTGCGCGACGCCGGCTACTCGGTGCACGTGACCGCGCAGGACGCCGCCATGCTGCCGAGCTACGACGAGCTGCTCGAGGACGAGGCAACCGTCAGCGTCGGCCGCCTGCGGCTGCAAACCATCCTGACACCGGGGCACACACCCGGGTCGATGTGCTTCTTGCTCGAAGGCTCGCCGATCTTGTTCTCCGGCGACACGCTCTTCCCCGGCGGCCCCGGCGCCACCGGCTATGAGGGCGGCGACTTCGCCACGATCATCGACTCCCTCGACCGCAGGCTCTTCGCGCCGCTCGACTCCGAGACCATCGTGCTCCCTGGACACGGCGAGTCGACCACGATCGGCGCCGAGGCACCCCACCTGCAGGAGTGGGTCGACCGCGGTTGGTGAGCGCGAGCGAGCCGGGGCCTGCGCTCTCGGCCGACGAGCGACCGCTCGATCACACAGCCGTCTCGACCTCTGAGCTGCCGCCGACCCCGATCCGCGACCGCGCCATCCCCGCTACCGCCTGGCGCGAGGCGCCGGACTCCCTGCTCGGCCTGCAGCCCGTCGCGCGCTACCTGCGTCGCATCGGACCGTGGCTCCTGTGGCGCTCCGGGCCTGCCCGGGGTGACGCCACGGTGTGGGCGGCGCGAGCCGACGACCTCGAACGGGCCTGCACCCTGCGCATCGACCGCGACGGTACGGCGTCGGGGTACGGACCATCAGGAACGCACCATGCACGCTTTCGTACCTGGAAGGAGGATCTGCGCGACGCGCACTAATCCAAGTCCCTGGGTAGCTCCGGATTGGAGGAGTCCCCCCGAAAGGAAGCTCCCATGAACCTCGGCGCGCCCGAGCTCGTCATCATCCTCGCCGTCGTGCTCGTGCTCTTCGGCGGCTCGAAGCTGCCGAAGCTGGCCAAGAGCCTCGGCCAGGCCAAGCAGGAGTTCCAGGCCGGCGTCGACGAGAGCACGACGAAGCAGGCCAAGTCCGACCCCATCTGACCGGGTTCCTATTTGCACTACGGACGTAGTGCAAATGGGAGAGGCCGTTCTCTAAGATGACGGGGTGGTCGAGCCCCCCCTGTTCGAGCTCCGCGACCTGCACGTCGATGCTGCTGAAGGACCGCCGATACTGCGCGGCGTCGACATCGTCGTGCGGGCCGGCGAGGTGCACGCGCTCATGGGCCCGAACGGGTCGGGCAAGTCCACCCTCGCAGGCGCGCTCCTCGGCAGCCCGGAGTACACGGTGACGAGCGGCGCCGTGCTCTTCAAGGGCGACGACATCACCGCGTGGCCGACCGACGTGCGAGGCAAGGCCGGCATCTTCCTCGCCTTCCAATACCCCCAGACCATCGCTGGTGTCTCGGTGCTCAACTTCTTGCGCCAAGCCCTCTCTGCCCGCAAGGGCATCGACCTGTCGGTCCTGGAGTTGCGGCTGTCGATCATGGAGTGGATGGCACGACTCGAGATGGACCCCGCGTTCCTCGACCGCTACCTCAACGAGGGATTCTCGGGCGGCGAGAAGAAACGCAACGAGATCCTCCAGATGGCCATCCTCGAGCCAGAGCTCGCGGTGCTCGACGAGACCGACTCGGGCCTCGACATCGATGCCCTGAAGGTTGTGGCCAAAGGTGTGCAAGAGGTGCGTGTCGACCGTCCCTCGCTCGGCACGTTGATCATCACGCACTACCAGCGCCTGCTCGAGCACCTGACCCCCGACGTGGTGCACATCCTCGTCGACGGACGAATCGTCGCATCCGGTGGCCCCGAGCTCGCCAAGCAACTCGAGCGCGACGGTTACGAGGCCTTCAAATGAGATTTCCGTGATGTTCGACGTCGAGAAGATCAAGGCCGACTTCCCGCTGCTGCACCAGACGACCGCGAACGGCAAGCGGCTGGTGTACCTCGACTCGGCGGCCTCGTCGCAGAAGCCCCAACAGGTGCTCGACGCCATGGACGAGGCGTACACGACCTACTACGCCAACGTGCACCGCAGCGTCTACGCGATCGCAGCAGAGGCAACGGAGCGCTACGAGGGCGCCCGCAACCGAATCGCCAGCTTCATCGGCGCCCCGTCGCCCAACGGGCTCGTCTTCACCAAGAACGTCACCGAGGCGATCAACCTCGTGGCGAAGTCGTGGGGCAAGGCCAACCTCAGCGCCGGCGACGTGGTCGTGCTCACCGAGATGGAGCACCACGCCAACCTCGTGCCTTGGCTCATGCTCAAAGAGGAGCTGGGGATCGAGCTGCGCTACCTGAAGGTGGCCGAGGACTACACGCTCGATCTCTCCGATCTCGACTTCGTGCTCGATGGCGCGAAGCTGCTGTCGGTCACCGGAGCGTCCAACGTGCTCGGCACGCTGCCGCCGATCCGCGCACTCGCCGATGCAGCACACCGCGCCGGCGCGCTGATCATGATCGACGGGGCCCAGGTGGTCCCCCACCTCACAACCGACGTCGTCGATCTCGACATCGACTTCTTCGGCTTCACCGGCCACAAGCTGCTGGGCCCGACCGGCGTCGGCTGCCTGTGGGCCCGCGAGGAGATCCTCGATGCCATGCCCCCGTTCCTGGGCGGTGGCGAGATGATCCTCGACGTGCGCCTCGACGGCTGGACGGCGAAGGAGATCCCCCACAAGTTCGAGGCTGGCACGCCGCCGATCACTGAGGTCATCGGGCTCGGCGCCGCTGTCGACTACTTGAGCGCGTTGGGCATGGACGACGTGCGCCAGCACGAGGTCGAGCTCACCGGCTACGCGTTGCGCACGCTCGAGGAGCGCTTCGGCGCCGACATCACGATCCACGGCCCCACCGATCTCGCCATCCGCGGCGGCACGCTCTCGATCGCCTTCCGCGACGTGCACCCGCACGACATCAGCCAGATCCTCGACACCGAGGGGGTGTGCGTGCGCGCCGCGCACCACTGCGCCAAGCCGTTGATGCGCCGTCTCGGGGTTGGGGCCACGGCGCGTGCCTCGGTGTACCTCTACAACGACGAGGCCGACATCGACGCGCTGGCAGACGCGCTCGACAAGACCGCCGTCTTCTTCGGATAGGTTCGCCCCCCGACATGCCCGGACTCGAAGACCTGTACCGCGAGATCATCCTCGATCATTACCGCAACCCTCGGAACCGCGGCGAGCTCGAGGTGCCACCGGCCCACAAGGTCGAGGGCTTCAACCCGCTGTGCGGCGACGAGATCGTGATCTACCTCACCGTCGGCGCCGATGGTGAGACCGTGACCGACCTCAAGATCGCCGGTCAGGGCTGCTCGATCAGCCAGTCGTCGGCATCGATGATGTCCGCAGCCGTGAAGGGCAAGACCATCGCGGAGATCCGCGACTTGACGACGGCGTTCGAAGCGATGATGTCGATCCACAGATCGTCGATCGGCGGCGACGACGCCGAAGAGGAGACCGACGAAGCCGAACCGCTCGACATGAAGCTCGGCGACCTCGAGGCGTTGCGCGGTGTGGTGAAGTTCCCGGTCCGCATCAAGTGCGCGACCCTGTCGTGGTACACGCTCGCTCAGGGCCTCCGCGAGGCCACATCGCGTTGAGCGGTGTCGCGTTGAGCGGTCAGGACTCCTTGTAGGTGAGCACACCGCGGATGTTGTCGCCGCTGCGCATGTCTGCGTAGCCGTCGTTGACGCCCTCGAGCGGGTAGGTGCGGGTGACGAGCTCGTCGAGAGGGAGCTGACCAGCGGCGTAGAGCTCGAGCAGCTTGGGGATATCGGCGCGCGGGTTGCCCGAACCGAAGAGCGAGCCCTGGATGCGCTTCTCGTTGAGGGTGAGATCGAGCAGGCTCACGCTCGCGGCCAGCTCCATCGCGGGGTGGATGTTGGTGACGACGACGGTGCCGCGCTTGCCGATCGCGGCCAGACCCTGGATCAACAGCTCACCCTCACCCACACCCATCGTGAAGATGAGCTGGTTGGCCATTCGTCCCCACGTGATCTCACCGATGAGCCCCATGCCCTCGGCGAGCGACGCCGCAGTGTGAGTGGCGCCGAGCTCCATCGCCCTGTCGCGCTTGGACTCCACGGGGTCGATGGCGACGATCTGCTTCGCGCCCGCCGCCTTCGCCCCGAGGATGGCGCTCGCTCCGATACCACCGATGCCGACGATCACGATCGTGTCGGCCGGGCCGGTCTGAGCTGCGTAGACGGCCGATCCCCAACCGGTCACGACGCCGCAGCCGAGCAGGCACGCCTTGTCGAGCGGAACCGTGTCGTCGACCTTGATGCAGCTGGCCTCGTTGACGACTGTGTGGTGGCTGAAGGTCCCGAGAAGGCACATCAGCCCGAGATCCTGGCCCTGGGCATGGTGACGGGCTGTGCCGTCGGCGATCTGGCGACCGATGCCGAGCAGCGCACCGAGGTCGCACAGGTTGGAGTGACCCGAGGCGCACGACGGGCAACGCCCGCAGGATGGGATGAAGCCGAACACCACGTGATCGCCTGGCGCGAGCCACGAGACCTCGGGGCCCACCTCCTTGACGACGCCCGCACCTTCGTGGCCGCCGATGATCGGCAGGGCGAACGGTAGGTCGCCGGTGACCAGGTGCTCGTCGCTGTGGCACATGCCGGACGCGACGAGCTCGACGAGAACCTCACCGGACTTCGGCTGGTCGAGCTCGATCTCCTCGATGCTCCACTCCTTGCCGACCTCCCACAAGATCGCGGCCTTGGTCTGCATCTCGTTCCCCCTCGTGGAGTCATCGGCTTGGATGCGCGGTGTCTCCCCGACCCTACGCCGCCCATGTCGAGCATGTGTAGGGTCCCGCCCCTATGGCGGTGCTCGACATGCTGCGCCTCGACGATCGCGCCGCGATCATCACCGGCGCGGGTCGAGGCATCGGCGCAGCTTCGGCCCTCGCGCTGGCCGAGGCCGGCGCCGACGTCGTGCTCGCAGCCCGGACCAAGGAGCAGCTCGACGGGGTCGCCGCGCAGGTGGCCGCGCTCGGACGTCGTGCGCTCGTCGTGCCGACGGACGCCAACGACAACGAAGCCGTTGCCGCGCTCGCGGGCGCCTGCGTCGATGCCTTCGGGCGCGTCGACGTGGTCGTCAACAACGCCGGCGGGACAGCCCCACGTCCGCTGCTCGACACCTCGCCCGGCTACCTAGAGCGCGCCTTGCACTTCAACGTGACCTCCGCGTTCGTGCTGTCGAAGGCGTGCATCCCGGCGATGCTCGAGGGCGGGGCGGGAGCGATCGTCAACATCTCCTCGGCGATGGGGCGCATGGCCGACCGCGGCATGCTCGCCTACGGCACGGCCAAAGCTGCGCTGGCGCACATGACGAGGCTCATGGCAGCGGACCTCTCGCCGAAGATCCGCGTGAATGCGATCGCAGTCGGCTCGGTCGCCACCTCAGCGCTCGAGGTCGTGCTCGAGACCCCTGAGCTGCACGACCAGATGGTGAACGCCACACCGCTGAAGCGCCTCGGCGTCCCCGACGACATCGCGATGGCTGTGCTCTACCTCGCCTCCCCGGCGGCGTCGTTCGTCACCGGCAAGATCTGGGAGCTCGACGGTGGCCTGCAAGCCCCGAACCTCGCCCTCGGCCTCCCCGACCTGTAGGAGAGTCAGAGAAGCGAGTTGATCTGCTCGGCGAGGGCGACGTCGCGGTCGGTGATCGCGCCCTTGTCGTGGCTGACGAGGTCGATCACCACCGTGTTCCAACTGTTGGACCAGTCGGGGTGGTGGTCGGCTTTCTCGGCCGCCAACGCGACCCTGGCCATGAACGCGAAAGCCTCGCTGAAGTCGGCGAAGCGCAGCTCGCGGTGCAACTTGCCAGCGACGATCTCCCACCCAGAAGGTGCCATACGGCGACGTTAGGTGACTCGCCGCCTACGAGACGATGGCAGGCACGGGTCAGGCGACCACCTCGACAGGGCTGCCCGTGCGGATCAGCGCGACGAGCGCCGTGATGTCCTCGTTGTGCATGCGGATGCAGCCGTTGCTGACGTCGGTGCCGATCAGCTGTGGCTGGTTCGTGCCGTGGATCGCGATCTGCCCGACGCCCCCACCGAAGGATTGCAGGACGTTGGAGAACCCAGCGACGGAAACCTGGTAGGGGCCGTACACGCCCGTCTTGTAGACGAGATCGACGATGATGTCGACGAAGAAGCTGCCGAGTGGCGTCGGCGTGCGCGCCGTGCCTGTTGCGACGGGCGCTTGGAAGAGCACCTGGTCGGTGTTGCCCTTGTACACGGTGAGCGTGTGGGTGCCGACCTGCACCTGGATGCGGTTGTCGACGGTGCGGGTCGTGACCTGCTCGGCCCGCACCCACGCCATGGCCTCGTTCGGGCGCTTCGGGTACTGCACGTGCAGCCAGCCGGGGGCGCGACCCTTCACCAACATCGCGAGCGCGACGCCCTCCCCCGTGGGGTTGGAGAGGGTGTCGAGGGGCAGGACATCCCCGGGCGCCGAGAAGAGATCGACGCGATCGCCGACAGGGTCGGCGGCCTCGCCTGCTGGTTGCGCGATCGTGGTCGTCGTTGCCGCCAGCGTGGTCGCTGTCGTTGTCGTCGGGGCGGCGGCTGGGGCGTCGTGGGCACGGGGCCACAGCACCACGGCTGCAACGAGCGCGCCGACGAGCAGGGTTGCCGCGGCGATCAGGCGGGCGTGGCGCACCTCACAAGGTTAGGAGACCGAGCGCTAGACCAAGGGGTCGGCGAAGGGGTCGAGGATGCCGGGGGCGCGGCCGGCTGCAGCTTGCGCGTCGGCTTCGGGCTCGACGAACCCCGCGTAGCCGGTCTGCTCGAGCTCGGCTGCGAGCTCGGGGCCACCAGCGCGCTGGATGCGGCCCTTGGCCAGCACGTGCACGCGATCGGGGCGCAGCTCGTTGAGGAGCCGGTTGTAGTGGGTGATGGCGAGTACGCCGAGACCGGCTTCGTTGGTGAGCACCTCGACGCGACGGCTCACCGCGCGCAGCGCATCGACGTCGAGGCCGGAGTCGATCTCGTCGAGCACGGCGATCTTCGAGCCGAGCACCCCGAGCTGCAGCGTCTCGTTGCGCTTCTTCTCCCCGCCCGAAAGATCGACGTTGAGCGCGCGGTCCAAGAAGCGCTTGTCGAAGCCGATTCGTTCGGCTTCGGCGTGGATTGCCGCGTCGAGCCCCTCGGTCGTACGGCCAGCGGCGACGAATGCCTCGGTGAGCATCTCGAGCAGGTGCACACCCGGTACCTCGATCGGGTACTGCATGGCGAGGAAGAGCCCGGCGTGGGCGCGCTCCCACGTCGAAAGCGCAAGGAGGTCGACGCCGTCGAGGGTGACCGAGCCCGCCGTCACCTCGTACCCCGGCTTGCCCATGAGCACGTGAGACAGGGTCGACTTGCCCGAGCCGTTCGGGCCCATGACGGCGTGCACCTCCCCAGAGCGCACGACAAGGTCGATCCCTTGGAGGATCTCCTTGCCTCCAGCGCTGGCGCGCAGACCCGTGATCACGAGCTCAGCCATCGACCTGCACCCAGACGCGACCGCCATCGATCCCTGTTGCGTACGTGGCGACGGGCTTCGTTGCAGGGAGCGACAGCGGCTGACCATCGAGCAGCGAGAAGGTGCTGCCGTGCTTCCAGCACTCGAGGGTCGCGTCCTCGCAACTCACCTCACCCTCGCTGAGCGAGATGTCGGCGTGGGTGCATCGGTCACCGATCGCATACACCGCATCAGCGCAGCGCACCACAGCAACGGCGAAGCTCCCGGCGTCGACGCGTCGCGCCGTCCCCGATGGGAACTCCTCCAACGGCCCGCAGTCGATCCGGGTCACGGGGCCGTCCTGTCCATGCGGTCGAGCTTCCCGCTCACCAGGGCGCGCAGCGCGACGCCAGCCGCAGGTGTCGGCAACTGGGCGAGCACCTCGTCGAAGAAGCCGGTGACGACGAGTCGTTCCGCGACAGGGGTCGGCACACCGCGGCTCTCCAAGTAGAAGCGCTGGTCCTCGTCGACAGGACCGACCGCCGACGCGTGCGCGCAGCGCACGTCGTTGTTCTCGATCTCGAGGTTCGGCACCGACTCGGCCCACGCGCCCTCGGAGAGCTTGATGTTGCGGTTCGTCTGGATGGCGTTGGTGCCCCGCGCATCCTTGCGAACGCGGATCAACCCCGTGTACACGCTCCGGCTCGTTCCGCCCACCGCCCCCTTGAAGAGCAGGTTGCTCGTGGTGTCGGGGGCTGCGTGGTCTTGGAAGGTACGGAAGTCGAGCATCTGTGAGCCCTCGCCGAAGTACACGGCCAAGAGGTTGCCCGTCGCCCCGCGCCCGACGAGGCGGCAGTCGGTGCGCTGGCGGGCATAGTCGCCGCCGAAGCCGGCGCTCGCCGACACGAGGGTGGCATCGACGTCGACGCGTGCGACCTGCGAGCTGATCTGCCAAGTCGTCAGGCCGAGGTTCTGCGCGTTGAGGTAGCCGAGCCGCGCTGCTGGGGCGACGTCGAGCTCGACAACGGGGACGCACAGCCCAGCGGCATCGTCGGCCGAGACGTGGTACTCCACCACCGAGGCGCTGCTCGCCTCGCCGGCGCGCACGACGAGGCGGGGGAAGGTGGCGAGACCGGCAACGTCGGACCAGTGGGCGATCGCGATCGGCAGCGTGATGGTGGCGCCGCGCGCGATGCGTACGACGACGGGCTCGGCGAACGCGTCGTTGAGGGTGAAGAAGGCATCGGTGGCCTCGCCCGCGACACCGAGGTCGGTCGCGACCACCGCGTCGCCGGTGAGGACTTCGAGTCCAGGGTCGTTCACCTCGACGCTGGCCACCCGGCCATTGACGGTCAGGATCGTCGCGGCCCGCTCAGGGAACGTCTCGAGAGCAGGTTCGAGCGCAACCGGGACCGCGGCGCCCGCAGGCCCGGCGTCTGCGATGGCGTACGCGTCGAGCTCGAGCTCGGCGATGCGGCTGTAGCGCCACACCTCCTCCTCGGCCGAGGGAAGCGCCGCGTGCACGAAGCGCTCAGCCGCCTCCGCGCGCCGCGCGCGCACATCGGGGGCCCCTGGCAGGGAACGGGCTGCGGCAACGGTGAAGGCGGTCATGGCGTCTCGCGCACGAGGGCCCCTACGGGGCCCCCGGGCAGATGACTCTACCGGCCCGGGCTAGCGCTTCCGTCGCAAGAGGCGACGCCAGCCGCGGGGTCGGCCCTGGTCGGCCTGCACCTCCGCAAGGATGCCCGGACCGGCGGAGTTGATGATCTCCTCTGCTTCGTCGAGCAGTTCGGCGATGCCCTCACCCGGTGGCTCGTCCGGCGTCGGTGGCGTCACGAGCGTGCCGTGGCTCCAGTTCACGTCTGCGAGCCGTCGCTCGTACTTCGGGCAATTGTCGGGGCAGCGCCACGGGGCTTCGGGCGCGAGGTCGAGGTTGCACTTGCGTACCGTCTCGCCGTTCCCGTAGGTGCGGCTCTCGAACTGCTTGCACTCCTCGCGCATCGGCATCGCACCAGTGTGCCGGTCTCGGCGCCGAAGGCGACGTCAGCCGACCGAGCCCTCCATCTGGAGCTCGATGAGGCGGCTCCACTCGACCGCGTACTCCATCGGCAGGGTACGGGTGACCGGTTCGATGAAGCCGTTGACGATCATGCCCATGGCCTGCTCCTGGGAGAGGCCGCGGCTCATTAGGTAGAAGAGCTGCTCGTCGGCCACCTTCGACACGGTGGCCTCGTGACCGACTATGGCATCGCGGGCGCCGACCTCCATGTAGGGGAACGTGTCGCTCGTCGACTCGTCGTCGAGGATGAGCGCGTCGCATTGCACGTGGCTCTTGCAGCCGTACGCGTCGTCCTCGATGCGCACCAGGCCGCGGTACGAGGTGCGACCCCCGTCCTTGCTGATCGACTTGGACACGATCTTCGATGTGGTCTCGGGGGCTGCGTGGACCATCTTCGCTCCGGCATCTTGATGCTGGCCGGGGCCGGCGTAGGCCACCGAGAGCACCTCACCTGAGGCCTTGGGCCCAACCATGTAGACGGCCGGGTACTTCATCGTGAGGCGCGAGCCGATGTTGCCGTCGATCCACTCCATGTGGCCCTCGGTCTCGACGCGGGCGCGCTTCGTGACGAGGTTGAACACGTTGTTCGACCAGTTCTGGATGGTCGTGTAGGTGACGCGTGCCGAAGGCTTCACGATGATCTCGACCACCGCGGAGTGCAGCGAGTCGCTCGTGTACACCGGGGCAGAGCAGCCCTCGATGTAGTGCACCTGGCTGCCCTCGTCGGCGATGATCAGCGTGCGCTCGAACTGGCCCATGTTCTCCGCGTTGATGCGGAAGTAGGCCTGGAGCGGCATGTCGACGTTCACGCCGGGGGGCACGTAGATGAACGAGCCGCCCGACCACACGCTCGTGTTGAGCGCGGAGAACTTGTTGTCGTTCGGCGGGATGACGGTGCCGAAGTACTGCTTCACGAGGTCGGGGTGCTCGCGCAGTGCCGTGTCCATGTCGCAGAAGATGACACCCATCTGCTCGAGATCGGCGCGGTTGCGATGGAAGACCACCTCGGATTCGTACTGGGCGGTCACCCCCGCGAGGTACTTGCGCTCGGCCTCGGGGATGCCCAGCTTCTCGTAGGTCTGCTTGATGGCGTCCGGCAGCTCGTCCCACTCGTTGACTTGCCCTGCCGTCGGCTTGATGTAGTAGTAGATGTCGTCGAAGTAGATCTGTGACATGTCGCCGCCCCAGTTGGGCATCGGGCGCCGCTCGAAGTGCTTGAGCGACTTCAGGCGGATGTCGCGCATCCAGTCGGGCTCACCCTTCATCCAGGACATCTCCTGCACGATGTCGAGGTTGAGGCCCTTCTTGGGCTTGAAGACGTAGTCCTCGGCGTCGGACCAGCCCAGCTTGTAGCGGGAGAGATCGAGCCCGATGTCAGTGGTGGTCATGACCCCAGGCTATTTGCACTACGCGCGTAGTGGCAACGTTTCCTCACAACATCTCATCAGCGGCCGCGTTCGGTCGAAGGGAGAGCATGCTTACGAAGCGCCCGAACTCGAGGCAATAGGTGGCGCGTGGCGCCACCTATTGCCTCGAGAACGCGATGGCCCCGCGCTCCGCTCAGCTCGTGGGGGCTGACGCCGCCCCCGACCACGCCTCGTACAGCTGCGCGTAGCGCCCGTCGCACGCGACCAACTCGTCGTGGGTGCCGAGCTCGACGAGCTCGCCGCCGTCGACGACGCCGACCCGGTCCGCCCGGGCGGCCGTCGAAAGGCGGTGGGCGATCACGACGACGGTGCGTCCTCTCATCAGGCGTTCGAGCGCAGCTTCGACCTCGACCTCGGTGCCCGGGTCGAGCGACGACGTGGCCTCGTCGAGGACGAGCACGTCGGGGTCGGCCAAGGCGGCGCGTGCGAGCGAGACCAGCTGGCGCTCCCCAGCCGAGAGTCGGCTGCCGCGCTCGCGTACCTCGGTCTCGAGCCCGTGGGGCAGGGCTGCGAATCGAGCCCGCACGCCGATCGCATCGAGGGCGGCCTCGACCTCTTCATCCGTCGCATCAGCGCGCGCGATGCGCACGTTGTCGCGGATCGTGCCCGAGAACAAGAATCCCTCCTGGGGCACGACGCATATTGCGGCGCGCAGCGATGCGAGCGTGACGGTGCGCACGTCGACCCCCGCAACCGTCACCCGACCCTCGGTCGGGTCGTAGAGACGGGCCGCCAGCTTGGCCAGCGTCGACTTGCCCGCGCCCGTCGGCCCGACCAACGCCAACCGCTCACCTTCCGCGATCGACAGCGAGACGTTCTGCAACACGAGGGGGCCTTCGGACGCGTAGCGGAACGAGACGCGCTCGAGCTCGATCGGTCCCCCGCGCGCGAGCTCGACGCCGTTCGGGGCCTCACGCACGTCCTGGGGTGTGTCCAGCAGGTCGTAGAGCTTGTGGAGCCCCGCCCCGGCCGACTGCACGGTGTTGAGCAGGTTCGAGAGCTGGTTGATCGGCTCGTACAAGTTCGACAAGGTGAGGACGAAGAAGGTGACCGTGCCGATGGTGACGACCCCCTCGTGCACGAGCCAGCCCCCGGCCCCGACAGCCGCGGCCGTCGACACGACGCCGGCGAGCTCGATGATGGGGAGGTACCAGGCCGAGATGCGCACGGAGTCCATGTGCGCGTCGTAGAGCTCTCGGTTGGTGCGCGTGAAGCGGCCGACCTGCACGTCCTCGCGGGCGTACGCCTGGATGACACGCACTCCGGCGATGCCCTCCTGGAGCGACGTGAGCGTGGCTCCGATGCGATCGCGCACGACCAAGTAGGCGCGGTTGGAGTCGCGTTGGAACTTGATGCTGGCCGCGATCACGAAGGGGATGGCGGCGAGGCACACGAGGAGCAACTGCCACGAGACCAGCGCCAGCACGACGATCGAGAACAGGAGCAAGAGGCCGTTCGACAGGAACATGAGCAGGCCCGTCTGCACGAGCTCGGAGAGTGCATCGACATCCGAGGTCATGCGACTGACGATCACCCCGGCGTTCTCGCGGTCGTAGAACGGCATCGACAGGTGTTGGAGGTGATCGAAGACGCGGAGGCGGAGGTCGCGCAGGAAACCTTCGCCGATGCGCCCGATGAGGAGGATCTGCATCCGGTAGACGATGTAGGCGACGATCGCGACGAGCACGTAGCCGAGCACGGCTACGTCGAGGGCGCCACCGTCATTGGCGATGATGCCGGCATCGATGCCGTGCCTGACGAGGAACGGCCCGGCGAGCACGGTGGCCGTCCACGCAACGATGACCGCGCCGGCCACGAGGAGCTGACGGCGGTAGGGGCGCAGCATCGGCGCCGAGCGCCGCAAAACCTGGGCGGCGCGCTTGCGGTCCAGCCGTTCGTCGTCGCCGACGGCGTTCATCGACATCACGGGGTGACGACCACCTCATCGGCGTACGCCGAGGCCAAGACCTCGCGGTACCGGGCGCTGTTCGCGAGAAGCTCGGTGTGCGTGCCGTGGTCGACGATGCCGCCGCCGTCGAGCAGCACGACGCGATCAGCCAGCGCGATCGTGGCTGGGCGGTGCGCGATCACCAACGTGGTACGACCGCGCATGACCTCCGTGAGGGCATCGCGGATCTCGTGCTCCTTGGTCGGGTCGACCGCCGAGGTCGCGTCGTCCAAGATGAGCACGCGTGGGTCGGCGACGATCGCGCGGGCGATGGCGATGCGCTGGCGCTGTCCGCCCGACAGCGAGAACCCCCGCTCGCCGATGTGAGTCGCGTAGCCACGCGGGAGAGCAGCGATGAAGTCGTGCGCGCCAGCCAGCATCGCCGCACGCGCGATGTCGGCCTGCTGGGCTTCGGGGTCGGCGAAGGCGATGTTCGCTGCGATCGTGTCGTTGAAGAGGAACGTGTCCTCGAAGACGATGCCGACGGCCTTGCGCAGGTCGTGCAGGCGCAGTCCTCGCACATCCATCCCGTCGATCGTCACCGTGCCGCTGTCGACGTCGTAGAAGCGCGGCACGAGTCGAGCCACGGTTGTCTTGCCACAGCCGGTCGGCCCGACGAGCGCCACGGACTCACCAGCGCGCACCTCGAGATCGAGCCCGTGGAGCACTGTGGTGCCCTCGTTGCCGGGATAGCCGAACGTGACGTTGTGGAAGCGCAGTTGCCCGCCGCCACTTGGCAACGCCACGGCGTGAGGCGCATCGACGACGCCCGGCTCGGTGGCGAGGACCTCGTGGACGCGCTCGGCCGAGGCGACGGCGCGCTGCGCTTGGGCCAGGATCATGCCGAGCATGCGCAGTGGCCAGATGAGCATGACGACATAGACGTTGAACGCGACGAGCGAGCCGAGGCTGAGGTGGCCGTCGAGCACTTGGTGACCGCCGTAGGCGAGCACGGCGATCAGCCCGAGGTTGGGCAGCAGCTCGAGCGCAGGCAAGAACGTCGCCCGCACGCGGGTCGCGTCGATCGACGTGTCGTACACGCCGTTGGCTTCGATGCCGAAGCGCCGCCGCTGCACGTCCTCGGCGCCGAAGCCCTTGACCACCCGCACGCCCGACACGCTCTCCTCGACGACGGTGGCGAGCTCGGCCGACTCGGCCTGGATGCCCATCACCGCAGGGTGCAGCTTCGTCCCGAAGCGCTTGGCAAGGACGTTGAGGAAGGGCAACGTCCCCAGCGACAGCAGCGTCAGCACCGGGTCGATCGTGACGAGGATCACCGTGATCGCCGCGACGGTCGCCGCGTTCGACAACGTGAGCGGGATCATCACCAAGAAGGCCTGCACCTGGTTCAAGTCGGTGTTCGCCCGGCTCATCAGGTTCCCGGTCTGGGCACCGTCGTGGTAGGCGAAGTGGAGGCGCTGGAGATGAGCGAAGATCCTGTCGCGGAGGTCGGCCTCGGCCGACCGGGAGATGACGAACGCGCTGTAGCGGCGCAAACCCGTGAACAAGCCCTGCACGACGCCGACGATCGCGATGACGAGCACCCAGTGGCGCAGGGCGCCGTCGTCGCCACCCTGAATGCCATCGTCGATCGCGGCACGAACGAGGAGCGGCACCGACACCTTCGCCGCTGTCCACACCAGCCCGGTGACGACGCCCACCACCACAGCGAACCAGCGGGGCCGCAGGACACGTCCCATGAGGCGCCACCCCGCAGCCCGCCCCGCATCGCCGTCCCGTTCTCTCGCCACGCTCGAGAACCTACCGATGCGCCCCGCGGCCCTCCCAGCCTTTCGAGGCAAATCACTGCTGGCCCGTGATCGCTCCTGGATACTGTCGCCCCGTGACGCCGCCTCTCGCCCCGCCCTCCGAGGCGACGCGGATCAAGCGCAAGCCGGAGCGCGGCTCGTACGACGCCGCGGCGGTCAACGCGATCCTCGACGCCGCGCTCATCGGCCATGTCGGCCTGGTCGGTGACGACGGTCGTCCGGTCGTCATCCCCATGATCTACGGGCGCGACGGGGCGGCCGTGTACCTGCACGGCTCCGTCGCCAGCAGGCTCGCCCGCGCGCTCGCCGACGGGGTGGACATGTCCCTGGCGGTCACGATCGTCGACGCGCTCGTGCTCGCCCGGTCGTGCTTCCACCACTCGATGAACTACCGCTCGGTCGTGGTATTGGGCCGCGCGATCCCGGTCGAAGGCGAGGAGAAGCGCCACGGGATGCGGGTCATCACCGAGCACCTCGCGCCGGGGCGCTGGGACGAAGCCCGCGCGCCCTCGCCCATCGAACTGCGACAGACAGCTGTGCTGCGGCTCCCCATCGACGAGGCGTCGGCCAAGATCAGAGACGGCGGCCCGATCGACGACGACGAAGATCTCGCGCTCGACATCTGGGCCGGCATCGTCCCTCTCGATGCCCGGTTCGCAACACCCGTCGCCGCGCCCGACCTCGGTGCCGCCGTCGAGGTCTCCGCAGCAGCTCTGGCTCTCGCAGATCGCTGAGCTTCGCGATCAGCCGACCGGCCGGAGTGATCCTTTGTAGCGGCTGATGCGTTCGACGTAGGCAGCAGCAGCCAGGGCGATGATCGCGGTGTCGCCAACTGCGCCCTCCTTGATCGTCGCAGGAACGCCGAGCGCCATCGCCCCCGGCGGGACGACGGTGCGTCCGGTCACGACGGCGTTCGAGCCGACGATCGATCCCGAGCAGACCCGGGCCTGATGCAACACCACGGAGCCGTTGCCAACGAGTGCATCGTCCTCGATGGTGCAGCCCTCGAGGTGCACCATGTGTCCGATGACGACGCCCGAGCCGATCGTCGTCGGGTACACCGCTGTTGTATGGATGATCGAGCCGTCCTGGATAGAGGTGCGCTCGCCGATCGTGATGGGGCCGTCGTCGCCGCGCACGACAGCTGATGGCCACACCGAGGAGAGCGCGCCGATCGTGACGTTGCCGATCACGACCGCGTCGGGGTGCACGTAGGCATCGGGGTGGATGTCGGGCACCAGGTCGCCGAGCGCGTAGACGGTCACGACGGGGAGAGTAACTACCGTGCCCGAGGTGCCAGTACGCGAGCCGCCCACCGCCAAGCGGATCCATCACGAGCGAACGTTCCACGGCGACACGGTTGTCGACGACCGCCACTGGATCCTCGATCGTGACGATCCAGACACGCTGGCGCTGCTCGAGGCCGAGAACGCGTACGCCGACGCGATGACCGCTCACCTCGCGCCGTTGCGCGAGCAGCTCTTCGCCGAGTTCAAAGGGCGCATCCTCGAGACCGACCTCTCCGTCCCGGTGAAACGGGGGCCTTGGTGGTACCTGGCGCGAACCGAGGAAGGCAGCCAGTACCCGCGGCTCTGCCGTCGCTCGGCACCAGACGACGAGCACGGGGAACAGATCCTGCTCGACGGCAACGAGCTCGCAGGAGACTCACCGCACTTCGCGTTCGGGGTCGTCGACGTCAGCCCAGACCACCGGGTCGTCGCCTACTCGACCGACCACGCTGGCGACGAGCGGTTCGTCCTGCGCTTCCGCGACCTCGATGCAGGCGCCGACCTGCCCGATGAGGTGCTCGGCACGTACTACGCGGCGGCATGGGCGGCCGACAGCACCACCTTCTTCTACGTCACGGTGGATGATGCGCACCGCCCCCATCGGCTGTGGCGCCACCGGCTCGGCACGCTCTCCGCCGATGACGAGCTGCTGCATGAGGAGGGCGACGAGCGCTTCTTCCTCTCGGTCTCACTCACGCGCAGCGAGGGCTTCGTCGTGCTCGAGCTCGCGAGCAAGGTCACGAGCGAGGTGCACGTCCTCGACGCCGCCAACCCGCTCGGCGAGTTCCGCGTCGTCGAAGCTCGGCGCCAGGGCGTCGAATACGCCCTCGAGCACCAAGGCGACAGGTTCGTCATCTTGAGCAACGACGGCCACCCCGACTTCGCCGTCTTCGAGGCACCCATCGCTTCGCCGGGGCGCTCGAGCTGGCGGGCGATCCACGCCCCAGGACCGGGCACGCGGGTGACCTCGCTCCATGCGTTCGCTGGCCACTTGGTCGTGCACGAACGCCGCGACGCCAGCACGTTCCTGCGCGTCCTCGGCGACGACGGCACCTCGGTGCTCATCGACGTCGACGACCAAGTCTCCACGGTCGAGGTGGGCGACAACGCCGAGTACGAGACGACCGCGCTCCGCTTCACCTACGAGTCGATGAGCACCCCGTCCAGCGTCTACGACCATGATCTGGCATCAGGCGCGCGGACGTTGCGCAAGCGCCAAACAGTCCTCGGCGACTTCGACCCTGGCGACTACGTGCAGGAACGGCTGTGGGCCAGAGCAGCCGACGGTGTCGACGTGCCGATCTCCACCGTGCGGCACAGAGCGACGCCGGTTGACGGCACGGCCCCTGGGCTGCTCTACGGATACGGGGCCTACGAGATCTCGAGCGACCCTTGGTTCTCACCGTTGCGCCTTCCGTTGCTGGATCGCGGTTTCGTGTTCGCGATCGCCCACGTGCGAGGCGGCGGCGAACGCGGGCGGGCCTGGTACGACGACGGCAAGCTTCTCGCCAAACCCCACACCTTCAGCGACTTCGTCGCCTGCGCCGATCACATCGTCGCCGCGGGGCTCGTGGCCCCCGATCGTTTGGCGGCGCGCGGCGCTTCGGCAGGTGGCCTGCTCATGGGCGCCGTCGCCAACCTTGCCCCCCAACGGTTCCGCGCCATCCTCGCCGAGGTCCCCTTCGTCGACGCGCTCTCCACGATCCTCGACCCGTCTCTGCCGCTGACCGTCACCGAGTGGGAGGAGTGGGGCAACCCGATCGAGTCCGCTGAGGTGTACGCGTGCATGAAGAGCTATGCGCCGTACGAGAACGTCGCTCCCGTCGCCTACCCGGCGATCATGGCCACCGCCGGGCTGAACGATCCGCGCGTCGGCTACCACGAGCCGGCCAAGTGGGTGGCGCGGCTACGCGAGATCTCGACGGGTGGAGCGCCCATCTTGTTGAAGACCGAGCTCGGCTCCGGCCACGGCGGCCCCTCGGGCCGCTACGACGCGTGGCGCGACCAAGCGTCGCTGCAAGCGTTCCTGATCGACCAGCTCGAAGCCCCCGCCGAGCCGCTGCGCTGACGCGTCGTCAAAGGGCAAGCCGCCCGTAGCCACCGCGGAAGAACAGCAGCGGTCCGCCCTCCTCGGCAACCTCGAGATCGAGCACCTTGCCCGTCACGAGGAAGTGGTCGCCGGCCTCGACGACCGCTTCTATCTCGCAGTCGATCCACGCGATCACGTCGTCGATGATCGGGGAACCCGAATGCCCCGGCTTCCAGCCGATCGTGGCGAACTTGTCGCTGCCGCGCGCCGCAAACGTGCGACAGATGTCTTCTTGGTGCTCCCCGAGGATGTTGACGGCAAAGGAGCCGGCCTTCTCGATGCGAGGCCAGGAGGTAGAGGCTCGATCGGGGAAGAACCCGACCAGCGGAGGGTCGAGCGACACCGAGGCGAAGGATCCGATGGCCAGCCCGACCGGCTCGCCATCGTCGACCGCGGCGACCACGACGACGCCGGTCGGGAAATGCCCGAGCACCTGGCGGAAGCGGGCCGAGTCGAACGTCGAAGGGTGGTGGTCGTCGCTCATCAGCGCGACGAACCTACCCTCCCGCTACCGGGTGTCCTGCGAGGTTGATCGTCAGGCCCTCGGCCGAGGCGACGATCTCGAGATCGCAGCCGGGACCCCGCGTCGCAAGCGCGCGTTCGAGCATGTGGTCGACCGCGTCGTCGCTGTGCGAAGGGTCGTGGTGGAACAGGGCGAGTCGCCTGGCGCCCGATTCGCGCGCGACCTTCACCGCGAAGTCGACGGTGCAGTGGCCCCAGTGCCGCTTCTCCGCGAACTCGGCTGGCGTGTACTGCGCGTCGTGGATCAGGAGGTCGACATCGTCAGCCAGCTCGAGCGCTGACGCGGGAACTTCCATGGCCCCGTCCATCGGCTCTTGGTGGTCGCTGATGTACGCGACGCTCGCCCCGCCGAGCTCGATGCGATAGCCGTTCGTGTCGCCGACGTGAGCGACCGTGCGGACCTTGACCTTGGCGTCGCCGACGGCGACGTCGGTATCCGCGACGTCGTGGAATCGATAGGTGCCGCGCAGCTCGCTGAAGCGCACCGGGAAGTACGGCGGGCGCATGAACTCCTCGAAGGCCCGTTCGAGGGTCACACCCCCGGGCTGTGCTGGGCCGTAGATATCGAACTCGGCGCCGGGCCGGTCGGCCGGAACGAAGAAGGGGAGGCCTTGCACGTGGTCCCAGTGCAGGTGCGTGATAAGCGCGGAGCCGCGAAAGGAGCCGTCGGCCGCGAGGGTGTCGCCCCAGTAGCGCAGGCCGGTGCCGAGATCGAGCACGATGGGCTCGGCTCCGGGCGACTCGAGCGCGACGCACGCGGTGTTGCCCCCGTAGCGCAAGTTCGCATCGCACGGGCACGGCGTCGAACCGCGCACTCCGTAGAAGGTCACGTTGAGCAGCGGATCCCCCCGATCCCCTTGCGCTCATCGCTGAGCGGAGTCGAACGCTACATCCACGTCGGCCGAAGTTCTCGCGCGATGCAGCCCTGTGCCACATGTCACCATCGGCTCGTCCCGCTACGTTGCCGCAGCATGCAGATCGAGCAGGGCCAGACAGAGGCGAACGGGATCGAGGTCGGTTTCCTCGAGTGCGGGACCGAGGGGCCGCTGGCGCTTCTGCTGCACGGCTTCCCGGACTCCGCGCACACGTGGCGCCACTTGCTGCCCCGCCTGGCAGATGCTGGGTTCCGGGCTGTCGCGCCGTGGCTCCGCGGCTACGCGCCTTCGGGTCTCGACGCCCAGGGCCGCTACCAGAACGGTGCGTGCGTGACCGACGCAGTTGCGTTGCACGATGCGCTGGGAGGCGACGCCGAAGCCGTGATCGTCGGGCACGATTGGGGCGCGCGCATCGCGACGGGCGCCGCCGTGGTCGCCCCCGAACGGTGGCGTCGCATCGTGACGTTGGCCGTCCCGCCCGCGGGCGCGGTCGCCGGTGCCTTCTTCACCTACACGCAGCTGCATCGGTCGTGGTACATGTTCTTCTTCCAGCACCCCTTCGCCGAGATGGCGGTGGGGATGAACGACCTCGCGTTCATCGACCGCCTGTGGGAGGACTGGTCGCCCGGCTACGACGCGAGCGAAGACATCGTGCACGTCAAGGCTGCCCTTCGCGAGCCGGCGAACCTCGCCGCCGCGCTCGGCTACTACCGCGCGACGATCGGGGGCGTCGGCTTGGTGCCCGAGCTGCAGGCTGCCGAAGAGGCGGTCAGCGCGACCCCCGGGCAGCCACACCTCTACCTGCACGGCCGCGATGACGGCTGCATGGGTGCCGAGGTGGCCGAGCAAGCTTCGACGTTCCTGCGTTCGCCTGGCTCGGATGCGGTGATCGTCGACCACGCCGGGCACTTCTTGCACCTCGAGCGCCCCGACGAGGTCAACGACCGGATCGTGTCCTTCCTCTCCGCCCCCTGACCCATGCTCTTCGGGGCCGCCGCGCTTGGGCGAGTCAGTCCGGCGTCGAGCGGTTGCGCGCCGCGATGATCAGGCGGGTGATGATGAACGAGACGACGAAGGTGAACAGGCCGAGCAACGCGCCACCGACCAACGCTGCACCCACCTCGGCGCCCGTCAGCAACGAGATCACGACGTAGATGACGAAAGCGATGCACCCGGCGATGACGTTGCTGCGTACGGAGAGGTTCATCTTCATCGTCGTTCTCCTTGGTAGCTGTGGCACTCGCACGCTACGCCCTCACCGACATCGTCCGACGCCCCCACCGAGGCGCCCGAGCAGGCCGTGCTAGAGCGGGCTCTCGCCGCTCAGCTGCGAGTGGCCCAATGGAGGTGGGTCACGTAGGGAAGAGCAAAGGGCTCATCGAAGTCGGCGACAAGGGGTGCGACCCGGTCCACGTACTCCTGCTGCCCGGCGGCGTCGAGCTCGGCGACGTAGCTCACCGATCGCACCCTCGACGCCACGAGGTCGCGCGTCATCGGCTGAGCCCATTCCACCTCGTCGTGTCCGACATGGACGTAGCCAGCCGCGCGCAGCACACCCCCCCAATCGGTGCGCTGGTAGTAGGCGATGCGGCGGCTGTGCCATTCGATCGCGTCGTTCCATGCTCGGACCCACCCGGCGCGCTCGTCGCGTTCGTTGAACAGGATGGCGAGGCCACCACCGGGACGAAGAACCCTGCGGATCTCGCCGAGGGCCTCGTCGAAGCGGAACCAGTGGAACGCTTGGGCCACCGTGACCACGTCGAGCGATCCGTCGTCGAACGGAAGATCTTCGGCCGTGCCGTCGAGCACGTCGACGTCGGGCATCTGCGCGGTGAGCTCAACGCGCATGCCCAGGACCGGCTCGACAGCAACGACGTCGGCACCGGTTTCGACGAGCAGACGCGTCAGCTTCCCCGTACCGGCGGCGAGATCGCAGACGCGCATCCCAGGCCCGATGCCGAGACGCGTGCGCAGGGTGTCGATGGCAGCAGATGGATACGTCGGGCGGGCACGCTCGTAGTCCGTCGCCGCGGGACCAAAGGCGCGGGCCGCTGGCTCGATCCGAGGATCGTCGGCGTCTGAGCGGCCCCTCACTCCGGGTCGGCCCAGATCGTCTCGTCGTAGGGACGCCCTCGGGAAGGAGCGTGGTCGCGCGCCCAGACCATCACCTTGCGGCGGAAGTAGCACACCTCCTCGCCGCGCTGGTTGATCCCCTTCGTCTCGACCGTGACGATCCCACGGTCGCCCTTCGACGTCGGACGTTTGTCGAGCACACGGGTCTCGGCGTAGATCGTGTCGCCGTGGAAGGTCGGCTTGGCGTGCTTGAGCGTCTCGACCTCGAGGTTGGCGATGGCCGAGCCGCTCACGTCGGGCACGCTCATGCCGAGCACGAGCGAGTACACGAGGTTGCCGACCACGAGGTTCTTGCCGAAGGGGCTCTCGTGCTCGGCGAACCACGCGTTGGTGTGCACCGGGTGGTGGTTCATCGTGATCATGCAGAAAAGGTGGTCGTCGTACTCGGTGATGGTCTTGCCCGGCCAGTGCTTGTAGATGTCGCCGACCTCGAAGTCCTCGAGGTGGCGGCCGAACGGGCGGTCGTAGGTCGTCACGGGCCTTGAACGTACGACAGCCGTTTCTGCCGCGTCGATCCCGTTGGCCCGGCGAGCCGCCCGGCCTCACTCGGTAACGTTCGCTTCGTGACGATCCCCGATCTCCCCGAGGCCGCAGCCGTCGTCGAGCTCGCCTCGGGTGTGGTGCACGCCGGCGTGGGGTCGCTCGCCGCGACCGAGGGTGGGGTCGAGGCCAACCAGGTGCTCGCCTACGACCTCGCCCATGCCTCGGCGGCCGTGGAGACGGCCCGCGCCCTCCTCGACTACGGCAACCGGGGCGACGTCGAGGCCAGCATCACCTGCGCGTTCGTCGCCGATGCCATCGGCGAGCTCGCAGCCAAGCTCTACGGGCGCGAGGCCGCGTGGGGAGTCGAGCCGGGCGCTCTCGACGGAGCACGGGCCTTCGTGTCGCACTGGCGAGACCCCGCCGTGCTCGCCGAGCTGGCCGATGTCGGTGCCGGCCCGCGACACCTCGACGACGACTTCGAGCTGGTGCAGGACACGTTCCGGCGCTTCGCTGACGAGAAGCTGAAAGCGGTCGCAGAGCACATCCACCGCGACAACACCGACATCCCCGAGGACATCATCCAAGGCCTCGCCGAGATGGGCGCGTTCGGCCTCTCGATCCCCGAGGAGTACGGCGGCTACGGCTCGGGAGGCGAGTCGGAGTACATCGGCATGGTCGTGGCCACCGAGGAGCTGTCGCGCGGCTCGCTCGGAGCAGGCGGCTCGCTCATCACGCGTCCGGAGATCCTCACCCGCGCGCTGCTGAAGGGGGGCACCGAGGAGCAGAAGCAGACCTGGTTGCCGCGCATGGCGACGGCCGAGGTGCTCAACGCTGTCGCGGTGACCGAGCCGGACTTCGGCTCCGACGTCGCCGGTATCAAGGTCACGGCAACCCGCGCCGACGGCGGCTGGCTCATCAACGGCGTGAAGACCTGGTGCACCTTTGGAGCACGCGCGGACGTCCTCATGCTGCTCGCCCGAACCGACCCCGACCGATCGAAGACGCACCGGGGCCTTTCGATGTTCATCGTCCCCAAGGAGAAGGGCAGCGGCCACGGCTTCGAACTGACGCAGGAGCCCGGCGCCGACGGTGGCGCGCCCGGCGGGGGCACGATGCAAGGCCGGGCCATCGACACCATCGGCTACCGGGGCATGCACTCCTACGAGGTCGCCTTCGACGCCTGGTTCGTTGCCGACGCCAACCTCGTCGGCGGCGACGAAGGCCTCGGCCGGGGCTTTTACCTACAGATGGCGGGTTTCGAGAACGGCCGCTTGCAGACAGCAGCGCGTGCGATCGGCGTCATGCAAGCTGCGTACGAGGCAGCCAACGACTACGCCGACAACCGCGTCGTGTTCGGCACGGCCATCAGCGAGTACCAGCTGACGAAGGCGAAGCTGGCGCGGATGGCGGTGACCATCCAGGCAGCTCGACAGTTCTCCTACGTCGTCGCCCGCTTGATGGCGAAGGGCGAAGGCACGCTCGAGGCGGCCATGGTCAAGGCGTACGTGTGCAAGGCGGCCGAGTGGGTCACGCGCGAAGCGATGCAGATCCACGGCGGGATGGGCTACGCAGAGGAGTTCCCCGTGAGCCGCTACTTCCTCGACGCCCGCGTGCTGTCGATCTTCGAGGGGGCCGATGAGACGTTGTGCCTGAAGGTCATCGCGCGGCGCCTGGTCGAGCAGCCCGCTGCCGGCGACTGACGCTCAGAGGGAGGCACGCGCTCGACGGGCTGCACCTTTGATCCCTATTGTTCCCTTTCGAAGTGGATGCCATAGCGCTGGGGATCTTGTGGGTCGCTGTCGTCCTGCCGGTCGGCGTCTCCGCTGCGCGCCACCGCAAGGACTCGATCGCCGAGTTCGAGCGCGCCCTCGAGAGCTTGCAGCCGGGCGGTCGCATCGCGCCCGTACGCGTCGACGAGCGGCCGACGCAGCTCGCCCGCCGCCGGCGTGTCGTGCTGGCGCTTGGAGCCCTCGTCACCCTCGCCATGCTCGCCGCCATCCTCAGCCGCACCCGGGTCGCGCTCGGAGCAGGCGTGCTGCTGGTCGACGTCTGCCTCGCCTACGCGACAGCCGTCGTCGCGAGCGACCGAGGGCAACGCCACATGTCAGCCGGCTGAGCGCACCATGTTGGCGCGCTCGCCCTTTGCCACGAGCTTCACCGCCACTTTGCGTGACGCCTCATCGATCATCTCGTCGCCGAACATGACAGCACCCTTGCGGTCGCCTTCCGTCGTCGCCTTGGCGTAGGCGTCGAGCACATCCCAGGCCTTGTCGAACTGGGCTTGGGTCGGGCTGAACATCTCATTGAGGATCGTGACCTGGTCGGGATGCAGGGCCCATTTGCCGTCGTAACCGAGCACCTGGGTGCGCACGCAGTAATCGCGGAAGCCCTCGGCGTCGCGGACTCTCACATACGGCCCGTCGATGACCTGGAGACCGTTCGCGCGGCCGGCCATGAGGATGCGCATGAAGACGTAGTGGAAGTAGTCGCCCGGGTACTCGGGAATCTGCAGCCCGCCTGCGAGGCTCGGCATCTCCATCGAGGCTGAGAAGTCGACGGGCCCGAGGATGACGGTCTCGAGCCGACCACTGGCTGCGCAGATCTCATCGACGTTCTGCAGGCCACGCGCCGTTTCGATCTGAGCTTCGATGCCGATGTGGCCGATGGGGAGACCAGCCTTCTTCTCGACTTGGGTGAGCAGCAGATCCATGGCGACGACCTCGGCCGCGGTTTGCACCTTCGGCAGCATGATCTCGTCGAGCCTCTCGCCCGCGTTGCCGACGACCTCGATGACGTCGAATGTCGTCCACTCCGTGTCCCACGCGTTGACCCGAACGCACAGAACTCGCTCGCCCCAGTCCTGCCCGGTGATCGCCTCGACGACCTTGGGTCGCGCGGACTCCTTCTCGAGCGGCGAGACCGCGTCCTCGAGGTCGAGGAAGGTCATGTCGGCTGGGATCGTCGGGCCCTTCGCCAGCATCTTCTCGCTGGAACCGGGCACCGAGAGACAAGAGCGGCGAGGCAGGTCACGTGAACGCTCGGACATGCCGGGGAGCCTACGGTCACCCCCCCGGCCCCCGCCAAGCAGCGCGGGCGTTACGCGGGAAGGAGGTCGGCGGGGAGAAGCTGGTCGGTGATGAGGCGCTCGAAGCGGGCCGGGTCGTCGCCGACGTAGGTGCGGCACAGGCGTAGGCCGTCGATGTAGCAGAAGACGTATGCCCGCCACGTCGGGTCCGTTTGGAACTGCACCACCTTCTGCGCCCGGTTGCGCGGCAGCAGCCCGAAGCGCTCGCAATACGCGACAGCGTCGTCAGGGTCAGCGCCGTCGACGTGGAGGAGGAACGAGACGTTGCCCCGTACCGCGTTGCCGAGCAGCTCGCCGGCCTCGCCGACCGCTGCCGCGACCTCGGCGTCGTAGGGGATGCCGAGCGGGCGCAAGTGCGAAGCCAGCACCTCGTGGCGGTGTTCGGGGACGACGACCTCGAGCCCGAGATCGGCCAGCCCCTCGGCGAGGAGGCACTGCGGCGTGCCGACGAGGAAGATCGTCTCCTCGCGGTGCCCGCCTTGGCGCACGAGCCCAGCCTCCTTGCGGCAGTGCTCGGTGTGGTGACCGGGGTACGCCTCGTGCGCGACGAGGTGCCCGAGCCCGGTCGAGAGCACAGGGAGGTCGGTGTTGATCACCGTGCGGCTGTGGTAGTCGCCTAGGTAGTAGTTGAAGCCCGACCACGGCTCGTTCGACACGAGCTCGAAGTCGATGCGCTCGCCGACGGGCAGGCCGAAGAGGTGCTGCGTGCGCTCGCGCAGGTCGTCCGCGATCGACGCGATCGCAGCCTCGAGCTTGTCGGGCGGGACCTCCTGCGCCTCGCGCCAGGCGATCAGGCGCTCGCGAAGCGGACCGTCGCCCGGCAGCACGGCGTCGATGCGCTTGTGGGCGTCGACGATCGCTCCGTCATCCACCCGCGTTGGGCGCACGCCGTACGAGCGTTCCACCTCGTCCTCGAACCCGATGACCTCACCAGCGAAGCGCTCCGCGGTCACGAGCAAGCCCAGCACCTGCGCGCGGATCCACCTTCGTCGAGCAGCGTCGAGCGCTGCGTCGCCGGCGTCGAGCGCTGCGAGCAGGTAGCGCGCGTCGATCGCCAGCTTCGCGGGATCCGAGGCCCGCTCGGCATCGACCATGACGCGAAGCTCGGGTGGCCCGTAGTAGGCGTCCACCAGCCCGTCGAGCACACGCCCGAGACGCAGCCCGAGCACGAGGTAGTCCTCGACGAGGTCGCGTTCGCTCAGCTCAGGTTGGCCTTCAAGAACGCCACGGTCTCGGCGAAGGCCGCGTCTGCGGTGGCGGGGTCGTGTACCTCGGGTCGCGTGTCGTTGAAGAACGCGTGCTCGACGCCCGGGTGCACCTTCAGCTCGGCGGGCTTGGCGAGCCCGTCGAGCGTCTCTTGGAGCGCCGCAACCTTGTCGGGACCGAAGAAGCCATCGCGCTCGGCGTAGTGACCGAGGACAGGGGCCTGCAGCGCGGACCAGTCGGGCTGAGCCTCTGGCCAAGGGATGAGCCCGTACCACGGGACGACCGCCCCGACAACGTCAGGACGTTGGGTTGCGAAGACGAGGGCAAGGCCGCCCCCCATGCAAAATCCGGTCACGCCGACCTGCGTCTTGCCCGTGACGTCCTGCAGCTTCGTGACGGCGCCCGACAGCTCCTTGGCGGCGTGCTCGATGTTGAGGGCCATCATCAGCTTGCCTGCCTCGTCGGGCTCGGTCGTCGTCTCGCCGTCGTAGAGATCCGGCGCGAGGGCGGCAAAGCCCTCGGCAGCGAAGCGATCGCACACGTCCTTGATGTGGGGACCAGGCCCCACCATTCCTGGATGACCACCAACGGGATCGCGCCGCCCGCGGCGGGCGAAGCGAGGTAGCCACGCGTCGTCACGGCGTTGCTCACGAGCTCGACCATCTCTCCCATCTCGCGGACCCTACCGGCGCCGAGTCAGTAGGTGCCGCCGAGCTTGGTGTGGTCCCAGCTCACGGTGCGCTCAGGGGTGATCACGACAGCAGACCGCTTGTTGGCGAGCGTGGCCGCAACGACGTCGAGCTCATCGTCATTGCTGAAAGGGAAGTAGCGCGACGCCACGCTGCGGGCGACGGGGGTGACCACCGCCGCCTCGTCGGTCACCATCGCCGTCCCGACGATCTCGACCCCCTGCAGCTCTTCGTACTGGTCGCCGGCCTCGACCAGGATCGTTATGCGCGGGTCGCGCTCGAGGTTGCGGATCTTCTGCGACTTGGTGAACGTCTCGAATGCGAGCTTGCCCTCGTAGAACCCGTACCACATGGCAACGAGGTGGATCGTGCCGTCGTGGTTGTACGTGGCGACGTTCATCACCCTGCGTCCTGCGAGGAACGCATCGAGCTCGGCCTCGCTCAATCGGATCAGATCGCGGCGCTTGGGCATCTGGGCTTTCTACTCGCCAGGCGACGGTACCGTTCGTAGGTGCGCCGGCGAAGGGACGACCTCGCCGACTTCCTGCACTCCGAAGGCGAAACCCCTACAGGGGGTCGACGGAGCGGAAGAGCTCGGGGGCGATGGGGCAGTCGACGCGCCTGAGGGCCGCGGCGAGCTCCTCGACACCACCGGGGCCGGCCACCTTGGTGAACAGCGCGAGGGGCACGAGCTCGTCGTCGAGATCCCACGGGTCGCCCATGCTGTCGAGACGGGCAGCGAGCGCCTCCCACATCCGCTTCGGCATCATGCGCCCGACCCCCGCCGCGAGCCAGACCGGCACCCCGGCGTGGGCCGCGGTGGCGGCCGCCGCGAGCGAGCCGGCAACGCAGACCGCTGCGGTCCCCGTTGGCCCGACGGCTGTGGTCTCGAGGAGCACGAGATCGCTTGCCGCGACCGCCGCGCCCAGCCCTGCGACCGGGACGTCGACCGCGTCGACATCAGAAGCCAGGAGGCGGCGCACGAACCCGGACCCCTCACCCAGCGCGTCGACCACGAGCACCTCGATGTCGCCGCGTCGTGGGAGCGCCTCGCCGATGACATCGGGCCAGCCGACGACGCACACTGTCGCGTCGTCGGGCAACGCATAGGCGAGGGTGCCTGGCGTGTCGTCACCCGTGATCTCATCGGCGGCGCGCCATGCTTCGTCCATCGGGTCGTGGGCGGTGAGCACCCTCGCCGACAGCCACCACAGCGGGCCCGACAGCGGGTGCCTATCGAGGATCCGGCGGCAGGCGGTGACCAGTCCGGGCGGATCGAAACCGAGCGAAGCGAGGGCTGCTGCGGTCTCACGAACGAGCACCTCTTGGGGGGCTCCGGTCGAGCGCGCCACATAGCGGAGCCGCTCGATCGGGTGCACGGCGTCACTCTACGAGCACGGCCCCACCGACGAGCCGGGGGCAGTCGGGGGGTTGGGAGCCGCAGCCAGCGCTTTGTTAGTTTCCTCGCGCCATGGCGACCGACCCTCCTGCTGACCTCGAGCTCACCGCGCTCACCGGTGAGCCGCGATCGCTCGCTGCATGGGTGACGACGTTCCACCTCGGGCTCGTCGTGCTCGACCCCTTTACCTACGAGAGCGCGTGGCTGCTCGAGGAGGCGGGGCGCATCCTCGACGGCTTCAGCGCGGCCGACGTGCGGGTGGCATGGCTCGTGACCGCGGGCCCCGACGAGGCGAAGCAGTTCCTCGGGCCATGGGCCGAGAAGCTCCTGACATTCACCGACCCCGAGCGCGTCGCGGTGAAGGCGATGGGCCTCGATGCGCTGCCTGCGTTCGTGCACATCGACATGGCCGGCAAGATCGCATCGTCAGCAGAGGGTTGGGACCCGCCGATCTGGAAGGCAGCGGTGAACGAGCTCGCGCTCGCGTTGTCGTGGAGCGCTCCAGCGATCCCGGGCCCGCATGCGCCAGGGCCCTTCGCTGGCGCACCCGCCTTCGGCTGATTTTCAGCCGTACAGCGCGATGACCGACGGCGCGGCCTCGGTCCTGGGCACTTGGCGAAGTCGGGGCATGACCTTTGTTACTTGGTGACGCCACCCTTCGTGAGCGTCAACACGTCGAGCGCCTTGTCGAGGGCAGCAGCTGAGAGATCGCCGTCCTCCTCGAGCAGCGAGCGGATCGAGCGACCGGTGGCCAACGAGCGCTTCACGATCGCCGCGGCCCGCTCGTAGCCGATCACCGGGTTGAGCCCTGTGACGACGGCTGGCGAGGCCTCGGCGTACGCGCGGCAGCGCTCGACGTCGGCCTCGATGCCAGCGACCGCCTTGTCGGCGAACACCGTCGAGACGTTGGCAAGCAGGCGAATCGATTGCAGCACGTTGCGCCCGATCACGGGCAGGTGCACGTTGAGCTCGAAGTTGCCGCGAGCGCCGGCCCAGCCGACAGCGACGTCGTTGCCGACGACCTGCGCGACGACTTGGAGGACGGCCTCGCACAACACCGGGTTGACCTTGCCCGGCATGATCGATGACCCGGGTTGCAGCTCGGGCAGATGGATCTCGGCGAGGCCGGCCCTCGGACCGGAGCTCATCCACCGGATGTCGTCGGCGATCTTCGCCAGCGCGACAGCCGCGACGCGCAGGTCGCCGGACAAGCCAACCACAGCGTCTTGCGCGGCCTGCACAGCAAAGTGATCGGACGCCTCACGGAACGGGAGGCCGAGGCCGTCGGCCAGCGTCGCGATCGTCTTGGCCGCGAAGCCCTTCGGGGCGTTGATGCCCGTGCCGACCGCGGTCCCTCCGAGGGGGAGCTCCGCCACGCTCCGGATGCCGACGACGATGCGCTCGCGCGCTGCGCGCACTTGCGCGGCGTAGCCGCCGAACTCCTGTCCGAGCGTGACTGGCGTCGCGTCCATCAAGTGCGTGCGCCCGGCTTTCACGACCGAGTCGAAGTCAGTGGCTTTCGCGACCAGCACGTCGGCGAGGTGTTCGAGGGCGGGCAGAAGATCGCGAGAAGCAGCCAGCGCAGCGGCGACGCGCAGCGCCGAAGGGAACACATCGTTCGAGGACTGCGACGCGTTCACGTGGTCGTTGGCATGGACGGGCCGGCCGAGGCGCGAAGTTGCCAGCCCCGCGATGACCTCGTTCGCGTTCATGTTCGACGACGTGCCCGAACCGGTTTGGAACACGTCGATCGGGAACTGATGGTCGTGCTTGCCGCTGGCGACCTCGCCAGCCGCTCGTGCGATCGCGGTGGCCACCCCCTTCGGGAGCACTTGGAGCTCGGCGTTCGCCTTCGCCGCCGCGCCCTTGATCAGTCCGAGCGCTGCGATGAGCGCCGCGTCGATCGGTTCACCCGAGATCGGGAAGTTCTCGACCGCTCGCTGTGTCTGCGCTCCCCACAGCGCGTCCTCAGGGACGAGGACGTCGCCCATGGTGTCGTGCTCCGTTCGGAAGCCGGCCTTGGTGGGCTGGGCCTTTCGGCGCGCTTGGGTCATGCCGGGACCGTACCCATACCATCGGGCGACGTGACCGACTTCGCCTACCAGGAGCTCTTCCCGCTCGGGCCAGACGAGACGACCTACCGCCTCGTCACCACCGATGGCATCTCCACATTTGCTGCCGGCGGCGCGACGTTCCTCGAGGTCGATCCACTCGTGCTCACGCTCCTCACGAGCGCTGCGATGCGCGACATCGCGCACTTGTTGCGGCCTGGGCACCTCGCTCAGCTCGCCCGCATCCTCGACGACCCAGAGGCTTCGCCCAACGATCGCTTCGTTGCCCTCGACCTGCTGAAGAACGCCTGCATCGCCGCTGGCGGTGTGCTGCCGATGTGCCAGGACACCGGGACGGCGATCATCAAGGCCAAGAAGGGTCACCTCGTGTTCACCGGTGGCGGCGACGAGGCCGCGATGAGCCGGGGCGTCTTCGACGCGTACACGCTTCTCAACTTGCGCTACTCGCAGATGGCCCCGCTCTCGACGTGGGACGAGGTGAACACCGAGACCAACTTGCCGGCTGAGATCAAGATCAACGCGGTCGACGGCTCCGACTACAAGTTCTTGTTCATGGCGAAGGGTGGTGGATCGGCGAACAAGAGCCTGTTGTTCCAGGAGACCAAGGCGCTCCTCACCCCGACCAAGCTGCTCGCGTGGCTCGACGAGAAGCTGCGGACACTGGGCACCGCCGCGTGCCCGCCATACCACCTCGCTCTCGTCATTGGCGGGCTGAGCGCCGAACAGGCGCTCGAAACCGCGAAGCTGGCGTCTGCACGCGAGCTCGACACATTGCCCACCATCGGGACCAGCCGCGGCCACGCGCTGCGCGATCCCGAGCTCGAGGCCGACGTGCTCGCACTCACCCAGCGCTTCGGGATCGGCGCCCAGTTCGGCGGCAAGTACTTCTGCCACGACGTGCGGGTCATCCGCCTCCCCCGCCACGGCGCCTCCTGCCCTGTTGCGCTCGCGGTGTCGTGCTCGGCCGATCGCCAAGCGAAGGCCAAGATCACCGCTGAGGGCGTGTTCCTCGAGCAGCTCGAACGCGACCCTGCGGCGTTCCTCCCCGAAGTCAGCGACACGACCCTCTCCGACGACGTCGTGCGCCTCGACCTGAACCGTCCGATGGACGAGATCCGCGCCGAACTCTCCCGCTACCCGGTGAAGACGCGGCTCTCGCTGAGCGGGCCGCTCGTCGTTGCCCGCGACATCGCCCACGCCCGGATCGCCGAGCGCCTCGCCGCCGGCGAGGCGATGCCGCAGTACCTGCGCGACCACGCCGTGTACTACGCCGGCCCTGCGAAAACGCCCGAGGGCTACGCGTCGGGTTCGTTCGGCCCGACGACGGCCGGGCGCATGGACTCCTATGTCGCAGACTTCCAAGCCAAAGGCGGGAGCTACGTGATGTTGGCGAAGGGCAACCGCAGCCAGCAGGTCACCGACGCGTGCCGAGCCAACGGCGGCTTCTACCTCGGCTCCATCGGTGGGCCAGCCGCGCGCCTCGCTCAGGACTGCATCACGAGCGTCGAGGTCATCGAGTACCCCGAGCTGGGCATGGAGGCCGTATGGAAGATCGAGGTGGTCGACTTCCCGGCGTTCGTCGTCGTCGACGACAAGGGCAACGACTTCTTCCGCGACGTGTCGACCCCGGTTGCGATCACGACGCGGTGATGCTGCTGGCTCTCTCGCGAACTCGGCCGGTCCTGCTCGTCGTCGCGCTGGCCTTCGTCGCCTTCGTCGGCGCGTGCGGGGGTGGCCCGACTGCGAAGGAGCGGTGGGTCAAGGCGGCGAGCACTGCGTGCGACACGCGCGCAAAGGCGATCGAGGTTGCCAGCGCGCAGCTCACGGCGCAATCGACAGCTGAGCAGTTCGCGCAGTTCTTCGCGCAGTTCTTCGAGCCGGCCTACCGCGCGCAGCTCGAGGCGCAGCGCGCGGCGGCCCCGCCCGACGACACCGCCCGCGCGCTCATCGACGACACCGCGAAGGTGCTCGACGCCATCGCTGTGTCGCCTGGCGACTACGCCGTTGCCGCTGACCCCTTCGCGGATGTCGATGTGCGTTGGGACGGTTACGGCCTCGTCCCCTGCGGCACGCGCACCGAACCGGAGAGCGCATCGTCGAACGGCTAGGCAGCTTGCTCAAGACGAACGCGACAAGCCGCAGAACGCAGACGGCGAGCGTTGCCCCAGCCAAGCCGCCCAGCCTTGTGGCGGACAGCAGAAGACGGCCAGCCCGTCGGTGCCGGAGCCGGATGCCCTCAATGCCTGGGACGAGGATCTCGTGGCCGTCGAGGCCGAAGCCCGAGTTCCACAGCCGGCCCCTCGACGCCGGCCCCGACACCTAGGTGTGGATGAACGCGCTGACCCAGAAGGTCCGCGAGGGCGGCCGCATCATCAACGTCGCGGTGGTCATCGCGGTGGGCGTGAAACCGCGAGGGCAACCGCGAGATCCTCGGTGTCGATGTGATCACCAACGAAGACGGCGCCGGCTGGCTGGCGTTCCTACGCGGTCTTGTCACCCGCGGTCGGGCCGGCACGTGGTCATCAGCGACGCTCACCCCGGCCGGTCGACGCGATCGGCTCGACGTTGATCGGTTCGACCTGGCAGCGCTGCCACACCCACTACATGTGCAACCTGCTCACCAAGGTCGAGATGGAGCGCGGATAGTCCGCACGCCAACGGTTGGTCACAGCCGAGCTTCGCTATCACCGCCGCGGTGCGCGATTTATCACGCGTTCGGGACCAACATCGGTCGGAGAGTCAAGGTGCCAGGGATGGTCATCGGATTCGAGGACGACTGGTAGCCCTGCGCGCTCAACTGAATCGGGTCGGAGCTTCCAGGCAGGCGCACGTCGACCCTGGCAACCGGACGGGTTGGCACGAGTTCGCCTTGAGCGTCCTTCGTCGAGTATGAGAACCGGATGATCGCTTGACCGGCGTAGCTGCTGGTCTCGGCTAGCGGCTCCTGCGACGTGGAGAGCAGTATCTGCGAGGGCGGCTCAGTCGTGTGCTGCACCGCTGTCGGGAGCGGACCACCGCTGGTGTCATAGAACGTCAGCACTGGAAATCCTTCGAGGAAGCACGCAGGGCCCCGGTTGACGATCACGATCTGCACCAGGCTCTGACTGTTGGCGTAGCCGACAGTCGTCGCCGCCACCGCCAGCTGGAGGCTCGCTGGTGCGCAAGTGCCAGTTTGCGGTGTTGGGCCTGCGTCGGTGCCGGCTGGCAGTCCATCTGACGTGATGGAGGTCGGCCGGCCCGAGGCCGCAGGCTGCCCGGTCGTCGCGGCCGCTGATGAGAGTGAGCTCGCTCGAGAACTGTCCGCGGAGCAGGCGGCCAGGATCATGGCGAGAGCGCAGCAGAGTGTCATTGCGCCGCGATGCAGCTGGCTGGCCATCATTGTCTAACCGTGGTCCGTCGCCCAGTAGATGTCGCTCGCAAAGGGAAGACCGCGAGACTGCATCGTACTTGGATCACTCGCAAGCGCATCGTAGAGCTGCTGCCACCCGGCGGCAGCCGTGTTGTCTACGCCGCCGCAAGGTCGGGGCTTGGCACAAGCCCCGTACTGCGTAAGCGATCCATCGAAGAAGACTGCTGTTCCGTTGTTCAGCACGCTCAACTTGCTGATCTGTTGCCACTGTCGGGCGTTGGCGCCGGTCGTGTTGTAGATCTCGGGCAGCCCCACGCCGCGCCCGCCGAACCCAGCGAAGTAGGCGTAGTCGGCGAGGCTGTAGCCGTTGTTGCAGACCGGATTCTGACCGGCACTCGCGCCGCTCTGCGGACACCCGGCGGCATCGCCGAACTCGTAGTACTCGGGCGCGTCGGCTGCGGCGTTGTACCCGTCGACCCAGGCTCGGGTTGAGGGCAAGGATGCGAACCCGCTCTCGATGTCGACGCCACCGTAGATGGCAAGGCGTGGGTAGTTGGCGACGGCCCAGTCGCGAACCTCGCCAGCTATGGCGGCCCACCCCGCGCCAGCGTTCGTCGGATCGGAGGCTGCGGCACCGCCGTTGTTCGTACCCAAGCCAAGCTTCAGATGAGCAGTCGCCGACGCACACGAGAAGAAGCCTGTGACGTAGGCCTCGGCAATCTGCACGTTCTCTTGGCGGCTCAGGACCGGGGTGGCGCCGAATCCGGCACCGGCGTAACCGCTGGCGGAGCCGCTCTGCGCGCCGTAATCGAGCACGACGAGCGCAGCAGTGCTGGCTTGCCCCTGTGCGCACCCGCGAGCCTGGAAGTCAGTCCCACGGTTGTCGATATAGATGCTCGGCGCGGCGTTCGGCGCCGTCGTCACGGGTGCGTCCGTCTCGTCGTTGTCCGAGGAGCTCGTACATCCCGGGTCGGCGGGGTAGTCGGTGAGGCCATCGCCGTCGTTGTCGAGGCCGTCCGAGCAGAGCGCCGGCGGGAACTCGGAGTTCTCACTGTTGTCGTCGTAGCTGGAGCAACCAGGGTCGTCGGGGTAGTCGACATGTCCGTCGCCGTCGTCGTCCTTGCCGTTGTTGCACTGGAAGATGAGGGACGGGTTGCACTCCGACAGGGCACTGACGCTCAAGTGGCCAACTGCTGGTGCGTTCTCAATGCAGGCAGCCACCGGGGTAACGGGGTTCGATGGCGCCGAAGGGCTCGACGCGCCGGCCGCGTTCGTCGCCACAACGGTGAACGTATACGTAATTCCATTCTGCAGTTGACCAACCGAAACCCCGGTTTCTGACGATTGGGCGGTAGCGCTACCCGGGCTGGCGGTGACGGTGTACGTCACGGTGGCGCCGTTCGGGTTCGAAGGTTGCCACGTGACATCGGCGCTGGAGTCGCCCGCGGTGGCCGCAACGTTCGTCGGTATCGAGGGCGGTCCAACGGGCGTGACCGGATTGGACACGCCGGCTTGGCTTGGCCCCACGTCGTTTATGGCCACGACACCGAGGGTGTAGGTGACGCCGTTCGTGAGACTGTTCACGGTCGCCGATGTCGAGGTACCGCTCACCGTTGCGCTCTGCCCGCCGGGCGAGGCGGTGACGATGTAGCTGGTCACAGTTGAGCCGTTCGGTGCTGCGGCGCTCCAGGTGGCCGACGCCGTCGAGTTGCCCGCCACTGCCACGACGTTCGTGGGAGTCGTCGGGGGGCCAGCGGGCGTCGCCGTGTTGGACTGAGTGGACTCGGGTCCGCTCCCCAGCGTGTTCGTCGCGTGCACGGTGAAGTAGTACGCCTGTCCGTTGGTCAAACCAGTCGCAGTGATCGAGGTCGTCGCCGCGTTGAGCGTCTGGATAACAGCGCCGGTGGTGTCGTTGTAGAGGGTCACCGTGTAGCCCGTGATGGCGTCGCCGTTGTTCCCGGGGGTCCCGTCTGCGCGTGCGGACGGCGGCGACCAGGTGAGTGCCAGCTGGTGGTCGCCGCGGGTGGCGGCGGCGTTCTCCGGCGCGAACGGCTTGCCAGCGGGCGTCACGGTATTTGAGGGAGCCGACGGGTTCCCGGTGAGCAGGACGGTGGTCGCGGTCACCGTGAAGGTGACCGCGGTGCCGTTTCTGAGACCCGTGACGACGGTCGATGTGTTCGTCGTGCTAGCGCTGGTCGCTACGAGCGTTGGGCCGGCGTAGGCCCTGACGATGTAGGTGGTGACGCCGGATACCGAGATCGTCGGAGCGGTCCAGGTCACGGTGGCCTGTGTGTCGCCTCGCGTGGCCTGAACGTTCGTTGGCACCGCAAGGTTGGCGAGCGAGCTCGAAGGCGCGACGTACGGCGTGAAGGCGTAGCCGGCAGCCGCCCCGTTGATGCCGCTCGGTGAGATGAAGACGCGGTACCGGACGCCGTTGGTGAGGTTGCCGAAGACGGCGGCGGGGACGGCGGTGGCCTGGGCGGTGTAGTAGCTGCCATCTTCGGCGAGGATCTGAACGAAGTAGGACGTGGGGAGCGGGCTCGACGCGTCGGGCGCGCTCCAGGTCGCGAGCAGGCCGTGATCAGTCGCCGTCAGGCTGGCGGTGACTGCCGGGAACGGCGGGGGGCTAGCATAGGGCGTGATCGCGTTTGTGTCAGCGGTGGCACCGAGGCTCGTCCCGTTGTAGGGGTAGACCCTGAACGTGTAGGCGGTGCCGTTGGTGAGCCCGGTCTGGTTCCACTTGAACGTGTTCATTCCGCTGGTCGACTTGGGCAGGAATCCCGAGGTTGCCTGAACGACGCCGGCCTTGTACAGCTGCACGTAGTAGCCGGTGACGGCGGTAGCGCCGTTGGGCTTGGGGTCGTCCCACACGACCCAGGCCGACGCGTTGCCGGCCGACGCGTTGACCAACTGCGGCGGGAAAGGGACCGCGTTGGCTGCGGGGGTCACAGCAACAGCGGTGCCGTAGGGGCCGAGGCCCCACTGGTTGTGGGCGTAGACGCCCACGGTGTACGAGCGACCGTTGGTCAGTCCGGTGACCTGGAAGCTCGCGCATGTTCCACAGGCGCTGCCAGCGAGTGTCCAGACCGCAGTGACGGTGTCGTAGCGGTAGACGTCGTAGCGATCGATCGTTGGCCCGCCGTTGGTCGGCGCCGCGGTCCAGGTGGTGAGCAGCTGAGCGTTGCCGGGGTATGCAGTGCCTGCGCCCGGCTGGCCGGGCAAACGCTGAACAGTGAAGTTGGCTGAGTACGCGGTGGTGCTGTCGCCGACGGCGTTGCGGGTGGAGACCCCCCAGAACCAGCTGGTGTTGTCGGGGAAGTTCGTCCAGGTCGCGGCGGTGCAGGCGCCAGCGCAGAACCAGGTGTTGTTCGGCGCGGTCGTGTTCGGGTTCGCGCCAGCTGGCCACAGCTTGGTGAGGTAGCCGGTTATCGCGGAGCCGCCGTTGTCTGTGGGCGGGGTCCAGGCGACGGTGACGTTGCCGTTGTGCGCGTCTGCCGGCGATCGCGGATTCTCCCCAGTGTCGATCATCGAAGTTCCCCAGTTGATCGGCGGGGTGGGGTGGGGTTGAGGCTACGTGGTGGTTTTGGTGGTCACCGCCTTGCGGAGGTTCTCGGCGCG
>JBPCON010000009.1:0-50249 GCA_051000215.1 Acidimicrobiales bacterium
ACCGGCCTTGGCCACGTAGGCGGCCACTGCGAAGTGGTCGCCCGCCCGGTCACCCACGGAGGCGCCGGCCACGAAGCGCCCGCCGGTGACGTCGGCGGCGAGGTCGAGCACCCGCCGCCGGTCGTCGGTGCCGAGCAGCTGCACGTACCCGGTGTCCATGTTGACAGCCGGCGTCAGGCCGGCCTCGGAGGTGCGGGCCACGTGCGCCTCGACCGCCGGCCAGTCGATCGCCCCCTCGGCGGTGTGGGGCAGGAGGACGGCCGACATGCCGGTGATCGGCCGGAAGGGCCGCACCCGGGTGGAGACGTGCGCCCCCCGCCCCTCGACCGTCGCGCCTGCCCCGTCGTCCACGCACCCCTCCCCCGTCCCCCGCCACGTTGGCAGATCACCCGACCCGCCGGGGGCGTGGGGGCTACGTTCGGCCGATGGACGTGCTGCGGACCCCGGACGAACGCTTCGAGGGGCTGGCGGGGTACCCGTTCCGGCCCCACCACGTGGAGATCGACGACGGCGAGGGCGGTCGCCTCCGGGTGCACCACCTCGACGAGGGGCCGGCCGACGGCCCTGTCGTGCTCCTGGTCCACGGGGAGCCGTCGTGGAGCTACCTGTACCGCACGATGATCCCCGTGCTCGCCGACGCCGGGCACCGCTGCGTCGCGCCGGATCTCGTCGGCTTCGGCCGCTCCGACAAGCCGACACCGCGCACCGAGTACACCTACCAGCGTCACGTCGACTGGCTGCGCGAGGCGCTCTTCGACCGGCTCGAGCTGAGCGGGCTCACCCTCGTGTGCCAGGACTGGGGTGCGCTGCTCGGGCTGCGCCTCGTGGCCGAGCACCCGGAGCGCTTCGCACGCGTGGTGACGGCCAACGGGTTCCTCCCCACCGGCGACCACGATCCTGGTGAGGCGTTCCGCGCGTGGCGCGACTACAGCCAGACCACCCCGGTGTTCCACGTGGGCGGGATCATCAAGGGCGGCACCCAAACCCAGCTGGCGCCCGAGGTGATCGCGGCCTATGACGCCCCGTTCCCTGACGACAGCTACAAGGAGGGCGCACGCCAGTTCCCGTTGCTCGTGCCCGCGTCGCCCGACGACCCAGCGTCGGAAGCCAACCGCGCCGCGTGGGAGTCGCTGCAGCGCTTCGACAAGCCCTTCCTCTGCGCGTTCAGCGACAACGACCCGGTCACTGCCGGAGCCGACCGTGTGCTGAAGAAGCTCATCCCCGGCACCAAAGGGCAGCCGCACACCACGATCGAAGGGGGCGGCCACTTCCTGCAAGAAGACTGCGGCCCCGAGCTCGCCGCCGTCGTGAACTCGTTCATCGCCTCGACGTCGTGACCTGAGCCGCGGCGCGGGCCGCTTCGCTTCGCGTTCGTCGGGCCCTACGGTGCAGCGCCGTGGCTTCCGCTCCGCTCGACGCGTTGTCGGTGCTCGCCGTGCAAGAGGTCGAGATCGCGCCGCAGCTGCAGCACCTCGAGCTGTTCACGATGGAGGGGCTCTTGACCGTGCTGTGGCACGGCCCGCATGACGCGGAGCGGGTCGTCGCCGCGTGCGGGGGCGCGATGGGCGGGCTGCTCGGCCCGGCCGACGGCTTGTACCAACGCCTCGGCACAGCGCTGACCGAGCAGGGCATCGGCATGCTGCGCGTCGGCTACCGACGACCGAACGACATCGCCCTGTGCACGCTCGACCTGTGCGCTGCCGTCGACCTCGCGGCGCGCCGCGGCGCGCACACTGCTGTCACGCTTGGCCACTCCTTCGGCGGGGCGATCGCCATCCGCGCCGCGTGCGCGCTCGGCGAACCGGTGCGCGGCGTGGTCACGTACGCGACGCAGTCGGCAGGGTGCGAGGGCGCAGGCGGTCTCGATGGACGCCCGCTGCTCCTCGTGCACGGCGACGCCGACGAGCTGCTCCCTGTCGCGGCGAGCGAGATGGTGCGCGCCATCGCCGGCACCGGCGAGCTGGTCGTGCTCCCCGGTGAAGGCCATTTGATGAGCGGAGCGGGCGACGAGCTCCTCCAGCGCACCCTCGCGTTCGTCATCGCCGCGCTCCCCTGAGCCGCGGTCGCGTTCGCTTAGGGCTGCGCGTCGAGCGCTGCGACGAGGCGGGCGGGGGCCACAGTTCGGTAGGCGTCGCTGCAGATGCGCTCGATCTCGTCCCAGTCGACGTCGATGTCGAGGCGCACGCCGAGCCATCCGCGCCCGCCGACGTAGGGGGGCCGGAAGAACCGGTTTGGCTCGGCTTCGACCAGCTCGGCCTGCACCCCAGGCGGCGCTGCACACCACAGGTGCGGGAACTGGTTGTCGTGGTGCCCGTGGTCCCACAGCTGCACGAAGGTCTTCTTGCCCTGCACGAACCACGTCGGCGCGCTGTGGCTGGGCCGTTCGCTCACCTCGGGCAACGCCATGCAGATGGCCCGGATCTCCTCGACCAGGTCGCGCTTCGCTTTCGCCACGCCCCGCAGCCTCGCGCACAGCGGCGACCGCGCTGTCGCTACGGTCGCCGGATGAACGGCGATCTCTCGCGACGAGCCTTCCTCGCCGGCGCGGCCGCTATCGGACTTGTCGCGTGCAGCGGTAGCAGCGCGCCGCGTGCCGAGAGCTCGTCGAGCACGAACGGCTCGAGCGGTCCTGGCACGACTTCGTCTGGCTCTGCCACGAGCAGCGCCGCGCCGAGCGGGCCGGCTCGCTTCGTCGAGACCGGGCCCCGCGGGCGCAACGAGGTGGCGCTCACGTTCCACACGAGCGGCGACGACGCTCGCATCAGCGAGCTCCTCGATGTCCTCGCCGCGCACAAGACCGTGATGACCGCATTCATCGTCGGTCAGTGGCTCGACGCCAACCTCGAGCTCGGCCGCCAGCTCCACGAAGCCGGTCACGAGCTCGCCAACCACACCTACACCCATCCCTCGTTCGCGACGTTGAAGCCGACGGCAATGGCCGACGAGGTCGCCCGGTGCCGCGCCGCGATCGCGCACATCGTCCCCGACGGCGGTGTGTTGTTTCGCCCGTCGGGCACGGCCGATGGAACCGGCACCCCGCCGGCCGCAGTCCTCGCCGCCGCTGGCGGCGGTGGCTACCCGACGGTGCTCGGCTTCGATGTCGACCCGTTCGACTACCAAGACCCCGGGGCCGACGCCGTTGCCAACCGCACGATCGCCGGGCTGCACGACGGCGCGATCGTCAGCCTGCACTTCGATCATCCCGGCACTATCACCGCCCTGCCCCGCATCCTCGACGCCGTTGCGTCAGCCGGCCTCACGCCCGTGACCGCCTCGAAGCTCCTGTCGAGCTGAGTGTGCCGAATCTCCTGGAGATGTCAGCAGCGCGACCCAGAGGTGTCCGCTCGACGTAGGGTGCGCGGCGGATCGACCGCATCAACTCGGAGGTGCCACAAATGGCTGACGTCGGCGACAAGGTGAGCGTGCGCTCGAAGGCGGGACCACGCCTCGGTGTCGTCAGAGCCGTCAGCGGCTCGATGTTGCGCATTCAGTGGGAGACCGGCGGGGAGACGAGCCTCGCTCCCGGCCCGGGCGCGCTCATGATCGTCGGCAAGACGCGCGGCAAGCGTCCGGCGAAGGCTGCCGCTGCAAAGAAGAAGGCTCGACCGTCGACCCCAACGCCGGCGAAACGTTCGAAGTCCGCCGCACGGGTCGCCGCGAAGAAGGCGGGGGTCAAGAAGACCGCTCGGCCAAGACCCGCATCGAGGGTGGCCGCCAAGCAGAAGACCGCCGCACCTCCAGCGCGCAAGGCCGCAGGCAGGAAGAAGGCATCGCCGGCCAAGAGGGCGCGCAAGAAAGCTCGCTGAACGGAGCGACCCGGCGGCCCTCCAACTAGTGGCGCACAGGACTTTCGCCCGACGGCAGCAACGAATCGGGCTGTATGTGCCACGGGCCGACACCCACACCCCGACGTGGTGGCCGACAGATCGCTGGGAGCGAAGTGCTCGATCGCGCCCAGTCCCCGAGGCGAGGCGCGCAAGAGGCGTACCGTCGGGAAGAACGACCCGTGACGCAGCTTCGGGATCGCCAGCTCAACATCGCCGGCCTTGGTCGCCAACAGCCGCGGGCGGGTCCCGTTGCGCTGGTTCGTGCGCGTGTCGGTGCGCTCATGGAGCTCGGCGCCGATCACCACCGACGCCTCGGCATCGATGAGCGCCTGGAGCACCATCTCCACGCTCGAACGGATCAGATCGATGTCGCCACCGGCGCGCAACGCGTCGAGTAGCTCGGACAGGTCAGACTGGCTGAAGGCCACCGCGTGTTCTCCTCATGTGTGTTCCTTGCACGGATCACGCAGAGGATCACGCGGTGGCCCACCACGTTGGTGGACCCGACCGGGACTTACACCACTCCAGGGGACACGGCCCAAGTTTGCGCGCGTGGGCCAATCGAGGACCCGCCGCGGGCCAGCTACGGACCTGAGCTTTCTCGGGGGTTCCGGGCACAACTGTTGCGCTCCTGCAAGTTTGCAGAGTCAGTTGCCGAGGCCCCTCGATGTGGAACTCGGTTCATCGTCCTTGACGAGGAAGTCCACGGCGAGCGTCACTGGTGCGTCGACAGTGAGACGGTGCGGTACGAGCGGCGGAATCGGTTGACGGTCGCCGCCGCTCAACCGTCGGACGATCACCGGGTTCGTCTCGATATAGATCCCCACCGAACCTTCAATGATCCTGAGCACGCCCCACGTCCTGTCGGCGACGCGGTGGGTCTTGCGCAGGCCCGCCGGCAGCGTGTCGGCATCAAAGGGCCCTGCGACCCGAACTGTGCGAAGCCCGGTCGGCGGCTCGGCGCGATCGCAAAGTGGGCAGTCGATCTTGGCTCCGAGACTCGCCGCCCGACCGGCCGACGTCACTACCCACGGACGTTCCTGGAAGGGTGGACAGTGACGGACGTGCTGGTGGTGAAGACACGACAATTCAGCCACCCAGTCCCCGACGTCGTCGGAGTGGAAGCCGTCGATGACGCGGATCACGAGCGGCCCCGCGACGGCCAGGCGCTCAGTTGACGAACCCGCACTCTGTTGGCATGTTGCGTCAGCGCCCGACCAGCGTGCCCGGCAGGACCCGGCTCCGACCCGATCGTCGCCACGACGTGATCGCCGACCGGACCGCTAGACCATGAGCATTACCGAACCGAACCCGCCCGACCGATCCGTCCCCGCCTCGTCGAGCGTCTCTCCTGATGTCGTACGCAGCGATCTGTACGACCTGATCCCGGGCGAAGACGTGATCACCCCGGCCACGTGGGCGGGGTCCATACCCCAGGTCACCGGCATCGCCCCGCGCGTACGGATCGGGCGCCGCCGATGGTTCAACCTGCTGTGGCTGCTGCCCATCGGCTTCGTCGCCCTGATCGCAGCGGTGGCGGTCGCGCAGGGTTTGCGTGATATCCCCTCCGTGCAGCGGTTCATCGCCGCCCACCCCGGCACCGTCCGACCCGCCGCCGCCGACGCGCCGACCGGGTTCCCGGCGTGGCTGCGTTGGCAGCACTTCTTCAACCTGTTTCTGCTGATCTTCATCATCCGCTCCGGTATCCAGATCCTGTCCGACCACCCCCGGCTGTACTGGACCCGCCACAGCACGCCGGGCCGCGACTGGTTCCGGATCCAAAAGCCGGTGCCGGCCGACCCTCTGTGGACGGCGAAGCAGGACTCGATCAGCCTGCCGGGCCAGGTCGGGCTGCCTGGCTTGCGGCACTCGATCGGCCTGGCCCGCTGGTGGCATCTGAGCACCGACGCACTGTGGCTGCTCAACGGTGTCGTCTTCTACATCCTGCTGTTCTCGACCTCTCAATGGCATCGCCTGGTGCCGACGACGTGGGAGGTGTTCCCCAACGCGCTGTCGGCGCTGATCCAGTACCTGTCGCTGAGCTGGCCGACCGAGACGGGCTGGACGGCATACAACGGCCTGCAACTCATCGCCTACTTCATCACCGTGTTCGTGGCGGCCCCCCTCGCGCTGCTCACCGGGCTCGGCATGTCCCCCGCACTGTCGACCCGCTTCAAACGGATCAGCCGAACGTTCAGCATCCAGACGGCCCGCTCGCTGCACTTCCTCGTACTCGTCTGGTTCCTGGTGTTCATCGCGATGCACGTCACCTTCGTGTTCACCACAGGCGCGTTGGTCAACCTCAACCACATCTACGCCGGACACGACGACCACAGCTGGGCCGGCTTCGCGCTGCTCGCCGCCTCCATGGTGATCGTGGTCATCGGCTGGGTGGCGGCCACGCCCTTCACCATCGCCCACCCCCGGGTCGTGCAACGCGTCGGCCAGGCCATCGTCGGACCCCTCCAACATCTCTTCGAGCACGTCGACCCCAAACCGGGCCAGTACACCGACGCCGACATCTCCCCCTACTTCTGGCACAACGGCCAATATCCCGACTCTGACGAGTACAAGGCTTTGTTCGACACCAACTTCGCCAACTACCGGCTGCGGATCCACGGTCTCGTCGACAACCCCGTCGAGCTCGACCTCGCGCAGCTGCACGCGCTGCCCCATCACGAGCAGATCACCCAGCACTTCTGCATCCAAGGCTGGTCCGGCATCGCCAAATGGGGCGGCGTGTCCATGTCGGCCATCATGAAACTGGTCAGACCGCTACCGGACGCCAAGTGGGTGGTCTTCTACTCATTGGGCGACGGCGCCGACAAGGGCACCTACTACGACGCCCACCCCATCGAACACATGACCCACCACCTCACCATGTTGGCCTACGACATGAACGACGAGCCATTGACGTTCGGTCACGGCGCTCCCCTACGTCTCCGCAACGAGAACGAACTGGGCTTCAAACAAGTCAAATGGATCAAGGGCATCGAGTTCGTCGCCCACTACTCCGAAGTCAGCAGTGGGTTCGGCGGCTACAACCAAGACCACGAGTTCTTCGGCTACCGACAATCCATCTAATCGGGCTCGGCCTGAAGTGGGGAGACATCGACTTCAAGAAGCAGACGATCTCGCTCAACCGCGGACTCGTCGCCATCGGCTACGAGGTCCACCAGACCCGCGAGAAGACCCGCAACGCCCGCCGGGCCATCGACTCGACCCCACCACCCTCTGCGTCGCAAGCGGCGAGCTCGCTGCGGTAGGGATCGACGATGACGGGTGTTCACCGACGGCGACGGCCAGCCCATCCACCCCCACGCGCTCTCCCAGGCGTTCGAGCGGATCGCCCGCCGCGCTGGTGTCCCGATGATCCGACTGCACGACCTGCGCCACACCCACTGCACCCTTCTCATCAAGGAAGGCGTCCGGGCCACCCGCCTGTACCTGTGGCCAAGCGACCGTCAGCTGAAGTCGAGCCGCACGCGACGGCGAGCCCCCGACGCTCGAGTCCCGGCCTGCACGATCGTGGCGTTCAGTCGCCGGATCGCATTGTGTTGGTGTGCCGCGCCGCGCGATCGGCTCCGTCTCGTCGGTGGGTTCATCGTGATGACTTCGCGGGTGTCGTGTCTCCACGCTGCCCGGTTGCCTGCCGCCTGACGGATTTTGCTTAGGACCGGATGTCTTTGCGACGGAACCAGGTGATGGCTGCGGTGCTGAAGACGGCGAGGTAGACGAGTTGGACGAAGATGCCGGCAACCATGTCTTGGGAGAAGGTGTTGTCGGTGAACATCGACTGCCACGCGCTGAGGTAGTGCGTGGGAAATCCGTAGCGGATCACGCCGAGCTGGCTGATGCCGTCGAGGATCTCGGAGACGATGTAGGTGCCGATGGTGGCGCCGATGGCGCTGGTCGAGGTGTCGGTGAGGGTCGAGAACAGCGTGCCGATCGCGAGCAGCGCGGTGAACCCGAACGCGACGTAGACGGCAGCGATCGCGACTCGGACGAGGAGCTCGCCGGTGTCGAGGTGGAATCCCGCGGTCAGGTTGGCGCTGCCGAGGTTGCCGACCGCTGGCACCGTGACCGCGTGGGCGCCGAAGAGCACCAGGCCGGCAATCAGGCCAGCGACGACGACGAGGATCGTCGCAGCCCAGATGAGCAGCCCGGCCACGATCGCCTTTGCGACGAGGAGACGACCGCGAGGCACGGGCCGCATCAAGAGGTAACGCAGGTTCCCCCACGCGGCGTCGCTGGCGACGGAGTCACCGGCGATGCTGCCGGCTATGACGACCAACAGGAACGTGCTCATCACGCTGAGCACGGCGGCCGGGACGAGCAGGCCGCTCTGCTGCGCGAGACGGAACAGTCCTTCGCCGTTGTCGCCGCGATCGACTCGGTTCCCGCGGGCATGGATGGCGACCACGATCAACGTCGGTAGCCCGACCAGCAACAACGCGATCACCAGGGTGCGGGTGCGCCGCGCCGCCTTGGTGAACTCAGTCCGGACAAGTGCGATCACGCCCGCACCTCGGCGGTGGCAGGGCTGGGGCCGGCGGCGTCGCCTGCGGCCAACAGGTCCAAGAACGCGTCCTCGAGCTGCTGGGTCGCCATGATCGTCTGTAGCCGCAGGCCCGCGCCGATCAGCGCAGCGGCCACGTCCGAGCGTTGGCCCGAGCGCAGCTCCGCGACCAAGCCATCGCCTTGCACCTCGCAGCCCGACACGATCGGCAGGTTGGCGAGCACGCCGAGCGCGCGGTCGCGATCGTCGACCTCGACGTAGACCGATCCGGAGGTGCCGATCAGTTCGCTAACGGTGCCATCGGCGATGAGCCGACCGTGGTTCATCACGAGGACATGACTGCACACCTGCTCGACCTCGGAGAGGTGGTGGCTCGAGAGGAGCACGGTTGCGCCGTGTGCGCTGAGGCGACCGATGAGGTCGCGGATCTCGCGGATCTCGCCCGGGTCCAAACCGTTGGTCGGCTCATCCAACACGAGCAGCTCGGGGCGGCCCAGCAGCAGCCGAGCGAATCCGAGCCGCTGCTTCATGCCCTGGGAGTAGGTGCGCACCTTGCGGTCGATCGCGTCATCGAGCCCCGCGATCGCGAGCGCGCCATCGAGATCCGCGTCGCCCAGTCGCGACCCGCCCGCCTCCCACCACAATCGAAGGTTGCGCATGCCCGACAGATGCGGCACGAAGGCGGCCTGCTCGACCATCGCGCCGACGCGCAGGATGCCGTGACAGCCAGGCGTGACCGTTTCACCGAACAGGCGCGTCTTGCCCCGTGACGGCCGCTCCAGGCCCATGAGCACACGCAAGGTCGTGGTTTTGCCGGCTCCGTTCGGACCGAGCAGCCCGTAGACCTGCCCGGCGTTCACCGCGAACGAGAGGTCCTCAACCGCGGTCACGCCACCAAAGGTCTTCCACAACCCATCAACGGCAACGATCGGCTCACCCATCACACGCACCTGGCTCCCCGACCGCTTGACCGCGCCATCCGCCGACACCCACAAGCGGCGAAACGCTCCTCGGCGTTATCTACCCATCCTTGCACCGCCGACCCTCGTAGCCGCCGCGCCCGAACGCGCCGAGATGATCAAGCGCGACCGGCGCACCCTACGAATACGACCTGGTCGCATGACGCGATCGACTTCTGACACCCCACGGGCCTCGTGCGTGCACTCGAGTGGGTCAGGGGTTCGGCTTGCGCTTCGGGCGGAAGCACCCGACGCTCAGTTGATTAGTGACAGCGTCACGTCCACCAACATCTCCAGATCACGCTCCAAACCCGCCCCGCTCGCCGCGAGGCCATCAACGCCCGACCCGCGGCGCGGCGAGTAGCGCAGCACCCGCATCGGAAACGCCCGCATCGGTCGGGTCGAGCGCCCAGCGGAGCGGTCAGCCTGCGGTGGCTTCTTCGATCGAGAACAGCACGACTGGGTCGGGGACAACCGCGTAGCTCGACGGGTGCGAGCTCTGTGGCCTTCCATCGCGCAGCATCGAGGTGCTCGACGGCCTGTCCAGTCGCGACGACCGTGTCGGGCGCAGTGACCCCGGCAGCTCGGGCGGTCACATTCACTACGGTCCCGAAGTAGTCCCCGCCGCGAGCGGTGACCGAGCCATACCCGACCGCGCCGCGAGCCGAGGGAAGGCCAGGATCGGCCGCCACTTCGGCGCACAGCTCGAGCGCCATCAGGCCCACCGTCTCCACCGTGCGGCCCGCGAGCATCGCCTCGTCCCCGATCAGCTTCACCACTCGGCCCCCGTGCGCGATCGCCGCATTCCAAGCCGCGAGCTCGAAGCGGCCGAGCGCCGCCGCGTGTTCCGCCGGCGCGGTCGCCGCCGTCCATGACGTGGACCCCACGAGATCGACGAAGGCGATGGCGACCTCCACCTTGTCGTTCAGGAGCGCCTCGACGAAGTCCTCGTCTGCCGCGTTGACGACGCGACACTCGTGTCGACCGTGGAGAACCCCATGGCCTGGCGGGCGGCGACGACCAGGTCGACCGGACACCCCGACACCGCGGCCGCCTTGCCGGAATCCGGGTCATATAGACCCGCCGACACGAACGCTTCGATGTTCACCCCACGAGTCTCGCCCGCGGCACCTCGAAACGAAGCACTGCGAGCGATGCCGACCTGCGGCGGCTCATGCAGCGACCTCCATCCGTGGCGAACGTTCCACACGATCCACGGGGCGGCCGTCATCGCGGCCGTGACGACAACGAGCGGCGCGGCGCGGAGCGCCTCCGTTCGGCGCTGGTAGCCGAGCCATACCAGCGCCGGAAGGGCGTCGTAGAGGATCTGCGGATTCGACCACCATCCGAGCCTGAGGACCGCACCGAGAAACGCCCAGTAGCGACGTGTGGTTCATCCACCAAGCAGAGCACCAGCACCCGGTCGCGGTGGCGCAGCCCGATGTGACGCCCTATTTCTCATAGGCCTTGGTCGAGCCCCAGACCCCCGCGGCCGGCGCCACCCAAGCATGCACGCCCGCCACCCTCCCCGCGGACTCGCTGGCCATTCGGCGGCCGATCCGCCAGACCAGGAGCGCAGCCACCGCCCGGCTGGCCATCGACACGAGCCGCAGCGCGACAGGTCCCAACCCGAAGAGCCAGACGACGACGGAGACGAGGAAGACCTCAGCGGTGCCGCCGGAGGCCCTGGTCAAAGGTGGTGACCGAGTTCTGGCACCCCACGGGTCCACAGAAGCGACGTTGCCACCTACAACGCGGGACGGACCAATGAGAGCCCCGGAGGTAGACCGCTCACTGCGAGGGCATCGTTCTCGACCTCGATGGTGATCGTCGTTCCCGCGACGCGGAGGCCGTCGACCCGCAGCGAACGTGAGCCCGGAGGGAGCGCTGGATTGAGTTGGAGCACGCCCCTGGGCACATCGGGCTCCAGTCCGAGGAGGCTACGGACGATGAGTAGCGGCGCGGCTGACGCCCATGCTTGCGGCGCGCAGGACGCCGGGTAGGCGACGGGGACGTCGAGCTCTTGGGGTGTGAGGCCCGCGAACAGCTCGGGTAGCCGGCCGAGCTGCGCGACCGCGGCGGCCAGCAAGCCTTGGGCCAGTAGCTGTGCTTCGGCAACGAAGCCGGCGCGGCGCAAGCCGGCGACGGCGATGCTGGTGTCGTGCGGCCAGACGGATCCGTTGTGGTAGCTCAGCGGATTGAAGCGCGCCATCGACGTGGCCAACGTGCGCAATCCCCACCCCGAGTTCAACTTGGGCGACACCAACCAGCGAGCTACGGCCTCGGCCTTGTCGTGATCGGCGATGCCGGTCCACAAGCAGTGGCCCATGTTCGAGGCGATCGCATCCACGGGTCGTTTGTCGCTGTCGAGCGCGATCGCGAACGCGCCCTGGTCGGCCAACCAGAACTCCGCGTTGAATCTTGCTCGGAGCTCTTCGGCTCGCAGACTTCGCTGCGCGGCGACCGCGTGTGCGCCCGTGGCCTCAGCGAGCTCGGCGCCGGCACACCATGCCGCGTAGGCGTAGCCCTGCACTTCGCACAGCGCGACCGGCGCGGTCGGCAACCGGCCGTCAGCGAACGACACCCCGTCAAAGGAGTCCTTCCAGCCTTGGTTGACGAGGCCGGCCTCGGTCATGCGCTGATACTCGACGAAACCGTCGCCGTCGGGATCTCCGGGCCCCGCGATCCAGCGCAGCGCGCTGTCGACCGCGGGCAGGAGCGGTTGCAACGCGGACATCGGTACGCCCCACCGGCGCAGCTCACCGACCAGCATCACGAACAGCGGCGTGGCGTCGACGCTGCCGTAGTACACGTCACCGGCTTCGAGTGCGAGCGACTCTCCCCGTCCGAACCTGACCTCGTGCAGGATGCGACCGGGCTGTTCCTCGGTTTCCGGGACGGTGTTCTGGCCTTGTAGCCGCGCGAGGACTCGCACCGTTGAGAGGGCGAGCTGGGGATCGGCGACCAGCGCCATCCACGCGGTGATCAGCGAGTCGCGCCCGAAGAGCGTCATGAACCAGGGCGCCCCCGCGGCGACCACGACGTCGTCAGGATGGTCAGCATCGACAATGCGCAAGGCGTCGAGATCGCGACCGGCTTGCTCGACGGCCTGACTCAGTCCGGGAACATCCGAGGTGATCCGGGGAAGCGCGGCCTGCCAGCTGGTGTCGCTCTCGAGCGAGCGTTCGAAGTCCGCGTCATGGCCACAGCGAACATGGGGCTCGACCTCGTGGCCACCGCGCACGGCCGACACCTCGACACAGTTCGACCACGTCTCGCGGGGGTCGAGCTCGACGGTCCATTCGAGCATGCCGGGACTCAATCGCGCACCGTCCGTTCGCACGATCGCGCCGCGCCGTCCGTCTGGCCGCCCGACGCAGAGCGCCCCGTCGAGGACCGTCGCCGGCGCGGGGGCCCGTGTGGCCCGGCCCTCTTTGACAGCGAACAGGTCGGCGAGATCCGACTCGATCTTCAACGTCACCTCGACCGTGCGACGCTCGTTGGTGAGATTGCGGACCTCGATATCGGAACGGAGCGCTCCGCCGACGGCGACGTCTCGCAGCACCAGCAGCGAACGGTCCGCTGTCCGCGTGGCCATCCGGGCCACGCGCGGCGACGGGCTGCTCACCGCCAGAGGCTCGACCCGGCGGCCGTCGATCGTGAGCACGAACATCGAGAGGACACGCGTGTCGCCCACGAACAGACCGTCGACTCCGCTTCCCCCGGCACCCGGACCCGGAATGTCGCCGCGCCGGTCGCAGATCACGAAGCTGGCCCCGTGCACCAGGGTCACCGATGTCGTTCCCGACACCGATTGGCTCTCCTCGGTGAACGTCCACGGCGTGTCGCTCATTGGTCTCCATGATGCGCCCCGCTGCGTCAGTTGTTGGTGATGATCGACTCGTACAAGGCCACGTGGGCCGCGACCATCCGGTCCGTCGAGAACCGCTCGCGCGCCGCCGAGCGACAGGCGGCGCGGTCGAGATCGTCGACTTTGAGCAATGCTGCCGCAAGCTCGTCTTCGGTGGCGCGGAGGAAGCCAGTGATGCCGTCGTCGACGATCTCCGGCACCGACCCGACCGGCGTCGAGACAACCGGGGTTCCGCAGGCCAATGCTTCGATCATCACCATGCCGAACGGCTCGGGCCAAGAGAGCGGATTGAGCAGGCAGCCGGCCCCGGCCAGCAACCTGGTCTTGGCGGCGCCGCCGACCTCGCCGACGAACTCGACGCCGCCGCCGAGCAACGGGGCGACCTGCTCGTTGAAGTAGATGTGCTCCTTCGGGTCGCGCAGCTTCGCCGCGATCAGCAATGGCATGCCGACGTCACGGGCAATGCGAGCGGCAACATGCACCCCCTTGTCCTCGCACATGCGGCCGAGCGACAGCGCGTAACCCCCGTCACCTGCCCCGAACGGCACGGCATCCACGTCGATGCCGTGATGGATGACCGCGGCCACCCGGACGCCGTCGGCCAGCGACGCCTGGTGCTGCGAGATCGCGATAACCGCGATGTCGTCGCTGATCGCGCGGTACAGATCGCCGAGCTCGCTGTCGAACGGTCCGTGATTGGTCGTGACGATCGGAGGAGTCGTGACCCAACGCGAATACAAGGGGCCGCACAGCGTGTGGTCATGGACGATGTCGAAGCCCTTCGCCGCTTCATAGGCATGGGCCACATGGGTGATCTCGGTCGCCGGGGCGAAGTTCTCGACACCTGAGGCCCGCTCGAGCACCCACCTCGTCGGTACGACGCTGCGGTTGTCGCCGGTGGTGAACAGAAGCACGTCATGACCGGCCGCAACCAATCCACGTGACAGTCCGTCGAGTACGGACTCTATGCCGCCGTACGCCGGGGGCGGAACCGCGACCCACGGAGGGGCAATCAGGGCGATGCGCACGATCGCCGCTCACCCTACGACCGCGTTGGGCGAGACGCGTTGGTGCTCTCGCGTCGAACTTTCTCACTACCTCGCCGCGTTGGCGATCGGCCTGGCGGTGCAGGGTGCTCGACGAGTGACAGCTCATTGCGCCCCTCCACCGCGGCGAACACCACCACGACTACCAGCCGATCGCCCGCGCCGACGCGCAGCAGCTCTTCGCTGCCAGTCAGTTGCCCTTTCGACCGGGCTTCTTGGCGGGCGACTTCTTCGTGCGGGGAGACTTGACGGCAGGCGCCTTCTCACGCGAACGGCGTGCTGGCCGCGATTGGAGCGGTCTCGGTCGGGCAACGGCGGCACGGCACTCGAGACGAGCCGATCCAAGGTGCCACTGCGAGGCGAGCACGGCACCGGAGATTTACGCGCTCGCGCGGGCCGTGCCCGATCAGGACCCGACTCGAGGCGGACGGCGCCGCCTCTACCCGGTGTATGCCTGGGTGCTGTTTGACGCCCTGCTGTCCGTGTACCAGTCGGCCCGGCGCGTGGAGGCCGAGCTCGCTCACCCGATCGTTTGGAACCACCTGCGCTCGCTGGTTCAGGCCCGGTTCCCCGACGAGCCGAGCCTCTGGCTGCCAGCGGCACCGATCCGGCGCTACCACTACCTCTACGGCCTCACCCGCTACCTCACTGACCCCGCCGTCCTCGAGGAGCTCGCCGACATCCACCGGCGCCACGCTGTCGGCCAGGCCCGCCAGCTCGGGCTGCTCGACCCACAAGGCCCCGGATCATGGACGCATCCGGACCTTTCCCGGATGATCTACGCCGACGGCAAGATCATCACACCTCTCTACCGCGCCCAGTCCCCCACCAAGGTCGACCCGACCACGGGAGAGATCCTCCCAGCTCGTCACGAACCCGACGGCGGCCTCCACTTCGAGGGCACCGGCGAGACCGCGTTCGGCACCAAATGGGTCCTCGCTGCCGTGCGGTCCCCCGAGATCCACGGGCGCGTGATCCTCGACGTCGAGTGGGTGCCCTCGCCCGGCGGCGAGGCCGCCCACGCGATGAACACCTTCGAACGGCTCGCACCTCTCGCGCCCGGCGCCCAAGGTGTGATCTACGACACCGCCCTGCGCGGCGTGCACCACCAACGACTTCTCCGCGAGCTCGGCTGGCTACCGGTCAACCGCGTCACCGCCGCCAAGGCCGGCGCCAAGCAGCCAAGGCGAAGCGAGCAACGCGTCGAGAGGTCCACCCACGTCGAGGACCGCACCATCACCCACGTCGACGGGACCACAACAACCATCTCTTTGTTCGCCCGAGGCGGCGCCGTCGGCATCGGGACCCTCACCGACACCGGCGTCAGAGTCTTCGAACCGCTCCGGCGCGTGCGGACCCACCGCAACCGCGACAAGGGCGGCACGTACCGTTGGTACAACGACTACGAGCTCCCCGACCGCATCGGCGGCGGGACCGCGACCGTCCGGCTCCACGGCACCGACGAAGACACCAAGCGACGCTTCAACCGCACCGAGAACGTCCGGCCCATCCCGCCCGGCGACCCCGACTTCGCACGGCTCTTCCCGCGACGCAACGACGCCGAGAGCATCAACCGAGCTCTCGACGACACCCTCTGGCTCCGGCGGGCGCACTCGGTCGGCCACGCCCGCCAACACCTCAACCTCATCACCCACGCCGCTGGCGTCAACGCCCTCGCCATCCACTCCACGGACGAGTGAGCAGCGACCCACCCCAGGCCATCGCCGCCTGAGCAGCCCGCACCCGCCGGTGCGGCTCCAGCGCGTCCGGCCACGCAGTCAAGAGGTCGAGTTCGCCGCTCAAGCCTCGAGGCACGTGATTGGCCGCCCCTAGGATCAGCCACCTGGTCGGGAACCGCAGACCTGAGGAGGGTTTTCTTCCAGGTTCTCTACCGGCCCCGCCCCCGTAGCTCAGGGGATAGAGCATCGGTTTCCTAAACCGTGTGCCCAGGTTCGAATCCTGGCGGGGGCGCAAAAATAAGAGCAGGTCAGAGCCACTTTCTGGGTGGACCGAAAGTGCTGCAGAACCGAGTTGCCCATCTAAATCGCCACTCTTGCCCATCCGATGCGCGATGATGACGGGCATGGCCGGATCCATCCGCCAACGGGGAAAGCAGTCGTGGGAGGTGCGCTCCTTCGTCGGCAAGGACCCGGTGAGCGGCAAGAAGCAGTACGTCACCAAAACGATCCGAGGCGAGCGCCGAGAGGCCGAGGTCGCGCTCGGCCGCATGCTCGGCGAGATCGAAGACGGCCAGTACGCCGTGCGCGCCGGCACCGTGGGCGACCTCTGCGAGAAGTGGTTCGCTCAAGCCGAGCCCGACCTCTCGCCCTCAGTGGCGCCGGAGTACCGCCGGCTGCTCGACAACCGGATCCTCCCTCGCTGGGGCAAGGTTCCGCTCCGCAGGCTCCGCACTGCCGACCTCGACCTCTGGTACGCCGAGCTGCGCCGCAAGGGCGCGCTCAACGGCGGCCCGTTGGCACCCAACTCGGTGATGCGGATCCATTCCGTGCTCCGACGCGCGCTGGGCCAAGGAGTCAAGTGGGGCTGGATCACATCGAACGCCGCGGCGAACGCGTCGCCCCCGCGTGCGCGCAAGCAACAGCTGAACCTTCCTGACCCTGCCGACGTCGCTCGCCTCATCGAGGCGGCCTCGAGCATCAACCCGTCGCTGCCGACGTACTTCCGCCTCGCGGCGGCCACCGGCGCGCGCCGCGGTGAGATCTGCGCGCTGCGATGGAAGCACGTCGACTTCGAGCGGCGCCGGCTCACGGTCGCACGCGGCATCGTCGAGGCCGGAGGCGAGCTCATAGAGAAGGACACGAAGACTCACCAGGTCCGGAACGTGTCCCTCGACGAGGACACTGCCGCCATCCTCCTCGCTCACCAGGATCGCTGCGCCGAGCTGGCGGCGCAGTGCGGCACCGCCTTGTCGCCGAACTCGTTCCTGTTCTCGCACGAGGTCGACCTCTCGAAGCCGTGGCGTCCCGGCTACGCGACGCTCGCCTTCGGTCGGCTGCGCGACGAGCTTGGCCTGAAGGGCGTGAAGCTGCATCACCTCCGCCACTTCAGTGCGACGCAGCTCCTGTCGCTCGGCATCGATATCCGCACCGTCAGCGGCCGACTCGGCCACGCCAACGCATCGACGACGCTCGACATCTACGCTCAGTTCGTCGAACAGGCCGACGAGCACGCGGCGGACGTGCTCGGGGTGCTCCTCGGTGGGACCCGGCCGGGAACCATGTCACACCCCCTGCGTACCGTCTCAGGCATGAAGGCCCTCATCGTCTTCGACGGCGACGACACCCTCTGGCGCGTTGAGCACCTCTACGACGAGGCGCGCGATCGAGCCGCCGCGGTCGTCGCCGATAGCGGACTTGACCCACGACGTTGGGAGGCACTCCAGCGCGAGATCGATGTCGCCAACGTCGCGACGCTCGGACTGTCAGCTCTCCGATTTCCGCACTCGTCAGTCTTGGCCTACGAGCGAGCGGCTACCGAGGTCAATGCAACCGTGGATGACAAGGTGAGAGAGCGGGTACGCGCTGCTGCAGCGTCGGTGTTCGGATGCAAGGCGCCGCTCCTCCCACGGGCGCGATCCGTCCTAGGGCAGCTCAGCGGCACGCACCGCCTAGCGCTGCTGACTCAGGGCGATCCAGTCGTGCAACAAAGGCGCATCAAGGACAGCGGCCTCGGATCTCTCTTCGAGGTCGTGAACATCGTCGACCGCAAGAACGACGCCTCCTTCGCTGCGGTTCTCGACGCCGTCGGCGTGGACCCCAATGACTCGTGGTCGGTCGGTAACAGCATCCCGTCTGACATCAATCCCGCGCTGCGCCTCGGCGCGGCGGCCATCTGGATCGAGGCGCACGTGTGGCCCCACGAGCAACGTGAGGACGTACCGGAGGTTGGCCGCTTCTTCGTATGCGACTCCCTGCAGGACGTCCCTCGGATCATCGAGCAGCACTCGCTGGTCTCGCGTTGAAGCGTCGCGACCGACCAACCAGTATCGACGAGACCCGCGTCGGTCTCTCCTTTATCGAGGTCTTGTTCGCCCTCGTCGTCGCGCGCGCTCTTGATCCACTCGCCGACTTCTCATCGATCCCCGGCGTTGGGCTTTCCCATCTCGGGGTGGCATTCGTCCTCACAGTCACAAGCTGGATCGGGTACCACAACAGCTGGAACCGGCCGCGCTATTTCATTCGCTTCGCCAACCTCCCGCTGTGGCAGTTCGTAATCGACGTGCTACTCGTCATCACGTACTGGTTCTGCGCCGTGTCTGCCGAAGGAACCGGCACCGGCCTCGGCAAGGCCGTTTCGGCGCGTCCCGAGGTGCTGTGCGTCGCCATCAGCTTCGTCATGTACTCCCTCTGGGATGCAGTCGGACACGCGATCCGCATGTCGGACCTCTACGAGAGGAGCCCGCCGTCTCGTGACGTGCCGCGTCGTCGTTACGTAACGATTCTTTGCGCCGCAACGGCTATCGGCATCGCTGTCGTCGTATGGCGGACCAACCCCTCCTCGAAAAGCTCGATCGTCTTCGTTGACGTGCTACTCGTCCTCCTAATTCTCACGTTCAGGTTCGCAAAAGAAGCGCGGTTCGTAACGCCCAACGCGGCCTACGACGTACGCCGAGTCGAGTAGAGCTATGCGCCCTCCGACGCCGCCGCACGGAAACAGGCGGCGGGCACCGAGGGCGGGCCTTCATCGACACACGGCCCGTCTAGAGTTCCCCCAGCGCTTGCGACCGCGCCGTGCCTTCGGTCGCCTCTCAGACCGAGCACGGCCAAAGGATCTCAATGTTCGATTACCCCTTCCTGGGACGGGCGCGTCCGCTCATACGGGCACCTCGCGCCAGCAACACGACCTGCCGTCGTAGTCTCGATACGTGCCCCGCAAGCCTCAGGAGCAGGTCGAGCAGTACGAGCACACCGACAAGCGGCGCCTCAACAACCCGCCGGTCGGTCTCGTGACGCCGACAACTGACCCGGACGGCAAGCGGGTCGCGTACGCCTTCGATCCGCACCTCGACCCCGAGCTGCGCTTCGACGGCACGGCCGTCGCCGCCGAGCTGGACCAGCTGCTGCAGGTGGGACTCGCCGCAGAGAGCCTCGATGAAGCACGCGACGCGCTCGAAAAGCTGCGCGCCATGCGGAACCCCTACCTGACCTGGGCGGGAAAGGCGGAACGAACGGGCTTCGAGGTGCCGACGGTGTCGCTGCACGTCCACGAGCGCATCGACTCGCGCACCTTGGTCGACGCCATTCGGATGCCCGTCGCCGAGGCGCCAACGCAGATGGGCCTCTTCGAAGCACCAGAGGAGAACCCACCGCTCCGAGAGGCAGTCGACTTCTATCGACATCCGCACCGATGGTCGAACCGGATCGTCGCGGGCGACTCGCTGCTCGTCATGAACTCCCTTCTCGAGAAGGAGGGCATGGCCGGGAAGGTCCAGATGGTCTACATGGACCCGCCCTACGGCATCGAGTACGGCTCGAACTTCCAGCCCTTCGTCAAGAAGTCCGAGGTCAAGGATCGCAAGGACGAGCACCTCACCAGCGAACCCGAGACGCTCAAGGCGTTCCGCGACATGTGGGAGCTCGACATCCACTCCTACCTGAGCTACCTCCGCGATCGCCTTTGGCTGGCGAAGGACCTCCTGGCGTCCACCGGGAGCGTCTTCGTCCAGATCAGCGACAAGAACGTCCACATCGTGCGCAACCTCCTCGACGAGGTCTTCGGCGTCGACAACTTCGTGTCGTTGATCTCCTTCGCAACCACGAGCGGCTTCCAGAGCAAAGAGCTGGCACGAGCCGGCGACTACCTGCTCTGGTACGCGCGCGACAAGAACGAAGTGAAGGTTCGCAAGCTGTGGGTTGATGCGGATCGGGATCCCACAACTTCGACCTACAAGTGGCTCATGCTTCCAGACGGCACCTACCGAGGCATCAAGGCGAAGGAGCGCCGAGGCGAGGAGCCGCTGCCCGAAGGTGCCCGCGTGTACAAGCCTGACAACATCAAGTCACAAGGCGGGGCGGGCGAGGCCCAGCCCTTCGAGCATCTCGGCAAGACATACCTCCCCGGTGCCGGCAACCACTGGAAGGCGAACTACCCCGATGGAATGAACCGGCTCGCCGTCGCAGGCCGCATCCATGTCGCTAGGAACTCCATCCAATATGTGCGTTACGCGGACGACTTCCCGTACCAGGCGCTCAACAACATGTGGACAGACACCGGTACGGGCAACTTTACCGACGACAAGATCTTCGTCGTCCAGACCAACACGAAGGTCATCCAGCGTTGCGTGCTCATGACGACCGATCCCGGCGACATTGTGCTCGATCCGACTTGCGGTTCGGGCACCACGGCATACGTCGCCGAGGAGTGGGGCCGGCGGTGGATCACCATCGACAGTTCCCGGGTGGCCGTCACGCTGGCGAAGCAGCGCCTGATGACAGCCGCCTTCGACTACTACGAGCTTGCCCATCCCGACGAGGGTGTCGCCAGTGGCTTCGTCTACGACACCGCGCCCCACGTCACCCTGGAGAGCATCGCCAACAACCCGGAGGTCGTCGAAGGGATGGACCCCGAGACCATCGACGCGGTGATCGCCAAGTACGCCCTTTCCGAGGCGCTATATGACCGGCCGCACGTCACGCCCAATGTCACGCGCGTGACAGGCCCGTTCACCGTCGAAGCCGTCCCCGCTCCGATTGTGGCGCCGATCTCGGATCTGCCGATGGAGCCGGCCGGCGACGACTCGGTGGCGCGCGAGGGCGAGACACTCCGCCAGGGCGAGTGGCGTGGAGAGCTGCTGAGCTCTGGGGTACGCGCAAAGGGCGGCCAGCGCCTCCGGTTCGCCACGGTGGAGCCGCTTGGCGGCGCCCGCTACCTCCACGCCGACGCCGTCGTCAGCACGAACGGTGATGCAGGGGCACTTGACGGTGCTCGGGTTGTCGTGTCCTTCGGCCCGGAGCACACGCTGCTCGAGCAACGCCAGGTCGAGCTCGCGTGGGAGGAGGCGCAGCGGCTCAGCCCGCGACCGTCGGTGCTCCTCTTCGTCGCGTTCGAGTTCGACCCCGAGGCGGCGAAGGACATCGACAGCATGGACGCCGCCAAGGCCGGGATGACCTTCTTGAAAGCCGAGATGAACATGGACCTCGCGACGGCGGACCTCAAGAGGAAGCGCTCGAGCAGTGAGAGCTTCTGGCTCATCGGCCAACCGGAGGTGGAGGTGGTGCCGAGCGAGGTGCCCGACGAGTTCGTCGTGGCGGTACACGGCTTCGATTACTTCAACACGAAGACGGCGACGATCGACTCCGGTGGTCCCGAGAAGATCGCGATGTGGATGCTCGACCCGGACTACGACGGTCGGAGTCTCTATCCGCGTCAGGTGTTCCTGCCCCTCGCCGATGACGATGCCGGATGGACGAAGCTGGCGAAGACGCTCAAGGCGTCGGTCGATCCTGACCGCGCAGCGGCGCTGGCGAGTACGCGGTCGCTCCCGTTCCGAGCCGGCTCGTACAGACGGATTGCGGTGAAGCTCGTCGACGATCGAGGGATCGAGAGCCTGGTCGTCCGGGACCTGCCGTGACGACCGAAGCCGTCGCAACGATCGACCGACTGATCGTCAACTCGCCGTATGTCGAACCGGAGCGCTTCTGGCGTTACGACCGCGAGACACGCACGTTTACGCTTGTCGAGGGTGAACGGCGGCCGGCGGGCTACGTCGTGGCGACGCCAGGATCGAAGTCGTTCGATGACCCCGGCGTGTTCCGCGAACTCCCCCTCGTCAACCAGATCCGCCCGCGAATAGCGGATTGGCGGGCCGCCGGTTGGCCGGGCACGACGGCCGTGACGAGACGACTTCTCGCTCACTGGACCGATCCGGAAGAACGGCACGATCGAAGGTTCTTCTTCTGCCAGCTCGAGGCCATCGAAACACTCATCTGGCTCGCGGAAAGCGGAGCCGCTGACAAGCAGGGAATCGAGGTGCCGTCCGACGGCGGCCCGTTCCCACGGCTCTGCGCAAAGATGGCGACCGGCTCCGGCAAGACAATCGTCATGGCAATGGCTGTCGCTTGGCACGTGCTGAACAAGGCCGCCAACCCGCAGGACCGGAGGTTTTCAAAGAACGTCCTCGTGGTCGCTCCGGGCCTTACCGTAAAGAGCCGGCTTCATGTGCTCGTGCCGGATGCTCCTGGCAACTACTACGACGAGTTCAATGTGGTGCCAGCCGCTCTGCGCGAGCGCCTTCGGCTCGGTCGTGTGGTGGTGCACAACTGGCACCACCTCGATTGGGATGACGAGTCGAAGATCTCCAAGAAGCATTCCGTCGACAAGCGCGGCGTGAAGAGCGACGAGCGCTACGTGCGTGACGTCCTCGGCGACATGGCCTCGTCCCGGAACATCATGGTCATCAACGACGAAGCCCATCATGCGTGGCGGCTTCCGGCCGGCGTGCGCGTCGCCGGTGTCTCAAAGGCCGAGGCGGACGAGGCCACGAAATGGGTCGGTGGCCTCGACCGTATCCATCGAGCGCGTGGGATCGCTTCGTGCTTCGACTTCTCGGCGACGCCATTCGCGCCGTCCGGCAAGCAATCCACTGAAGAGGCGCTGTTCGACTGGGTCATCAGCGACTTCGGCCTGAGCGATGCCATCGAGTCAGGCATCGTCAAGACCCCCCGCGTCGTCGTGCGCGACGACGGCGTCCCGAACGCCCGGACCTACAAGTCGAAGCTGTACCACATCTACAGCGATCCGACGGTGAAGGACGACCTCAACCGCAAGGCCGAGCCGCAGGCGCCGCTCCCCGACTTGGTGGTCAACGGTTACTACCTCCTCGGCAAGGACTGGCTCGAGACGAAGCACCGATGGGAGGCCGCGGGTCATCCGATCCCGCCCGTAATGATCACCGTCGCGAACCGAACCGAGACAGCAGCTCGCATCAAGTACGCCTTCGACCACGGGAAGGTACGGATAGACGAGCTCGCCCGCCCTGACCTCACGCTGCACATCGACTCCAAGGTCCTCGCCACGGCAGAGGCGGCCGACGAGCCCGTCGCGCTCAGCGAGGATGAATCGGGCGGCGCCGAGGTTGAGGTCGACAACGAAGACGCGAGCGCGGACGACGTCGGCGCGCCCAAGCTGACGAAGCAGCAGTTCGCCGAGCTGCTTCGCCGCACGGTGGACACCGTGGGCGTGGTCGGCGATCCCGGCGAGCAGATCCAGAATGTGATCTCGGTGGGGATGCTCTCAGAGGGTTGGGACGCGAGGACCGTCACGCACATCATGGGGTTGCGGGCGTTCTCGAGCCAGCTGCTGTGTGAGCAGGTGGTCGGGCGTGGCTTGCGGCGAACGTCCTACGACGTCGATCCCGAGACCGGGCTGTTCGAGCCGGAGTACGTCAATATCTTCGGCGTACCCTTTACCTTCCTTCCCCACGAGGGCGGTGACGGCCCACCTCCGCCGCCTGCGCCGCCGAAGACCCGCGTCGAGCCCGACCAAGCCAAGGCCGAGCACGAGATCGTCTGGCCGAACGTTGTCAAGGTCGAGCACGTCTACAAGCCGGTCCTCACACTCGACCTGGCGTCTGTGCCGGTGTTGGAGCTCAACGCGACCGACAACGTGACTCTGGCCGAGCTCGCTCCCACCATCGAGGGCAAGCCGGACGTGAACCGGATCGAGCGGGTCGATCTCGAAGAGCTGGCTCGGAAGTTCCGACTCCAGAAGATCGTGTTCGAGACATCACGAGACATCTTCGAGCAGATGGGCGGCGCGTGGCACGGCCCCAGACACGAGCTGCTCGCCCAGCTCATCCGCATTGTCGAGTCGTTCCTAACATCGGACCGTGTCTCCATTACACCTGCACTCTTCAACCAGGACGAGATGCGTCGGCGCTTGGTGTTGACACTCTCGATGAACCGCGTCGTTCAACACCTTTGGGACGCCATCAAGTTCGACAACAGCCTCGAACTAACACCGATCTTCGACTCGGAGAGCCCCGTGCGCTCCACTGCCCTTATGCCGATCTGGTTCACGTCCCGGCCGTGCGCCCGAACCGATCGCTCGCACGCCAACTTCTGCGTCTACGACAGCTCCTGGGAGGCGAGCGAGTCTTACGTCCTCGAGACATCGCCACACGTAGCCTCGTGGGCGAAGAACGATCACCTCGGCTTCGAGATCCTCTACGTGCATCGGGGCATAACGAGGAAGTTCCGACCCGACTTCCTCGTCCGACTGACGTCGGGGGGGACGCTCGTCCTAGAGGTCAAGGGCCGAGACTCGGCCGAAAACCGCGCCAAACGCCAGGCACTCGCCGAATGGGTGCGCGCAGTGAACAGCCACGGCGGCTTTGGTGTCTGGTCGTGGGACGTGTCCTTCGATCCCGGCGACATCCGCGACATCTTGAAGCGGCACAGTGAAGGTGACTTCGAGTTCGACGACGACGAAGACGCCTGGTCGAGCGCCTCGACGTACCGCCTGGTCGCCGAGGAACCGTGGTGACGTCACCGCAGCGGGGCGAAGTCTGGTGGGCCGAGGTTCCGGATGCGGGCCGGCGCCCTGTGCTCGTCCTCACTCGCGACGCAGCGATCGGCAAGCTCAACAAGCTCGTCGTCGCTCCGATTACGAGGACGGTTCGGGGAATACCAACCGAGGTCGAGCTTGACGAGAGCGATGGCATGCCCAAGCCGTGCGCGGTGTCGCTGGACAACGTGTCGGTCGTCGACAGCTGGGCGCTTACCGACAGGATCTGCGCGCTGGACGTCATCAAGCTCGAACGCGTCTGCGAAAGCCTCCGAGTCGCTGTCGACTGCTGAGGCTCGATCGGCGATCACTCGCTCCGTTCGGAGCCAGCGCGTCGAGCGCACGGCCAATGCTATCCACGTAGCCGCCCTTGACAAGGCTGGCGCGTCCGCTTGGCCTCTTTGCGATCGCCGCGATCACGGGAAGGGGATCTCGAGTTCGATCTCCGCCTCGAGGTGGCGGGGTTGGAGCACGTCATGGGCAGCTGTCATCGCCCGGTCGTGGTCGAAACGGAGAAGAAGATCGGTGGGGCGGACGCCGAGCAGCTCGTCGATGGTGCTGGCGTGGGCGGGCGGCGCACTGCCCGTCTCATCGAGATAGGTGATGATCGTGTCGACGGCGTGGTCCCACTGCAGACGTTCCCGTTGTGCGTGGGCCGCGGACCGAGGATCTCTACGACGGCTTCGGGCGGGTCGATCGCGATCTCGATCCGGCGTTGCAGGCTGCGTGCGACTTGCGCTGCCCGAATCAGGTCCCGCTCCGCGAAGTCGGCCTGGTGCTCCACCTCGAAGGACTCGTGCGCCGCCTGCCGTCCTTCGAGCTCGGCGATGTGCGGATCGACTCCCGCGCTCGTACGATCGAGGGAGGTCAGGGCCTGCGCGGCGGCGCGCCGCCGGCGCGGGTTCAAAGTCGACCGGCCGGCGGCCCACGCGTCACGACGATGGCTCAGCGCCTCGCGGTTGCGGCGTTCTGTCGCGAGCGACCGAACGGCCGGCGGCGGTCGCTCGGCGAGGATCTTCTCGACCTCCACTTGGCGCCGCCGAAGCTCCTTCATCGACAGCCGCGCCAGCTCATTCGCCATGAGTGCATCCGCGTCGACTTCGTGGGCGAGCTGCTTGGCGCTCCGGCGAGCGAGCGCTGCGACGACGGTGCCGAGTCCGGTCTCGTCACCCTGGGTCGCGTTGTGACCGGCCTCGTCCTCGACTTCGAGGTCGCCTTCGGTGACGTAGATGCGCGTCTGCTCTCGGCCGCGGGTGATGGCGACGTAACCCTCCTCGAACCGCGAAGCGTCAGACGGCTGGTAGCGGCCGAAGTCGAGCGTGGCCCCTTGGACGCCGTAGGTCGTGCGCGCGTACGCGTGCTCCACATGACCCGCGGCGAGGTACTCAGAAGCGAGCCGGATCGTGCCCTCCTTGGCGAACCTCACGACAAGGTCGCGGTCATCCGTGCTCACCTCGAGAACCGTCCCGACACTGCCGTTCTTGACGAAGGCGCTGTTTCCAGACGCACGCAGACGACGATCATTCCTACGGGCGACGACCTCGTCGCCGATCATGAACTCTCGACCGGAGACGACCAGCGCCGGTCCAGCGAGAAGGCCGTCCGCCTTCAACAGCATGCGCGCCCGGGCGTTGAGCGCGCGGCGGACCGCGTTCGTGCCGGCGAGCATCGGATCGTTCGTCCCGTTGCGGCGGTCTTGGTACCAGTCGGCGACGAGCGCGTCGTACGTCTCATTTGCGCTCTCGCCACGCGTGACCTTGCCAGCCGCGTCGTAGCGGGAGATGGCGCCAGCGATGTCGCCTTGGCGGTACTCCTCAACCGCGCGCCGCTCGTCCGCGTCGAGCTGTCGGTTGTTGCCGACCAACGCCACGACCTCGTCGCCCTTGCGCGCCGAGAGCACGCGGAACACGCCGCCGGTGTCGACCGATGCGTGCTGGTCGGGATCGCCGATCAGCTTCATCGAGCCGCCGACCCGCGCAAGGTGGTCCGCCAAGCAGGCGAGGTCGCGGGTACCCACCATCGACGCCTCGTCAACGAAGAGCACGGTTCCGGCTGGAAAACCGCCCCACTGCGGGTGGTCGAGGTCGATCAGGAGGCTGGCAATCGTCGTCGCGGATCGGCCCGTGTGGGCTGCGAACCCAGCCGAAGACTCCAACTCGGCGGCGGCGGTCGCGCTGACCGCGCAACCCGCGACGGGGACGCCGGACACGGCCAGCGCCGCGACGCACGCCTCGGTCGCATAGGTCTTGCCGGAGCCGGGCCGGCCCACGACGGGCTGCATCGCGTCCGAAGAACCGCAGACAGCGCGGACCATCGCGACCTGCTCGGCCGTGAGTCCCGGCCGTTCCGCTAGGGCGGATGCGATGGCCTCGGGAGCGGCAGTCGGGCCAGGGGTGCCGAATCCCTCCTCCGACCAGCGCAAGACCCGCGCCTCGGTCGCGAGCAGCTCGGGCGTCGAGAACACAGCCATGCCGCCGGTACGCACCTTGCGGCCGTCGAGGCCAACGACCACTTGTGAGTTGCGGCCCGACGTAGGGCCTGCGAGCACCACAACGCGCTCCGAGGTGAGGAAGCGATCGGCGAGCTGCCCAAGGTCATCGGCGCTCGCTGCTTCCCTCAGCGCGCATGCGAGGCCGCGGACCACGTCCCGGCGAGTGAAGGTGGAAGCCTGTTCGGTGAGCCCGTGTGGTCCGGCAAGGTATTCGTACAGCCGGTCAACGTGGTCGGTGCTCCTGTCTGCGGCTCGAGCTCGTCCGAAACACGCTTCGACTGCCTCGTGATCGAAGCCGAGCTCGGCCGCTCGGTCTCGCCAGTCGCGCGCGAGCGTGTCGGCGTCGACGGTACGGTCCTTGGCCTTGCGGGTGGCGAGGGTCGCCGCCTGGCGAGCTCGGCCCGAGGTGTAGCCCGACTCGGCGAGCAGCTCCTCGATCTCATCGCGGCGCTGGCTGAACTCGTCTATCACCGCCTGCGGCACGCCCACGACGTCGGCGCAGCCGTTGACGACCGGACCCCACTCGACGCCGAGCCGATCAGTGAGCAGATGGCGCACGTGCGCCTGGTACATGTGACCGCCAGATAGCGCATGGTCGTACACCGGACGGCCGTCGAGCGCGCGCCACGTGTCGGCGACTGTGAGCGTGAGGTTGGCGACAACGACGTGCGTGTGCAGCAGCGGGTCGCCCGCCCGGCTGGTGCGGTGATCGAACGCGGCGGCGACAAGCCCTGCCGTCATGATGCGCGCCCCCTTGGCCCGGGCGAACACGGCCTGCGACTCGTAGTAGCGGACCACCTCGTCGACTGCCTCTCGGTGTGCCTGACGGATCTGCGCGCGCTGTCCATGGTCGCCGAGCGCCCACAGCACGCTCACGCTCTTGGGTGGCCGCAGGGTGAGGTCGAACCCGGGTCGCGCCTTCGGCGGCCGATGTGAGCCCGCGTAGATGTTCACGTCCGCGCGCTGGACGCGCCACGCGATGCGACCGGTCGTCTCAGATCGCGCTTTCTCGCCGGGCAGGTCACCCGCAGCCAACAGGCGGCGCACGAATCGTGCTGAGACGCCGAGCTGGGCGGCTGCTTCCTGGGCGCTGAGCCACTCAGCGCCGTCCGCTTCTGAGACATGAGGCGCCTTCGTCCGGCGGCCAGCGACGAGCACCTCGCCGGTGAAGGGGTGCCGGCCTTCGAGGAGCGCGCGGAAGTGGTCGGGGTCGACCTCGCCCTTGAGGCCCATCTCGTCGGCGAGGGAGCCGACCCAGCGGCCGGGCGCTTCGCCGTGGCCGAGGTAGTAGTCCTCGGCGGAGGTGGCGATCTCACCGACGTAGTACTCAGCGCCCCCGGGTCGGATCCGGCCGATGCTCAGCACGCGCGCACCTCGGGGTCCGGCAGGGTTCGGCGCAGCCGGAACCTGCAAGTCTTTGAACGCTTGTCAACGGTGGGTGGGCAGACGGTCATCGGTCGGAGCTCGTGGTGTTGGAGGCGGGTCGAGCTCGAGGGCGCGCGCAGGTCAGGCATTGCTGGCGGGGAGGTGGAGGGGTGTGACGTTGGCCTGAGTGGTCGGGCGCGCGAGGAGGTCGTCCAGCGCCCACTTCGGCACGACGAGCCGGCGCCGGTGGAGGCGGACGGCGTAGAGCTGGCCCTCGTCGATCATGTTGCGGACGGTCCCTTGCGAGCACTTCAGCCGGGTCGCCACCTCCTTGACCGTGTAGACGAGCTCAGGCGCGGCTGACGGCGGCCGATGCGAGGCGCCCGCTGGCAAGGGCCTCGGCGAGCTCAGGTGCGGTCGTTCCATCTCACCTCCCTCGGGTCGGACTTCCTGCGGACGAGCGCCACGCCGACGTGCGGTGGCGCCTCTTCGTGATGATGAAGGAGGACCCTGACCAGAAACCTGACCATCGGATGGTCAGATTCGGCTGACCCTGGCGAGGAGGCCGACGGTCACCGGTGACCAGAAACCTGACCATCGCGAGAACGGCCTGGTCACCGGTGACCAAACCTGACCAACGGTCTGTCTCGTCGGGTCGCGGGCGCACGCCGCGAGCATCCAGCACGACCCTCAGCGGGAACCTCAGCGCGGAGGTCAGCGTGACGCTGTGGCGATCAACGCGCTCGTCAGCGTGACGTTGTGTCGATCAACGCGCCCCCGACCGTGCGTTGACACGTACGCGTCAACGCACGGACTGCGCGCGGCTCGGACCTTACGAGCCGTCGATGCGGGCGATGAGTTGGCGCACCGCGTCGGCCGCGTCGGCCACGCGCTGCACCGAGAACTGCGTCTCTTCCGCCAGGGCTCGGTAGCCGGCGTCCCAGGTCTCGAAGACCGTGACGTCCGGCGGCCAGCCGTGCTTCGCCCGACCCTCGAACACCTCGACGCACGCGGCACGAACGCCGACCCACTCATCGTCCGCCACGAGGTCACGTAGCAGCTGCAGGTCGAGCAGATCACGGAAGCGGTCGTTCTCGCGATCCTCGAGCGTCTCGGTGCAGGCGTGAAGCTTCTGCGCGATCTGCCATCGCACGGCAATGCACGCCACGGTCTCCGGCCCGACGAGGCCAACGTGATCAAGCGACTTGGCCGGTACGTGGTCGACCTCGCTCCCCATCCCACCCTCGACTGCGGCAACCTCCATCTGCACCGTGATGACAGGCTTGCCTCGGTACGCGAGCTTGATGTCGAGGCGAACCGCGCCAGTGTCCTTGACCGGCTCGATCTCGGTGCGGGTCGCGGTGAAGTCGCCGTGACCGGCTCGGAGCGCGGGATCGAGGCGATCGCTCACGACATCCATGCTCTCCCGGAAGGCGGTGTCGAAGTCCTTGGTCGCTCGTGCGCCGGTATCGACGCGCAGTTCCATGGCGACGCCGCCCTTCACGAGGAAGAGCGGCTCGCCATCCTCAGCGTGACGTGCCTGATCGAGCATCGCGGCGACGACCATGAAGCCGAGCCAACGTCGCAGCCGGCCCGCGGCGATGCCACTGTGCTGTGAGGCCTCACCCAACCACCGCTCCAGCACGTTGACGTTGAACGGCGGCTTGTTCTTGACGGGGAAGTCGGACATCAGCGCGCTGCCTCGAGGGTGGCGACCTCATCACCGATGATGAGCCCGCGACGGCGTGCCGCATCGACCGCTTGGTCGATGAGTCGGCCATCCAGATGGCGCTCAATCCCGTCGAGGACGGCGCGCATCGGTGTCACGACCGCGATGCCTTCGAACCGAGTGACGTCGGCTGGATCGAGATCTCGAACGTGGACCTCGTACACGGGCGGCGCCGCACGTCGGATGCGGGCAGTCTTGGGCACGGTCACATGGATTCGGGCGGGGTTCACGTCGCACAGATCCCATAGGTCGAGGGCGGAGTCGTGAGAGATGACGCCGAGCCGACGTGGCCACAGCGTCGCCTGCATCAGCTCGTCGAGCGGGCCCACTGGGAAGGCGGGGAACCGATACAGCCCGTGGGCGACACGGTTGAGCTGGCCGTGTCGGTGCATGTCGACCAACACCTGCGCTGTGCCACCCAGGTCCCGAGCGTCGTCGGTCGTGATGTAGCCGTTCTGGGCCGTGGCAACGTCGAACATCTTCGTGTACCAGCGTCCGGGCATGTCAAAAGTATGGAAGAACTCCATAGATTTGGCAACCCCTCCCCTGGACTCCAGGCCGAAGTGGTTCCAGTACTTGCCGTCGAAATCGACCACCAATTGCCGTCGAAACGGTAAAGGTAGCCACGAGCCCGACCAACACCTCGTGCGGATTGTCGATGGACCAGCGATGCTTGCAGTCCAGATGATGGGCCACTAAACAGCAAGCGATCGGATCAACCCGTCGATGTACGTAAGACACTTGCTGTTTAGCTTCAACCTGTGAGATTCTGCAAGAGTGTCAGTTGCCGAGTTGCGCCTCAACCTGCCGTGGGTCCCCCGGGAACCCGAGCAGTTGAGCGGGCTGACTGTCCGGCGCGGCCGAAAGAGCACGTTGAGCTACGACGACGGGGTAGCGCTCGAGGTCCGAGTAGTGGATCCTGGCCAGCAATCCATCGAGCAGGTTCTGGATGAGGTGCACCGGCAAGAGGGACCAGGCCGAGTCGCGCTCGTCTCCGGGGCGGTGCCGATCGAATGGCGGGCCCGGCTGCGTGACGACGAGGTCTCGTTCCTCGACGCGAACGGAGTCGCCGAGATCGACTGGCCTCGGCTTCGAGTCAGCGCGCGCCGGTTCGGGAAGCCCGCGAAGCGCCAGACGTCCCCCGTTCCGCTCCAGAAGAGCCACGCCGTCGTCGCACAGGAGTTGCTGATCGTGGCCGCCGGTGGCCGCCATGCGACGGTCACCAAGATCGCGGACGGAGCAGGGGTCAACCTGTCGAGCGCGTCCCGCGCCATCGATCGACTCGCTGCACAGGGACTGGCTGCCAAGAGTCGACAGGGGCGGCAGGTGCTCGTGTCCGTTACCGACCCGGTCGAGCTCGCCGCTCACTTGGCGGAGCGGACCGCGTGGGGACGCAGCGAGATCCTGTGGGCATATCTCTGGGGTCGCAACAGCTTCGACGTCGCTGCCCAACTCTCGGCGCGCGCTGGGAAGGCGCACGTTGACTTGGCCCTGACGGGCCGCGTCGGCGCAGCGTTCCACGGAGTGCTCGGCACGGCTTCACCTCCTGCCGTGCGCTGCTGGGTCGAAGGCGATGGTTCGCTGGCGGACATCGCCGTGGCGCTCGGGCTCGAGGAAGCACGGCAGGAGAACGGCAACGTCGCGCTCGTGCTCGATCGTTGGCGCGTCGGCAGGCATCGAAGCGCGACGGCGAAGTTCGACGAGTGGGAGGCGACCACCTCGCACTCATTTCGGGTCTGGTGTGATCTCCACGACGAGCCACGCGGCGAAGACTTCGCCGCCCAGCTGTGGGGGGTGGTCGGCGATGGCTGGTGATGAGCGCGGCATCGACGACTACGACGACGCGATGACCGAACATCTGCTCGGCATCTCCCATGAGTGAGCAACGCGGCCTTCAGGCTCCCTTGTTGGTGTCGCGGTCAAGAGCTTGTGCCGGTCGACGGCTACAACGATTCGAGCCGTTTGCCCCTCAGCACGACAGCGTCGCGCGCGATCTCCCGCCACAGCGGCTTCCGGCTGCGCAGCTTCGACCGCACCTCGGTCGAAGTGATCTCCGTGTGGCTTATGCGGTTGCCGACGGTCCGCTTGGCCTCGAGCAACCACTCGCTGAGCGACCGTCCCCATCGGTCGTCGTCCTCGTCGACGTCGGCGCGGCGAACGACGAGCACGTCGATGTCGCTTCCGACATCTGCCTCGCCGCGCGCGAACGAACCGAACAGAACCATGCTCGCCGGCGAGGGCGTGATGCCGCCGGCGAGGACCCGAAGGCGATCGATCGCGCGCTCTTGAACGTTCACGATGTCGACGACGGTGCGAGCGAGGAGGTTCTCCCGCACGAGTCGGAACAGCGCAGACGGCGGAACCTCGCGACGCTCGACGACGCCGAGCTCGACCAGACGAGGCATGACTCGCGACGCCTGCGCTGCGCTCACGCCGGCGAGTCGAGCAACCGTGCCCAGGTTCAGTTCGGCGGTCATGCGCGCGAGCACGTCGAGGACACGCCCCTGCACACCGGGGATGAGCGACTGGACGGGCAGCGCGAAATCCACAACCATCATGATGCGCGCAGAAATGAGACGGTTGCGCGCATTTCTGTCGGATGAAACGGTCGCAGAAACCGTGCTTCAAATTGCCCATCGATCTGCCCGTCTCGACAACGAAATCGGGTGCGCTAGACGCGACTCGGTGTGCAACCCGGTGCGCCTGACCAGCCTCTATGCGCCAGATGAGCGCGACAGCACACGCTCAAAGCGATTCCTAAACCGTGTGCGCAGGTTCGAATCCTGCCGGGGGCGCAAGAGTAGGTGCTTCCCGGCGAGCAGGTCGAGGACCTCGGCCTCGATGACTGAGAGTCGTACGGTGCGGATTGTCGGCAGGGGACCGCGCCACTTCTGAACTTGTACGGTACGCTTTGTTCCGGTCTCTTCGTACGACTTTGGAGCCGGAGTGCCTGGACGTCCGAGCAGAGAGCAGATCTACCGTCGACTCGACGAGGCGATCGTCGAACTCCGCGACCGGATGGGCGGCCTGCCCGACCCCGTCGAGGCCGAGGACATCTGGACGGCCATCTGGCACCAGGAAGCCCACAACTCGACCGCGATCGAGGGCAACACGCTCGTGCTCCGGCAAGTGGAACTCCTGTTGAGCGAGGGCCGCGCCGTGGGCAACAAGGAACTCAAGGAGTACATGGAGGTCAAGGGCTACGCGGACGCCGCCCGCTGGGTCTATGGCCACGCGCTTCAGCCCGGAGCTTGGACCGACGGCTCGCTCATCACGCTCACCGAGGTCAGGCACATCCACGAGATGGCGCTGGGGCCGGTGTGGGATGTCGCTCCGCATCCGAGCGCCACCGACAAGGAGGCGCCGGGCAGCTTTCGCGAGCACGACATCGCGCCGTTTCCCGGCGGCATGACGCCACCCTCGTGGACGGAAGTCCCTGGGGCGATGCGAGACTGGATCCGCGATGCCGCGAAGCTTCGGGAGCTCGAGCAGCCGATCGAAGGCCTCGCCGCGTCGCACAGCGAGTTCGAGCGCATCCATCCGTTTCTCGATGGCAACGGCCGGACCGGGCGTCTGCTGCTCAACCTGTTGCTTCTGCGACTCGGCTACGCGCCGGCGATCATCTACCTGCGCGAGCGGGCTCGATACCTGCGCGGGCTCCGAGCTGCTGACGGTGGCGACACCAGCCCGCTCGGAGAGTTGCTCGCTCGAGCAGTGCTCGACAACCTCTACCGGTTCGTCGTGCCGGCCGTCGCCGGGCCGAAGCGGCTCGTGCCGCTCACCGCGCTCACCGACAAGGACCTCAGCGAGGGCGCGTTGCGTGTCGCGGCGAACCGAGGTCGGCTGCGCGCGCAGAAGGGCGACGATGGCCAGTGGCGCAGCACGCGAGCATGGGTCGAGGAGTACAAGTCGCAACGCCACCAGCGGCTGACGTGATGAAGGCGCGCCTCGGATGACGACGCTTCTGTTGCCATCTCCGGTAGCGGAGCTGGAGGGGAATCGTCAGCGGGAGATCGCATGCCCGCATCGTGTGATGCAACACCGCTGCCGAGCAGAGGCCGGAGTCAGCAGAACCTGGGACCAAGGTCACATTCGCGCGAGCGGCGCCTGTTACGACTCGGGGATGGCCTCCCACCACTGGCACCACCAGTCGGCCCCGACGAGCACGCGCAGCTTGGGGTGCCAGCAGTAGGAGATCTCCGCGGAGTTCTCCAAGTAGTAGAGGCACCCATCGCATTTCTCGGACCCCGACGGGTGGCCCTTCAACACCGCGTTGTCGGCCAGGTGGCGCAGCTCGATCGCGAGCTTCTCGTCGATCGGCTTCGGCTCGGGATCGGGGATCACGTAGTCGGACATCCCGCAGTCCTACCCCACAGCGGGGCGGTTAGGAGGCCAGCCAGCTCTCGATGCGCGCGAGCGAATCGGATCGCACGTCGTCGGGGGCTGCTCCCGAGTCGATCGAAGAACGTGCACACGCCGCGAGCTGCTCGTCGGTGAGGCCGAGCTCGTGGCGGCACAGCTCGTACTCCTCCAGGCAACCCGGGCCGAACACCAGCGGATCATCAGCGTTGATCGAGCAGCGCACGCCGGCTGCGAGCAGCGCTGGCAGGGGGTGCTCGGCAAGCGACGCGACGACAGACAGAGCGACGTTCGAGGTCGGGCAGACATCGAGACACGTCCCGCGGGCCACGAGCTCATCGATGAGCGCGGGGTCTTCGATGGCGCGGATGCCGTGTTGGATCCGGGTCGCGCCGAGCGCGTCGATGGCAGCGCGCACCGAGGCCGGCCCGTCGAGCTCGCCGGCGTGCGGGGTCGAGCGCAGACCGGCTTCGACCGCGACCCGAAAGGCAGCGGCGAATGGCTCGGGCGGGTGCCCGACCTCGTCGTTGTGCAAACCGAGGCTTGCGATGCCCTGATCGCGGAAGCGCACCGCGAGCTTCGCCACCTCGACCGCTTGGTCGGGCGAGTCGAGCACGCGGTCGACGGCCGCCATCCACCGCACGCACACGCCGTGGTGTTCGCCGGCAACGGCCCCCGCTGCGAGCACGATCTCCCACAGCTGTTCGGGGTGCGGGAACAGCTCGGCGTAGCGGTGCGGCCAGAAGCTCGGCTCGACGTACGTCACGCCGTCGCCAGCCTGGTCCTCGACGGCCTCGGCGACGATGCGCTCGAAGTCGGCCTGCGTGCGCACCGTGGCCAACGCGCCCTCGACGACGGTGGCGAAGCCGCTGAAGTCGCTGAAGCCGCGGATGGGAGGGGTTGCCAGCCCGTGCGTTGCGCACTGGTCGATGAGCGTGGCGGGACGCATGCCGAGCTCGAGGTGCAGGTGCAAGTGCCCCTTCGGCAGCGCGCGCAGGTCGCGCACCGCTACCTCGCTGCGTTCTTCACGAAGTCGTCGGCCTCCTCGGGCGTCTCCTCGCCCTGGTACCAACTCCCGCGCACGTGTCGACGGGTGCCGCCGTCGTCGGTGGCGCGTGCAGCGGAGTGCCAGAGGTACGCGTCGTGGAACAACAGGTCACCGCGCTCGCAGTACAGCGCGATCTCGCCGCGCACCTTGGCGAAACCGAGGGGCATCTCCACCGGCGGCTCCTCGTCGGTGTGCCCACCCCATGGCGCTGCGCCTTCGGGGACCACCACGCCGTTCACGTTGCGGTACGGCGCGGGCGTCGCCCACCGGTGGCTGCCCGGCACGACGCGCAAGAACCCGTTGTCAGGGCTCGTCCCGTCGAGGTGGATCGTGAACGCGACAGACGGCCAGAGGGTGCGGTGCGGAGCCGACTGCCAGTCGCTGTGCCAGCCGATACGCGCGTAGCTCGACTCGGCGCTCGGGCGGGCGTCTTGGTACACGACGCCGAAGCGGGTGTGCTCGAACAGCCGCGAGTCTTCGCCAACCAGGCGCCGCATCAGCTCGACGATGGCCGGGGCGAGGATCGCTTGGCGCGTGAGGGGCGCGATCTCGGTGAGGAACGTCACGTAGTTGGCGAAGCGGGCCTTCGCCCCCACATCGGCTCCGACGTCGACCAACTCGGTCGTGCCGTGGCGCTCGTCGAGCTCGCCGCGCACCACCTGCGCTTGCGCATCCGCGCACTCGGCCTGCATGGCATCGATGGCATCGTCGGGCCACAACCCGCGCAGCACCGCGTAGCCCTCGGCGCGGAAGAAGGCTTCGAGCTGATCGAGCTCGTCTCGCCCGAACACCCCAGGCTCCGAGCCTGGTCCGGTCATTCGCTCGGTGTCTCGCCGCTCGTGTGGCCCGACCACGTCGAGCCGTCCCACCACCGCTTGGGTGCGGCGCCCCACGGGTCGTCGTACCAACCGGGCGGGGCCGCCGAGCTGGGGGGCGGCGCGGGCCAGCCCGACCCGATGGGCGGGCCGAGCGCTCGAGCCTGCTTGCGCGCCCACGGGTTGACGAGCACCAGGATGAGGGCAACAAGGGCGAGGATGCCGGCGAGGAGTGCGGGCACACCCCACTTCGCCACGCTCGCGAGCGTGTCGGTGACGGGTCGGTCGATGAGCACCTCGCCGCGGGAGCTGCCCGTGACCGTGATCGTGTACGAGCCCGCTTTGGGCGCGCTGAGCTCGGCGGCGCCGGTGTACTCGTCGGAGCTCAACGTGATGGTCTGCGATCCCGTCACGGCGCGAGCTTCGATGTGCTGCTCGTTGGGCCCGGCGATGTCGACGTCGCTCGGGCCGAACGATGTGAGGCCCTTCACCGCGGTGAGCTCGTAGAGCATGTAGCGGCCCTGGCCGAGCTGCACTGTGGTGTGGCCCGGGGTCCTGAACGTCGGCGCGTCGGCGAAGCTGCGCACCCGATCGACGGCCTGGTAGCCGCACAAGATGGCGACCAACACGGCGACGACCATGATGATCAGCCACGTGCGCCGCCGCGTCGAGCGCGGCGCGGCCTGCTCCGTGCTCGGGGGCGGCCCGCCGACCGCGGTCACGAGCTCGTTCTGTTCGCCACGAACAGCGGGGCGGTCATGGTCTGAGCATACGGTCCGGCGAGCCTGGGGGGCTGCGGCAGACTCACGACGTGGACACCGGCGCGCTCGACCCCCGTCGGTGGTTCACCCTTGCCATCGTCGTCACCGCGGTGCTCATCGTCGCGATGGACAACACCATCCTCAACGTCGCCCTGCCGAGCATTCGCCGCGAGTTCGCCACCGAGCTGTCGAGCTTGCAGTGGGTCGTGACCGGCTACTCGCTCACCTTCGCCACCCTGCTCATCATCGGCGGACGGCTCGGCGATGTCTACGGCGCCCGGCGTGCGTTCATCACGGGCGCAGCGATCTTCACGGTCGGCTCGCTCCTCGCCTCGTTCGCTCGGTCGGTGCCCGTCCTGGTGATCGGCGAAGCGGTCATCGAAGGTGTCGGTGCATCGCTCATGCTGCCGGCGACGCTGTCGGTGCTCTCCAAGACCTTCGTCGGCCGTGAACGCGCCACCGCGTTCGCGGCATGGGGCGCGACAGCCGGCGCCGCTGTGGCCATCGGGCCGATCGTCGGCGGCTACCTCACGACCACGTTCTCCTGGCGGTGGTCCTTTCGCATCAACGTCGTCATCGCGCCGCTCGCGCTCATCGGCGCGCTGATCGCGTTCCGCCGCGACGCGACGCCGGCACGACGCCCGCGCATCGACGTGCCCGGCGCGCTCCTGGTTGCAACTGGCACGTTCCTGCTCGTGTTCGGCCTGAGCGAGGGCGCCGGGTACGGGTGGTGGCGCCCGACCGCACCGTTCACCGTCGGTAGCGCCGAGATCTGGCCCGGCGATGCACCGCTCTCGCTCGTGCCCGTCGCGTTCGCGCTCGCGATAGCGCTGCTCGCCGGGTTCGTCATCGTCGAACGCGTGAAAGAGCGCGACGCGCGCGATCCGCTCTTCGAGCTCGGCCAGCTGCGTCACTCGAGCTTTCGCTACGGGCTTCTGACGACCGCCGTGTTGGCGATGGGTCAGCTCGCGTTCTTGTTCGTGCTGCCCATCTACCTGCAAGAAGGCAAGCACCTCTCGGCGCAGTCGACCGGGCTGTGGCTCGTGCCGTCTGGGCTGTTCATCATCGTTGGCGCGCAAGTGGGCGGACACCTCACCAGGCGCCACGGGCCGACGGGCGTCGTACGTGTCGGTCTGCTGCTCGAGGCTGTGGGTCTCGTGCTCATGGCGATGAGCGTCTCGCCTGGCTTGACGATGCTGCGCCTCGTGCCGAGCCTCGCCGTGTTCGGCCTCGGCGTCGGCTTCGCGAGCTCACAGCTCACCAACGTGATCCTCTCCGAGATCGAACCCGAAAAGTCCGGAGCAGCGAGCGGTGCCAACACGACCGTTCGCCAGATCGGCGCGGCGCTCGGCGTGGCCGGCGCCGGCATCGTCCTCGCCACCGCTTCGGCTCCTGCCGCCGGCGCTCGCGCCGCGTTGCTCGTCGCCGCGCTCGAAGTCGGTGTCGGCGCAGGCTTGTCGTTGCTGATCCCAGCCTCGCGACCTGTCGCGCCGCACGCAGGGGCCGACCTCGCCGGCGCGCTCGACCCGCTCGTCCCCGACGGCGCCTCGGTGTTGGAGCAGGTGTGAACCGGCGCGCGCTCGCCGTCGGCGGCATCGTCGGCCCTGCCGGGTTCGTCACGGCCTGGACCCTCTCGGGTCTGACGACCGACGGCTACTCCCCGATCGACGGCTTCATCAGCGACCTCGCCGCGCTCGGCGCGCCAAGCCGCGCAGCGATGACCACCGGCTTCGTGTGCTTCGGCATCGCCGTGCCCGCGTACGCTTTCGTGCTGCGCGACTCCCTCGACGGAAGGGCCTGGATCGCCGCCGCGGCCACCGGGCTCACGACGCTCGGCGTGGCGAGCTTCCCCCTCGAAGGCTCCGATCTGCAGAGCAAGGGGCACGCGCTGTTCGCCGGGCTCGGCTACGTGACGCTCGCGCTCACCCCGCTGCTCGCGGCGCGCCCGCTGGAGCGCCTCGGGCATCGCCGCGCAGCGCTCGCGTCGCTCGCAGCGGGCGTGGTGTCGGGTGCTGCGCTCGCCGCGACGACGCTGGGCCCCGCGCACGGCGCGCTGCAGCGCATCGGGCTCACCACCACCGACGTCTGGATCGCAGCCACCGCGGTCGCGATCCTGCGCGGCAAGCTGCCCCACCCGTTCTGTGAGATCACTGGGGGTGCGTCGCGAGGTAGTCGGCGACCGGCACGCGCGCTGCCTGCTCGTAGCCGACCGGTAGCAGCACGTCGCCGGCGACGGTGAGGTAGTAGACGTCCCACTCGTGGTAGGCGGCGAAGGTAGCCGGCTCGTCGGCCAGGGCCGCGGCGTAGTCGTTGACAGCCGCGACGTAGTGCTCGCTGTTGTTGTAGCGACGAAGCGCGCCGTCGACGTTGCCTTCGGTGAAGCCGTTGGCAGCGAGGTAGCGCGCTGCGCCGAGGATCGCGTCGTGCGGCGAGTTGATGTCACCGCCCGCGCCGAACGCTGCCCACGTCGCAGGCAGGAACTGCATCGGGCCCTGCGCGCCCGCCGTCGACAACCCGACGATGCGGCCGAGATCGGTCTCGACGAGGTTGATCGCTGCGAGGTACGACCAGCCGACCCCGAACGCCGACTCGGCTTCGTGGTAGTAGCCGAGCAGCTCGTCGGTGGCCGCTGGCTGGTCGATGCGCCACGCCGGCAACGTGTCCTTCAGCGGCATCTCGGCCGCCATCGCGGTGAACTGGCGGCGCGCGTCGATGCTCCTCTTGACCGCGATCTGCAGCGCGGCAGGAACAACGCCGAGCACGATCGCGTCCCACTCTTCGTGACGCCCGACGACGCGGTAAGCGAGTTGCGCGCGTCGAGCAGCCGCGTTGAACGCTCCCGGTGCAGTCGCGGTGTCGCGAATCGCTTGTTCGTCGAGCACGAGCTGCGCGGCCAGCGCAGCAGGGTCGCTCGAGACGCGCGGCTGCGCCCCGGCCGAACTCGAGGTCGATGTCGTCGCCGGCGAAGTCGTCGCCGTAGTGGGGGTGGCCGTGGTCGTCGGGCCCTCCCCGCTCGCGACGGTCGGCCCATTGGCCCCGCCGCTCGAACACGCCGCCGCCAGCAACGCCACTGTCAGCGCGCCGGCAGCACTCGCCCTACGCACCGTCGATCCGCACCACCGTTCCGTCGAGCGAGAGCGCGTACAGCTCGCCGTCGACGTCGCGGCCGAAGCTCGAGAGGCCGCCGACTCCGAGGCCGATGTCGACCGGGTGCGCGGAGCCGCTGCCGTCGAGGCGCAGCCCTTCGAGCTGGCTGACGCAGTTGTCGCCATAGAGGTAGACACCATCGAGCGCAGGGATCGCCTTGCCGCGGTAGACGAACCCCCCGATCACGGCGCAGGCACCGTTCGAGTGGTCGTACTCGTGCACCGGCTGGATGCCGACGGGGCTCGTCGCGCCGTTGAGCAAGTCGGTGCCTTCCATCGAGCTCCAGCCGAAGTTCGCGCCGGGCGCCTCGTCGGGGCCGACGCGGTCGATCTCTTCGTACTTGCCTTGGCCGACGTCGCCGATCCACAGGTCACCAGTCGCGGGATCGAAGGAGAACTTCCAGGGGTTGCGCAACCCGTACGCGTAGACCTCGGGAGCGCCGCCGCCGTTGACGAAGGGGTTGTCCGGAGGGATTCCGTAAGGCTTGTTGCCCGCGGGGTGCAGCACATCGAGGCGAAGGATGTCGCCGAGGAGGTCGCCGGGGTCTTGCCCCGTGTTCTTCGTCGTGTCGTTGGCGCCGCCTCCGTCGCCCATGCCCCAGTAGAGGTAGCCGTCTGGTCGGAAGAGCAGCTGCCCGCCGTTGTGGTTGAACGCGAAGTCGGGGATGGTGAGCACACGCGTGCGGGTGCTCGAGTCGACGCCTGATGTCGTGACCGTGAAGCGGTCGAGTTCCTGGTCCTGATCGGTATTGGTGTAGGCGACGTAGAGCTGGTCGCCCTTCGGGGAGAACGCCAAGCCGAGCAACCCTTGCTCGCCGCCTGCCGTCACGCGATCCGCGATGTCGAGCACCGTGCTGGCCGCTTCGTCGGGGCGGCCATCGAGCTCGACGCGCACGACGGTGCCGGCCTGCAAGGTGACGTAGAGGGCGCGCTCGGTGCAGCGCGTCGCCGCGGAGGTCGGCGCGCCGTCGAGCTTCGCGATGTCGGTGAGTGTGAGCTGCAACGTCCGCTCGGAACCGGAATCAACGGACGTGGCGGCTTGGTCGCCCGAGCTCTCGTTTTCGCGCGAAGCGCAAGGCGCATAGGTGCGCGCGCTGCTCGCGGCGGTGCTGGCTGCCGAACGCGACGTCAGGTCGCCGCTGTTGCCGCATGCCGCGCCAAGCACGGCCAGCGCGACGAGGGTGCAGCGCGCGCGCACCATCAAGCGCGCGTCTCGCGGATCAAGCCCTCTTGCACGACCGACACCGCGAGGTCGCCCGCCTCGGTGTAGATGAGCCCGCGCGCCAGGCCTCGAGCGCCCGAAGCCGAAGGCGTGTCCTGCGCGTACAGCAACCACTCGTCGGCGCGGAACGGTCGGTGGAACCACATGGCGTGATCGAGGCTCGCCATCATCAAGCGATCCTCGCGGTAGGTGCCGCCGTGCGGCAACAAGCTGGTGTCGAGCAACGTCATGTCCGACGCGTAGGTGGCGATGCACGCGTGGAGGATCGGATCGTCGGGCAGTCGGCCGTCAGCGCGGAACCACACCAGTTGGTGCGGCGGCAGCGGCCGCGCTCGATCAGCCGGCGAGACGTCGACGTGACGGGTGTCGATCGGCCGCGGCCGGTCGTACCACTCGCCGAGCTCGGCCGCCCTGTCCTTCCAGCGTTCCTTGAAGTCGGGGAGCGACTCGGGTGGCGGCACATCCGTCGGCATCGGCAGCTGGTGATCGAGGCCGGGCTCGCTCTTTTGGAAGCTGGCCGACAGGTTGAAGATGGCCTTGCCGTGCTGGATGGCGAGCACGCGGCGCGTGGTGAACGACCGGCCGTCGCGGATGCGGTCGACCTCGTAGATGATCGGGATGGACGCGTCGCCAGGGCGCAAGAAATACGCGTGCAACGAGTTCACGTGATCGTGCTCGACCTCGACGGTGCGGGCCGCGGCCACGAGCGCCTGTCCGGCGACCTGCCCGCCGAACACCCGCTGCACCCGCACATCAGGGCTGAGGCCGCGAAAGATGTTGACCTCGATGGCCTCGAGGTCGAGCAGCTGCACGAGGCCGTCGACGGTCTCCTGGGGCATCGGCCCATCATGGCTGACCGCGCCGGGTCGCCCGCCGCGCACCGGCCGGCATGCTCGGCGCGGGGGTCGTATCGTGCCGCGCTCATGGGGCGCAGCTTTCCTGACGGGTTCATCTGGGGCACCGCAACAGCGGCGCACCAGATCGAGGGCGGGTGTTGGAACAACGATTGGTGGCAGTTCGCGCACACACCCGGCTCGGGCTGCGTCGAGCCCTCAGGTGATGGTTGCGACTCGTGGCATCGCTGGCCAGAAGACGTCGCGCTCTGCGCCGAGCTCGGACTGAGCAGCTACCGGTTCTCGATCGAGTGGAGCCGCATCGAGCCCGAGGAAGGCGAGTGGTCGACGGCTGCTGTCGAGCACTACCGCAGCCAGTGCAACGCCCTCCTCGCCGTCGGCATCGAGCCGGTCGTGACGTTCCACCACTTCACGAGCCCCCGTTGGCTCGCAGCCAAGGGAGGATGGTCGGATCCGCAGACGGCCGATCGATTCGCCGCGTTCTGCGGGCGCGCTGCCGGCGAGCTCGGCGACGGTCTGCGCCGGGCGTGCACCATCAACGAGCCCAACATCGTGTCGCTGATGGGCTACGGCGCCGGCGTCTTCCCTCCCGGGCGGCGCGACATGCAGCTTCGCCGCACGGTGAACAGCATCTTCTGCGACGCGCACCGCAAGGCCGTCGACGCCATCCGCGGCGCAGCGCCGGGCGTGCCCGTCGGGCTCACCGTCTCGATGACCGACTACCAGGCCGTCGATGGGGGTGAGTCCAAGCGCGACAGCATCCGCAGGCGGATGGAGGACGAGTTCCTCGAAGCAACAGGAAGCGACGACTTCGTCGGCGTGCAGACCTACACGCGCACCCGCGTCGGCCCCGACGGGTCGCTCCGCAACGAGCCCGGCGTGCCCGAGCTGATCATGGGCTACGAGTACTGGCCCGATTCGCTCGCCGCCACGATCCGCAGAGCGTGGGAGGTGACCGGCGGGCACGTGCCGATCCTCGTGACCGAGAACGGCATCGGCACCGACGACGACGCGCAGCGCGAGGCCTACGTGCGTCACGCGCTCGGTGGCGTGCTCGACTGCATCGACGATGGCATCGACGTGCGCGGCTACACGTATTGGTCCCTGCTCGACAACTTCGAGTGGGCCTTCGGCTACGGCCCGCAGTTCGGCCTCGTCGCCGTCGACCGCACCACGTTCGCTCGCACGATCAAACCCAGCGCCCGCTGGTACGCCCAAGTCGCCAAGGCCAACGCCCTCCCCGCCACATGAGCGCCTAGGTTCCGGGGATGGCAACCCTCCTCGATCTCGGACCTGACGAGCTGCTCTCGACGACGCGCGCTGTGCGCAAGCGACTCGACCTCGAACGACCCGTCGAGCTCGAGGTCGTGAAGGAGTGCGTCGAGGTGGCCTTCCAGGCGCCGACGGGATCGAACGCCCAGGGCTGGCACTTCCTCGTCGTCACCGACGCAGCAAAGCGGGCCAGGCTCGCCGAGCTCTACAACCTCGGCTTCCAGATGTTCTACGGCGACACCGAATCTGCGATCGATGGCATGCCCCAGGACGATCCCGCCTACATCGCGACGCAACGCAAGGTCGTCAGCTCCGCGCAGTACCTCGCCGCGCACCTCGCTGAAGTGCCCGTGCACGTGATCCCCATCATCGAGGGCCGCCTCGAACAGGGGCCTGTGGCGATGCAGGCATCGATCTGGGGTTCCCTGCTGCCCGCCGCGTGGTCGTTCTGCCTCGCCGCGCGCGCGAGGGGCCTCGGGACGTGTTGGACGACGCTGCACCTCATCCACGAGCAGGAGGCAGCTGAGCTCCTCGGGATACCGGACAACGTGATGCAAGGCGCGCTACTCCCCGTCGCGTACACCAAGGGCACCGACTTCAAGCCGGGTGCGCGGCGCGACATCGGCCGGTACTTGCACATCGACACCTGGTGAATACGCCGCGAATCCGTCATCGAACTGCGCTCATGCGCGAAGATCGCCCGATTCGTGGTGACGACGGGGAGCGAAAGATGAAGAGAATCCGGATCGGGGCCCTCGCGGCCGGTGTGATCGTGTTGTTCGCGGCGTGTTCGAGCAGCGGCAGCGGCACGGCGAAGACAGGCTCGAGCTCGGGGGCGTCGAGCTCGAGCGCCAAGACGCCGACCAACGTCACGGTCCAAGTCGGCATCAACGACCCGAACAAGACGAACATCGCGGTGCTGCAGTACATGCCGGCCAAGATCACGGTCGAAGCCGGTGCCCCCGTCGACTTCGTGTGGGACGGGGCCATCGAGCCCCACTCGGTCACGTTCCTCCCGGCGGGCCAGAGCATCGACCCCGCGACGAGCGACGCATTGTTCGCACCGACCCCGGCAAAGGGCCCGATCGACGGCACGACCCTGGTCAACAGCGGCCTGCTCCCCCGGGGCCCCGAAGCCGTGGCGCCCATGGAGGTCACCTTCGCGAAGGCCGGCACGTTCGAGTTCCACTGCGTGATCCACCCGGGCATGAACGGCGCAGTCGAGGTCGTCGCGAAGGGCGCATCCGGCGTCGACACCCCAGCTGCTGTCGCACAGCGTGCGGCCGACGACCAGGCGAAGTACTTGGCCGAGGGTCAGAAGGCCGAGGCCGACTACACGAAGAAGGCACCCGACTCGACGAAGAACCCCGACGGCTCGACGACGTGGAAGCTCGGGATGGGCGTGACCACCGAGAACACCGACACCCTCGAGTTCCAGACTGTGCCCGCGGCGGTGAAGGCGGGCGACACCGTCACCTTCATCAACGAATCGGGCGCACCGCACACGGCGTCGTTCTTCAACGACCAGCCGCCCATCCTCGACCCGAGCGACCCGAAGGCCGATGCCCCGAGCCCCGGGCCCTCACCGCAGACGCTGGCGTCGACCGGCTACTTCAACACCGGCACCCTGCCGCCCGACGCGCCTCCAGGGACAGGCCCACCCGAGGCGGTCCGCAGCTTCAGCTTCAAGGTCGCGAAGGCTGGGACGTACTCCTACGTCTGCATCTTCCACGTCGCCTCGGGCATGGCGGGCCAGATCAACGCGACCTGACCAAACATGGATGAGGCGCTGCAAGCGCGAGCTGAGGCGGCGCGCGGCTTCATGCCCCGCGACGAGGGGCTCGCCCTCTACGCGGCCGCAGCGTCGCTGACGCTCGACGGGCCGATGCTCGAGATCGGTTCGTACTGCGGCAAGTCGTCGCTCTACCTCGGCGCCGCTGCCAAAGAGCGCGGCACCGTGCTGTTCGCGGTCGACCACCATCGTGGCTCGGAGGAGAACCAGCCCGGCTGGGAGTGGCACGAGCCAGACCTCGTCGACCCGTCGGTGGGGGCGATCGACACGCTGCCGATCTTCCGGCGCACCGTGCACGACGCCGGCCTCGAGGGAACCGTGGTCGCGATCGTCGCCGACGCCCCCACCTTGGCGCGGTTCTGGACCACTCCGCTCGCCTTGTTGTTCATCGACGGCGGCCACGGCGAGGAGCCAGCGGCGCGCGACTACGAGGCGTGGACGCCCCATGTCGCCGAGGGCGGGATCCTCTGCATCCACGACGTCTTCGCTGACCCTGCCGATGGCGGTCGGGCGCCCTACGAGCGGATCTACATCCCCGCCATGGCCTCGGGCCGCTTCGAGGAACGCCCCGCTACCGGCTCGCTACGGGTCCTGCAGCGCCGGTGAGCGACAACGTCGGGGTGGGTCACTCGCGGTCGGTGACCGACTCGGAGGTGTCGAGCAGGGTTGGGAGGGCGTCCGCGGTCGCGACGAACAGGCCAGCTGCTGGCGAGGCGCAAGCGATGGCGTCGGCGCACAGGATCACCGACGCCGCGGTGTAGGTCGAGCGCTCGCCTGCCGGGAAGCGGGCCTCGTCGGGGAACACCGTGCCGGTCCAGTAGCGGCCATCCGCGTGGCGGAACTGCGCCGTCCACCCGAACAGCTCCTCGGCTCGCGCCCGATCGCCGACGGCCAGGTGGGCGAGGGCGCACTCGCACGTCTCGGCCACCGTCACCCAGGGGCGGTCCGACACGCAGCGAATGCCTCGGCCCTCGAGCACGAACGTGTTGTAGCGCTCGGCCAGCCGAGCTTGACCTGCCTCGCCGAGCACGATCCCGCAGAGCACGGGGTAGTACCAGTCCATCGCCCAGCGGTGCTTCGGCGAGAACGCCTCGGGCTGGTGCGCGATCACATCGGCCAGGCGAGCTGCGGAGAGCTCCCAGTCGGGTCGCTCGTGGCCGAGGAGCCCGGCGAGGGCGATCGCGCAGCGCAACGAGTGACAGATCGACGACGACCCGGTGAGGAGCGCGAACGACCACGGCGTGCCATCGGCGTGGCGGGCCCAGATGATCTCGCCGCGTGCCGTCTGCAGGTCGAGCACGAAGTCGATGGCTCGCTCGACGACCGGCCACAGCACCTCGGCGAAGCCCTTGTCCGAGGCGAGGAGCCAGTGGTGCCACACGCCCGCTGCGATGTACGCGCAGACGTTGGCGTCGAGCTTGTCCTGCTCGACACCGTCGCCGACGTAGTACTGGTGCCAGGCGCCGTCGCGGCGTTGGATGTCGACCAGCCACTGGTATGCGAGCTCCGCGCGGGCCCTCTCACCGCCGAGGTCGAGCGCCATGGCGGCCTCGACGTGGTTCCACGGGTCGGCGTGCCCGCCGGGGAACCACGGCACCATGCCCGATGGCAGTTGCCACTCGGCGATGGCGTCGACCGTCTCGCTCAGCTCGCGTGCCGTGACGATCCCCGGGATGTCGGTGAGGTAGCTCACGCGGCCGCGGCCTTGGTTGCGTAGACGATCAGCGACTTGCCGATGACGGGGTTGAGGATGCGGTCGGCGAGCTTGGTGACGCTGGCCATGGGCTGGCGGCCGCCGATGTCCCAGAGCAGGAGCTGGTGGTAAGCCTTCGCTGCCCAGTGCTCGTCGTTGGCGGGGCCGACCATGCACTTGATCCACCAGTACGGCGAGTGGATCGCGTGGGCGTGGTGCGCGGCTCCCGGGCGCAAGCCCGCAGCGCGCATGGTGGAGCGAAGCCCCGGCTCGGTGTAGATGCGCACGTGGCCGCCCTCGACGAACGGCGCGTGGTACGCGTCGGTGATGGCCCAGTTGACGCGCTCTGGCAACCACGCCGGCACCGTCACGGCGAGTGTGCCGCCCGGCTTGAGGACCCGCTGCAGCTCGCCCATCGCAGCAGCGTCGTCGGGGATGTGCTCGAGCACCTCGCTCGCGATGATCTTGTCGAACGTGTCGTCGGGGAACGGCAGGCGGGTGCCGTCGCCGTTGACGCAGCCGCTCGACGCGGTCTGCGGCAACGTCTCGGCCTCGCTGATCGCCGCGAACATGCCCGATACGTCCTTCAGCTCGGCGAGGGAGAAGTCGCAGGCCACGACCTTGGCGCCACGGCGCAACGACTCGTACGCGTGCCGTCCGAACCCGCACCCGAGGTCGAGCACGCGGTCGCCGGGCTCGAGCCCCAGCCAGTCGTAGCGAACGGTGAGCAAGCCGGGCAGCCTACCGAGCGGGGCGCCGGCGGCGTTCGCGGCGCAGTCGACGACACCGAGGACCTGGACTCGACGGTTCACTTGCGCTCGAGCTCGAGGCGGATCCGGTACTGCTCGACGGTCTTGACGGCCGTGTGGCGCCACGACCAGCGCTCGATGATGCGCTCGCGGCCCCGTGCTCCCACCGTCTTGCGCAGGTCTGGCTGCTCGAGAGCCCAGCGCAGCTTGGCGGCCAATGCCTCGCTGTCACCCGGCGCGACGGTCAGGGCGGTTTCGCCGTCGGCGCCCACCACCTCCGGCAGAGCGCCGCCGGTCGTGGCAACGACCGGGACCCCCGTCGACATCGCCTCGATCGCAGGGAGCGAGAAGCCCTCGTACAGCGAAGGCACAACGGCCAGCTCGGCCTCGGCGTAGAGCTCGACGATGCGCTCCTCGGGAACGCCCGTGATGAACTCGACCCGATCTTCGAGGCCGAGCTCCTTGATGGCGGCGTCGCTCGCTCCGCCTGGCTTGCGCCTGCCGATGACGACGAGGTGGATGTCGTCGCGCTCGGTGCGCAGCTTGGCCATGGCCTCGAGCAGGTAGCGAAGGCCCTTCATCGTCACGTCTGCCGACGCTGTGGTGACCAGCCGCCCAGCAACGGGCGTGATGTGCGCGAGGGGCCTGAAAGACTCCTCGTCGACGCCGACGGGTACGACGGCGAGCTTGTCGGGGTCGACGCCGTGCTCGGCGACGATGTCCTTGAAGGAGTTCTCCGAGACGGTGATGGTGCGCTTGAGCCGCTGCGCCACCCGCGTCTGCATCGTGGTGAAGGAGTACCAGCGGCGCAGGGTGAGCTTCTTGTACCAGCCTTCGGCGTGCTCGATCTCGAGGCGCCGATCGACGGTGATGGGGTGGTGGACCGTGCCCAGCACAGGGATCTGGCGATCGATCAGCAGGATGCCGTAGCCCATCGACTGGTTGTCGTGCACGATGTCGAAGTCGCCGGTGCGGCGGCGCAGATGATCCCAGGCTCGCATCGAGAACGCGAGCGGCTCGGGGAACTGCCCGGCGGAGAAGGCGGTGACCTCGACGAGGTCGGTCCAGCTCTTCAGCTCCCAGATGCCCGGCATCCGCATCGGGAAGTAGTCGTTGTAGATGTCGAGGCTCGGCAGCTCGATGAGCGGCGTGGGCGGCTCGATGATCGGGTAGGGCTGGCCGGAGAGCACCTCGACGTGGTGACCGAGCTTGACGAGGGCCCGGGCGAGCTGGCGGGTGTAGACGCCCTGGCCACCGACGTGCGGCTTGCCCCGGTACGACAGCAGCGCGATGCGAAGGGGTCCGTCGGGAGGCATGGTCGCCAAGCCTGACCCACACTTGACCGGACGGTCAATCGAGCAGCGAGCCCGCAGCTCAGATCGTCACAGCGTCGCCGACGGCGACGGTGCCGGCGGTGGTGATGGTTGCGTAGACGCCGAGGTTGTTCTCGTGGTGGTCGCGCAGGATGCTCGCCACCTCGACTTCGCGCTCGAGCCCGTTCGGCGGCTGCGCCCGCGGCGGCATCGAGCAGCGCGGGGTCGCCATGAAGACCTCGACGCTCGCTGCGCCGAGCGCAACCGTCGCGCCGACCCATGCGTCCTCGACGAAGCCCTCGGCTTCCCCGGTGTCGATGAGCACGGTCGGGCGGAAGCGGTGGATCGACCAGTCGGCCCCTGGGCGCAGCGCTGCTGCGGCGCCCAGGCTCGCAGTGGTGAGCAGGTGCGCGCCGGCGAGGTCGACGAGCGACCCGGCCGGCGTCGCGAAGTCCCAGACCTCCGACGAGTCGTCGACCGGATCCATGAGCAGCTCGTAAGCGGTCGCGTCGACGCCGGGGCCGGTCAGGCGCACCTCGCGGCCGAGCCAAGCCGACAGCGCAGTGTCGGTGGTCGGATCACCCGCTTCGTGAGCGGAGCCATCTGGGAGGGTGATGGCCACGGCACCGGTGCGCTCGTCGAGCGTGGCCGTCGCATCGAGCAGCGCCGCGGTGCGCTTGGCCGAGAGGACCTTGCCCGTCGCCACGTCGAGCACGCCGAAGAGCCGGTCGCCCTTGGCGCCCTCTTTCTCGAGCATCAGGCGTTCGACCCGCTCGCCTTGCATCGACTTCACAGGGAAGCGGTAGAGCGCGGACACGGACCCCGGGGCTCCCATCGCCCCGATTCTAGGAACTCGAGGCCACCGGTGGGGCGGGGGGCCAACTGTTGCCTCGC
>JBPCON010000031.1:0-46689 GCA_051000215.1 Acidimicrobiales bacterium
GCCACGATCGAAACCGGGTGGCTTTGTGGTGAGCGGACCGGAAAGGCCTGGATATACATCCCACCTCCCCCCCCGCGACCGCAGACTTCGCAGACGAGGTGCTGGTGCGCCTCGAGGTTCGGATCGAAGCGCACCGCGCCGGTGCCGAGGTCGAGGGCGACGAGCTCGCCCATATCGGCGAGGTCGTTCAGCGTCTGGTACACAGTGCGAAGCGAGATGGTGGGCATCTCAACGCTCGCCGCGGCATGAACCGCTTCGGCGCTCGGATGCGCCTCCGAGGCGTGGAGGATGCGAAAGATCGACTGGCGTTGCGGGGTGACCTTGAGGCCGCCGTCGCGGAACTTGGCCGTGAGCTCATCGGGCGATCGCATGCGGAGGTGCAGGCTACCTGCACCGCCTGCTCATCTGCAATCGTTGCAGATTGACTTCCGGGGTGGCTCCTCGCTAGCGAAGCGGGGACCCGTCGTTCGAGGAGCAGCGGCATGACAACGTTCGAGCGCTCGACGTCGCTCCGGCGCCTCGCGGCGGAGACCTTCGACGTTCTCGTCATCGGCGGTGGGATAACAGGGGGTGGCGTCGCGCTCGATGCAGCCAGCCGCGGGCTGCGAACCGCGCTGGTCGAACGCCACGACTTCAGCTCCGGCACGTCGTCCAAGTCGTCCAAGCTCGTGCACGGCGGGTTGCGCTACCTGCAGAACGGCGACATCAGGCTCGTCTATGAGGCGCTGCACGAGCGCCAGCGCCTGCGCAAGAACGCGCCGCACCTCGTCAAGCTGCTGCCGTTCCTCATCCCGATCCTCGGCAAGGGTGGGGTGATCAACCCCAAGATCGCGCGTGCCCTCGGCTCGGCGATGTGGCTGTACGACCTCACCGGCGGAGCACGCATCGGCAAGATCCACAAACGCCTCAACAAGGCGGAGGTGCTCGAGTACATGCCGACGCTGCCGGCCGATGCGCTGGCCGGCGGCTACCTGTACTACGACGCGCAGGCGGACGACTCCCGGCTGACGCTCACCATCGTGCGCACCGCGGTCCTCCGCTACAACGCGGTCGCGGTCAACGGTGTCTCGGTGACGGGGATCACGAAGGACTCCGACGGACGAGCCAGCGGTGCGACCGTCACTGCCGACGGGGAGAGCTTCGCGGTGCGAGCCACCCGCGTCATCAACGCGTCGGGCGTGTGGAGCGACGACGTGCGCGCCCTCGACGAGGGCAGGCACCCCAACTCCATTCGCCCGGCGAAGGGCATCCACATCACCGTGCCTTGGACGAAGGTGCGCAACACCATCGCGGTGGTGGTCCCCGTGCCAAAGGACAAGCGCTCGGTCTTCGTCGTGCCTTGGGGCGAGCTCACCTACATCGGTACCACCGACACCGACTACGACGGCCCGATCGACGATCCGCAGTGCACGGCCGAGGACATCGAGTACCTCCTTCGCGCCATCAACGCCTCCGTGCCCGATGGACACATCGAAACGTCCGACATCGTGGGCACGTGGGCCGGTCTTCGGCCGCTCGTCAAGGCCGCAGCTTCTGGACGCACCGCCGACCTCTCCCGGCGCCACAGCGTGCAGCGTTCGTCGAGCGGTGTGGTCTCGGTAATCGGAGGGAAGCTCACGACCTACCGCGAGATGGCCGAAGACGCCGTCGACGCCGTGATCGACGGCATCGGGCCGGGAGCGCCGCGCGGCTGGAAACGGTGCCGGACGAAGAAGCTCGCCCTCCTCGGTGCTGACGGCTACGACGCCGTCGTGGCTTCGGCAGGGGGCAACGCGCTGCTGCGCCACCTTGCCGACCGCTACGGCGACGAAGCCAAGGCCGTCGCTGCGCTCATCGATGCCGAAGCCTCTCTCGGCGAACCGCTCGTTGCCGGGCTGCCGTATGTGCGCGCGGAGGCAGTGCACGCTGCGCGCGACGAGATGGCGCGCTCGGTCGACGATGTCCTGTCGCGGCGCACGCGCGCTCGGCTACTGGCGCGCGACGCCTCCGCCGCGGCCGCCGAGTCTGTCGCAGCGTTGATCGCCCCCGAGTTGGGCTGGACACCGGCGCAGGCTGCAGCCTCAGCAGCGCAGTACCGCACCATCATCGAGCACGAGCGCGCCGCGGCAACGAGCGGCGAGCCCGAGTGACTTCCCCGGTCAGCTCAGTAGCTCGGCCCAGCGCGGAAAGAGCGCGTGGTGGCTCGCCCCGCTCCAGACCTCGAGCGTCGAACGACGCAAGCGCGCTCGGTACCACTCGCCCACGGGCGGGCCGGCCACCTGATCGCGGTCGCCGTAGACCAGGCGCACCAGGCACGTTGGTCCGAGCACGTCATCGAGCTGACCGAACGTGAGCTCGGCGACCATGTCGCCCTCGACCCCGGCGCGCCCATGCACGGCTGAGGCCTCCACGTGCGAAGCAGCCAGCATCTCGAGCAACCCCGGCACCGACCCCACCTCGGCCAGCGAGCGGCGACCGAGGGAGTCGCGCACGAGCTCGAGTGCCAGCTCGGCGGGTACTGGCACGACGGGCAGCATGAACTGGCCGACCTCTGCAGCGATCGCCGACGGCGCCACCCCGTCATCGACGGCTGCGCTGAGCACAGCCTGACGTCGACGCATGCCGGTGATGGCGGCCGGATCGACGGCCGCTTCGGCCGGGGAGATCGGTGCGTACGCTGTGACACCAGTGCAGCGGTCGCCGAGGGCCGTCGCCGCGGCCAGCGCGCGAGGCCCCCCCGCCGACCACGCCAGCAGCCGGCACGTTGCGACGCCGAGCGCGTCGAGCAGATGGCCGATGTCATCTGCGGCTGGGGCGAACATCGGGTCGAGCGTCGGATCGGAGCGCCCGTAGCCGGGGCGATCGACGGCGATGAGCCGTACGCCGAGCGCTTCGGCCAAGCCGTCGTCGGGATGGCGGGCCAGCCGGCAGTCGGGTGCGCCATGGAAGTACACGACGACAACGCCTGCTGGCGCGCCGACGTCGTCGAAAGCCAGCGTCCTCCCGTCGGGCAGCGTGATGGTGCATGGCGCCGGGATCAGCACGACCGGGAGACTAGGTTCCCGCCTCGATGACCTCGAACCGGTCGCGCGGGGGCCCGACCCCGCCTATCGCCATCGCTGGCGGCTCGGCCATCGCAAAGCCGCACTTGCACGGCGCGCGAGTAGAGGTCGGTGATGCGTTCATCGAGCGGCTGCGCGCGGCGTGCCCAATGCTGAGCACCGAAGCCGCCGCGCTCGCTGAGGCCAGCCGGGATTGGTGGCCCCTCGCGATGACGTGGGCAACGCTCGGAGAGGTGGCGAGCCTCGCTCACGTGGTCGCCACCCCCGCCAACGCCGAGGAGGTGGCATCCGTCGTCGCCATCTGCAACGAGGCGCGGATCCCGGTGACTGCAGCGGGCGGGCGCAGCGGCGTGTGCGGCGCCAGCATCCCGGTGCATGGTGGCGTCGTGCTCGACCTCACCGCCTTGTCTGGCATCACGTCCGTCGACGGCGACGCCATGACGCTCGACGTCAAGGCCGGCACGTTCGGCAACGTCCTCGAGGACGAGTTGCGCTCGGCGCACGGCAAGACCATCGGGCACTGGCCCCAGTCGATGGACCTGTCGACGGTCGGCGGATGGCTCGCTTGCCGAGGCGCCGGCCAGTTCTCCAACCGCTACGGCAAGATCGAAGACATCGTCATCGGCCTCGATGTGGTGCTCGCTGACGGTGAGCGAATCGCGACGGGCGGGCAACCCCGTCAAGCCGTCGGCCCCGACCTCACCCAGATCTTCGTCGGTAGCGAGGGCACGCTCGGCGTCATCACCGGTGCTCGCCTCAAGTTGCACGACGCGCCGCAGCACACAGCGTCGGCGGCTTACGGCTTCACTTCGATCACCGATGCGCTCGACTTCCAGCGCAAGGTGCTGCGACGGGGCATCGCCCCCGCCGTGCTGCGGCTCTACGACCCCACAGAGGCGGATCGCAGCTACTCGACCGGGCCGAGCACCTTCCTCGTGCTCGTCCACGACGAAGGTGATGCCGTCGTGGTCGGCGCTTCCATGGCGATCGTCGCCGAAGAGGCCGGCGCGGCGAAGGCCGTCGAGCACGACAGCGCCCATGTTGCGACGTGGCTCGCGCACCGCAACGACGTCAGCGCGCTCGAAGCACTCATAACCAAGGGCTACGTGGTCGACACCATGGAGGTCGCGGCGCCGTGGCCCAAGCTGCCCGCGATCTACGAACGCACCGTCGAAGCGCTGCGCGGAGTTCCCGGCACCATCGCTGCGAGCGCGCACGCCAGCCACGCGTATCTCGACGGCGCCTGCCTCTACTTCACGTTCGCCGGCATGGTCGAGCCCGACGAACGTGACAGCTACTACCGCGCGTTGTGGGACGCGGGCCAGCGCAGCGTCCTCGAGGGGGGCGGAGCGCTGAGCCACCACCACGGCATCGGGCTCAACCGTTCGCGCTTCGTGCGCGACGCCCTCGGCCCATCGTTCGTGGTGCTCGCTGCGGTCAAGAGCGCGCTCGACCCGAACGGCATCCTCAATCCGGGCAAGCTCGGTCTGCCCAGTCCGTTCGGGGATGTCGGCTTCTGACGTGAGCATCGATCTCCGAGCCGTCGGTCTCGGCGCACTCGTCGCGATTGTCGCGGCCTTCCCGGGGTTGCTTCTCGGCAGCATCCTCGACGTGACCGCGTTCGCCCTCATCGTCCTTGTCGCGTTCGTGCTCGGCGGCGCTGTTGCTGCGAGCAAGCGGCCCGACGCGCCGTTCACTCACGGCCTCCTGGCTGCGGCAGCCGCTTGGATCGGCACATCGGCTCTCTCCATCGCGATCCGGTTGGCCAAGGGTGACGACATCCGGCCGGCCGCATACGCGTTCAACCTCGTGGTTGCCTCGGGGTGTGGCTGCCTCGGTGCACTTGTCGCGCAACGGAGGACACCATGAGCGATTCGCTGCTCGTCATCGACGTCGGCACGAGCGGCCTTCGCGCAGCCGTCGTGCGCCCTGACGCGAGCGTCGAGCACGTGCACTACCAGCAGCTCCTCCCCGACTCGCCTGCGCCTGGCCTCGTCGAGTTCGACGCGACGACGATGGCCCGCGCCGCAATCGAGTGCGCCAGCGCTGCGCTGTCCGCTGGTGGGCCCGTCGGAGCTGTCGGCATCACCAACCAACGAGCTTCGACGATCGTGTGGGATCGCGTCACGGGCGAGCCCGTCGCACCCGGGCTCGGCTGGCAGGACCTGCGCACGATCGGCGATTGCCTCGTGCTGCAGGGTCAAGGGCTGCGCTACGCCCCGAACGCGTCGGCAACGAAGGTCAAGCACCTCCTCGACCTCGCCGACCCCGACCGCAGCCGAGACCTGTGCTGGGGAACTGTCGACACGTGGATCGCGTGGACGCTCTCGCAGGGCGCGCTGCACGTCACCGACCTCTCGAACGCCGCGGTGACAGGCCTTTACGCCGGCGACGGATCCGGCTGGCACGCCCACGCGCTCGATGTGCTGCGCATCCCTGAGCGATCGCTGCCCGCCATCGTCGACTCCGTCGGCGTCATCGGCGCAGCGACGGCGTTGGCCGGAGCCCCGCCGATAGCCGGCATCGCGGGCGATCAACAGGCGTCGCTCATCGGCCAGGGTTGCGTGCAACGTGGTCAGGCAAAGATCACGTTCGGGACAGGCGGAATGCTCGACGTCGTGCTGGGCGCGGAGCGGCCGAGCTTCGACACCCGAGGGGGCTCCGGCACGTTCCCGATCGTTGCGTGGAGACGTGACGGGCGCGTCACGTGGGGTATCGAGGCGATCATGCTCTCGGCAGGCACCAACGTCGAGTGGTTGCGCGACGACCTCGGCATCTTGAGCTCGGCCGAGGAGTCCCACGAGGTCGCAGCCTCTGTGGACTCGACTGACGGTGTCACCTACATCCCAGCCCTGCTCGGCCTCGGCACCCCGCGCTGGGACTACGGCGCTCGCGGCACGCTGCTCGGCATCACCCGGGGCACCACCAAGGCGCACATCGTGCGAGCCGTGCTCGAAGGCGTGGCCCAGCGCGGAGCCGACCTCGTCGAAGCGGCCGAGGCCGACGGCACCGTGTCGCTTGCCGCGCTGCGCGTCGACGGCGGCATGTCGGCCAACCCGACCTTCGTGCAGGCGTTGGCCGACGCCACGGCACGGCCTGTCGAGATCTCACCGCAGGTCGAGGCAACGACGCTTGGTGCAGGCTTTCTCGCAGGGCTCGCCATGGGCACGTGGGGCTCCGACGAGGAGATCGCCGCGACGTGGGCGCCCAAGGCCGTCATCGAGCCGCGCTCCCCAGTGGATCGCGCCGCGTGGGCAGCAGCCGTTGAGCGGGCCGCCGGTTGGCTCCCCGAGCTCAGCGCCATCGGCTTCTAGGTCGTCGATCGGGTCATCCGGCGACGCTCGACGCTCCGAACAACCGCGGTGAACTCGCAACGCAAGCTCACCACCCGTCTCGCCGTGCTCGCTGCAGGGCCCGTCCTCGTGCTCGGCCTCGCCGCGTGCGGGAGCAGCAGCAGCTCGACGAAGTCGTCGTCTTCGTCCGGCTCGGGCGCGACTGCTCCCTCGTCGGGGAGCGCCGTCTCGATCAAGGACTTCAAGTACTCGCCGGAGTCGGTGACGGTGAAGGCGGGGACAGCTGTCGACATCAAGAATGACGACGCTCAGCCGCACACGTTCACGTCCGACACGAGCGGAGTCTTCGATTCCGGATCGATCAGGGCCGGCGGCTCGCCCGACACGCCTGTTGTCGTGATGACAGCCGGCGAGTACGCGTTCCACTGCAAGTTCCATGCGTTCATGCACGGCAAGCTCATCGTCCAGTAGCGCCAGTACGGACATCGGTCCCCCACCACGGGAACGTCGGTGCCGGCGGCCCTCGGGTCGTCGGCACCGACGCGTCAGCCGTCAGCGGCGTCGTGGCGGTGCTCGAAGCGAGGCCGTCCGAATGATCCGTCTCCGGGCTACTGGCCGTCGACGCTCCAGTGCCAGGGTTCGCTGCCGAGGTTGAAGAACCCGTATCCCCTCGCGTGCGCGTTGAGCCAGCTCCAACCGGCGTCGGCGTGGCTGGTTATCACCTTCCCGTTCGCCGCGATGTCCACCGCGAGGCCCTCCTCGTGACGCGACGCGCCGGGGCGGGCGGTCGGAGGCGAGCACTCCGAAGCCGGCCGCTCGTAGATGTCGTAGTTGCTCGTCCCGCAGTTCTGCCTGCGGAGGGCCACTTGCGACGCGTAGTCGCGGTAGCCGCTGCCGGTGAGCTTGACGCCGTCTGCTGCTGCGGCGTCGATCATCGCCCCGAGCTCATCAGCGATCGAGCGTGCCACGGTTATGCCGTGGGTCGTCGTCAGATCGGGATGAGCTGGGCTCGGCGGCGGCGCGACCGACTCCGCGCCGGGAGGCGGAGGGGGCGGCGAAGAAGCCTTTTTCGGGCCCGGCGCGGCAGCGGGTTTGTCGACCTGCTTCGCAAGCGCCTGCTCATCGGCGATGATCTTGTCGCTGAGCTGACGGTCGAGCGAACGCAACGCCGCGGCCTCAGCGAGCTTGTCGTCGAGTCGCCGCTCGACAGCGTTGGCGTAACCCGCCTGCTGGTTGCGAGACGAGAGCAGCCCGTCGGCCTGCCCCTGCGCGGCTGCCTTCTTCCCGTCGGCATCAGCAGCTGCCGACTCCGCCGCGGCCGTGGCTGCCGCCAACGTCGCCTCCGCCGCCGCGAGGCGCTGGAGCGCCAAGCCCTCTTGGTCTGCGCGGAACCCAGCGAGCGAACCGCGCAGCAGCTGCAGGTCCTCGTTCGATGAAGGGGCGAGGGCCACAGCCAGCTCGAGCGTCCGCGCGTCGGCGTTGACGTAGGAGTCGATGGCGAGCTCGCGGAGGCGGCGCATGCGCTCGTCGACCTCGCGTTGCGCCACCTCTTGGTTCGCCTTGGCAGCGGTCAACGACGCCGTGGCGGCATCGACCGCAGCTTGCGCCGCGGCCACCGAGGCTTCAGCTGCGGCCACTTCGGCCTGCACGCTGGCGAGGCCGGCTTGCACGTCGGCTGCGCTCGCCTCGAGCACGTTGATCTGGCTCGCGACCGCCGTCTGCTGACCCTGCACCTGGCCCTTCTTGGCCCGGGGATCGTCCTGACCTCGGGCTGGGGCCGCGACGCAGACGACCACGACCGAGCACGCGACGAGTGACACAACGGTCGCGCGAATTCGGAGCGGTTGTCTGAGCACGGGCACCACAGCCTCAAGGCAGAGCCGCCCGCTCCGGGCGACAGTGAACCACACCGCGCGCGCCGATGTCGACGCCACGACCGGGTCTGATCGGGCGGGCGCTCAGTTCTCGGAGCGGCTCCAGCGCACCACGTCTTCGATCTTGCCGCTCTCGACGTCGTAGATGAAGCCCGCGATGACGCGGAGCGGCGAGAGGTACGGCTTGCTCGTGAGGATGGCTATGTCGTCGCGAAGCGCAGCGGTGTGATCGTCGATGGGAAAGAACCCCAGATCGGCTCCGGTCAAATCCCTCAGCTCGTCGTCGGTCACGCCGGCGAGGCCGCACTTGGTGTGCTGCATCACCACCACCGTGTCGACGTCGAGCACGTGGCTCGACAGCGCGAGGCTGCGCAGCACGTCCTCGGTCACCCGCCCGCCCGCGTTGCGAATGACGTGTGCCTCGCCCAAGTGCAGCCCGAGCGCGGCGAACACATCGATGCGCGCGTCCATGCACGTGACGACCGCCAGCCGGCGGCCTGGCCGGTGGTCGGCGACGCTGGCGCGCGCCGCCGCGTACCCCTCGTTCGCCGCAAGCAGCCGAGCGATCTGTGTCATGTCGACTGGCTACGCGCCCCGCAAGGTCCGCGCAAATGCGATGCCGCATTGCCAACCCGCGAATCGGAGGCGTGGTGACGGTGAGCCGGCCGATAGGCGGGGTTCTGTGCCGGCCCTTGCGGGGCGGTGGTGACCATCCATCTGTGCGGCCTACCTGGGGACATCGACCGGGCCGGTCGTCCCACGCTTGGCCTTGCTCCGGGTGGGGGTTGCCGAGCCGCCGGGGTCGCCCCCGACGCTGGTGCGCTCTTACCGCACCGTTTCACCCTTGCCTGTGCCGCCTTGCGGTCGGCCATCGGCGGTCTGCTCTCTGTTGCCCTTTCCGACAGATCACCCCGTCCTGGCTCTCGCCAGCACCCTGCCCTGTTGAGCCCCGACCTTCCTCGACGTGGTCGACGATCCGAGGATCGCAGCCACGCCGCGGCCACCTGTCCGGCTCACCGTCAGTCGGGCATGGTACTGGGAGTCGTGTTGAACGCCAGCAGGACAGGTCCACTTGCGCGGCAGTCGATCCGCGTGATCGATCCCGGGGCGACGTAGGCGCGCCAGCCGACCGAGTCCTCGACACCGAGGGCCCACAGCAGCGCTGCTTTGACCGGGGACACGTGCGTCACGACCACGACGTCGCCGGCGCGCGCGACACCAGCCGCCTCGTCGCACGCAGCACGCACGCGCTCGCCGAGCGCGAGCAGTGACTCCCCGCCCGGTGGCGCGAAGCCAGAATCAGCTCGCCAGCTGGCCCAGACCTCGCTCGGGATGTCGGCAAGCGGCATGCCGTCGAGCTCGCCGTAGTCGAGCTCGATCCAACGCGCATCGATGCTCGCCGTCGCGCCGAGGGCGACAGCGATCGCATCGGCCGTCTCGCGAGTGCGCGCGAGCGGGCTCGAGATGACCACGGCTCCGGGGTTCGAGCGAGCGAGCGATGAGGCAAGAGCCGCCGCTTGGGCCCGACCCGTCTCGTCGAGCGGAGGATCGATGCGCCCGAGCAGCCGGCCCGACGCGTTGGCGGCCGTGCGACCGTGGCGCACGACGATCAGGGTCACCTCGGCAGCTGTCCCGTCGTGATGAGGCGCCGGCGCGCGTACGTATCGTCGATGCCGAGACGGCGGTAACCCCAGACGAGCACGGCGACGCCGGCGATCTCCATCGCGATGACGAACGGACCGCGCGCCGATTCGGGCAGTTGCTCCCCCGCGAACGACGAGCCGAAGAGGGGCCACCAGAAGACGCCTGTGTTGGTCCACACACCGTCGAGCAGAAGGTGCACGAACATCCCGATCGGGATGCCGAGCCAGCGGCGCCGCATCAAGCGTCGGTGACGCGTCGAGAGCATGACGAGCGCGAGCGCGCCCACACTCGCCACCAGGGTGTGCAGTACCCACGCGCCACCCGTGACCGCATCGAGCAGCGGCAGCACCGAGCCGAGCGTGACGAGCCGATAGTCGAGTGCCGGGGATTGGAACACGAGGTACACCACCAGCCACGACAGCCCGACGAACCAGAGGAACATCGAATCGTCAGCGCACGAGCAAGCGGTCGCACTCGCTGCAGTGCACCTCGACCTCAGAGGACTCGTGGCGGATCTGATCAACCTCGACTGCGGACAGGGTCAGGTGACAGCCCTCGCAGCGGTTGCCGTTCAAGCGAGCAACCGCGACGCCGCCGTGCGCGAGACGGAGCCTGTCGTACGTCGCGAGCAGCTCGGGTGAGACAGGCGCAGCGGCGGTCGACCGCTCGGCGAGGACAACCTCGAGGTCGCCATCGAGAGCATCCTCGGCCTCGGCGATGGCCGCGATCAACACCGTGCACCTCGTGTCGATCGCGGCTCGCTCGGCATCGAGCGCCGCGAGGCTGACGTCGAGCGGCTCTGCCTGCTCCATCGCTTCGAGCTCCTCGTCCTCGAGGTGGCGCTGGCGCCGCCCGAGCGACGCGATCTCGTCCTGGATCGCCTGCAACTCCTTCGGGGAGTTCGTCGTGCCGGAGTAGAGGGTGCGGTCAGCGTGTTCGGCCTTGGCCCGCACCGAAGCGATCTCATCCTCGAGGCGCTTCTCGGTTCGAGCGATCGCGTCGCGGGCACTTTGCAGCTCGGCCATCTTGCGATCGAGCGCGGCCAGGGCACGCTCCTGTTCGACGAGCTCGCTGCGCTCCGGGAGATGCGAGCGCTTGTGACGCATCTGATCAGCGGTCGTGTCGAGGGCTTGAACTGCCAGCAGGTCGTCGTACACCGTCATGGTGTGCCCCCGTGGCGACGCGTCGTCGGCGTCGTCGTCGGTATCGGCGGCGGGGTGGGCGGGGGCCTTGGCGGGGGCGTCGTTCTTGGAGGCAGCGTCCTCGCCGTGGGTAGCTCAGGCAGCGAGGGCAGCGAGTGAGGAGGCGTTGTCACGCTGGTCGGGCCCGACGGGCCGGTTGTGGCGGTGGTGGCGCCTGCGATCGTGGTCGTCGAGGAGTCGCTGACCGCCACCGTGCCCTTCGGTGGCTCGAGGAGCTTGCTCGCGCGGCTGGGGGGGCCGGGCGGTGTGAACGACTCGGGGGCGACACCGCGCATGGCTTCGGTGTAGAAGTTGTGCCACACGAGCGCGGGGAACGTGCCGCCGAACACGTTGATGCCTCCGACGTTGTTCATCGGCACCACAGCCTCGGGGCTTCCCATCCAAACTGCTGTCGCCAGCTGCGGGGTGAAGCCGACGAACCAGGCGTCGCCGTGCTTGTCGGTCGTGCCGGTCTTGCCAGCGGCGACCCTGTCGCTCAGCCGTGCGCGGGTCGCGGTCCCGCCCGTGACGACCGCCTGCAACGCCACCGTCGCCTCCCGGGCCGACTGCTGCGACATCACTCGTGTCGGATTGGCCTTGTGCTCGTAGAGCACCTTGCCGTCGCGATCGGTGATCTTGTCGATGTAGTAGGGCGGGTCGTAGGTGCCATCGTTCGCGATGGCCGCGTAGGCACCGGCCTGCTCGAGGGGGGTGACCGATGAGCTCCCGAGCGGCAACGAAGGGGTCGCAGCCAGGGGCGACGCGACGCCCATCTTCTTCGCCTGGGTGATCACGTTCGGTATCCCGACCACTTGGCCGAGGCGGAGGAACGCGCAGTTGACGGATGAAGCGAGCTGGGTGACGAGGGAGGCCACACCACCCTCGCCTTCGACGACGTAGGGATCGGGCTTGCCTCCCGGGTTCGCGATCGAGCACTTGCTGCCGTCGATCGTGTCGTACACCGTGTTGCCCTGCTCGAGCGCGGTCACGAGCACGTAGGGCTTCATCGAGCTACCGGGCTGGCGGCCGCTCGTGGTCAGGTCGAGCCGCCAGTTCGTGAAGCCGGGCCCGCCGACGACCTCGCGGATCGCACCGGTCCCCGGCTCGACGCTGACCATGGCGATCGTGCCCTTGCAGTGGCCGGCCTCGTCGTGCAGCTTCGGGCAGGTGTTGTCGATGTCGACCTTGCCCGCGCCGCTTATCGCGAACAGCCCGTTGGGGTCGCCGTCGGGCAGCGTGGTGTTGCGCGCGTCGAGCGCCTTGGCCTGCATGTCCTGATTGAGCGTCGTGTAGACGTGTAGGCCGCCCTCGAACACAGCGCCCGAGCGGTCCTGGGCTTCGGCGCCGATGTTGTACGCGGGGTCATCGAGCAGCTGCTGCTTCACCGCTTCGATGAAGTACGCGTTGGGACCGTCGACGGTGAGCGAAGGATCGATGCCGATAGTGGATGGCGTGGCGGGCAACGGGGTGAACCCACCGACGTCGGCGTCGGCTTGACTGATCTTGCCTGTCTCGACGAGGCGTTGCAGCGCGATGCGGCGCTGCTCGATGGCCAGATCGGGGTGCCGGAAGGGGTCGTAGCCGTTGGGGTCGCGTATGAGGGCGGCGAGCATCGCGCCCTCCGGCCAGCTGAGCTGCTGCACGTCCTTGCCGAAGTAGGTCTCGGCTGCTGCTTGGACCCCGTAGGCACCGTTGCCGAAGTAGACGAGGTTGACGTACTTCTCGAGTATCTGATCCTTGGTGAGCTCGTTTTCGAGGCGTCCAGCGACGACGGCTTGGCGGACCTTCTCGCCGAAGTCGCGCTTCGTCGTGTTCGCGAGCTTCTTCACCACCTGCATGGTGATGGTTGACCCACCTTGTTCGACGCTGCCCTGCTCGACGTTGGCAACGACAGCACGCAGGATGCCCCGGAGATTGACGCCGCTGTGGCTGTAGAAGTTCTCGTCTTCGACAGCGAGGATGGCGTCTCTGACCGTCGGCGGCACCTGGTCGAGGGTGACGGGCGCGCGGTTCTGCTCCGCGTGGAACGTCGCGATCTGCTTGCCCGAGCTGTCGTAGACGAGCGATCGCTGCGGCAACGTGTTGAGCGCGACCGGCTCGGGCTCACCTGAACCCGCCTCGCTGAGCGCACGCGCCGCGGGCACGAGCGCGATCGCGAGAGCAGCCACGCCGAGCGCGCCGACGGCGACGATCGCGAGGAAGCGCTGCAGGTACCGCACGGACCACCAAAGCTACCGCTGGTCGCCGCGCTCTATGGTGCGACGCCATGGCCCACCCTCGGACGTTCCGGTTCGGCATCCAGCTCACGAGCGGCGAGTCGGCCGACGATTGGGCCACGAAGGCCAGGCGCGTCGAGGAGCTCGGCTACAGCACGCTCTTCTTGCCCGACCACTTCGGCGACCAGCTCGCCCCCCTTCCAGCGATGATGGCCGCGGCCGACGCTACGACCGATCTGCGGGTTGGATGTCTCGTGCACGACAACGACTACAAGCACCCGGTCGTGCTCGCCAAAGAGATAGCGACGGTCGACGTGCTGTCGGGCGGGCGCGTCGAGTTCGGCATCGGCGCGGGTTGGATGAACACCGACTACAGCCAAGCCGGCATTCCCAAGGATCGCGACGGCGTGCGCATCGCGCGGATGGCCGAGGCGCTCGAGATCTACAGAGGCTTGTGGGGCGACGGGGCATGCAGCTTCACCGGCGAGCACTACGCGATCACCGCGCTCGACGGGCTGCCGAAACCCGTGCAACGGCCAGGACCCCCAATCCTGATCGGAGGCGGCGGACCGAAAGTCCTCGGCATCGCCGGCAGGCTCGCCGACATCGTCGGCATCAACCCGGCATTGCCAGCGGGCGAGATCAATCTCGATGCAGGCCCGGAGATGCTCGCCGGCCGCGTCGATCAGAAGCTCTCGTGGGTGCGCGACGCTGCCGGCGAGCGCTTCGCGGAGCTCGAGCTCAACGCCCTCGTGTTCTTCGCGCGGATCACCGACGACAAGGCCAGCGCTGTCGGCAACCTCGCGGGCCTGCTCGGCATGCAGCTGGACGACGTCGCCGACTCTCCCTACTTCGCGTTCGTGGGGACCGTCGAGGAGATCTGCGACAACCTTCGTGCAGCGCGAGAGCGCTGGGGCATCTCCTACTTCTGCCTCCAGAGCGCGGCGATGGAGGCGATCGCGCCCGTCGTGGCGCAGCTCGCGGGGACCTGACCGACGCGGCCATGGCGGCCGACACCTCCCCGACGGTCGAAGCGATCGAGCTGCGCATCCTCCGCTTGGCTCTGGTGCGGCCCTTCGCCACGGCACACGGCACCACGGCGGCACGCGACGTGTTGGTCGTGCACGTCGTGGGCGACGGCGTCGAGGGCTGGGGCGAGTGCGCAGCCGACACCGTTGCGACCTACTGGCGCGAGACGGTCGCCAGCGCTTGGGCGGATCTGGTCGCGTCCGCCGGACGCGCACCGGAGCAACCCATGGCTCGCGCAGCCCTCGAGATGGCATTGCTCGATCAACGCTTGCGCGCGGCTGGAACCTCGATGCGCGACCACGTCGGCGGTACGCGCACCAGCATCGACGTCACCGTCACTGCCGGGTTCGAAGACGACGTCGACGAGCTCCTCGCACCCGGCTACCGCTCCCTCAAGCTCAAGGTGGCTCCGACGTCGCGACCACCCGAACCCCGCCATGGCGTCGCGATCCAAGTCGACGCAAACGCCAGCCTCGACCCGCATGTCGATCGTGTGCTGCTGAGCGAGCTCGACCGCGTCGGGCTCGTGCTCATCGAGCAGCCCTTCGCCGCGCACGAGCTCGCCGAGCATGCCGCGCTCGGTCGCGTGCTGCGAACACCGATCTGCCTCGACGAGTCGATCGGGAGCGACGCCGACGCGCTCGCCGCGTTCGAAGCCGCAGCGTGTCGCGTCGTGTGCGTCAAGCCATCGCGCTTGGGGGGCTTCGGCGAAGCGATGCGCGTGCACGATCGGTGTGTCGCAGCGGGCGTCGAAGCGAAGGTCGGCGGGATGCTCGAGACGGGGATCGGGCGGGCCGCTGCGCTGGCGCTCGCAGCGCTCCCGGGCTTCACGCTCCCGGCCGACCTCTCGGCGTCGGAACGGTACTGGCGCGATGAGGTGATCACCGAGCCATTCACGCTCGACGGGCACGGCCGCTTGGCCGTGCCCAGCGGGCCCGGCCTAGGTGTGGAAGTCAGGCGAGACGTCATCGACGCGGCGACGATCGAGCGCACCACGATCCCGCTCGAGCGCCCCGGCACGAGCTCGCGGGCTCAACGGTCGCCCGGCACCTGACCGCGGGGCGGTGTGGCCACGACGTAGCGCGGCTCGGCTTCGCGCACCACGGCCCCGTCAGGACCCAGATAGCGGACCGGGACGCGATCGGCTTCGAGGTCGGGTCCGACGACATGGCTCGACGCGAGCCCGGCAGGCATCGATGCGGCGGCGGGCACGACGTCGACGCGGAGGTACGTCGCCCTCAAGCGGCCGTCGACGTTCTCGTCGAACTCGATGCGGTACGCGTCGTTGGCGCCGTTGTCTGCCGTGAGCGCCCCCAGCGAGAAGTCGAGCACGGTCGGCGCGAAGTCGACGAGGTCGCCCCCGAGCGGTTTCGGCGCCGGCGGGGTCGGCGCGATCGGATCGGGGTATGGCGCCTCGGTTGGCGCGCGGGCAATGCTCGGCAGCTCGCCGGCAGCGAGCACGACGGCCTCCACGTCGCGCGCTGTGCTCGCGATTGGCGGCCCCGCAACGGTCGACCCCAGCCCGATCATCGCCCGCTCGAACCATGAGGGCTCCGGGCGGTGACGCTCGACGCCGGACTCGACGTCGACGGTGTGCCAACCGGGGTCGGCGCCGAGGAGGTCGCCGACGTGGGCGGCGGAGCCTCGTCGGCCCCACTCCGCGTTGTAGACGAGACCGCCCCGTACGACCGACGGTGAGACCAGCGGGTACACGCGCCCGTCCGGACCGACGATGCCTCCCCTGCCGCCTCCGTAGAACCAGTCGCCGCTGTCACACCGCTCGCCCCAAACGGCTCGGCGCCAGCTCGACGGCGTCATCGCGACGAGCTTTCGGTCCGGCGACCACTGCCGGCCGAGAGCCGCTTCGACCGCGCCGGCCTCGGCCCACGCCACGCCATCGGTGCCGACGCCTCCGGCAGCGGCGAACGCGAGACCGACCTCGTGCGCCAACGCAGCGATGGAGCGCACCTGCGACGCAACACCAGCCACGTCGGCCTCCACGTCGGCGACTCCACCCATCAGCTCGCCGCAGCGCGCCCGGACCAGTTCGAGCGAGGCCCCGAGCGCGGCGGCGTTTCGGCTGACGAGGTCGGCAACATCGATGGAGATCGCGGCGTGCTCGAGCAATCGGCTGGGAACCGCCGAGACGCGCTCTCCCATCAGAACGGTCCCCTGCGCAAGCTGGCCTCGGCTGCCTGCTCGCTCGCCAGCGCCTGAGCGTCGGCCTCGCGGAGGCGAACACCCACATCGATCACCTCGCGCCTCGCGTCATCGAGCGCGCCGCGCAGCCTCGCGCTCAGGTCGTCGAAGTTGCGCCGGTGCGGTCCCACCCAGTCCTCGACGACGGCCGCAACCGCCGAGGTCAGCCGGGTCCCTGCCTCGTCGAGGGCTCTCGCGGCAGCGTCACACCCTGCGATGCCGTCGAGGGCCGCCCCGTGATCGAATGACACGAGGATGAAAGTACAGGAAATTGGTCGACGTGCAAGCGCTCGGTTCTGCTCGTCGGCCGCCGACGGACGTTGCGCGAACGCTCGTCGTAGCCTCGGTCCATGCTCTTCCGCAACAAGTCGAAACTGGTCGACCCCGGGGACGCGCTCGCCGGGCGCGACCACCGCCCCTTCACCGTCCCCGCGGCGCACGTCGTCAACGGTCATCGCATCGAGGCGCCCTTCCCCCAGGGGTTCGAGACGGCTGTGTTCGCGATGGGCTGTTTCTGGGGCGCCGAGCGGGCGTTCTGGAACACGGCCGGCGTGTACTCCACGGCAGTCGGCTACATCGGGGGCACGACGCCGAACCCCACCTACGAAGAGGTGTGCTCCGGTCGCACCGGTCACACCGAGGCCGTGTTGGTGGCATTCGATCCGAGCGCGGTCACCTACGAGCAGCTCCTCAAGGTGTTCTGGGAGTCGCACGACCCGACACAAGGGATGCGCCAAGGCAACGATGTCGGCACGCAGTACCGATCGGGCATCTACGTGAGCAACCCCGCGCAGCAGGCTGCGGCTGAGGCGAGTCGAGCGAGGTTCCAACGCAGCCTCGACGCGGCGGGGCTCGGGGCCATCACGACAGAGATCGTCGACGCCGGCCAGTTCTTCTACGCGGAGGACTACCACCAGCAGTACCTCCACAAGGTCCCGAACGGTTACTGCGGCCTCGGTGGTACGGGCGTCTCCTGCCCCGTCGGCGTGGCGGAGGCCGGCTGAGGACCAAGTCCCCGCTGGCATCGCCACGAAGGATGGCGGAGAGAAACTAGAAAGTCCTCTGACAGACTTCTCGGCCCGACGGCGGGGCCACGATCAGGGGAGCGGGAGTGGACACTGGGGACACCGCGTGGATGTTGATGTCGACGGCCTTGGTGCTCTTCATGACACCGGGGCTCGCGTTCTTCTATGGCGGGATGGTTCGTTCGAAGAACGTGCTCGGCATGCTCATGCAGAACATCCTGGCCATGGGCCTGTTGTCGGTCGTCTGGGTGACGGTCGTCTTCAGCCTGGCGTTCGCCAGAGCAGGCGACGGTGGGCTGATCGGGAACTTCGACTTCGCGTTCCTCAAAGACGTCGGCGTCGGCCGAGCACCCGGCACCGTCCTCGGCGCACTCAGCATCCCGTTCGTACTCTTCTGCGCCTACCAGATGACCTTTGCGATCATCACGCCGGCTCTCATCACCGGAGCGACGGCCGACCGCCTGAAGCTGTCGGCCTATACGGTGTTCATCTCGGTCTGGTTGGTCGTGGTCTACGGCCCTGTGGCGCACTGGGTATTCGCCGGTGGGTGGCTCGCCAAACGCGGCGCTCTCGACTTCGCCGGTGGTGCGGTGGTGCACATCAACGCTGGCGCAGCAGCCCTGGCGCTCGTGCTCGTCCTTGGGAAGCGACGCGGCTACCCCGCCACGCCGATGCCACCGCACAACCTGCCGCTCACGATGTTGGGCACCGGCATCCTGTGGTTCGGCTGGGCCGGATTCAACGCCGGCTCCGCGCTCGCCGCCAACGGCGTCGCGGCGCAAGCGCTCATGAACACCATCCTGGCGCCGGCCGCGGCGATGATCGGTTGGCTCATCGTCGAGCGGTGGCGCGAAGGTCATGCCACCACCCTCGGCGCCGCGTCAGGTGCTGTCGCGGGCATGGTCGCGATCACACCGTGCGCCGGTTTCGTCGGGGGCATGGCACCCGTCGTCATCGGCTTGTTGACCGGCATGGTGTGCTTCCTCGCGCTCGGCATGAAGCGGCGCTTCGGGTTCGACGACAGCCTCGACGTCATCGGCGTGCACCTGGTCGGGGGGTTGTTCGGCTCGATCATCCTGGGACTCTTCGCGGACCCGAAGGTGAACGCGCTCGTCGTGCACCCGGGCCTCTTGATAGGCGGCGGCGGGACGGAGTTGCTCGCCGATCAGGTCGTCGCTGCCGGCGCGACGCTGATCTACTCCTTCGTGGTCAGCCTCGCGATCGCGAAGCTGCTCGAGCTCACCATCGGGCTGCGCGTCGACCCCGAAGCCGAGGAGATCGGGCTCGACCTGTCGATCCACGCCGAGACCGCGTACGCGAGCTGAGGAGCCACGTGAAGCTGATCACCGCCATCATCAAGCCGTTCAAGGCAGACGACGTGAGGAGCGCGCTGAAAGACGCCGGTGTGCACGGGATCACGCTCACCGAGGTGCAGGGTTTCGGTCGCCAGTCGGGCCACACCGAGGTGTACCGGGGTGCTGAGTACAGGATCGACTATGTGCCGAAGGTCAAGCTCGAGATCCTCGCCGAACCCGAGGAGGTTGAGCATGTCGTCGAAGTCCTCGCGCACGCGGCGCGCACCGGCAAGATCGGCGATGGCAAGGTCTGGGTGACCGACGTCGAGAGCATTCTGCGCATCCGCACCGGCGAGCGAGACGACACCGCCATCTGAAACGCGACGACGTCGCCGCCTCTTTTCGAGACGGCGACGTCAGCGCTTCCACCAGCGGCTCAGTCCTTGGAGTCCTGCGCCGCCTTCTGCTCGAGCTCCTTCTCCTTGGCCTCGGCCTCGTGGGCCTTCGCCTTCGCCCTGGCCTCGTTCGCCTCGTGCTCGGCCTCGCCCTTGTCCTTCTGGGCGCGGCCCTCTTCCTTCAGATCAGCGTTGTCGGTGATGTCACCGACAACCTCCTTCGCCTTGCCCTTCGCCTCTTCGAATACGCCCATGCGTTTCTCCTTGCCTGGTGTGTGGTGGTGTCAGTCGGACTTGCTGCGCTGCGCCGTACGCTGACGAGCTTCGAGCACATCGGCCTTGGCGTCGAACTTCTGGGCCTTCGCCTCATCGCGGAGGGCCTTCAACTCGGCGGTGGCGCGCTCCTGCTGCGCCTCGCCCTCCTGCTGCAGCTTGTCGCTGCCGACGAGGACGCCGACCAGCTCCTTGCCGAGCCCGAGCCCCTTGTCCGTCACTCCTCGGAGCTTGTTGACGTCGATCGTTCCGACCTGCATGGATCCTCCTGGCTGTGTGCGCCCGCACCGGGCTGGTTTACCCGGCTCATCACAGATGCATACCTCCGCGAGCAGAACGCTGTCGAACGCGAGCGCGGCACTGCTACGAGGAGCGAGAACCTTCAACCCTCGTCGAGCGACGTCACGTCAAGAACAGGATCAACACGATGATGAGTAGAAGTGTGCCGAGACCGATGTACACGTGAGCCTCCCTGGCTGCCGATGGCGCACCCATACCCCGAGAGAGCCTTGCGAAACCTCCGTATCAGATCGGGCGGTCGGGGGAAGGGAGTCGAGCATCCGCTCCTAGGAGGCACCCATGCTCGACGAGAAGGCCCAGTTCTTCTTCTACCTCGCTGCCGTGATCTGCTTCGTGCTCGCAGCTGCTGGCGAAGGCTGGAAGCACGGCCGCCTCTCCCGCCAAGGCGTCAAGCCCCGGTTGGTGCTCCTGCCGCTCGGCCTCGCGCTCTGGTTGTTCCCGGTGATGTGGAACACCGGGTACATCGCTTTCAAGTAGCGAGCCCAGCCGCCCGTCAGCCGCCGTCCTTGCCGTTGTCCTTGCCCTTGCCGTGACCAGGAGGGGGCGAGGTGGTGGGCGGCGCAGTCGCCGATGTCGGCTCGGATGTCGGAGGCGGCGGTGATGTTGTCGACGCGAGGCCGTCGCCGAGCTGGGCGATGACGGCCTCCGCCGCGTTGTCGATCTCGCGCGCATTGGCGTCCGCCAGCAGCCTCGAGGTTTGCAGCTGCTCGACGTGCTGGCGGAGGGAGGCAACCGCCTGCTGCACCCCGCCGCGGTCGCCGGCAGACGCCGCGGTCCGAATCGCAACGAGATCAGGCTGGAGCGCGGCCTTCGCCTCAGCGGAGACGTGTGGGATCAACGCTCCCCCACCACAGCCGGCGCTGACGAACCAGAGCATCGCGGCCAGCGTCGGACCCACCAACGCACGCGTCACCGGGCGACCGCTCACCGGGCCACCGCCGCGTCGAGGTCGTCGATGGCACCCGAGAGCGCTGGGGTGACGGCGCTCACTGGCGTGGTTGCTGTGCTCGTCGGCGCGACCCCTGCCGGTGACCCGCTGGGTCTGCGCGCGAACACGATGAGTGCTGCGCCCAAGAGAAAGAGGGCAATGACGAGCATGGCGAGCCCAATCGGTGCGCTGGGCGACGCGCGCCGCGAAGGCGGCGCACCCAGACGATGACGCGATGCTGGCGCTCGGGCGTCGACGACCGTCGTTTCGCCTCCCCGCGAAGGCAACCCTGTCGCGGGCAGCTCGGTCGTCGCTGTCGCCGGATCGCCACTCGGCGCACCGTCGACGTCGAGGGCGACGCGCATGGATGCCGCGTCGCGGAAGCGGTCGGCGCTCTCCCTCGACATCGCTCGCTCGACAACGGCTTCCAGCCGCGGGTCGACGTTCGGACGAAGCACACGGAGCGGGGCTGGCTCGCCGTAGGCGATGGCATGCACGACGTCGCTGGGGGTGTCGGCAACAAAGGGCTTGATGCCCGCGAGCGCCTCGTAGAGCACGACCCCAGCGGCATAGACGTCGCTCGCCACGCTGGCCGGTGCGCCGAGCACGCGCTCGGGGCTCAAGTACGACGGAGTGCCGAGCACGGCTCCGGCGATCGTCCCGGAATCTTCGTCGGTCACCTTGGCAATTCCGAAGTCAGCGACGCGGGCGTCGCCATTGGCAGCGATGAGGATGTTGTCGGGCTTGATGTCGCGGTGCAGCACGCCACAGTCGTGGGCGGCCTGCAACGCGTCGAGCACCTGCCCGAACACGGCCCGCGCCCGGCTCTCGGCCAGCGGGCCTTGCGCGATCTCGTCGCCCAACGTGCGCCCGGAGAGCAGCTCCATCACGATGTACGGCACTCCCTCGTGCTCGCCGCTGTCGTAGACCGCGACGACGTTGAGATCGGCGATGCGCGCTGCTGCTCGGGCCTCGGACTCGAAGCGGTCCCGAAACGATGCCCGTGCCGCCATATCCGCTTTCAGCAGCTTGATCGCGACCGGGCGGCGTAGCCGAAGGTCTTCTCCAGATCGAACCTCCGCCACGCCGCCGAAGCCGATCACGTCGCCCACGCGGTAGCGACCGTCGATCAGATCAGATGTGAAGGGCACACCCACCTGTCACCCTTCCTCGGACTCGTCGTCTAGCGGACTAGCGGCCAGTGTCCGTCTGGTCGGAGCGGACCACTCGGCTTCGGCTGTACGCGGTCGGGATCACGAGGGCGGCGATGAGCACGATGGCGCCGACGAGGGCGACGGTCCAGCCGAAGCCGCTGTTGGTGCGGACCGCCGCTGGCAGCTTCTCGGCCTCGACCGCTGCGACGATGCCCGCGACGAGCATCAGGCCACCGGCGAACACGCTCATCGAGCGATCTCGATCCGCGGCGCCCGCCAAGAGAAGCAGACCGAGTGCAACGTCGATGACGCCGAGCAGCGGGGTCTGCGTGAAGCCAGCCACGCTGGCGATCGGATTCGACGGGAAGTCCCCGAAGCCGGTGTCGACGAGCACGAGCGCTCCGAGCAGGAGAAAGCCTAGACCGGCGAGGAGGGCGATGACTCGGTTGGGATCGACGACGCGGGACCGCTCGTCGACACGGTCGTAGCGATCCGCGGCAACTCGCTCGCCATCGCCGGTAGAAACGTCTTCACGTATGGTGCGACGGAACATTGCCCCTCCATTGGTCGGCGGCTCGGTCAGGACGTTGTTGCCCGATCGGTGGCGAAGTCAGCCCTGTGGCTCGAGCAGGTCTGAGACGGCCTTGTTCGGGGGAGCATCTGATCCATGATCACGCTGCTCCTCATAGTCGTCGTCGTCCTGCTCCTCTTCGGCGGGGTCGGTTACGGGCGTCGCCGGCGGTAGGCCCGTCTGACGCGTCCGACACCCTGGACGTTTCGGCGCCGACGGCTCGGAATCGTCGCGGCCCTCTGTCTCGTGATGGTGCTGCTCGGTGTGCTTTTGCGCGACCAACCACCGTCCTCCAACGCCGCGTTCTCGAGCGACACCACGACGACGACGACGACCACGGGAGAAGCGCCGCTCGCGCCACCGAGAGCGAGCCCGTCGGTGGCCACCGAGAACCTTCGCGTCGGCGATCCCGGATGGCCCGTCACTGACGACCCGGCGGTTTGGGCGAAGGTGCGCGGGTTCGCCGACCGCGTCAGCGCCCAACGTGGCGAAACCTTCGGCTTGTACGTGTCGACGAAGGCGACCTCGTTCACCGTGACCGCTGTGCGCATGGGTTGGTACGGCGGTGCCGGTGGGCGAGTCGTGTGGACCTCTGCTGCCGTGCCCGGAGTCGCCCAAGCCGGGGCCCAGCTCGACAAGGTGACGGGCATGCGCAGCGCGCCCTGGGCGAAGTCGCTCGACGTCGCCATCACGGACGACTGGGTGCCGGGCATGTACATCCTCAAGCTGGTCAGCGACGACGGTGGCCAATCGATGGTGCCTCTGACCGTGCGCGACGATGCGAGCCACGCTGCGGTGCTCATCGGGAGCGGCGTCACGACCTGGCAGGCCTACAACGGGTGGGGTGGGTCGAACCTCTACAGCGGCGACCCGGGGGCGGACCCGAAGCGACGGGCCAAGGTCGTGAGCTTCGACCGCCCGTATGACGGAAACGGGACGGGTGAGTACTTCGGCCGCGAGGACCAACTGGTGCAGATGGTCGAGTCCATGGGACTCGACGTCACGTACACGACCGACATCGATGTGCACGCTGCCCCCCAGCTCCTGCTCAACCATCAGGCCTACGTCGTGCCAACGCATGACGAGTACTGGTCGCTCGAGATGCGCGATGGAGTCGAAGCCGCTCGCGATCACGGCGTGAACCTCGTGTTCGTCGGCGCGAACGCAGCCTTCCGACGCACCCGTTTCGAGCCATCACCGCTCGGCGAGAATCGTCACGAGGTCAACTACCGCGTTGCGAAGGACGATCCGTTGAACGGCAAGGACGATGCGAGGGTGACCACCTCGTGGCGGGATTCGCCAAAGGCGCGACCGGAGAGCTCGCTCATCGGCGACTACTACGAATGCAACCCAGTCGACGCGGACATGGTCATCGCCGATGCCTCGTCGTGGGTGTTCGCGGGCACCGGTCTCAAGAACGGGGACCACCTCGCCCACGTCGTCGGCAACGAGTACGACCGCGTCACACCTGAGGCGCCCACTCCCGATGGCATCGCCGTCATCGCCCACTCCCCGGTGCAGTGCCGCAAGCTCAAGAGCTATTCCGACATGAGCTACTACACAGCTGCTAGCGGTGCGGGCGTTCTCGCGACCGGGACGCTGGCGTGGGAGCCGCACCTTGGTCCCCCGTGCGCGCCCGACGTCGCGCCGGGCCAGATGGACTGCCAGATCCGTGCAGCGATGGTCAATGTCCTGAGCCTGTTCGCGTCGGGGCCAGCGGGAACGTCGCATCCCTCGAGGAGCAACCTCGAATCTCTCGGTATCCACCGCGGCTACGTGACCGGGCACCAGTAGCCGGGCAATTGCCCTTTACCTCCCCCAGACATCGACACCTGTAGGTTCCCGCCGCGTGACCACAGTCGCCCAGCCGCCGGTGCTTGAGCTGGCGCAGCCGGCAAGTCCGGCCGCTCTCGGCGACCGCTGGGTGGTCCGGCGCTACTTCACGATTGCTGCAGTCCTGACGGCTGTCGTCGCGATCGCACCCCACCTGTTCCTTCACCCCTACAAGTCGGGTCGGCTCCACGTGTTCGCGGATTCAGTGCTCGGCGGCTGGCTCCGTTGGGACGGTTGGTGGTACGTCACGATCGCGGAGCATGGCTACAGCTACCGCCCCGGTCACATGTCCTCGGTCGCGTTCTTCCCCGCCTATCCGCTGGTCCTGCGCGTCGTCGGAGCGGTGCTGCCCGGCGGTGTCGCGCTCGCTGCTGTGGTGGTGACGCTGGCCTGTGGCGCGCTCGATCTGGTGTTGTTCCACCGTTGGTGCGCACGACGAATGTCGGCGGAGGCGGCGAGGGCCGCTGTCGGCGCTCTGGGGCTGTATCCCTTCGCCTGGTTCCTCTATGGCGCCGCCTATTCCGATGCCATGTTCCTCGGTCTCGTCCTCGCGGCCTTCCTGCTTGTCGAGGATGACCGCCCGCTTGCCGCCGGCCTCGTCGCGTTCGTTGCTACAGCGACGCGACCGACCGGCATCACGCTCGTCATCGGTCTCGTGGCCGTCACGCTCGACCGCCGCGGCCTGCTCAGACGCGCGCCGCGAGGTTCATTGAGGCGCCGCGATCTCGGCGTCCTGCTCTCGATAGGGGGCCTGATCGCCTGGTGCGCATGGCTGGCAATCCGGTTCGGCAATGCGTTCGCGTTCGTCGAGACGGAAGGGGCGCCGGGCTGGAACCAGCCCCCAGGGCTGCGCACCTGGCTGAAGCTCGGCCTCATCCGTCACCTCGGAATCGTCGCGACGCCGGAAGCGATCGCCATCCTGCTCCAGACAGCAGCGTTCATCGGGTTCCTCTGTGCCGTACGCGCGGTGAGCCGACGACTGGGCCGCGGCTACGCCGTTTACACGCTCTCGGCGACGCTGATACCCGCGATCAGCACCCGCGACTTCCTCGGCGTCGGGCGCTACCTGTTGGTCGTGTTCCCCGTCTTCGCTCTCGTCGGTCTTGCGACGTCGCAGCCCTCGAAGGTGCGCTCGTTCGCCGCAGCAGCAAGTGCCTCCCTTCTGGTGGCCGGCGCAGCGCTCTTCTCCGCCGGCTACCTCGTCGCCTGATCGCCGGGGCGCTCGCTATCAGGGAGCGGTGAGTGCCTGCTCGATGATGCCGGCCATGGCGAGCATGCCGATGGCGTTCGGGTGAGCGGGCGCTGCCAGGTTGAGCGGGACGACCGGCTCGACCCATCGCAAACCGGGGAGCTGGCACGAGTCGTGACCGTCGCTCGGGCCGTAGACGTCGACGTACTCCGCACTGTTGGCTGCGGCTTGGGTTGCGAGCATCGCGTTCAACTCGGCCTGCTTCGCGTGCAGGTACGGGATGTCTTCGTAGGCAACGGGTAGCTGGGGCCAGCACAGGATCGGGCTGCCGCTCGGCACGATCGTGATGTACGGGATCACGAGCACGCGGGCGAGAGGCGAACGGGTGTGGATGCCCTGCAACACGGCGGCGACCTTCGGGCCAACCGCTTGGATGCGGCCGCTTATCTCGTCGACGCCGCCCACGACGAACTTGTCCTGGCAGGGGTGGCCCTGGGTCGAGAGTGACAAGCAGTCCTTCGCGATGCTGGAGAACCCGATGTCGTTGCCCCCGATCTGCAAGGTCACGAGCGAGGTCGTCGCGTCAAGGCGATCGAACTGCGGCGGGTTCGGGCCTGGGGTAACGCCCTGCGTGCCGGTCATGTCTTGGGTGTCAGCACCCGCGCAGCTCGCGTCGCGCAGGGTGAGCCCGAGCTGCTGAGCCACGATGTGGGGGTAGTTCAGCAGTGACGACCGCAGGCAGCCGAGAGGCTGGTCGTAGAGCGGGATGAGGGGGCCCGACGTATACGAGTCGCCGAGCGCAACGTAGGTGCCGGGCGGTGCCGCAGCCTTGGCGCTCGGCAACAACACCATCACCGATGCCACGAGAACGAACAGCAACAGCAACCGTCGACGCACCAAATCCCCCAGAGCACAGCAGCGAGTGCTCCCCTAGTTCGACGGATCGCGCCCGATTCCTCTCGTTCCGCGCCCGATTCCTCTCGTTCGACGATCGGGCCCTTGTGCACTAATACACTGGGGGGGTATGTTGGTCCTCATGCCTGGTTACGCGGACAAGAAGGAAGCGATCCACAAGCGGCTGCGTCGCATCGAGGGTCAGGTGCGCGGGTTGCAGCGGATGGTCGACGAGGACAAGTACTGCATCGATGTGCTCGATCAGGTCGCTGCGGTCACCAAGGCATTGCAGGCTGTCGCGATCGAGCTGCTCGATGACCACCTGTCGCATTGCGTCGCCGACGCGCTGACGGCGGGCGGCGAGACCGCTGAAGCGAAGGTCGCAGAAGCATCAGCGGCTATCGCTCGCCTGGTGCGGTCGTGAGCGTCGTCGCGGTGATCTCGCTCGGCGACGTAGCCGACAGCCTCCGCGAAGGGTTCTTCATGTTCTGGGAGACCTTCTGGGCGCTCGTGCTCGGGTTCGGGCTCTCGGGGGCGGTCCAGGCGTTCGTCTCGAAGGACCAGATGCAACGGGTCATGGGCGACCACCGACCCGCGACAGTGGCAAAGGCTTCCGGGTTCGGGATGGTGTCGTCGTCGTGCTCGTACTCAGCGACTGCCATGGCAAAGTCGCTCTTCCAGAAGGGTGCAGACTTCACGACGGCGATGGCGTTCATGTTCGCCTCGACCAACTTGGTCGTTGAGCTCGGCGTCGTGCTCCTCATCCTGATGGGATGGCAGTTCGCCGCGGCCGAGTTCATCGGCGGGCCGATCATGATCATCCTGCTCGCCATGGTCGGCGGCTACGTGTTCAACCGACGGGTCGTTGGCGAGGCACGCGAACGCTTACAGGGAGGCGTCGCCGGTGGTCACGACCACGCGGCGATGGTCGGCGTCAGCGACGAGCGACAAGCCGAGCTCGAAGCGGCACCGTGGCGCAAGAAGCTGACCTCGAAAGCGGCATGGTCGGACGCGGCGAGCTACACGATGGCCGACATCACCATGCTTCGGAAGGAGCTCGTCATCGGCTACGTGGTCGCCGGCTTCCTCGCCGTTGCGGTGCCGATGGACTGGTGGAACGACGTGTTCCTCTCCGGCCACGGCTTTTGGACGAGCGTCGAGAACGTCATCGTCGGGCCGTTCATCGCCTTCATCAGCTTCGTCTGCTCGATCGGCAACGTTCCCATGGCGGCAGCGCTGTGGCACGGCGGGATCAGCTTCGGCGGGGTGATCAGCTTCATCTTCGCCGACCTCATCGCCCTGCCCCTGGTGCTGATCTACCGCAAGTACTACGGCCGCCGTCTCGCGCTGCGGCTGTTCGTGACGTTCTACCTGGTGATGGCCACGGCCGGTCTCATCGTCGAGGGCCTGTTCTACGTCCTCGGCGGCATCCCGGACTCGAGACCCGAGGCGATCGTCGAAACCGGCTTCGCGTGGAACTACACGACGTTCTTGAACATCGGCTTCTTCGGCGTGCTCGGGCTCTTGTACTGGCTCTACCGGAACCGTGAGCGCTTGGGCGGAGGAACGGGATACGCGTTCGATCCGGTGTGCGGCATGCAGGTCCGAACTGCCACCGCGCCCGCGCACGCGGTCCACGACGACAAGATGTTCTCGTTCTGCTCGGACGGTTGCCGCGAACGCTTCGAGGCCACCCCCTTGCGCTTCAGCGCATCGTCGAAGGCCGAGCTACCCGAACGCGATGGGCAGGCGGCTCGGTCCCCAGATTCCGGCGGTGGCGGGCTTCCACTCGATGGGTCCGTCGAGGCGCAGCTTCGGCATACGTCGGGCGAGGATCGGTAGCGCTTCTTGGAGCTCGGCGCGGGCGAGCGATGCGCCAAGGCAGAAGTGGATGCCCGAGCCGAACGTCAGCTGCGGCATGCCCGACGGTTCGCGTGCAATGTCGAAGCGATGTGGGTCGGCCCAGATGTCGGGGTCGTGGTTGGCGGCGGCGAGGCTGGTGACAACGAGGGTGCCGACGGGGAAGGTGACGCTTCGGTAGTCGATGTCCTCGGATGCGACGCGCGCAGTGCCCCGCACAGCACCGAGGTGGCGCATGGTCTCCTCGACGGCGCCAGACGCAAGCCGTGGCTCGTCGGCGAGGGCTGCCCATTGGTCGGGGTGCTCGGCGAAGAGCGCGACGGAGCAGGCGAGCTGGTTGCGGGTCGTGTCGGTGCCGGCCAGAAGCACGGCTTCCGTCATCATCACCAGCTCGGCGGTGCTCATGCGGTCGCCCACCTCTTCGACCGCGATCATGTCGCTGAGCAGATCGTCGGCCGGTCGGCTGCGTCGCTCCGCGATCATCGACTGGACGTAGCGGTCGAGCTCCTCCATTGCGGCTTCGATGGCGGGGAGATCGGCGGCGATGTTGTTGTTGAAGACGCGGAAGATGTCGGTGGCCCAACCGGAAAAGAGCTTCCAGTCCTCCTTGGGCGCGCCGAGCAGCTCGCAGATGATGGGGATCGGGTAGGGCTCGCAGACGTCGGCTACGAACTCGCAGTGGCCAGCGGCCGCGACACCGTCGAGGAGTTGGTTTATGACGCGGCGCATGACGGGTCGGAGCCGGTCGGTTGCCCGCGGGGTGAACGCGGGCGCTGCGAGGCGACGCAGCCGCGTGTGCTCGGCGCCTTCCATCGACAGGATCGAGCCGGTCTGGCGTCTGCGCAGCGGGCCCTCGACCCCGGACATCTGTGGGAGCAGCGAGAGCGCGGAGTGGAAGCGCTTGTCACGGAGGATGGCGGTGACGTCATCGTGGCGGGTGACTGCGTAGCCGAGGGGCATGCGGGCGAGCCAATGCTGCTGGCGTGCGTGCTCGAACGCGGCGAGCGCGGCAGAGCGGTCGAGGTTGAAGATGTCGACTTCAGGCAGCTCGAGCTCGTGCACGGAGGTGGTCATCTGCTGCTCCTCTGGCGGATGCCGAGGTAGTCGGGCAGGCCGCCGCCGCTGATCACGCGAACTTCTCCAACAAGCGAGCGAGGTCGTCCGGTCGAGAGATGAACGGGGAGTGGCTTCCTGGCAGCTCGACCGCCTGGACTCCGAGCCGAACGGATGCCGCTCTCCGCGACCACTCAGGATTCACCAGTCGATCCTCCGTACAGAGGACGTAGGTCCGTTCGGCCGGAGGTAGCGCATCCAATGGGCAGGGAACCGTGTACGGGCCGAGTGCCTGCGGCCGAAGGTCGTCCACCGCCCGTTCAGCGTCGGCAGGATCGCAGTCGCCGTACAGCACCTCGATTGCCAACCGGCGGTCGGCCCAGTGACGAAGCCGCCGGTCGTCGGGCTCGCTGAGGCCAGCCTCGTACTGAGGCAGCAGCATGTCCGGCTCCGCCGTCAACTGGTCGACGAAGCTGCGCCCAGGCTCCGCGATCAATGCACAGAGGAAAATGAGATGTCGAACGGGCACGCGCGCAGCGACCAACGGGATGGTGTGGCCCGCTAGCGAGTGCCCCACCAGGACCAGATCCCCTTCCTGGCCCTCGAGAGAGCGCACCACGACCTCGGCGTAGGTCTCGAAGGTGGCTGCCGGGTCGTCGCAAGGAAGATCGACCGCGACGCTGCGATGGCCGTTCGCCTCGAGTGCGTCGACGAGAGGACGCCAGCTGGAGGCACGGTGCCAGGCCCCATGGACCAGTCCGAAGGTGGTCACCAACGCAGCCTAAGCCTGAGCTGCACCTTCGCGGGTGGGCGTGGAGGGACTCGAACCCCCGACATCTGCCTTGTAAGGGCAGCGCTCTAGCCAGCTGAGCTACACGCCCGCTGGGGCCAGACTAGAAGGCCTGCGACGCTCAGCTCTCGAGGTCGGGGCATCCCTCGCGGTGGCCTTGAGAGCCGTTACCGTCGCTCACGTCGCCGACGCACCCCTCGGTCTGGCGAGAAGCGGCGACGACGGAGGCGTGGATGGCTGGGCGGAGCAGCACCGCGGCGAAGCCAGGAGGGCGCAGCGGAGACGGCGACCTCGTGCGCGTCTACCTCGCGGAGCTGCGACGCGAGCCTCTGCTCACCGCCGCCGAAGAGGTGCGTCTCGCCAAGCTGATCGAAGCCGGCGCGACCGCCCACGCGGGAGCGACAGAGCGAACCGCGGCGGCCGCGGCACGGCTGCGCTTCATCGAAGCGAACCTCCGCCTCGTCGTATCGATCGCCAAGCGGTACCAACACGCGGGGCTCCCGATGCTCGACCTCATCCAGGAGGGCAACCTCGGGCTCATGCGGGCAGTCGAGAAGTTCGACCATCGCAAGGGCTTCAAGTTCTCGACGTACGCCACCTGGTGGATCCGTCAGGGCATCACCCGGGCCATCGCCGACAAGAGCCGCACCATTCGTGTGCCAGCCCATCTCGGCGAAACGCTCTCCGTCCTCGCTCGCAGCTCGGCGCAGTTGCTCAAGTCGCTCCACCGAGAGCCCACCGCGGCGGAGCTCGCTGCCGAGTCTGGCCTACCGATCGAGCGAGTCATCGACGCCTTGCAGATCGAGCCTGACATCGTGTCGTTGAGCGTGATGGTCGGCGAAGACGGCGGCACGGAGCTCGGCGACCTGTTGCGCGACGACAGCGCAGCCGCTCCTGACGAGGTCGTGGAGAAGAGCGCAGAGCGCGAGCTCATCCACGACGCGCTCGAGTGCCTCGCCCCGCGCGAACGCGAGGTGATCAACCTGCGATTCGGGCTGCGCGACGAGACGCCCATGACCCTCGAAGAGGTGGGTACCCGTTTCGAGCTCACGAGAGAGCGCATCCGCCAGATCGAAGCAAAAGCGCTCACGAAGCTGCGTCACCCGTGCCTACCCGGGCACCTCCGCGCCGCTCTCTAGCGCGCAAGCGGCCGCGCAGCGGGTCGAAGCGAGGCACGGGCGATGGCACGAACCGCGTCGGCCGTCTCCTCCTGCAGCTCAGGTAGCTCGGCCGGGTCGAACCAGCGCACCTCGACGATCTCTGGTGACGACGGCCGCACGTCGTCGGCCCGAGCGCCGACGACGGGTCGGGCGCGGTAGATCACGTCGACGCGGCGTGGGCGAGGCGACACGACGACCGTGGGTTCGCCCAGCAGCTCGACAGCGATGCCGATCTCCTCCTCGACCTCGCGCCGTGCTCCGTCGGCAGCGGCTTCGCCCTTGCGCAACAAGCCGCCCGGTATGCCCCATCGGCGACGGTAGGACTGGCGGATGAGCAACAGCCGCCCATCATCGCGTTCGACGACGCAGATGCTTCCGACCGTGTACTGCGGCGCGATCCGGCGCACGATCGAACGCCGCACAGGACGCGGCAGCCGGGCGTAGAACCGAAGCAGCGCGCCGTGTAGCCGGGCCTTCATCCGACCAGCGTAGAGATCATCAGCGGGTGAACGACGCTCTCGCCGCCAGGCAATCGGCGAGCAGCTCGGAGGTGGCACCGGCGACAGGCGTTCGCCGGTCGTCGTGACCGAGCACCACCAGGTCGCGACCCTCACCGTCGGCGACTGCTGCGCCGGCCTCTTGGCAGATGAGCATTCCGCCCAAGTAGTCCCATGGGCCGTGCGCGTCCCACGAGCAGTCGATGTAGCAGTCGATGACACCGGCAGCGACGGCGCACAAGTCGAGGGCCACAGCCCCGAGCGCGCGGTACTGGTTCCAGCCGAGTCCCCGCGGCGGATAGCCAGACAGCGCCACAAGTGAATCGCGCAATGCGGTCTGCCCCGACGGAGCGACCGGGCCCCCAGCAGATCTTGCGCCTTGGCCGCGCACGGCTTCGTAGCTGATGCCGTCGGCGAGGTTCACGACCAGCGCTGCGAGCGGGCCCTTCGCGTCGACGGCGCACAGGCTCGTCGCATACCAGGGGATGCGTCGCGACGCGTTCGTCGAGCCATCGAGAGGGTCGACCACGACGGTGACGACGCGATCGGCGTGGTGGCGTCCCGACTCCTCGGACAGCACACCGAAGCCGGCCGCGCTGAGCAGCGCAACCGCCACGTCGTCGGCTGCGAGATCGCTCTTGTACTGCCCAGCTCTGGTACCGGCGAGCCCCCAATCATCGAGATCTCCGAGCGCAGCGGCGATGGCCGCAGCGGTATCGGCGAGCACAGCGAGCACAGCGGAGCCATCCATGAGTGGCGCGGACCCTAACGGGACGCGAGGAGTGCGCCCCCGGACGCGCCCTCTACGCTGAGGTGCGATGGCAGTCATCGATGTGGCCGGCTTCGTCGCCGACCTCAAGGACCACGCCGCCGACCACGGGTTCCACGTGCACGACGAGCGCCACTTCGTCGAGACCTACTCGTTGCGCCAGGCATGGGAGGTCGATCTGCATCCGGAGGCCGCCTGCAACGGGCCACTCGACCTGCACCTCGCACTGGAGGTCGATCCCCGCCAACTCCTCGCCTTCGAGGACGCCGTGCTGGCCCTCCCCGAAGAGGACGATCCAGGCGATGGCTGGCACTTCCCGCTGTCGTTCACCTGGACGCTGCCGCCGCTCCCACTCGCGCCCGACCTGCTCGTGCTCGCGACCGACCTCGCTGGCATCGGGGGCACCGACCTGCCCCTCGAGGTATCGGCTATCGACTCCTATGCCTCGGTCACCGATGCCCCCGAGCGCAGCCTCACGATCGTCGCTCGCATCGACGTATCGCTCGCAGCGATCTACCGCAGCGAGGAGCAGCTGTGCGACGTGCTCGACCGGTGCCTCGCCGTCAGCGAGTTCATGGTCGAGCGCGCGCCGGCCTGGCTCGACGAGTAGCTCACGAGACGATGTCTTTGCGCTGGAAGCGCGCGATGGCGAGCGCCGAGAAGATGGACGTGTACACCGCGCTCGAGACCAGCCCCTTCCAGAGCTCGACCCCGCCTCGCGCATAGAAGAGGAAGTTCCACTCAGCCCAGTAGTTCGTCGGCACGATGGGCCTGATGCCGGCGAGGCTCGGCACGTTGAGCAACACGCTGCACGTCACGACGACCACGATCGTGCTGACGACCGCTGCTGCCGTCGAGTCGGTGAGCGTCGAGAGGAACAGCCCGACTGCCACCACGAAGAGCATGCAGACCGTGACGTAGCCGCTCGCGATGATGAGGCGCCCGACCCCCGCCCAAGGACCGATCAGCTCGAACGGCACCAAGCGAGTGCGACCGATGATGAGCACGTCGCTCCAGCCGAAGAACGCGCTCCCGATGAGGAGAGCGACGATGCTCACGAGCGCGGTCGAAGCCGCAGCCAGCAACGCGGCGATCGCCAGCTTGGCTGCGATCAGCTTGGGTCGCGCGACGGGCCGGATGAGCAGGTAGCGCAGCGTGCCCCAGGTGGCCTCACCCGCGACGCTCTCGCCAGCGAACGCTGCGATCACGACGACAAGGAAGAAGTTGCTCATCAACAACAGCGTGAAAGCTGCGAAGTTGACGCCGTTGTGGGTTCCGAGCGAGAAGAGGTTGCGACGGAGCTCGGGCCGACCGCCCTGTGTCTTGTTCGCGATGGCGACGAGCACTGGCACGATGGTGATCGCCGCGACCATCCCCCACGTCCTGCGCCGCTTGACCTGCCGGATGAACTCGACGCGCAGCATCAGGCGAAGCCTTCCTCGACGAGGGAGAGATAGGCGTCCTCGAGCTTGCGGCGAGGGACGACGGTTTCGACGGCGACACCAGCGCGCACGAGTGCCGCGACGACGTCAGACCGGCGGATGCCATCGAGGTCGACGAGCAGGGTCCCGGTCGGCAGCGTGGACACATTGCGCACACCGTCGATCCGCGCGAGGGGGCCCTGCGCGGCTTGGACATCATCGACCTCGAGCTCCATCGTCGTGGTGACTCCGATGAGCTCGGCGACGGTGCCCGCTGCGACCAGGCCACCGCGATCGACGACCAGCGCGTGGCTGCAAATCTGCTCGACCTCAGCGAGGATGTGGCTGGAGACCAAGATCGTCGTCCCGCGTTCGGCGATGGTGCCGATGGCCCCTCGCAAGCGTCGCGTCTCGGCTGGATCGAGCCCGTTCGTCGGCTCGTCGAGGATCAGGAGCTCGGGCTGGTTCAACAACGCCTGCGCGATGCCGAGGCGTTGGCGCATTCCCTGGCTGTAGCCCTTCGCAGCCCGGTTGATCGCGTCCCCGAGGTTGGCGATCTCGATCGCCTCCTCGAGGCCAGGCGGCGGCCAGCGGTCGCCGCCGGCCAGCCAGTGCACCCGGAGGTTCTCGAGGCCGGACAGGTACGGCACGAAGGACGGCTTCTCGACCAGCGCGCCGACTCGGGAAAGCACCTTCGCGCCGCCGCGAACCGGCTCGCCGAGCAGGCTCGCGGACCCCTCGTCGGGCCGGATGAGCCCGAGCAGCATGCGCACCGTCGTCGTCTTGCCGGCGCCGTTCGGCCCGAGCAGCCCGACCACCTGACCACGTTGCACCGAGAAGGAGAGATCCTGGACCGCCGAGACCGCGCCGAATCGCTTGACGAGCCCCCGCGCCTCCACCGCAAGCGTGTCCAACGGCTGCCCGGGTGCTGGGTCGGAGAGGGGCGCGTCGACGGTAGCCACGGTGCGGGGAGGCTACGAGGTGCCGGCTGCGGCGAGAGCGCGCCAACGTGTTGCGCGCCCACGCAGCCGGCGCTCCCCTACCCCCAGAGGAGGAAGAACGAGCCGAGGACGGCGAGGACGAGGCCATATGCCCGCTCGAGCCGACCGGCCTCCGTGCGCAGTGCAACGTGAGCGCCGAGGAACGCAAGGGGGACGCTCGTCACCGCGAACACACCCACGATCGACCAGTCGATGTGACCGAGCGCCGCGTGCACTGCGGTGCCCGGGATGGCGAGAGCAGCCGCCACCACGAGCGACGATGCGAACGCCGGCTTGATGGGCAGCTTCACGACGGCGACGTAGAGGGGTGCGAGCAGGAAGCCGCCCGAGTTGGCGAGCAAGCCCGACGAAAGGCCAACCGCGATGGCGACGGCAGCGAGGCGAGCGCGAGATGCAGCGGGGTGGGAATGATCCGAGCGCTCAGGTCGTAACAGCAGTCGAAGCCCCAGCGCGACGAGAACGAGGTCGGTCACGCGCACGAGGTTTGCGGCGTCGACCCAGAGGGTGAGCAGCGCGCCGAGTGCCGTGGCAGGTATGCCGAAGGCGATGCTCCAACTCACGACACGCTGATCGACGAGTTGCGCGCGCCGGTAAGGGATGCTCGCTGCCATGGTGGAGGGAATCGTCGCCGGCAACGGCGCCGCCACGGCCACCGCTGCAGGGATGCCGATCGCGTAGAGCAGCGGGGTCGCGATGGCGGCCCCGCCTTTGCCGAAGAGACCGCCGAGGAACCCGATCCCGAGCCCGATCACGGCGACGGCGATGAGCTCCACATGGTCATCTTCTGCGCGCGACGCTGATAGGTCCAACAGAACGATTTCATGTTTCCCATAGACTGTGTGTATGGATCTGCGCCAGCTGGAGTACATCGTGGCCATCGCAGACGCAGGCTCGTTCACCGCAGCAGCCACCATGGTGCACGCCAGCCAGCCCTCGGTGTCGCACGGCGTGCGCGCCCTCGAGCTCGAGCTCGGCGTCGATGTCTTCTTCCGCCTCGGCCGCTCGATCCAACCGACGCCTTCGGGTGAGGGGATCATTGCCGGTGCCCGCCAGGTGCTGCGCGACGCCGATACCTTGCGCGCGATCGCGGGCGAGGCTTCGGGCCTGACCTCCGGCCGGGTCGACGTCGCCACGCTGCCGACGCTCGCTGCGGATCCGGTCGCGGCGCTCATCGGTCGATTCCGAGGTGCGCACCCCGACGTTGTGGTGCGCATGATCGAACCAGACGCGGGGGCCACCCTTCTCGAAGCGATCTCGTCGGGACGCGCCGAGCTGGGCATCACCGACATCGACCAGGGCACCGGCGGGCTCGTGACGACCGAGCTCTTCGAACAGGAGCTCCTCCTCGTCGCACCGCCGGGAACGGTGTTGCCGGCGCGTGTGGCGGCCGCTCGCCTCGCCCGTCAGACGTTCGTCGTCACACCACCTGCCACTTCGAGCCGTCGTTTGCTCGACGAGATCGCGCCTGACGCTCGCGTTGCTGTCGAAGTCGCGCACCGCGAGGCGATCCTTCCCCTCGTGCTCGCCGGCGCCGGATCGGCGCTGCTGCCTGCTCCTCTCGCTGCGGATGCGGCTCGGCGCGGCGCTTCAGTAGCCCGCCTGCGGCCTCGGGTCACCCGGATGATCGGGGTCGTGCATCGGGCCGGTCCCTTGTCACCCGCGGCTGCCGCTCTGCTTGCTCTGGCAGTCGCCGGAGCTGCTCGCGGTGGCAGCCTGCGATGACGAGTCCGCGGTCGTGCAAGCTGGATCAGTCGTCGCCGAGCCGAGCGAAACTTGGCTCTCGCTTTTCGAGGAACGACCGCACACCCTCGCTGAAGTCGGCTCGTGTGAAGCTCTCGAGCATCAGCCGCTGCGACTCCTGCTCGGCGGCACCGAGCCCAGCGTTGAGCTGCTCGTACACCTGGCGCTTCATGATCGCCATCGACGTCGGAGAACAGCGCGCTGCCAGCTGCTCGATGTAGCGGCGGCTGTGCGCGACGACTTCGTCGGGCGGCATCGCTGCGTTGACCAGACCGAGCTTCGCCGCTTCTTCACCGGAGACCTTCCGAGAGGAGAAGAGCAGATCCAACGCGACGGCCGGTCCGACGAGACGCGGGAGAAGCCAGCTGAGCCCCCACTCGGCCACGAGACCGCGTTGCGCGAAGGCCGTCAACAGCACCGCGTCGGAGCCCATGAACCGCAGATCGCAGCAGAGCACGATCGGGACAGCCATGCCTGCGATGGCGCCGTTGATCGCCGCGATGATCGGCTTCCTCGTCGCGAGCAGGTAGGTGTACTCGCCCTCGAGATCGGCAGGCCGCGACGGATCCGGTGCCACCGCGAGGGCGCTGAAGTCTTCTGCAGCGGGGGCGCCCCCAGCGGTGATCGCGCTGAGCACCTTCATGTCCGCCCCCGCGCAAAACGCTCGGCCCGCGCCGGTCAGGATGATGCCCACCACCCGCGGGTCGCGCTCGGCCACGGAGACGGCGTGGCGCACCTCAGCGCCCATCCGGGTGGTCCAACCGTTCAGCGAGTCGGGCCGGTTGAGGGTGATCGTCGCGACCGGATCGTCGACCTCGTACAGGATCTGCTCGTACATGGCGGTCGATTGTCACACGTCGACCGATGAGTTCGCGCCGCGAGACTCAGGACCTGGCGACGGCAGGAATCGACGAGCTAGCCGCGACTCGCGCGGGGAGGATGGCGACAACAAGGGCGATGAGAGCCCGCCAAGCACGGTGGCGACCGTCCAGGTGGCTGGAACGGTGGGATTCGTGCCGACGCCGAGCTGCGACGCGAACCCGCGCCAGGCGTAGCGCCCAAGTATCACGCCGAGAGGCGCCCCGATCAGGAGGCCGGCTGCGGTGGTTGCCACGGCTTGGACGAGCACCGAGCGCCGCAGCTGGCGCTTGGTGAAACCGATCGCTCGCAGGGTCAGGCGCTCCGCTCGCCGTGACCTGACAGAAGCCGCAGGAGAGAAGTAGAGCCCGACGGACGCGGCGAGGCCGAGAGGCCACCAACGAGCAACGGCACGGAGCTCATCGAGTCGGCGTTGATGATCTCGGGCGGCCGAACGGGCGTCGCGTACTCGAACGGCGTGTCGCCCTGAGTGGCCCACGAGATGAAATCGTCGTGGAGGTCGTGCAAGACCGCAGGAGCGTTGGTTCCGGCTGTCGTCTCGATCCCGACGAAGCTGACGTTGTCCGCGATGGTGGCGGCATCGAACATGGCGGCGGGCAGCACCATCCCTGTGCCTGGGGTCGCGCGGTCAGCCTGGAGAGGGCCCAGAGCGGGGAGCACCACGAGAGCTGTGACGGTGGCCGTACGAGGGTCGAGACCGTCGTCGCCGAGCTTCACCTCCTCACCCACCGAGAGGTGGCGCGATGCTGCCGTGCGCGCGCCGAGCGCGACCTGGTCATCTCCGGTCGGGATGGTGCCATCGACCACGGTAAGATCGAGCTGCGCGGGTGCGCCGAGACCGACCATCATGACGAGCGGCTCATCGTCGAGGGTGAAGGTGCCGAAGCCCAAGGCCGTCCACCGCTCGACGTCGCTCTGTGAGCCCATCGTGGCCTTGATCGCGTCGACGTCTTGGCTGCCGTAGCCGTAGCCGCCCATCACGGCCGCGTCCCATGGCCACCCATAGGAGGCAGGTGTCGAGAGCATCGAGTGCAAGCTTGCGCCGAACACGATCGCAGCCATGATCACCGTCGCTGCCGTGGCGCCGCTCGCGATCATGACGCCAGCTCCTCGGTTCGTGCCGAACGCGGCACGAACACCTTCGTCGACCTCGGGGCGCGAAGACCGGGCAAGTCGTCGCGCAAACGAGCGGTCGGGCCCTTGACCCAACGACAACGTGGCTCGCCCTCGTGGATCGAACTGCAAGCAGGGCAACGTCTTGTTGAGCTCGGTCGCGGTGGCACGGCGCTGGTACTGCCACCTCCTCGTGCGGCCGGTGGGTTCAGCCCTTGCGGGGAGCGCGAATGGTGACGGTGCCCTGGGCTGCGCCGATGAGGCGGCCGTCGTTGATGACGTCGATGCGCACGACGGCGGTCCGCTTGGAGAGGGAGATGATCTCGGAGCGCGCGATGAGCTTGCCTTCGCGGGCCGGCGCCGTGAAGTTGAGGTTCAGCTGGGTGGTCGCGGCCCATGCCCCGCGTTCGATGACGGGATAGAGGACTGCGCCGAGGACGTGATCGGCGAGTGCGGCGAGCACGCCGCCGTGAGCAGAGCCGAACGGGTTGAGGAGCTCGGGCCGTAGCTCGAGCTCTGCCGTCATGGTGCCTGCGCCCACGTCGGTGGTGCGGATGCCGAGGTACCCGGGAAGGCCTTCCGTCTCCAGTTCCCCTGTCTGCATGTGCGCGGCGATGTCGCCGTCGTAGGTGCTGAAGTCCAATGATCACCCTCTCGAACAACCCAGTGTTTTCCGCGTGGGGCCGGCAGGACTTGAACCTGCGACCAGAGGATTATGAGTCCCCCGCTCTGACCAACTGAGCTACGACCCCGAGTGCAGGCTGGGACACTAGAGCTCCGGGGGTGGGGCTCGAACCCACGACAAACGGATTAACAATCCGTCGCTCTGCCAGCTGAGCTACCCCGGAATGGCGGATTCGCACGCTAGCAGCGCGTCGAGGAGGCTCATGATGGGCCCGCTCGTCTTGCCCGGATATCCCATGGCGACCATGATCCCGCCAGGGTGTGACATCAACATGGGGGTGGGCTGATGGGGTTCAAGCTCGGGGCGGCCGTCGGCGTTGCTGTCGGTTACTACCTCGGCACGCAGGCGAGCAGCGAGCGAGCTGCGCAGGTGCAGCGGCTGGTCAGCAAAGCGCGGTCGTCTGAGCTCGCCGACGTTGCCGTCGACAAGGCCAAGGCGGTCGTCGAGCTCGGCATCGAGCGAGCGCGCGACGCCGTCAACACCAACTGAGCGAAGCGAACAGCGAACTCGAGGCAATCGGTGGCGCCTCGCGCCACCTCTTGCCTCGAGAACGGGATGGCTACTCGCCGTCGAGGTAATCGCGGAGCTTTTGGCTGCGGTGCGGGTGGCGCAGCTTGGCCAAGGTCTTCGATTCGATCTGGCGGATTCGCTCGCGCGTGACCCCGAACTCCTTGCCGACCTCCTCCAGCGTGCGAGCCTGGCCGTCCTCCAGCCCGAAGCGGAGCCGGACCACCTGCTGCTCGCGCTCGTTCAGCTCACCGAGCGCCTCGAGTACCGCTGAGTTCAGCATCATCCGGGCCGCGATCTCCGCTGGAGCCTCGGCCTGCGCGTCCTCGATGAAGTCGGCGAGGTTGGAGTCGTCCTCCTCGCCGACAGGTGAGTCGAGCGACAAGGGGTCCTGGCTGATGCGCAGGATCTCGCGCACCCTGCTCGGCGTCATGTCCACCTTCGCTGCGAGCTCGTCGATGGTGGGCTCGCGTTCGAGCTCCTGGAGCATCGAGCGCTGCTCGCGGTGCACCTTGTTGATCGACTCGACCATGTGCACGGGGATGCGGATGGTCCGCGCCTGATCGGCGATGGCGCGGGTGATCGCCTGGCGGATCCACCATGTCGCGTAGGTGGAGAACTTGAAGCCCTTCGTGTAGTCGAACTTCTCCACGGCACGCATCAGCCCGAGGTTGCCCTCTTGTATGAGGTCGAGCAGCTGCAGGCCGCGGCCGACGTAGCGCTTGGCGATCGAAACGACAAGGCGAAGATTGGCCTCGATGAGCTCGGCCTTGGCATGGTCGCCATCGCGCGACAGCCGCTCGAGCTTGCGGCGCTCTGCGAACTCGAGGGTGGCGATGTCGCCCGTTGCCGTCAGCTCGAGCAGCCGCTCGTCAACGAGCGCGCCGGCCTCGATTCGCTTCGCCAGGGCCACCTCCTCGGCAGCGTTGAGCAGCGAGACGCGGCCGATCTCCTTGAGGTACATGCGCACCGGATCAGCGATGCCCGACGCCCTGCTCTCCGCGAGCCGGTCAGGGGTGAGACGAACGGCGCGCCGGCGTAGCGCCGTGCTGCGCGGAACCTCGACATCAGCCTCGCCCTCGACAACCTGTGCCAAGGTCACCCGGTCGGGCACCAGAGGCATCTCGTCGGGCTCCTCGACGACCACCCCGCGCACGGCGAGGTGGTTCACGAGCTGTTGGAGCACGTCGGAGGTGAGCTCGACGGTGATGACCTCGAGCACAGCCTCCTGTGTCAGCACGCCTCCCCGGGACCTGCCCACATCGACCAAACGGGCGAGCACATCGCCCGGGATCAGCACCCGGTTCAGCGCAGCGTTCGCATCACTCACCATGAGCTGGCTCACCACTGCCCATCACGTGTTGAAGGGTTTCATGCTCGCTCCGTGAACCGAGCCAGAGTAGCAACTGGTCGATCGCCGTTCGCCGGGTCGTCGGCTCGACGAGTTGCTCGAGCAGAAGCTTCGATTCGAGCGCCATGACTGTCCCGTCGCTCCGAGCGCGTGCCTCGACCACGCCCAGCTCGCGCAGCGCTGCGCTCCGCACAAGCAGAGCAACGACGTCCTCTGGATCCGAGTCGGTCTCGTCGACGGCCAAACGAAGGATGAGCTCGGCCGCGCCCGGGTCGGCCGCGTCGATCGCCGCGTGCACGGAGTCGTGCGACGCCAGCACGCGAAAGGCGGCGAGGTTGCGCTCGTCGGTGAACAGCACCTCGGACGAAGCAGGGTCGACCAAGAGGAGCGGATCGATCGCGTCCGGCGAGTGGATGAGGTGGCGAAGCGCCTCGACCTCAGCGCTGTCGCGATCCGCCTGGCGCCGCGTCCCGCGGTCCTCCAGCACGCGCACAGCCCCCGGCCGACGCAGCCTCGCCCGGAGCTGATCGGCCTCGATGCGGCATCGATCGGCGACCTCCATCACGTACTGGTCGCGCACCAGCTCGCTGGGGTGCTCTCGAATGACTTCCAGCGCGGCCTCCGCAGCTGCGGCGCGTTGCTCGGGTGCATCGAGTCGGGCAGCGTCGAGGACGCGATGGACCCTGAACCCTAGGAACGGCACCGACGACTCGACCGCCTCGCGTAGTCGCTGCGGGTCGGTCTGCGCGAGCTCCCCCGGATCGACACCGGCCGGCAGGGCGGCGACCGTCACGCTGAGCTTGAGCTTCTGCTCCCACTCGTAGATGCGCGCTGCCGCGTTCTGCCCCGCGGTGTCGGCATCGAACGCGAGGACGACGTGGTGGGAGAACTTCCCGATGATCCTGAGGTGCTCTTCGGTGAGCGCAGTCCCACACGTGGCGACGGCGCGGCCGAGCTCTGCTTGGGCGAATCCGATGACGTCGGTGTAGCCCTCACACACGATCGCTTCGTCGGCGTGCACGATCTCTGTCTTCGCCCATGACAGCCCGTAGAGGATTTGCGACTTCTTGTAGATGGCGCTCTCCGGGGAGTTCTTGTACTTCGGGCCGTCGGCCCCGGGGAGGATGCGGCCTCCGAAGGCCACGGGGTCGCCGTTGACGTCGAGGATCGGGAACAGCACCCGCCCCCTGAAGGCGTCGGTCAGCCGGCCGCTGCGGTTGAGGAACGCGAGGCCAGTGTCGACCGCCACCTCACTCGGCAGGCGCAGCGCGCGCACCATCGCATCCCACGAGTCAGGCGCCCAACCGATCTGGTACTGGCGCACGATCTCACCACCGAGGCCGCGGCTGCGCAGGTAGCTACGGGCAGGTCCGGCGTCGTCCGCCGTGAGCAGGCGATCGTGGTACCACTCGACGGCCTTGCGCATCGCCTCGACGAGCTGGTGTCGTCGCTTCCGGCCTTCGTCCTCGCCCCGCTCCGTGTAGCGCAGCGTGATGCCGAGCTTGCCCGCGAGGTGCTCGACGGAGCCCGGGAAGTCGAGGTGCTCGATGTCGCGGATGAAGCCGATGGTGTCGCCGCCGCGGTGACACGCCCCGTGGCAGTACCAGAACCCATCGGCCTCGTTCACCGAGAACGAGCCGGACTTCTCAGCGTGGAACGGGCACAGCCCGACCCAGCGACGACCTACCTGTTTCAGCTGCACGTACTGGGAGATGATCTCCCGGATGTTCACGGCATCGCGGACCCTCTGTACGTCCTCGTCGACGATGCCCATCGCAGCGGACGGTAGCGGGACGGCGGACCGGAGGGGCCCGCCGCTGTCCTCGATGCCGAGAGCCAGATGGCGCAGGACTATGGCTATGAGCTCGATAGGCGCGGCCTACTCGTCGAGCTCGTGGATGATCGCGTCGATCGACTCGTCGTGCGCGCCCTCTCGCGCATCTGCTCGCAGCGAAGCGACGACTGCGACAGCGAGCACGGTGATGATCACCCCCAACGCGACCGGCGTTGGGAAGTGGTAGACGTCGGTGAGGAGCATCTTCACCCCGACGAAGGCGAGGATCACGCCGAGCCCGATGTTGAGGTAGCGGAAGCGATCGGCCATACCGGCGAGGCAGAAGTAGAGCGAGCGCAGTCCGAGGATCGCGAACGCGTTCGAGGAGAACACGATGAACTGGTGGCGGCTCACCGCCAAGATGGCCGGGATCGAGTCGACGGCGAAGACCACGTCGGTGGTCTCGACCATCACGAGCACTGCGAAGAGCGGCGTGGCGACCCGCTTGGCATTCTGCTTCGTGAAGAGCTTCTGACCGTCGTACTCCGTGGTCGACGGGACCACCTTGCGCAAGAGCCGCAGGGCGAGGTTGCGTTCCGGATCGACCTCCGTCTCGTCGTGGAACGCGATCTTCCATGCCGTGTAGACGAGGAAAGCGCCGAACACGTAGAGCACCCAGGAGAACGTCTCGATCAACGCGACGCCCGCGAAGATGAAGATCGCCCGCAAGACGATGGCGCCGAAGATGCCCCAGAACAGGACCCGGAACTGGAACTGCTTGGGGACGGCGAAGAAGCCAAGGATGACCGCCCATACGAAGACGTTGTCGACCGACAAGCTCTGCTCGATCAGGTAGCCCGAGTAGTACTCACCCGCTGCCTGGCCGCCGTGCCACGCCAGCACGACGAGCCCGAACGACAGCCCGATCGAGATCCACACCGCCGACTCGATGGCGGCTTCCTTGAAGGAGACCTCGTGCGCGTCGCGGTGCACGAGGAGCAAGTCGGCGAGCAGCAGCACGGCGACCAGACCGACGAACGCGGCCCACTGCCACGGGGCGACGTCGAAGCTCGCGAACCGGTCGGAGTCGGTCGCTGCCAGCAACGTCACGAGGTCGGGTTGTTGATGACCGCTTGGGCTGCCGCGAGGCGGGCGATGGGGATGCGGAACGGCGAGCACGACACGTAGTCGAGCCCGGCGCGGTAGAAGAGGTCGATCGACTCGGGGTCGCCACCGTGCTCACCACACACCCCGAGCTTGAGATCGGGCTTCACCTTGCGACCGCGCTGCGCGCCGAGCAGCACCAACTCGCCGACGCCCCCCTTGTCGATGGTCTCGAAGGGGTTGCGCTTGAGCAGCCCGGCCTCGAGGTAGGCGGGCATCATGCGGCTCTCGACGTCGTCGCGGCTGAACCCGAACGTCATCTGTGTGAGGTCGTTGGTGCCAAAGCTGAAGAAGTCGGACTCCTCCGCGATCTCATCTGCGCGCAGCGCAGCGCGGGGTGTCTCGATCATCGTCCCGATGGTGACGTCGATCGGCTTCTTCGCGCCCTTGGTGGCAGCGGCCACGGCGTCCTGCACCCATCGGCGAGCCTCGGCCATCTCCTCGCGCGTGACGGTGAGGGGGATCATGATCTCGATGATCGGCTTGCCTCCCTTGGCCACCCGGGTTGCAGCGGCCTCCATGAGCGCGCGCACCTGCATGGCGTAGAGCCCGGGCTTCACCACGCCGAGACGAACGCCGCGCGTGCCGCGCATCGGGTTGAACTCGTGCCACGCGCGAGCGGCGTCGTAGAGGTCGCGCTCGTCAGCGTCGAGACCCACAGTCGCATCCTTGATGGCAAGCTCCTCGACGTTGGGGAGGAACTCGTGCAGCGGCGGGTCGAGCAGCCGAACGGTGACAGGCAGGCCGTCCATCGCCTCGAGGATCTCCTCGAAGTCGGCCTTCTGGACCTTGCGCAGCGCCTCGAACGCCGCTTCTTCCTCAGCTGGCTCCCTCGCGAGGATCATCGCTCGCACGATGGGAAGGCGGTCTTCGCCGAGGAACATGTGCTCGGTGCGGCAGAGCCCGACACCCTCGGCGCCGAAGCTGCGCGCGTTCGCGCAATCGGGCCCGGTGTCGGCGTTGGCCCTGACCTTGAGCTTGCCCTTGCGGACCTGATCGGCCCAGCCGAGGATGGTCGCGAACTCGCCAGGAGGCTCACTCGCCGCCAGCGTGACGGCGCCCACGATGACGTTGCCGGTCGTCCCGTCGAGGCTGATGACGTCGCCTTCGCTGATCGTGGTGTCGCCGACCGAGAACTGCTTGCCAACGATCTTGATCGCGTCTGCTCCGACGATTGCAGGAATGCCCCAGCCTCGAGCGACGACCGCCGCGTGGCTCACGAGCCCACCGCGCGCCGTGAGGATGCCCTCGGAGACCTGCATGCCGTGCACGTCTTCCGGGCTGGTCTCGCTTCGCACGAGGATCACCTTCTCGCCCCGCTCCGCGGCGTCAGCCGCGTCGTCGGCCGTGAAGTAGGCGTTGCCCACAGCAGCACCGGGAGACGCTGCGAGACCCTTGGCCAGCACCTTGCGGTCGCCGACCTCGAACTGCGGGTGCAGCACCTGGTCGAGGTGCTCGTCGGTGACGCGCATGATCGCCTCTTGCTTGGTGATCTTCCAGGCCCCGCGGCCCTTCACACCGCCGACCATCTCGACGGCCATGCGCAGCGCGGCGGCGCCGGTGCGCTTGCCGACTCGGGTCTGGAGCATCCAGAGCTTGCCCTGCTCGATCGTGAACTCGGTGTCGCACATGTCGCGGTAGTGGCGCTCGAGACGAGCGAAAATTGCGAGCAGCTCAGCGTGGATGGTTGGGAAGTGCCGGTCGAGCGCATCGAGATCCTCGGTGTTGCGGATGCCGGCAACGACGTCTTCGCCTTGGGCGTTGATGAGGAAGTCGCCATAGGGGACGTTTTCGCCGGTTGCCGCGTTCCGCGTGAACCCGACGCCCGTGCCGCTGTTGTCGTCGCGGTTGCCGAACACCATCGACTGGACGTTGACGGCTGTCCCGAGGCTGTGCGGGATGCGCTCGCGCACCCGATATGCGATGGCACGCGCGCCGTTCCAGCTGCTGAAGACGGCCTCGATGGCACCCTTCAGCTGCACCTTCGGATCTTGGGGGAACGGCTTGCCTGTCTCGCGCTCGACGACGTCCTTGTAGCGCTCGCAGAGGCGCCGCAGAGTCTCGGCTGAGACGTCCGCGTCTGTCGTCGCGCCGTCCCACTCCTTTGCCGTGTCGAGGAGCCGATCGAAGTGTTCGCCGTCGACGTCGAGCACGATGCGCGCGTACATCGCGAGGAAGCGGCGGTACGAGTCGTAGGCGAACCGCTCGTCTCCGGTCTGTTGGACGACACCCTCGACCGAGCGGTCGTTGAGGCCGAGGTTCAAGACGGTGTCCATCATCCCTGGCATCGAGAACTTCGCGCCCGATCGCACGCTGACGAGCAGCGGATCGCCCGGGTCGCCGAGACCCAATGCCATACGTCGTTCCAAGCCGGCGACGTGCTGCTCGATCTGCGCATCGAGACCTTCGGGCCAGCCGCCGATCAGCCAAGCACGGCAGGCGTCGGTCGTGATCGTGAACCCCTGCGGCACGGGCAGCTCGAGAACCGACGTCATCTCGGCCAGGTTGGCTCCCTTGCCACCGAGCAGATCCTTCATGTCCATCGGCTGCTTCTTGTGCTTGTGGTCGAACGCGTAGATGTACGGCACGGA
>JBPCON010000021.1:0-28660 GCA_051000215.1 Acidimicrobiales bacterium
TGCTGTAGGCCCACTAGAGCTGCCTCCTGGGTCCTTGCCAGCGACGTCGCTGATTCGCCCTCAACCGCCCAACTTCACCTGACGGGGCACTAGTGCCCGTCCGGCTGTACTGCACCACGAAAGGTGAGGTGGTGCCCTTCGAGCCTGGGCCGACCGTGACGATGTACACGTGCGGCATCACGCCGTACGACGCGACCCACCTTGGTCACGCTGCCACCTACGTCTCCTACGACGTGCTCCAACGCCGTCTGCGCGATCTCGGCCACGACACCCGGTGTGTGCGCAACATCACCGATGTCGACGACTCGATCCTGAAGAAGGCACGCGAGCTCGGTGTGCACTACCTCGATCTGGCCGCCGCCGAGGTGGCGCGCTTCGACGACGACATGAAGGTGCTCGGGCTGCTCGAGCCGTGGAGCGAGCCCCGAGCCACCTCCGCCATCCCTGACATCCGCGGGTTCATCGGCATGGTGCTCGACCGCGGGCACGCGTACCAGGCCGGGGGGGCGGTGTATTTCGATGTGTCGAGCTTCCCCGACTTCGGATCCGTGTCGCACTACTCGACAGAGGAGATGCTGCGCTACGCGCGAGAGCGCGGCGGGAACGTGGAAGACCCGAACAAGCGCAACCCGCTCGACTTCGTGCTCTGGCAGCCCTCGTTGCCCGACGAGCCCTCGTGGGAGTCGCTGTGGGGGCCTGGCCGTCCCGGCTGGCACATCGAGTGCTCAGCTCTCGCGCTACGCGAGCTCGGCACCACGATCGATCTCCACGGCGGCGGCGCCGATCTCATCTTCCCGCACCATGAATGCGAGCGAGCGCAGTCGGAGGCCGCGACGGGCGAGCCGTTCGTGCGCCACTGGATGCACCAGGCGATGGTCAAGATGCACGGCGAGAAGATGTCGAAGTCGCTCGGCAACCTCATCTTCGTATCCGAGCTGCGCAAGGAGCACGAGCCGATGGCGATCCGGCTGATGATCCTCGAGAACCACTACCGGGTCGGCTGGGAGTGGGACGACGCACGCATGGCCCGCGCCGACGAACGCCTCGAGCTGTGGCGCGCGGCGGGTGACGGCGACGGCCCGATCGACGCCGTTCGCGCTGCGCTCGACGATGACCTCGACACACCTGCAGCGCTCGAGGCGATGGACGCCGCAGCAGCAGCAGGCCACGGGGTCTCGGCGTCCGCAGCGCTCCTCGGGATCGACCTCGCGGACTGATCATCGCGGCGAGCCCGCGGCGACGTGGTGTGCCAACATCCCCCCGTGTCCGAGGCAGCAGACGAGCGGGAGTACGGGAAGCTCTACCCGCTCGCCCGCATGGTGCTCACGCCGACCTTCAAGGCGATGTGGCGCTTCAAGGTGTCCGGGCTGGACAGCGTGCCGGAGAGTGGCGGGGCGATCCTGTGCCCGAACCACGTCTCGGTGCTCGACTCGTTCTTCCTGCCGTTGATCCTGCCGCGCCGGATCATGTTCGTCGGCAAGGCCGAGTACATGGACAGCTGGAAGACGAAGCACCTGTTCCCAGCGTTGGGCATGATCCCGATCGACCGTGGCGGAGGCTCAGCTGCTGAGCGCGCCCTCGACACCGCAGCAGCGGTGCTCGAGCGCGGCGGTCTGTTCGGCATCTACCCCGAAGGCACCCGATCTCGTGACGGGGTGCTGCACAAGGGTCACACCGGACCTGCGCGGCTCGCGCTGCGCACGGGTGCCCCGCTCGTCCCTGTGGGCTTCCGCGGGACGCGGGAGGTGATGCCGGCCGACGCCAAGCTGCCGCGGGTGTTCCTGCCCGTCGAGATCAACTTCGGCAAGCCCATCCGAGTCGATCGCTACAGAAGCCGAGGTGACGACCGGCTCGTGCTGCGCCAGCTGACCGATGAGGTCATGTACTCCATTCGCGAGCTGTCTGGCCAGGAGTACGTCGACTCCTACGCAACGAAGCGGGCGGAGGCGTTGCCGACGGACACGGCGAGGATCCCGAGCGCGAACGGCCACGGCGAGCACGCGCAAGATGCGAGCGACGCGCCCCGCCGATCGTCGGCGCAGGTGCTCGGAACCGGTTCCTGAAGCTTCGGGGCGCGCCGCTACTGTCGCCGTCATGCCCGAAGAGATCAGCGTGCGGCTCCCCGATGGCACCTCGCGAGTGGTCGTCGCCGGGACCACCGCCGGCGAGCTGGCCGCGGGGATCGGACGCGGGCTGGCCAAAGCTGCTGTCGTCGCGACGGTGAACGGGACCGAGCGCGACCTCGATTGGGTCCTGGCCGAGGGCGACGAGGTCGGCATCGTCACGACGACGAGCGATCGTGGCCTCTTCACGATCCGCCACTCGACGGCTCACGTCCTCGCGCAAGCAGTGCTCGATCTGTTCACCGGGGCAACGTTCGGGATCGGTCCGCCCGTCGAGGACGGCTTCTACTACGACTTCCAGCTGCCGGGAGGCGCCGCGTTCGCGTTCGACGACCTCGAGCGGATCGACGCCCGCATGCGCGAGATCATGGCCGAGGAGCAGCTCTTCGTCCTCGAAGAGCTGCCGGCGCAAGAGGCTCGCGTGATCTTCGCCGCGCATCCCTTCAAGCTCGAGATCATCGACGATGCGTCGACCGACCCGATGTCGGTGAGCCAGTCGGGCACGGCCCGCACGTACGAGAACCCGCCGAAACAGCCAAAGACGCTGCCCCCGTTCAGCGGTCGCCCCGGCTTCATCGACCTGTGTCGCGGCCCGCACGTCGAGCACACCGGCCGGCACCTCGGGCACTTCAAGCTCATGCGCGTCGCCGGGGCCTACTGGCGGGGCGATGAGAAGAACCAGCAGCTGCAGCGCATCTACGGAACAGCTTGGGCGACGAAGGCTGAGCTCGACGACCACTTGCACCGCCTCGAGGAGGCAGCGAAGCGCGACCACCGCAAGCTCGGTGTCGAGCTCGACCTCTTCAGCTTTCCCGACGAGCTCGGTTCGGGGCTCGCCGTCTTCCATCCCAAGGGCGGGCTCGTACGCCGGCTCATGGAGGACTACTCCCGCCAGCGCCACGAGGAGGCCGGCTACGACTTCGTCTACACGCCGCACATCACGAAAGCACACCTGTTCGAGACATCCGGGCACCTCGACTGGTACGCGGATGGCATGTTCCCGCCCATCCACTTCGACGACGAGGGCGGCGCCGAAGGTCAGGACTACTACCTGAAGCCGATGAACTGCCCCTTCCACATCCTGATCTTCAAGTCGCGGATGCGCAGCTACCGCGAGCTGCCGCTGCGGATGTTCGAGTTCGGCTCGGTGTACCGCTACGAGAAGTCGGGCGTCGTGCACGGCCTCACGCGAGTGCGCGGCATGACGCAAGACGACGCCCACATCTTCACGACGAAGGAGAACATGGCCGAGGAGCTCGACTCGCTCCTCACGTTCGTGCTCGATCTGCTGCGCGACTACGGCCTCGACGACTTCTATCTCGAGCTGTCGACCAAGCCTGACGTGAAGGCGGTTGGCTCAGACGAGGAGTGGGACGAGGCGACTGCAGCGCTCCGGTCGGTCGCGGAGGCCCGCGATCTCGAGTTCGTGCTCGATGAGGGAGGCGGCGCGTTCTACGGACCGAAGATCTCCGTCCAGGCGCGCGACGCCATCGGGCGCACCTGGCAGATGTCGACCATCCAGGTCGACTTCCAGCTGCCGCAGCGCTTCGAGCTGGAGTACGTCGGCGCGAACAACCAACGGCATCGACCGATCATGATCCACCGTGCCCTCTTCGGTTCCGTCGAGAGGTTCTTCGCGGTGCTCGTCGAGCACTACGCCGGCGCGTTCCCTGCCTGGCTGGCGCCGGAGCAGGTGCGTGTGCTGCCGGTGCGCGACGACCACAACGCGTATGCAATGCGCATCGTCGACCGGCTTCGAGGCGACGGGTTCCGCGCGGATATGGCCGAAGCGGACGAGAAGCTCGGCGGTCGCATCCGCAAGGCGAAGCTCGACAAGCTCCCCTACATCCTCGTCGTCGGGGATGACGACGTGGAGCACGGCACGGTCGGGGTCAACGCCCGCGGCAGCGAGCGGGCCGAGCGCGACGTGCGCATCGAGGAATTCGTCGCGCGCCTCGCCAGTGAGGTCTTGGCAAAGACATGACCCAGCGATGACGATGGACCGGCTGTGGGCGGGGTGGCGCAGCGACTACATCGACGACGTCTCCGCCGCAGCACCCGACACTGACGTGGGCTCGGTTTTCACTCGCATCCTCGCGAGCGGCTTGGCCGACGAGGAGACCCACGTGGTCTGGCGTGGCGAGCACACCTTCGCCATCTTGAACCGCTACCCCTACACGTCGGGGCACGTGCTCGTGATGCCGTACCGCCAAGGGGGCGATCTCGAAGGCCTGAGCGAGGCTGAGCACACCGAGCTGTTCGCCGCCGTCGTTGCCGCCGTCACCGCGGTGAAGTCGGCGTACTCGCCACAGGGCATCAACGTCGGTTTCAACCTCGGCGAGGCTGCCGGTGCCGGGGTCCCGGACCACCTCCACTGCCACGTGCTGCCGCGGTGGAGCGCGGACTCGAACTTCATGACAGCGGTGGCCGAGACGCGTGTGCTGCCGGAGTCGCTCGACCGCACGTGGCAGAGACTCACCGCCGCCTGGCCCCGCTGATCGCGGTCTCTGCTTGGGCGACGTGTTCGGCTGACCGCTACCGTCGCAGCGCCATGCCCGACGAGATCAGCGACGCTGAGCACCGCGACGCGCTGCCCGAGGATCTCGATTCGACGGACTACGTCGGCCCCTACCTCTTCCCGAACAACAACCGTCGGCGCGTGCCCGGCATCCTCTACGTGGTGATCGGTCTCGGATCGATCGCTCTGTGGGCGGCGAAGCACGATGGTGGGGTGCTCGTGAACGGCGGCTTCCTGGCCGCGGGGATCGGGCTCATCGTCTTCGGCGCCTACAGCTACCAAGCTGGGTTCGACCTCGAGATCGACGAGCGCGACGCCCTTGTCGAGGCCAGCAGGGCTGTTGGTTTCGCGGTGGGCCACGCCTCGGCGCAGCTCGGCTGGCGCGGGCTGCGCTCACGTCCGACGTGGCGCATCCTGCTGTACTCGAGCGAGGAGCCACCGCTGCAGCGCGGCCTCGTTCTCGTCGACGGCGTCGACGGCGGCACCATCGAGCACTTCGTCGAAGCGAACCCGGAGGACTGGTCGGAGCTCTGAACCGTTGCCGCTCCTTTGGCGCTGCCGGTTCACGAAGAGCGCTGGCCGCGGGCGTGGGCCATGGCGGCCTCGGCGGCCTTGAGGCCATCGGCGCCGGCGCGCACGCCCTCACGGACGAGGTCGAGCGCGGTGACGGTGCGGCCAGCGCCGGTGATGGTTGCCGATCGGCTCCAACTGCCGGCATCGACGCCACCAATCGAGTCGGCCAACGATGTGCAGGCTGCGGTGAGGCGCTCGAGCACAGCGTCGACCGCGTCCGCGGAGCTGTCGAGCAAGGCAGGGTCGAGCACTGAAGCATCGAGGCTGGGGGAGTCTTCGACGAGCACTCGCCGCGTGGCGTCGGCCAACAGCGCGATGCGCCGCGCGACATCGGCGACGATCGCGGCGGCGCAACGTCCGTCCGGGCCGGGCCGATGCGCGATGTCGTCAGGGCGCTCGTCGGCGCCGAGCGCGGTGACAGCGCCCCGGAACCGGCGAGGGTAGGTCCGCAGCGCGGTAGCAGCATCGCTCGGCGCGAGTCGCGACACGTCGAGCCCGGTCACCAGTGCTCCTTTGGGAGCGGGGGCCGCAGGCGAACCATCAGCGGCCCCTCGCGGTTCGCAGCACGCGTCCGACGTCGAGGAGGTGGTGGTTGGCCTCGTGCAGGCCGTACTGGGCGAGGGTCAACACGCTGAACAGCTCCCCGCCGCGCCGCACGCCCGTGCGCTCCCAGGCCCCGTCGTCGACGCCGGCAAGGACGCCTGCATAATCGTCGGCGCCCACCTCGACGGCGGTTGCGATGACGAGCGGGTCTTGCTCGTCGTAGCGGTCGTCGACGACGGACGCCTCGTGGTCCCACCAGCCAACTTCGGGCGTCTCTTCGAGCAGCATCCGGTTGGTGCGCTCGCGAAACACCCTCAGCACGTCGCGAACGTGGCACGCGTAGGACAATGCCGACCACGTCCCCTCCAAAGGGTGTGCGCGGAGCAGCGCGCCAAGGTCTTCGCCAGCGAGCCCCTTGGTCAGCGGGATGCGATAGCGCCGCCCCACAGCGCGCACCGCGTCAGGGACCGCTTCGGGCAGAACCGATTCGGGTTCGAACCCGCACTCCTCGCAGGGCCCGTCGAACCCGAACACCGACACGCTCGGACCCTAGTGCCGACCCTGCGCCTCTCACTTGGCGCAACCGCTGTCCAGCGTGACCCATGTCGCAACGATCGGAGGCCTGCTGGTAGCGTTCACTTTTGCAAGCACCCGCCTCTGGGGCTGGCCCGCTGGAGGGACTCCGATGTTCGACAAGCGCCTTCGTCCCGACGTGGAGCAGCGACTCCGCCCCGTCGGGGCCAACCTGCGCAAGGTGGGGTTGACCGCCGACCACTTGACGCTCCTCGGCGTCGTGATGGCCATCGGCGCCGCCCTCGCCATCGGTGCCGGCGCGCTCACGGTTGGCTTCGTGCTCCTCGTGCTCACCGCTGTGCCCGACGTGCTCGACGGTGCGGTCGCCAAGGCCTCGGGCACAGCCTCACCGCGCGGTGCGTTCTTCGACTCGGTATCCGACCGGGTCACCGATGCCCTGCTCCTCGGCGGCATCGCGTGGCACCTCTCGAACACCAACCCCGGACACGTCGCGATGCTGCCGATGGCCGTGTTGGCGGTGTCGATGCTCATCTCCTACGAGCGAGCGAAAGCCGAGGCCCTGGGCTACGACGCCCGTGGTGGTCTCATGGAACGTGCCGAGCGCCTCATCGCTCTCGCTCTCGGTCTGCTCTTCCCTGTCGTGCTCATCGCGGTCTTGTGGGTGATGTTGGCGCTGACCACGATCACCGCGGTGCAGCGGTTCGTCACCGTGTGGCGCCAGGCGAGCGCGGCGAGACCGGCGAAGGAGCCCGCCCGGTGGCGGTCGCGGCGCCCGAGCTCGCCTGAGCGCAGTCGGGCCCGCCGGGAGCGGTGGGCCCAGGCGCGCGAGACGCGTCGACGCAGCCCGCGCTGACCCGAGCGGCGCTCGGTGCCTGATCGCACGACGATCGCGTATCGCGCCGGGTCGGCCGTCGCCCGCGCGCTCCCGGCCCCTGTCATCGCCGAGTTGGCCCGAGTCGGCGGCGCGGCAGCGGGACGGCTTGACGCGACAAGGCGCGCGCAAGTCGAGCGCAACCTCCGACGTGTGCATGGGCAGGACTTCGGTGGGCGCGCCCTCCGGCGCGCCGTGACCGCAACATTCGAGTCCTACGCGCGCTACTGGGCAGAGTCGTTCCGCCTCCCCGGCACGAGCCCAGAGGCCCTCGACGCCTCGATGTCCCACGTCGGCTACGGCTACATCGACGACGCGCTCGCGGCGGGCAACGGGGCCATCCTCGCCACCCCGCACCTCGGCGCGTGGGAGTGGGGTGGCTGCTGGGTCGCCAGCGTGAAGCACCACCCCGTCTCGGCGGTGGTCGAGGCCCTCGAGCCGCGTGAGGTCTTCGAGTGGTTTGCTGAGCTGCGCGGTCGCATGGGCGTGCAGGTCATCCCGCTGGGGCCCGAAGCCGGCACTGGGGTGATGCGGGCGCTCAAGGCAAACCACGTCGTGTGCCTGTTCTGCGACCGCGACGTCGCCGGCGGGGGGATCGAGGTCGAGTTCTTCGGCGAGCGCACACGACTTCCTGCAGGACCAGCAACGCTCGCGCTGCGCACCGGCGCTCCGATCCTCCCGACAGCGGTGTACCTCGACGGCGCGCGCCATTGCGGGGTGGTGCGCGCTCCGCTTGCCGTCGAGCGCCAGGGCCGGTTCCGCGCCGACGTCGCGCGGATCACCCAAGCTCTGGCGTGCGAGCTCGAGGCCCTCATCCGAGTCGCCCCTGAGCAATGGCACCTCATGCAGCCCAACTGGCCGAGCGACCCCGGCTACGTGCAAGCAAGCAGGTCAGAGCCCTGACGGCGCGCTCGGAGGCGGTTCGGTACTCATCCAGTACCCAGCTCACCGGCCGCGGCCCGGGTGAACGCCGCCTGGACGCCGCTGCGCGCCCGGTCGTGGTCGGCCGGCATGAGGTGCGCGTAGGTTCGCAGCAGCACCGCCGGCGAGTGCCCCAGATACTCCGCCGCCGGCAGACACCCCACCGGAGAGCAACGTCGACGCGTACGTGTGCCGGCAGTCATGGAACCGCCGGTCCTCCAGACCGGCGCCCTCGGCCGGTCGCGGACGCGACGGTGTCCTCAGCGAGCCGACGGAGCGTGATGTTGGTCTCGCGGGCCGTTCGCCGGAGCTGCGCCGATGCCTCATCAGGGGAGAGGCGGTCGCGCTCCATGAGCACACCTTGGGCTTGGGCGATGGCCTCACGGGACCGGAGGGCGTCGTCGAGCTGCGCGGCAACTTGGTCGTCGGGAACGTGGGCGCCGGCGTTCTCGAGGATCCCGGAGGCCTGGGTGGCAAACACGGCCGCGAGCTCCTGTTCGGACTTGCCGAAGGCTCGGTTCGTGTTGGAGTAGATGTTGAGGGCACCGACCGGGTGAGCCTCAGCCACCAAGGGCGTCGAGAGGATGCTGTGGATGCCCCCCTCTATGGCGCGAGGGATGAAGTCCGGCCAGCGTGACTCCTCGTCGAGTGACTCGACGTGGAACCAACGGCCCTCCCGGGCGGCAGCTACGCAAGGACCCTGCCCGGTGGCGTACTGGTCGTGGTCCATCTGGAGGATCGTTTCGTCGCTCGATGCCACCGTCATCAACTCCCCGCGGCGTTCGAGTGACACGCTCACACCGTCCGCACCGCCGACAGTCGCTGCGGCGAGGGCGACCACCAGACGCAGCGCGCCATCGACCACGTCGTTGGTGGCTGGGATGGCGACCATGCGCCGGAGATCGACTGAGCCGGTCGACGTCTGCTCCACGACGGGCGTGGACCCATCTCCCGGCACCTCTTCCGCTCCCAGATGGGGAGAGGAGGAGCCGCCCTCGGGTTGGTCATCACTGGTCAATGTGAGTGATCCCCTCAGGTTAGGAGCCGGGTCGAAGGCCGAGCCAAGCACTTCACACTATGACCCGACGTCCGGGCTGGTTGGCGTCGGCGGCTCACGGGAAGCCCTCTCGCTTGTCATCGCTCTTGGTCGAGGGCCTCCAGAAGGGTCTGGAGGCGAGCAAGTCCGGAGCGGATGCGTGATTTGGTCGTGCCCTCGGGAATGCCGAGGCGCTCGGCGACGGCCCGATAACTGAGGCCGTGGAAGTAGGCGAGCGTGATCGCCTCGCGCTCGACGGCGGGCAGCAGTTGCATCGCCGCCAGGACCCGATCAGCTTGCTCGTGGTCGGTCACGATCTGCTCAATCGTCCGGCCGTGCACGGCGAGGGCAGCATGCCGCTGCTCTCGGCGGGTGCGAGCGGTCTCGGACCGCAGGACGTCGATCGCTCGCCGACGGGTCACCGTAACCAGGAACGCGTTGAGGGATCCGCGCGCGGGGTCGAAGCGATCTGGCGCCGCGTAGAACCGGGTGAGGACGTCTTGCACGACGTCCTCGGCGAGGTGCCAGGACAGGATCCGTCGGGCAGCCACCAGCATCGAGATCGTCACCGACTCGGGGACCGGCGCTGTTTCGTCCACCAGAGCCCACCCTTACCCCACCACCACCCGGCCCGATGCCACGACCGGGTCCTCGGGGTTGGCGTCGCCGGCGCGCCCCCGGGTGATGACCATCTCGGTGATGCCAGGGGGTGACGAACTGACGAGGAGGGCCGGGTCGCGTCCGAGGGACCCGGCCGGAACGAGCACAGCATCGACGACGCTCCACAACTGGTAGGCCTCGCCCGGGGGCAGCGGCGCGAGCGTGTCCCGCCACAGGAGGCTGCGGCCGTCGGGTAGGACGATCAGGTCGGCGAGGGCGGCGTTACCGGTGAGGTGCGCTTGGGCGGCGTCTTCGCGGACCCCAGCCAGGAACTCGAGGGGGCGACGTGAGGCCGCGAGTTGGTTGCGCAGGTCTGTGTTCTCGCTGCGCTCGTGACCGAGGAGCAGGCCGACGACCCCAACGGCGATCAGCGCGAGCGCGAGGCCGAGCAGCTCGAGGCGCAGCCGACGTCGCCGGGACGCAGGTGCCGCTTCGGTCGGGTGCACGGTTGGAACACGACCGTGGTCGCGGGCGACGCGCAGCGCCGCCAGAGGCATCGCCATCTCGTCAAGTTCGGCACGGCAATCTGAGCAGGTCTCGAGATGCGCCTCGATTGCTTCGCGTTCGGCGTCGCTCACCGCGCCCAACGCGTAGGCACCGAGCAACTCTTGCAGTTCGTCATGCTCGCGATCGGGCATCGTTGGTTGTTCACGACCCGTTCTGCGGCGAGGGTGCGACACCCTCGGGTTCATTGCCACCCATGTCGTTCCGCAGCTGGCGGAGTCCTCTGCGGATCCGGCTCTTGATCGTTCCTTCGGGTTGTCCGAGCAGGACGGCCACCTCCCGGTAGCTGCGACCGTCGAAGTAGGCGAGGGTGATGGCCTGTCTCTCGCCGTCGGTGAGTCCAGCCAGAAGCTGCCAGGCCCGTTCGCCAGCAAGGCGGGCGAGCGCGAGGTCGTCGACCGCCCCGGCCGCAGGCTTGCGCTCGGCGTGGCTTGTGATGTCGCGGTGCCGGCGGGAGCGCTCGCCGCGCAACATGTCGACGGAGCGTCCGTGCGCTTGCATCATCAAGAACGAGCGTAGGGAGCCTCGTGTTGGGTCGTAGCGCCCAGGGCGGGCCCACAGTCGAAGGAAGACGTCTTGGACCACGTCGTCGGCGTCGCCCCGATGGCACAGACGGCAGGCCAGACGTTGCACTTCACTGCCGTGCCGGCTGTAGATCTCGGCGAGGGCGTCGTGCGAGCCTCGGCCGATGCTGTCGATCAGCTCGGCGTCGCTGGCCGAGGCCACGTCACCGTCCAGGTCGATCGACTCGACCGCGCGCTGACGATCGCTCGGTTCAGTCACCGTGTTCGCCTACCCCTCAGCGTCGTCGGAGTAACGAACGGGATGGTCGCCTCCGAGTTCGGAGAATCGTTCGTTCAGGGCCGCGGCGATGAGATCGCGGTCGTGGCTTGTCGCGGTGAGCGCGTCGTACAAGTAGGCGTCCACCTCCAAGGCTGTGCTCATGCCACCCAGCGCGAAGTAGCGGAACCACAGCTCGCCATGTGAGAGGCCGGTGTCGAGCCGGGCCTGTTCCAGGATGCCGGTCCCGTCGGTCATGTCGTGACCTGGCCGATGAGGTCCTCGCGACCTGCGTTGTTCAGGATCACAGCGGCCCACTCTCGGATCGTCACGCCGGCCGTTCGGGAGGACCGGCGGAGGTCGGCGTGTGCGGCTTCCGCGGAGCTGCCCTGCCTCCCCATGACCACGCCCTGGGCTTGGGCGATGACCTCCCGGCCGAGCAGGGCGTCGCGCAGCCGATCTGCAACCTCGTCGACTGTCATGTCCACCCTCGCCCCGGTCAGGATCCCGGACGCATGGGTGGCGAACAACGCTGCCAGTTCCTGGTCGTGAGGTCCGAAGGCTCGTTCGGTGCTGGAGTAGATGTTGAGGGCGCCGACGGGCTGGGCCGACACGGTCAGGGGCGTGGACAGGATGCTGCCGGTTCCGCCGTCGATGGCACGCGAGATGAATCGTGGCCACCGGTCCTCGTCGGTGAGGGACTCGACGTGGAACCAGCGACCCTCGGAGGCGGCAGCCAGGCAGGGTCCTTCGCCGGTGGCGTACTGGTCGCGGTCCATCTGGGCGATGGTCTCGTCGGTGGCGGCCACGGTGGTCAGTCGGCCGTGGCGGGTGAGTGACACGCTGACCCCGTCGGCGCCGCCGACGGTTGCTCGAGCCAGCGCTGTGACGAGGCGGAGCGCTGCGTCGATGACACCGTTCCCGGAGGGCAGGGCCGCCGGTCGAGAGACGTCGTACCCGGCTGAACCTGACGGCACCGCACCCACTGGTTGGGACTGATCGTCGGAGGGCTGTTCGGGTCCGAGCGGCCCACCGCTCGGAATGGGGTCGACACCGATGAGTTCGCCCATGGCGGTGATGTCGATCAAGCGTCGAAGGAGCTGTGACGGCGAACGGATTGTGATCGTCCCGCCCACCGGCCGCAGACGGGCCGATGCTGCGGCGATGACACCGAGGCCGGATGCGTCGATGAACGTGACGCCGCTGGCGTCGACGACGATCTCTGAGCGGCCCCCCTCGATGAGAGCGCTCAGCAGCGCCCCGACCGCGGGCGCCGTGAGCAGATCAACCGCGCCTCGCACGCTCAGAACGGTTTCATGTGCCGCGTACGACACTCCGAGCTCGAACGGGATGGCGTCCTCCGTGTTGCCGCTTGCGGTCTCGTCGCCACGCGAGAGGGCGCGGCGTGGTCCGAGGAGATCGACGGCCCGAGCTGACTGCTCCGCGTCGAGCTGACGACGGCCCGCGAGGAGGTGTTCGGGGCGGGGGCTCCGTTGGTCGGTCAGCGGGACAGCAGCCATGGGGCCGCCTTCCAAAGAGGTTGGGCGCCGAACGCCCGAGACCCTCGCTGCCGAAGGTTCCGCCACCGTACCAGGCGCGCCAGCGGATGGCATGCAAGGTGTCGGGAGTGCTCAACTGGCTCGGTGGCGGGCGACGAGACAACCCACGAGTTGGAAGGAAACGTGTCGGATGTCGCCCGAGCCCTGTTCGCCACCGGGACGGTCGAAGGCACCCTGCAACGGACGGTTGAACTCGCTGTGGCCACCGTCGAGGGGTGTGACGCCGCGGGCGTCTTCGTGCTCAGGGATCAACGCGTGGTCACCGCGGCTGCGAGCGCGCCGATCGTTGTCCAACTCGATGAGATGCAGGTGGCGACCGAGGAAGGCCCATGCCTGGACGCGATCGCTCAGGGCGGAACGATGCATGCAGCGGACCTTGCTGACGATCCCCGCTGGCCCCGATTCGGTGCCGCCGCGGTCGCCATGGGGATTCGCAGCGCTCTCGCTGTTCGCCTGTCGGATTCGCCGGTCAGCGCGCTGAACCTCTACGCCCGGCTTCCGGTCGCCTTCGGGGCCACCGACCGGGCGAAGGCACTGATTTTCGCCACGCTCGCGGGCATCGCCCTAGGAGCGGCCGGGGAACGCGCTGAGGACGAGCAGCAGATCGTCACCCTCCACGAGGCCCTCCGGACGAGGGAACTCATCGGGCAAGCGCAGGGGATCCTGATCGAACGTGAACGCATCACGAGCGATCAGGCCTTTCATGTGCTTCGCCGAGCCTCCCAGCACCTCAACATCAAGTTGCGCGAGGTTGCTCGCACGCTCGTCGAGACCGGCGAAACCCCGCCCACCCGTTCGTCGCCAGGGTCGAAGGACTAGAAGAGCCTCGAGACGGCGGGCGCCATCCGGGCTCGTCGGCGCCGCCAGTCGTGTACCGACGGCATGTGCGCCATGTGGTGCTCCGTGGCGGCCCCGGTCGGTGCTCAGCCAGTACTCAGCCAGTACTCAGCCAGTACTCAGCACACCAAGAAACAGCGTCAACCGTTGAGCAGTGACGAGACGCAAACGGGCAGGTGAGAGTCTGTTTCTGGTGCAACCCGCAGGTCCCAGCACCCCCCCGATTAGTTGCAGCCCAACTGGCCGAGCGACCCCGGCTACGCCGATGCCGAGCGTGCGCACGGCGCGCCGGCATCCGACAGCGACGGCAGCGCCCAGGTACCGTGACGGCGATGCGGGTCGGGCTGGTGTGCCCCTACAGCCTCACGATCCCCGGTGGGGTGCAGGGTCAGGTGCTCGGGCTGGCGCGTTCGCTTCGCGGTCTCGGGATCGAAACCCGCGTCCTCGGGCCTTGCGACGGGCCGCCGCCCGACGCGGGCGTGACGCCCATCGGTCGCTCGGTGCCCGCTGCGGCGAACGGCTCGGTCGCGCCCATCGCCCCCGACCCATCGGCGCAGCTGCGCACGATCCGCGCGTTGCGCGACGAGGCGTTCGACCTCATCCACCTGCACGAGCCGCTCGTCCCGGGTCCGTGCCACACCGCGATCTTGTTCCGCAACGCGCCCGTCATCGCCACGTTCCACGCGGCAGGGGTGAGCGCTGCATACCGCTGGCTCGGACCAGCCGTGCGATGGGGGGCGCGCAAGCTCGACCTGCGTTGTGCCGTCTCCGAGGACGCGCGCGAGCTCGCTCAGCGCTACCTCGGGGGGGAGTACACCCTCGTGTTCAACGGCATCGAGGTCGAGCACTTCGCCAAGGCCGACCCGTGGCCGACCGATGGCCCGACCGTCTTCTTCATCGGCCGCCACGAACCGCGCAAGGGCTTGGCAGTGCTGCTCGACGCGATGGCGTTGCTCCCCGGTGACGTGCGGTTGTGGGTAGGAGGCGACGGCCCGGAGACAGCGCTGCTGCGCGCCGGCACCGTGGACGACCCGCGCATCGAGTGGCTCGGGCGCATCGACGACGACGAGAAGGCAGCGCGGCTACGTGGGGCCGACGTGGTGTGTGCGCCGTCGCTGCGCGGCGAGTCGTTCGGGGTCGTGCTGCTCGAGGCGATGGCCGCGCAGACGCCGATCGTCGCGAGCGATCTCCCCGGCTACCGCAACGTGGCCCGCGCCGGGGCTGATGCAGTGCTCGTCGCGCCCGGCGACGCGGCCGCCCTTGCACAGTCGATCGCGACGGTGCTCAGCGACAGCTCCTTCGCCGAGTCGTTGGTCAGCTCTGGGTTCCAGCGAGCAGAGGAGCTCTCGATGGACAACCTCGCGCGGCGCTACGTCGAGCTCTACGCCTCGATCTGAGCGGCCGGCCCCCTGCACGCGAAGAGCGGGGTCCCGGCTGGGGAGGGGACCCCTCTCTTCGAGCGTGATCGTTGGTTGCCCGTGATGCTGCGACGTGAGGTGCGGGTGTTGCGGCGACCGACGCTCATCCTGCTCCCGGACTCTGAACGATCCCCCAGCCGCTCGCCATGGCCCGATCGGGTGGTTTTCACTAGTCACCGCCGGTGAGGTGGCGGCCATCGCGCGGCACGGCGAGCCAGTACGCTCCGGACCGTGATCGCCCTCCTCGTCATCATCGGGATCGTCGTCGTGGTGGGGCTCATCCTGATGAGCCTCTTCAACGGCCTCGTCCGGCTACGAAACCGCGTCGACAACGCCTGGGCCCAGATCGACGTGCAGCTCAAGCGCCGGTATGACCTGATCCCCAACCTGGTCGAGACGGTGAAGGGCTACGCGGCCCACGAGCGCAACACGCTCGAGGCCGTCATCCAGGCCCGCAACATGGCCATGTCGGCGCAGGGGCCTGCCCAGCAGGCGCAAGCGGAGAACATGATCAGCGGGGCGCTCAAGTCGTTGTTCGCCCTGTCGGAGGCCTACCCCGACCTCAAGGCGAACCAGAGCTTCCTCAACCTGCAGGAGGAGTTGACGGGCACCGAGGGCCGAATCTCCTACGCGCGGCAGTTCTACAACGACACCGTGCAGAAGTACAACACGAAGATCCAGACCTTCCCGACAGCCCTGATCGCCGGGATGTTCCACTTCACCCAGCGCGAGTACTTCGAGGTGGAGGAGGGCGCACGAGTTGTCCCCCAGGTGACCTTCGATAACCCTCCGTCGACGATCTCGCTCTCGGATCCCGCGCCGCCGGCCCCGGCGACTCAGGCAACGCCGCCCGGCCCGCCGGCCGAGCCGGGTGCGCCTGGCGCGCCCCCCGCGTAGCGCGGGCGCCAGGCTCGCACCGCCTTGTACGACCAGGTAGCCCGCAACCGGCGCCGCTCGGTGCTGATGCTCGCAGCGTTCGTGATCCTCGCGGTGCTCGTCGGCGTGGTCATCACCCAGCTGCTGCGCTTCGGCATCGCCGGCGTGCTCATCGCCGTCGCGTTCGCTGTCGGCTCGTCGACGCTCGCCTACTGGAAGTCCGACGCGGTTGCGTTGGCCATGAGCCGCGCTCGTCCTGCCGATCCGATCGAGTTCGCTCGCCTCCACAACGTCGTCGAGGGCCTCTGCATCGCCGCTGGGCTCCCGAAGCCTCGCGTCTACATCGTCGACGACGACGCGCCGAACGCGTTCGCCACCGGTCGCAACCCCAAGCATGCCGCCATCGCGGTGACGACCGGCTTGTTGGCGAAGATGAACCGAGTCGAGCTCGAGGGGGTGCTCGCCCACGAGCTCTCGCACATCAAGAACTACGACATCCTCGTCTCGACGCTCGCGGTGACCCTCGTCGGCTTCATCGCTCTCGCATCCGATCTCGGCATCCGCATGCTGTGGTGGGGTGGCGGGCGTAGCAACGACAACGACCGCGACAGCGGTGGCGCTGGAGCGTTCCTCGCGATCTTCGGCATCGCGCTGCTCATTTTCGCCCCGATCATCGCTCAGCTGATGCAGCTGGCCGTGAGCCGCAAGCGCGAGTCGCTCGCCGACCTCTCCGGCGTCGAGCTCACGCGCTACCCGCCGGGGCTCATTTCCGCGCTCGAGAAGCTAAAAGGCGACCAGACGGTCGTGCACAGCCACTCCCGTGCCACGGCGCACCTCTGGATCGAGCAGCCGATGCCGACGGAGGCGCGCGAAGGGAAGCTCTCGCGGCTCAATCGCCTCTTCGACACCCACCCTCCTCTCGAGGATCGCATCGCGGCCCTCCGCGAGCTCTGAGCGCGAGTGCTGTACACAGGGAGGTGATGTCTTCTCGTCGCGTCCTCATTCCCGTCGCCATCGCTCTCCTCGTGACGCTCGTCGCCTGTTCGGGCGGCGGCAAGAAGTCGTCGTCGTCTTCGGCCACGACGACGACCATCGCAGCGACGACCACCACCGCTCCGCCCATCTCCCCCTTGACGGGTCAGCTGGCGACCGACAGGGCGACGCTGTTGCGCCCGGCGCTCGTGGTCAAGATCGACAACGCAGACGGCTCGGGGGGCAACTCGGCGCGGCCACAGCTCGGTGTGAACCAGGCCGACATCGTCTACGAGGAGATGGTGGAGGGCTCGGTCACCCGGTTGGCTGCCATCTTCCAGTCCCAGGGTTCAGACCCGGTCGGACCGGTGCGCTCTGCCCGCACGAGCGACGTCGCCGTGTTCAGCCCGCTGCGGCGCCCGTTGTTCGCCTGGTCCGGGGCAAACCCCGACTTTGCCGAGATCATCCGCAACAGCCCGCTGATCGATGTCGGCTACGAGGCGGCGAGCGACGCCTACGCGCGCCGCAGTCAGTCCGGCCACGCAGCTCCCCACAACCTGTACAGCTCCACCACCGACCTGTTCGCTCTCGCACCGCCCGACGCCGTACCCCCGTCGCCGCTCTTCAGCTACCGCGCGGCCGGCGCAGCCCCGGCCGCAACGGGCACGCCCGTCGGCTCGCTCCATCTGGTCTGGGGTGCCGGACCGGGGAGCGCGCCTGTCGATTGGACCTGGAGCGCGGCCACGGGCCAGTTCCTCCGTGATCAGAGGGGCACGCCCGATGTCGACGAGAACGGCGTGCAGGTCGGTCCCGCCAACGTCGTCGTCCTCTTCGTCGGCTATCACGACACCGGCTACACCGATGTCGTCGGGACGCCGGTGCCCGAGGCCGATCTCGTGGGCACCGGTGCCTGCTGGATCATGACGGGCGGGATGCTCGTCGAGGGCACCTGGTCGAAGTCCGCGCCCGAGGCGATCACGACCTACCTCGACGCAACCGGCGCCCCCATCGCGCTGACACCTGGTCAGACCTGGGTCGAGCTGTCGCCCGAAGGCTCGGCGACCCGCACGAGCTGAGGCCCTCGTAGACTTCGTGCCATGTCGTCGCACGAGACAGGGACGTTCCGCGTGAAGCGCGGGCTGGCCGAGATGTTGCGGGGCGGTGTGATCATGGACGTGGTCACCCCGCAGCAAGCGAGGGTCGCGGAGGATGCAGGCGCCTGCGCGGTGATGGCGCTCGAGCGGGTGCCAGCAGACATCCGCCGCGACGGTGGCGTGGCGCGCATGAGCGATCCGGAGATGGTCGAGGGCATCAAGCAGGTCGTGACGATCCCCGTGATGGCCAAGGCTCGCATCGGTCACTTCGCGGAGGCCCAGATTCTCGAAGCGCTCGGCGTCGACTTCATCGACGAGTCCGAGGTGTTGACCCCGGCCGACGAAGCGCACCACATCGACAAGTGGAAGTTCACCGTGCCGTTCGTGTGCGGCGCGACGAACCTCGGTGAGGCATTGCGCCGCATCAGCGAGGGCGCTGCGATGATCCGCTCGAAGGGCGAGGCCGGCACCGGCAACATCGTCGAGGCGGTGCGCCACCTCCGCTCCATCCTCGGTGACATCCGTAGGATCACGCAGGCCGATTCGGCCGAGACCTACGAATGGGCGAAGCGGCTCCAAGCTCCCATCGGGCTCGTGCAGGAGCTCGCCGAGACGGGCGAGCTACCGGTGCCGCTGTTCTGTGCCGGCGGCATCGCCACGCCGGCCGACGCTTCGCTCGTCCTGCAGCTCGGCGCTGGCGCCGTCTTCGTCGGCTCGGGCATCTTCAAGAGCGACAACCCCCCGGCGCGTGCCAAGGCCATCGTCGAGGCGACGACGCACTTCCAGGACCCAGCGATCCTGGCCAAGGTCTCCCGTGGCCTCGGCGACGCAATGGCCGGCCTCGAGATCGACCAGCTCGACACCAAGCTCGCCGAGCGAGGTTGGTAAGAGGCCGAGCGGAGAGGCGAGGCCGTGGCCCGAGCGGCGGCCCGACTCACTAGTGTCCGGGTCCTGATGAGGCCTCCAGGTGCCGATCAAGGTGGGCGTGCTCGCGTTGCAAGGCGCCTTCGCGCGCCACGAGGCGATGCTGCTCGCTCTGGACGCTGAGCCGATCGAGGTCCGCACGCCCGAGCAGCTCGGCGGTGTCGACGCCATCGTGGTGCCCGGCGGCGAGTCGACCACGATGTCGATGTTGCTCGCCTCGTGCGATCTGGCCGCGCCTCTCGCCGAGCGCCTCGACGCTGGCCTGCCTGCGCTCGGCACGTGCGCCGGAATGATCCTGCTCGCGACCGAGGTGCTCGACGGTCGTGAGGATCAGCGCAGCTTCGGCGCGATCGACATCGCCGTTCGTCGTAACGCCTTCGGCCGCCAGGTCGACTCCTTCGAGACTGATCTGCGCGTCGATGGGGTCGATGAGCCGGTGCACGCCGTGTTCATCCGCGCTCCCTTCGTCGAGCGCGCTGGGGCCGACGTCGACGTGCTCGCCACCTACGACGGGCATCCCGTGCTGTGCCGCCAGGGGCGGGTGCTGGTCGCAGCGTTTCACCCCGAGCTGACCGACGACAGCACCGTCCACGAGCTGTTCCTGCAGGAGGTGTAGGTGTCAGGCCATTCCAAGTGGGCGACGATCAAGCACCAGAAGGGCGCGAAGGACAAGGCCCGGGGCAAGTTGTTCGGCAAGCTGATCCGCCAAGTCGAGGTCGCGGCGCGCGAAGGCGGGGGCGACCCGGACATGAACCCGACGCTGCGCACGATGTTCCAGAAGGCCCGCGACTCCTCGGTGCCCATGGACACTATCGAGCGTGCGATCAAGCGGGGCACAGGCGAGCTCGAGGGCGTCGTCTACGAGCAGATCACCTACGAGGGCTACGCCCCCGGCGGGGTCGGCGTGCTCATCGAGGTGCTCACCGAGAACCGCAATCGCACCGGCGCCGACGTGCGCAGCATCTTGTCGAAGAACGGCGGGTCGATCGCCGAGCCCGGCGCCGTGGGATGGCAGTTCGAGCGCAAGGGCTACGTGCTCGTCCCCGGCTCGGTGGGGGAGGACGATCTCCTGCTCGTCGCGCTCGACGCCGGCGCCGAGGACATCGCCGATGAGGGCGGGACGTGGCGGGTGACGACCGCGCCCACGGAGTTGCACAAGGTGCGCAGCGCCATCGAAGAGGCCGGCATCGCCGTCGACGAGTCCGACCTCACCATGGTCGCTCAGAACAACGTGCCCCTCGACTCGGTCGAGTCGGCCAAGAAGGTGCTGCGCCTCGTAGACGCCCTCGACGACCACGACGATGTGCAGAACGTGTTCGCCAACTTCGACATCGACGACTCGATCATGGAAGCGGTGGAGGCCTGATGGCTGTGACGAACGGAGAACCGGCGCCGGGTTTCGCGTTGCCTGGCACCGACAACACCCCTGACGGGCGCCGCACGTATTCCCTCGAGGACTACCGCGGTCAGCCCGTGGTGCTCGTCTTCTATCCCGGCGACGCCACGCCCGTGTGCACGCGCCAGCTCAACGCGTACACGAACGACATCGACGCGTTCGCCGAGGTCGGCGCGCAGCTGCTCGCGGTCAGCCCCCAAGGTGTGCAGAGCCACGAGGATTTCTCGTGCAAACAGGGCGGCTTCGCCTTCCCCCTGCTCGCTGATGAGGACAAGGGTGTCGGACGTGCGTACGGCATCCTCGGGCCGCTTGGGCTCTACCGGCGCTCAGCGTTCGTGATCGACGCCGACGGCGTCGTGCGCTACGCGCACCGAGCGATGGCCGGGCTCACGTTCCGACCGACCAACGAGCTGGTCGAGGCGGTTCGCAAAGCCACCGCTTGAACGTTCTCGAGGCAATAGGTGGCGCCACGCGCCACCTATTGCCTCGAGTTCGGGATTGCGCGGGATCCGCGACCGCTGTGCCGGCGCCGGGTACCCTCGTACGCGTGTTCGTGCTGGGCATCGACCCTGGGTTGTCGCGCTGCGGCTACGGCTGCGTCGAGCAGCGCGCCGGCGGCCGCTCGAGGGCTGTCGCGGTCGGGGTGCTCACCACGGCGCCTTCCGCGCCGTTGCCCCAGCGCCTCGGTGAGCTGCAGCGCGAGCTGCGGGCGCTGATCGCGGAGCTTCGCCCCGCCGTCGTGGCCGTGGAGCGCGTCTTCTTCCAGGTCAACGTGCGCACGGCGATGTCCGTGGGCCAAGCCAGCGGGCTCGCGATGGCCGAGGCCGTCAACGCGGGGTGCGAGGTGGCGCAGTACTCCCCCAACCAGGTGAAGGAGGCAGTGGCCGGCACCGGCAGCGCCTCGAAGGACGAGATCGAGCGCATGGTCAAGATCCTGCTCGGCATCGACCAGCCCCTACGACCGGTCGATGCCGCCGATGCCGTCGCGATCGCCTTGTGCCACTTGGCGCACGCGCCGCACCTGAGCAGCGTCGCCGCCGCGCGACTTCGACATGCACCGGCCCGCGCGTGATCGGCTCGCTGCGGGGTCGTCTCCTCGAGCGCGAGGTGGGCGCGACCCGCGAGGCCGAAGTGCTCGTCGAGGTCGCGGGGGTCGGCTACCGCGTCACCGTGACCCCTTCGACGGCCGTCACGTTCGGCGATCCAGGCGAGGACGTCTTCGTCCACGTCCACCACCACGTCCGTGAGGACGCCCAGACGCTCTACGGCTTTGCCACCAAGGACGAGCGGGTGGCCTTCGAGGCGTTGCTCGGCGCGCACGGCGTCGGCCCGGCACTGGCGCTCGCGATCCTGTCGGTCCACTCGCCGGAGTCGCTGCGCCGCACGTTGGCCGACGACGACCTGAGCTCGCTCTGCCTCGTGCCCGGTGTCGGCCGCAAGACTGCAGCTCGCTTGCTGATCGAGCTGAAGACGAGGCTCGACGTGCCCATCGGCGAATCCATCCGGTCCACGGTGGCCGAAGGTGCGAGCCCCACGCGCTCGGCGCGGCTCGACGTGCGCGACGCGCTCGACGGGCTCGGCTACGGACCCGAGGAGACCCGCTCCGTGCTGGCCGAGCTGCCCGACGACGGTGACACCTCGCTCCTGTTGAAGCAGGCGCTGCAGCGGCTGGCCCTCTCGTCTCGGTCGGCCTCGTCTCGGTCGGCGACGTCTCGGGCATGACCGTCTCTGGCATGAGCGAGCGGGGGCGCTAGCGGTGCGCGAAGAGCTGCTCAACCCCGAGCCTGTGCCAGGCGACGACGACGTGCCCGACGTCGTCGGGCTACGGCCGCGCACGCTCGAGGAGTTCGTCGGACAACGTGAGCTCAAGGAGCACTTGACGATCATCCTCGAGGCCGCCCGGCGTCGAGGCCAGGCTGCCGATCACCTCCTGTTCGCCGGACCGCCCGGGTTGGGCAAGACGAGCCTCGCCGCCATCGTCGCAACCGAGCTCGGCGTGCGCTTCCATCCGACCTCGGGCCCGGCCATCGAGCGGGCCGGTGATCTCGCTGCCGTGCTCACCAACCTCGAGGAGGGCGACGTCCTCTTCATCGACGAGATCCACCGCCTCGCGCGCGCTGTCGAAGAGGTGCTGTACCCCGCGATGGAGGACTTCCAGCTCGACATCGTGTTGGGGAAGGGGCCCGCGGCGCGCTCGATCCGCCTCGACCTGCCGCGGTTCACCCTGGTTGGCGCGACGACCCGAACCGGGCTCGTCACCGGCCCGCTGCGCGATCGCTTCGGGCTCGTCGCCCGTCTCGAGTACTACGACCCGCCCGAGCTCGAAGCCATCGTCATGCGCGCGTCAGCGATCCTCGGGGTGACGCTCGAGCAGGGCGGCGCGAACGAGATCTCCGGGCGCTCCCGGGGCACACCGCGCATCGCGAACCGCCTCCTGCGACGCGTGCGCGACTACGCCGAGGTGCGCGCCGACGGTCTCGTCGACAGGCGCACCGCGCAAGCCGGGCTTGCCACGTTCGGCGTCGACGAGCTGGGTCTCGACAAGGTCGACCGGGCGGTACTGCACGCGCTCTGCCATCGCTTCGGCGGCGGGCCCGTCGGGTTGAAGACCTTGGCGATCAGCATTGGTGAGCCAGAGGAGACGGTGGAAGACGTCTACGAGCCGTTCCTCATCCAGCAGGGACTCATCATGCGCACCCACCGAGGCCGCGTGGCGACGCCGGCGGCGTGGCTCCATGCCGGGCTCGAACCGCCGCCGCCCGGCGAGCAGCCCCTGTTCTAGGACCGTGCGGTCGCCAGCGAGCATCGCGCGAGAGTCTCTGCGACATGCGCACCGATGACCTGGACTATGAGCTCCCGGCTTCAGCCATCGCGCAGGTGCCGGCCGAGCCGCGAGACGCAGCGCGCTTGCTCGTCGAGCATGGTCCCGGCCGAGCGCTCGAGCACCGCCGCGTGTGCGAGCTGCCCAGCCTCGTCGGGCCCGGTGATGTTGTCGTCGTCAACGATACGCGGGTCCGCCGTGCCCGTCTCAGGTGCCGGAGGGCCACAGGCGGGCGCGTGGAGGTCTTGCTCGTCACCGAGCTCGGTGCTGGTCGGTGGGAGGCACTGGTGCGACCCGGCCGGCGAATCCGCGACGGCGACGTGCTCCGGGCCGAGGACGGCGCAGTCAACGTCACCGTCGTCGCCGACCTCGGGCATGGGCTCCGGGCCGTCGCGCTCGATGGCGACCCTGAGACGGTCGGCGATGTGCCGCTGCCGCCGTACATCCACGAGCCGCTTGCCGATGCCGAGCGGTACCAGACGGTGTACGCCCGCCGGCTCGGTTCGGCCGCGGCGCCGACCGCAGGCCTGCACCTGACGCCCGGAGTGCTCGAAGGCTGCCGCCGCGCGGGCGCCGTCGTGGTCGCCGTCGAGCTCGTCGTCGGGCTCGACACCTTCCAACCCATCATCGGCAGCGACGTCGACGATCACGTCATCCACACCGAGGCTTACAGCGTCCCCGAGTCGACGTGGGAAGCGTGCCTCGCCGCAGAGCGGGTCTTGGCCGTCGGCACGACCGCTGTGCGTGCGCTCGAATCGGTGGCCTCGACGGGCGCGCTCGAAGGGCGCACGGCCCTCTTCATCCGACCCGGCTACCACTTCGAGGTCGTCGATCGACTCCTGACCAACTTCCACGTACCGCGCACGTCGCTGCTCGCGCTTGTCGCGAGCTTCGTCGGTGATCGCTGGCGCGAGCTGTACGCGGAGGCCATGGCTGAGGGCTACCGGTTCCTCTCCTTCGGCGACGCCATGCTGCTCGAGCGTTCGACGTCATGAGGCCCCTCCCCATCGCAATCGAAGCGCGCGACGGTGGTGCCCGCGCAGGGACGGTGGCCACGGCGCACGGCAGCTTCACGACGCCGTGCTTCATGCCCGTCGGTACCCGTGGTGCGGTCCGTCATCTCGACGCGTTCGACCTCGAGCAGCTCGGCGCGCAGGTCGTGCTTGCCAACACCTACCACCTGATGCTGCGTCCGGGCGCCGAGGTGGTCGCCGGGCTCGGTGGGCTGCACAGGTTCACGACGTGGGCCGGCCCGATGCTGACCGACTCCGGGGGCTACCAAGTGTTCTCCCTCGCTCCGGACGTCGACGACGACGGCGCGACCTTCCACTCGACCTACGACGGCTCGAAGCACCGTCTCACACCCGAACGCGCCGTCGAAGTGCAGGAGCTGCTCGGGGCAGACATCCAGATGACACTCGATGTGTGTGCGCCGCTGCCATCGCCCGCAGATGAGCTGCGCAAGGCGGTCGAGCGCACAGCAGCCTGGGCGGCACGGGCCAAAGCTGCGCAGAGTCGCGAGGACCAGAGTCTCTTCGGCATCGTGCAGGGCGGGGCCGACGAAGCGTTGCGCCGCGAATCGGCCGAGCGCACCGTCGCGCTCGGCTTCGACGGGTACGGCATCGGCGGGCTGTCGGTCGGAGAGCCGATGGAGGACATGTTGGCGGCCCTCGAGTCCGCGACAGCCGTTTTGCCAGGCGATCGGGTCCGCTATCTCATGGGCGTCGGCGATCCCGCACGACTTGTCGAGGGCGTCGCGCGCGGCGTCGACCTTTTCGATTGTGTGCTGCCGACGCGCCACGCGAGGCACGGCACCGTGCTCACGTCGCACGGCAGGTTGAACCTCAAGAACGCGCAGTTCGCCGCCGGCGACGGTCCGCTCGACGCTGCGTGCCCATGCCCCGTCTGTTCCCGCTTCCCCATCGGCTACCTCCGCCACCTTCTCGCGGTGCACGAGCCGACGGCAGCTCGGCTGGTGACATTGCACAACCTGGGCTGGCTGCTCCGCCTCGTCGCCGACATGGGCGCAGCGATCCGCTCGGGCACGTTTGGGGCGTTCCGGGCCGACGTCCTCAGCGTTTGGGGCTGACCTGGGCCGGTTCAGACGGCGAGGGGCGAGCCGCTACGGTTGTCGGGCTCTCGACCTCGACCCTTGGTGACCTGATGGGCCCGATCATCTCGCTGGCGCTCGTGCTCATCCTGTTCTGGGTGCTGCTCGTGCTGCCCCAACGCCGTCGCATGCGGGCGCAGCGCGAGATCATGGCGGCGCTCGCTGTCGGCGACGACGTCATGACGAGCGCCGGGCTCTACGCGACGATCGTCGCCATCGAGGGCGACACCGTGCACCTCCAGGTCGCCGATGGCGTCGTGGTGCGCGTCGCTCGCTGGTCGGTCGCCCAACGCATGGTCGAGCCGGTACCTGATCCCGATCCCGAACCCGAACCTGATCCCGATCCCGAACCCGAGAGCACCGACATCCCAGGCATCACCGAACCCGAGGACCGCTAGTGGTTCGTTTCGGAAGTGCTGCGCACTTCCGAAGCCGAGCTTCTCGCTGCGGCCCTGCGGGCCTCCGCTCGCAAAGGAGCGGCTCCGCCGCGCGTCAACATGCTGGTCGGACCGGCGAAGCCGGACCCGACCAGAGCCGAGGGGGGCCGGCGGAGCCGCACCCCCTCAGGCTCCCCCCAACACGCGCAGAACTTCCGCGCGGGAGCACCAGTCCATGAAGCGCCGCAAGGGCTTCACGTCCCTGATCGTCATCTCCCTGCTCGCTGTTGGGTGGCTGGCCTTCACGCTGACGCTCGGCGGCAAGTCGCCCCAGCTGGGTCTCGACCTCCAAGGCGGTACGTCGGTCGTCCTCGCACCCAAGCAGGTGCAGGGCCAGCCCCGACCGTCCTCGGCTTCCCTCGACCAGACGATCAAGGTCATCCGCCAGCGCGTCGATGGCCTCGGCGTGGCCGAGCCGGAGATCACCCGGCAGGGCAGCTTCATCGTGGTCGCGCTCCCCGGCGTCAAGGAGCAGGACCAAGCGTTGCGCACCGTCGGACGAACCGCACGGCTCACGTTCCGTCCGGCGTGCGTGATCAGCGTCGGGGGCCAACAGCTCTCCCAGCTGCCAACAGGTCAACCCGACGAGCTGTACAAACAGGCGTTGACGAGCGCGATAAGTGGCCCGTGCGTGGCCGGCACGTCGAGCACGTCGAGCACAACGACTACGACCCCTGCGGCCACGCCGACGCCCCCTCCCTCCTCTTCCGGTGCCCTCGGCCTGCCGGGTCCGTCCCACCTCGGTGTCACCCAAGCCGGGCCAACCACGACATCCACGGCGCCGAGCAGCACGACCGCACCAGGCTCGACCGCGACGACCGTTGCTGGCGCGACGACGACGATCCCGGGCGTCACCACCACCACTGCGGCCACGACGACGACCGCGGACCCGACCAAGCCGTGCGGCGAGACCGGCTACGGCGCAGCTGACCAGCCCGATGCGGCGCCGATCATCGCGGAGCAGGATCAGAACCACGACGGCAAGGCCGACAGCTGTGCAGTGCTCGGCCCCGCCGCGTTCGACGGCACACAGGTGTCATCGGCGTCTGCAGCGATCCCACAAGGCACCTGGGTCGTCGAGCTCACCTTCAAAGACGAGGGGCTCACCAAGTTCAACGAGCTCGTCGGGCACTGCTTCAGCAACGACCAGGTCTGCTCGGCCGGTACGACCGCCATCACCCTCGACGGCAGGGTCGAGTCGAATCCCCGGCCCCAGACGGCGACGTTCACCTCGACACAGATCCAGATCTCTGGTCCCAGCGCTTCGCCGCTCACCAAGAGCCAGGCCGACGACCTCGCGCTCGTCTTGAACTACGGATCGCTCCCCGTGCAACTCGAGCAGCAACGTGTCGAGTCGATCTCGGCCACCCTCGGGCGCGACTCGCTCCGGGCTGGTCTCATCGCCGGCGGCATCGGCATCGCGGCTGTCGCGATCTACATGATCCTCTACTACCGCTCGCTCGGTGTCGTCGTCGTGCTCGGGCTCGGCGTGTGGTCGGCCCTCAACTACTCGATCATCACGTACCTGTCGGGTAACGCGGGGCTTGCACTGAGCCTGTCGGGCGTGACAGGGATCGTGGTCTCCGTCGGTGTCACGACCGACAGCTACATCGTGTACTTCGAGCGGATGAAGGACGAGATCAAGTCGGGCCGCACGGTGCGCTCCGCCGTCGATCACGCCTTTGCGCGGGCCTGGCACACCATCGTCGCCGCCGACCTCGCATCGTTCATCGGCGCGCTGCTGCTCTACTGGCTCACCGTCGGCCAGGTGCGCGGCTTTGCGTTCTTCCTCGGTTTGTCCACGATGCTCGATCTCATCACCGCCTACTACTTCAAGCGCCCCATGGTGGCGCTGCTCGCCAGGAGCAGGTTCTTCACCGACGCTCGATGGTTCGGCATGGCCGACGCCCTCGGCGTCGAACGGTCGGCCCCAGGGGTGCCCGCCACCCCGATGCCCGCAGTCGGTGCCGGGCGGTGACCGATCTCGACGCGCCGGTGGCGGAGCCATCACCCGAGACATCGCCGAGGGCCAAACGGAAGTCGGCGAAGCAAGGCCGAGGCCCGCTGGGTCGCCTCTATCACGGCGAGACGAAGATCGACTTCATTGGCAGGACGAAGGTGTGGTTTGCCCTGTCGATCGTGTTCCTGCTCATCGGTGGCGCGTCACTGCTCTCGCGTGGGCTCAACCTCGGCATCGACTTCAAAGGCGGTGCGATCTTCACGGTGGAGAGCACGTCGCTCACCGTCGAGCAGGCGCGCACCGCCGCGACCGACGCGGGCGTGAGCGCGCCCATCGTGCGCGAGGCGACATCCGACACGACCCGACGAGTCCAGGTGCAGACGCCCAAGCTCGATGCCGACCAGACGAACAAGGTCCGCAACGCGATCGCCACCACAGCAAAGGTCGACGTCGCCCAGGTGCTCCCCGATGTTGTCGGCGCGTCGTGGGGGAAGGAGATCAGCGACAAGGCAATCAGGGCGCTCATCGTCTTCCTGATCGTCATCACCCTCTACATCTCCGTGCGCTTCGAGTTCAAGATGGCCGTGCCAACGCTCATCGCGCTCGTGCACGACGTGCTCATGACGATCGGCATCTATTCGTTGTCCGGTCTCGAGGTCACCCCAGCCACGGTGGTCGCGATCCTCACCATCCTCGGGTTTTCGATCTACGACGGCATCGTCGTGTTCGACAAGGTCCACGAGAACACGCGCCTGGTCTCGGCCACCGGGCGAATGGCGTACGGCGACATGGTCAACCTGTCGTTGAACGAGACCCTGATGCGCTCGCTGAACACCTCCATCACAGCGTTGATCCCCATCGCGTCGCTGTTGATCATCGGCTCGCTCGTCCTCGGCGCACGCACGCTCGAGGAGTTCGGGCTCGCCTTGCTGATCGGGCTGGCGTCGGGGGCCTATTCCTCGATATTCATCGCGTCGCCGTTCCTCGCCGTCTTCAAGGAACGCGAGCCCCGCTATCGCGACGTGCGTCGTCGCATCGCGGCGCGTGGTGACCGCGTCGTCGCAGAGACGGCACCTCAGGTCGACGTGTCCGTGGTCGGCGGAGACGAGGCCGACGAGCGGGTCGAGGCGAGGGCGGGACACGTGCCGACCCGCTCCACCCCCAAAAAAACAACCCCCCAACAACAACGCAAA
>JBPCON010000041.1:0-80146 GCA_051000215.1 Acidimicrobiales bacterium
CGTCGACGACGCCGACCTGCTCGAGATCACCGGCTTCGACGCCGCCGCGGTCCGCCGCCTCGCGTGGATGCTCGGCGGCGGCGTCGCCGTGCTCTCCGGCGTCCTCATCGCACCGACGGTCGGGCTCAACCCCCAGCTGCTCACCTACCTCGTGGTCCAGGCGTTCGGTGCCGCGGCCATCGGCCGTTTCCGCAGCCTCCCGTGGACCTTCGTCGGCGGCTGGATCATCGGGATCGTCGCCGCGTTCGGCCAGAAGTACGCCAACCAGTACCCGGTGCTCCTCGGGCTCCCCAACAGCGTCCCGTTCATGGCCCTGTTCGTCGTGCTGCTCGTCTCCAAGCCCACCAGCCTCCCCGGCGCCGCGCGCGGCAAGCGCTTCGTCACCGACCGCTTCTCGCCGCTGCCGTCGGGGCTCGTCGCGGTGCTGGCCTTCGTCGGCACCGCGCTCGTCGTCGCCATCCCCGGCCTGGTCGGGCCCAAGCTGCCGGTGTTCATCAGCGCGGCGGGCTTCACGGTCGTGTTCCTGTCCCTCGGGCTGCTGGTCAAGACCGCCGGCCAGGTGTCGCTGTGCCACGGCGCGCTCGTCGCCGTCGGCGCCGCCACCTTCAGCCGCTTCGCGGTCGACCTCGGGCTCCCGTGGCCGGTCGCCCTCATCGCATCAGGTCTCGTCACCGTCCCCGTCGGGGCGCTCGTCGCCCTCCCGGCCATCCGACTGTCGGGCATCTACCTCGCCCTCGCCACGTTCGCGTTCGGCCTCCTCATGGAGAACCTCGTGTACCGCACCTTCCTGCTCTTCGGCAGCGAGGGCGGCCGCCCCGCCACCCGGCCGTCGCTGCCCGGCATCAACCTCGGGACCGACAAGGCCTACTTCTCCGTCGCGGTCGCCGTCGCCGTGGCGGCGGCCGTGCTGCTCGCCCGCCTGCAACGCTCGCGACTCGGGCGGGTCCTGCGAGGCCTCGCCGACTCCCCGCTCGCCCTCGACACGTTCGGCGCTCGGGTCAACAGCACCCTCGTCGTGCTCTTCTGCATCTCCGCGTTCCTGGCCGGCGTCGCTGGCGCCGTCCTCGCGGCCGGCACCCGGGGCGCGGGACCCGCGGACTACGGGTCGTTCAACTCACTCACCTGGATCGCCATCCTCGCGATCAGCGGCAGCCGGCTCATCCCGTCGTCGGTCATCGCGGCGGTGCTCCTCGCCGTGCTGCCCGCCTACCTCCCCGACAGCGCGATCCCGTACCAGCCGATTGCCTTCGGCGTCATCGCCCTTGGCACCGCCCTGGCGCTGGCGAGCCGCTTCGACCTCGCCGCCCGGGTCAAAGGCGACCTCCAGGGATCTGCTCGGGTCGGGGCCCGCAGCCCGGTCAGCGCACGCCACGGTGCCGGACGCCGCGGACCCGTCGCCACCCGTGCCGGTCGGGGCACGAAGGTCGGGGTGGCCGGATGAGCGACGCGCCCGCCACGTTGAGCGTGCGTGACCTCGAGGTGCGCTTCGGCGGACTCCGCGCCGTTCACAACCTCAGCCTCGACGCCAGCGTCGGGCGCATCACCGGCCTCATCGGACCCAACGGCGCCGGGAAGTCGACCACGTTCAACGTCTGCTCGGGCCTCGTGCGCGCCACGAAGGGGACGGTGTCCTTTGACGGCGTTGACCTGACGACCGCACCGTCGTCGCGGCGCGCGCGATGTGGCATCGGCCGCACCTTCCAGCGCATGGAGCTCTTCGACACCATGACCGTCGCCGAGAACGTGTCCATGGGCCGCGAGGCCCGCATGGCCGGCGCGTCGGCGCTGCGCCTGGTGCTCCCCAAACGAGACGAGATGCGCGCCGTCGCCGAAGCGACCGAGCGAGCCATGGAGCTGTGCGGGATCACCGACCTCGCCGGGCGCCGCGCCGGGCCCCTCTCCACCGGCCAGAAGCGCCTCGTCGAGCTGGCCCGCGCCGTCGCCGGCGAATTCCGACTCCTCCTGCTCGACGAACCGTCGTCGGGTCTCGACGTCTCAGAGAGCGAGCACTTCGCCGGCATCCTCCGCACGATCGTCGCCCGCGCCGGGATCGGTATCCTCCTCGTCGAGCACGACATGCGCGTCATCGCCACCGTCTGCGATCACGTCTACGTGCTCGACTTCGGCGAGCTCATCTTCCATGGCACCGCGACCGAGGTGCTCGGCAGCGACATCGTCCGCGCCGCCTACCTCGGCACCGAGCCCATCGACATCGCCGGGGCGGCATCGTGAGCGCCCGCCGCGAGCTGCTCCTCCACGTGGAGGGCATCGTCGCCGGCTACGGCGAGACGACCGTGCTGCGCGACCTCAACCTCGCGGTACCCGAGGGCGGCGTCGTCGCCGTGCTCGGCCCCAACGGCGCCGGCAAGACCACGCTGCTGCGCACCATCTCCGGCCAGCTCCGCGCCCGACGAGGCCACGTCCACTTCGCCGGCGAGGACGTCACCGATCGGTCACCCAACCGGCGGGTGCACCTGGGGCTCTGCCACATCCCCGACCCGCGCGGCATCTTCCCGTCGCTGACCGTGCGCGACAACCTCATCCTCCAGGCCCCCAAGGGAACCGCCTCGGCGGCGATCGAACGATCCGTCGAGGCCTTCCCTCGGCTCGGGCAGCGCCTGGCCCAGCAGGCGGGCACGCTCAGCGGCGGCGAGCAGCAGATGCTCGCAGTCGCGCGGGCGTATGTGCAGCAGCCCCGCCTCGTCCTACTCGATGAAGTGTCCATGGGCCTCGCCCCCAACATCGTCGACGAGATCTTCGGCTTCCTCGAGCGACTCCGCGCGGAGGGGACCGCACTCGTGCTTGTCGAGCAGTTCGTCCATCGCGCCCTCGCTATGGCCGACGACGTCGCCGTCGTCAACCGCGGCAGCGTCGTCGCCGCCGGCCCGGCCGCCGAGTTCTCCGAAGAGCGCATCTTCCACGCCTACGCGGGCACCGAAACCGAACCCGCAAGGAGCCCATCATGAAGCCGAACCGTCGCCTGCTCGCCCTGTGCGCCCTCGCGCTGTTGGTCGCGACCGCCTGCGGCACCCGCGTGAGCGACCAACGGCTCCGCGCCGCCGCGTTCATCGGCGACGTCCAGAGCTCCACCACCACCAACGCGACCGCGGCGGGAGCCCCCGGCGCCGCCGCGACCGCGACGACCCAGCCATCGTCGACCGCCGGCGGTGGCGTGGTCAGTGGCGGGGGAGGCGCCACCACCGGCGGCGGCGCCGCGTCCGCCGCGGGCGATAGCTCAGCTGGAGGCGCAGCCGGCGCCCCGGCGGCCGCCGGACCGGCCACCGGCTCCGAGGTCGCCATCGGCGTACTCGGCACCTTCAACGGCCCCGTCGGCGTCTACGTCAAGGACTTCGCCACCGCCGTGCAGGTGTGGGGCAACTGGGTCAACGACCACGGCGGCCTCAACAACCACCGCGTCAAGGTCGTCGTCGCCGACGACGGCGGTTCTCCGGCCACGTTCAACAGCAAGGCCCAGCAGCTCGTGGAGCAGGACCACGTGCTCGCCTTCGCGTTCACCACGCTTGGACTCGCTCCCGGCGGCAACAACGCATACCTCGATTCGGTGGGCGTGCCCACGTTCGGACAGGAAGGGGGCCTGAACAAGGCCTACGAGGACCCGTACGTGCTCACCGCGGTCCCCACCGGCGACACCAACGCACAGGCGATGATGCGCGGGTTTGCCAAGGCCGTTGCGTCCAAGGGTCTCTCGAAGATCGCGATCCTGAGCTGCAGCGACTTCAGCCTCTGCGACAACTACGACCGGCAATGGAGCAGCCCCGAACTCCAGCAAGCGACCGGGTTGCAGGTCGTCTACCGCGCCCGCCCGTCGCTCACGACACCGGACTTCACGAGCATCTGCATCGACGCCCGCAACGCCGGAGCGGAGGGGATCCTCAACGGTCTGGACACGGCATCGCTCAACCGGCTGGCTGATGCCTGCGCGCGTCAGGGCTACCACCCGATCATCGGGCTCGCGGATCTGCTCGCCCGCCCGGAGCTGGCCGTGAATCCGAACGCCGACGGCGCGGTCGTCGGCACCAAGATGGCGCCGTGGTTCGACGCCCGGGTCCCGGGCATCGTCACCATGACCGACGCCTTCGCGCAGTACCTCCCAGGCTCGCCGGTCAACGGCACCCTCGCGGCCGGCTGGCTCGCGGCCCGGTTCCTGCAGGCGGCCGCCGCGTCGCTGCCGGCAGGCAACCCAACCTCCAAGGACTTCGTCGACGGTCTCGCTGGCCTGAACGGCACGACCCTCGACGGCCTCACCTATCCCCTCAACTTCACGCCCGGCCAGCCCTCGCCGAGGGTCCTCTGCTACTCCGCGGCCGTCGTCAGCAACAAGACATTCGTGTCCGTCCCGGGCGCCCCGCTCGACTGCGCCTGATCAAACCACACCGAAGGAGGGTTCCCTCGTGAACCGCGCCAGCCGCATCCGAATGGCCACTGCAGCCGGCGCTCTCGCCGGCAGCATTATCGGCGCCGCCATCACCGCCGGCGCTGCGGTGACCAGCGCGCCGCCGGCGCCTGCTGCTCAACCGGCGAGGGTGGCCGTCATCTCCCGCACTCTCGACGTGTTCGAGACCGGCTCGACCATCGGCCCCGGCGTCCTCAAGGGCGTTGCATCAGCAGCAGTCACATCACAATCCCTTCCCGCACCCGCCAACCAGGCACAGCACGCCGTGCTCGACGCCATCAACCAGGCCAGCACCCAGATCACGACCAACGGGCCCGCCGGCATCGACCAGCTGCGGGTCGCGCTCGCACCCCTCGCGTGCGCGAACCCGGCGGTCAACGCCGCCGTCAAGGCCGTCGCCGACGGGCTCGACACCGGTGCACTCACCCTGGGCGGAGCCATCCAGCCCTTCGACCTCGCCGCCCACCAAACCGCCACGCTGCTCCGCGGCTTCCAGACGACCGACGCCGGCTGCTGACATGGCGATGAAGGAGCACACAGAGGCGGACACCATCGATTCGGGCGGCGCGCTGTCGAGCCGACCGACTCCTGTCGCGCTGGGCCGCCGCGCGAGACCTGACGGCTCGGGCCCAGTGACCGAGCACATCACCTACTGCCGCATCTGCGAACCGCTCTGCGGCATGGTCGTCTCCGTCGCCGACGGCCGCGTCGTCGACATCACGGGCGACAAGCAGAACCCCGCCACCGAGGGCTACCTGTGCAGCAAGGGTGCCGCCATGAAGGACATCCAGGCGGACCCCGACCGCGTCCTCCGGCCCCTTCGCCGAGTTGGCGGACCAGGCGACTTCGAGGAGTGCACGTGGGACGAGGCGATGAACGACATCGCGTCCCGCCTCAAGCGCATCGTTGCGGACAGCGGTGGCGCCTCGATCGGGGGGTACCTCGGGAACCCCGCCGGCATGCACACGGGACACATGTACTGGCTCACCGGCTTCCTCGCAGCCCTCGGTTCGCACCACCTCTACTCCGCCGGGTCCCAGGACACCAACACCCGGATGGTGGCCAGCCACCTGCTCTACGGCTCGCCCCTGCCGATCCCGTTCCCCGACGTGAAACGTACGACGTTCATGCTCATGTTCGGAGCGAACCCGCTGGTCTCCAAGGGTTCGCTGTGGACCGTGCCGCGCGTGCGTCAGCGACTCGACAACGTGGTCGCCGGCGGCGGCCGGGTCGTGGTCGTGGACCCTCGGCGAAGCGAGACGGCGCGTGCCTATGAGCACATTGCCGTCCAAGCGGACACCGACGCCTGGCTCGTCGCCGGCATGATCGGCGAAGTCTTTCGCGAGGGCCTCCAGGACGACGCCGCCATCGCCGTGGCCAGCGTCGGAGTCGACCGCCTCCGAGCGATGTGCGAGCGAGTCAGCCTCCAGGCCGCGCAAGAGCACACCGGCGTGCCCGCGGTTGAGATCCGGGCCCTCGCCAAGGCGTTCGCGTCCGCGCCACGCGCCGTCGCGTACACGCGAACGGGCGTGTGCACCGGCTCCTTCGGAACCCTCACCAACTTCCTGGTCGACGCGCTCAACGTGATCACCGGGAACCTTGATCGCCCCGGCGGTGCTGTGTTCGGCGATCCGCCGATCAGCTTCGATGAGCTCGGGGCCCGGTTCGGGATGGCGTCGGTCGGGACCCACCGGACGCGCGTCGGCGATCTGCCTGACGTCGCCAGCCTGGCACCGTCAGTATCGATGCCGGCCGAGATCACCACGCCGGGGCCGGGCCAGCTCCGCGCGCTGATCGTCGCCGCCGGCAACATCGTGCTCTCCACGCCCGGAGCAGAGGAGACCGAACGCGCCCTCGAGGCCCTCGACCTGCTCGTGTGCCTCGACATCTACGTCACCGAGACGTCAAAGCACGCGCACTACATCCTGCCGGGCACGACGTTCCTCGAGCGCGCAGACATGCCGGCCACGCTGCTGCAGTGGGCGGCGACGCCGTTCGTGCAGGCCACGGAGAAGGTCATCGACCCGCCCGGCGAGTGCCGCGAGGAGCACCACTTCTACGACGAGATGTCCCGCCGCCTCGGCCTGGGCGGCCCCTTCGCCTTCCGGTCCGCCCGGCTGCTCGCACGCCTCGGCCTCTTCCGGCCGACACCCATGCAGCTCGTCAACCTGATGATCCGTACCGGCCGTCACGGAGACTGGTTCGGGCTGCGGCGAAAGGGCCTCAACCTGAAGAAGATCCTCGCCCAGCCCCACGGGATCGTCCTCGCTGAGCACCCGGCCACCGGCGTGCTGCGCCGCAAGGTCAAGCACAAGGACCGAAAAGTGCACCTTGCGCACCCGGAGATGGAGGCCGAGCTGGAGCGGCTCCTCGCCGCCCCTGCGATGGACGAGCAGTTCCCGCTCCGGCTCATCGGCCGACGCGAATCCCGCTCGCACAACTCCTGGATGCACAACGTCCCGAGCCGTCACACGCAGGCCCCGCTTCAGATGAACCCCGCGGACGCTGCCGCTCGAGCGATCGACGACGGCGACATCGTGCGCGTGAACTCCCGCGACGGTGCGCTCGAGGTGGCGGTGTCGGTGACCGACGAGATCGTGGCGGGCACCGTCACCCTCAGCCACGGATGGGGTCATCAGGCAGGGTGGACGAGGGCCAACGCAAAGGCCGGCGTGAACTACAACCTCCTCACCGCGGCTCGCCCCGAGGCTGCGGAGCAGCTCTCCGGCATGTCGCACCTCAACGGGGTCGGCGTGCAGATCGAACGCAGCTCGGCGGCGAGATGACGGAGACGGTCGCCCGTCACGCAGCGGAGGCCGCCGAGGCATCCCCCGACAAGTCGCTTCGGGTCGACGGGACCCGCCGGCGATGGTTCCTCATCGGAGGTGTCGCGGCGCTGCTGACCGTGCTCGCCGGGTTCATCCTCGCCACCGCGACCACGCGGGCCGTTGGTGACGCTCGTCTTGGCGTTCCCGCCGCCCACGGCCAGGCGGTGACGAGGGAGGCATTCCTCGGACGGACCGACTGGCCGACGATCTTCTCGCTCCTCTTCCTCGTCGTCTCCGCGAGCATCCTCGGCTACTACCTCGTCGCGTCTGCACGGCATCGCGCGTGGCACCCGGCGCTTGTCGTCTTCGCCGCGCTCGTCGCTGTGGCGTGGGTCGATCCCCTCGGGAACTGGGCGACCACGGCAATCTTCGACCCGCAGTTCCTCCACTTCCCGACGAGTTGGCCCTGGGTGCGCATCGCGCCGGGAATCGAACCGGTCATGATCTTCGTCGGGTACCCCTTCCTCTTCCTCGTCGGCGCCCTGATCGCCCGAGGCATCCATCGCCGGCTCGCGCGGTCCCGCCTTCGGGACTGGATCGCGCTTCACCCCGTGCTAAGCGCCGGGCTCGTCGGGCTATCCTTCGGAGTCGCATTCGACCTGGTTGCGCAGCTCTTCATGATGCGGGCCCACATGTACGTGTACGCCCAGCACACGCCGCCAGCGATCCGCTGGGACTACGTCGTCGTTCCCTGGCTGCCCGTCCTCTACGACTCGACCGGCATCGCGGCCAGCACCGTGCTGCTGGTGACGGGAGCGAGCCCCATCCGCCGGCGCCGCCAGCCATCCGCCATGGAAGCAGTCGCCGGCCACCGGCCTGGCATGCAGATCCGCCACGCCTGGGTCCTGCTGAGCGCAGCCATGCTGAGCGTCATCGCCATCGGCGGCATCCTGCGCGCGACGGGCCTTGCCACCTCGTCGTTCCCTGGCTCCTGGCCGTTTCATGAGACCCCAGACCTACGCCCCTAATCAGCGCTCAACAGATCGGTGCCCGTGACGCGCAAACTGCTCTCGGGCATGTCACGCCTTCAACGGGGTCGGCCTGGAGATCGAACGCACGTCGACGGGGTCGCGGTAACCGGCGACGCGATCGCCAAGCCGCGGAAGGTGCGGTGGCGCTGCCAAAGGGCTGTGCAGTGAATCAACCGTGTCGATCGATCAACTTGGGCCGAGTACGTCCTGGATCCACCCCAAGCTCGCGACGGCTGTTGGGAACCCACACGTGGTGATGGCGAGCAACGCGACGTGTGTGATCTGCTCAGCGGTGTCGCCCGCCTCCAAGGCCTTTCGCACGTTTGACCGGACGGCCCCTTCGGCAAGGCTGCCCACCGCTAGGGCGAGCTTGACCAACCGTTGTGTGGCCTCATCGAGCGGGCCGGCCGCTTCCGTCGACTGTCCAAGGCCATCCAGCGCCTCGGCTACATCCGGGTACGTGTCGCGGAACGAGATGTAGATCTGAGGGAGGTGGTCAGACATGTCGACTCCTTTGTGGCCGTCTGCAGGCGCGCTTCGAGTCTTTCACCGAGCGACTCCTTCAAGCTGGGGAGCCGTCGACGGTCGCCGAGCCCCGGGGGGACGGAGTACGGCGGTCGCGTTCTCGTCGATGTCGCTTACAAGGTGGCCAGAACACTGGTCATGACCTCCGTGGGCGCGGGCGTGTGGGGTGCCAGAAGTCGATCGGGGCGGGGCGACCAGCGGGTTCGCTGACGAGACCGGGCGGATATCGTCGCCTGCTCCTCGATCGATCCGAGGTTTGGAGCTCCGTGTGTTGTGGTCGTTCTGTACTTCGCCGTCGGCCGTGTCGTCGAGCTCGTCACCCTGTGCTTTCGTCGGCGTGATTCGAAGGAGATCGAGATCCTGGTGCTGCGCCACGAGCTCGAGAGATACTTCGCCGCCAGCATCCTCGACTCCGGCTCACGCCCAAGGATCGAGCCTGGCTGTCCTTGCTCGTCGTTGTCGACGTCGGCTTCGGTGACGTGGATGTACCCCCAGCCTTTGTCGGGGAGCTGAAGGGATCGACGTCGGAGCATGACGACCTCGGAGGGTCGCAACCCGGCGTAGTAGACGACAGCAGTCATCACCGTGTACTTCCGCGAGCCGGGATGTTGGCTGACGATGGCGTCGATGGCGCGCACGACGGTGGCGTGATCGGGGAGGGCCCGGATGTCGACGTGCTTGCGGATCCGCAGCGCCTTGCGGCGTGATCGTCCTCGGGGATCGGGGGGCCACGGGTCGGTGGGGATCAGGTCGAGGGCGACGGCACGACGGATGCAGGTGCGGGGCATCTTGCGGTAGCGGCCGGCGGTGGCGGGAGCAAGGGCCTGGCCGGTCATGCCGACAGCGAGCTTGCGGTCGACCTCGGCCAGGATCGCCTTGTTCAGCGCGCGCAGCGGGATCGACCAGCGCGCGAGCCAGGTCTCGTAACGGACCTCGAGCTGCTCGCAGCCCGGAGCGAGCGCGCGCTCCAGGTAGATGCGAAGCCCGGTGGGCGTCGCCGACGCGCTCGAGGGAACCGCCAAGGTGACGAAGCGACTCATCGCCTCGAGCGCGGCCCGTCGCGAGCGCGGTGCCCACTCGTCCCACTGCTCGGCCAGCCAACGGCGCGCCCACTCCGCGGTGGTGAAGTCCTCGGGGCCCGGCAGCCACGACGCGGGCTCACCCGACGCGACATCGAACGGCTCACCCGTCGTCGTCGATTGCAGCAAGAGCGACCGGAAGCGCTCCGCTTCGGACCGAGTGCGGAACGACTTCGCTCGTTGCCGACCATCGACCTGCCAACGCGCCAGCCACGGCTTCTTCGCCGCCGGCTGGTTGCGGCGGTCCTGCACGCTGTAGATCTTGATGTCTTGATAGGGCCTGCCCATGAAAGAGTCCTCCTCGCGCCACTTGGTGAGTAGATGCCGGCTGGAGAACCCGTTCAGGTTCTCCAGCTCGGCATGCCTCCTGAGCAGCACGTCAGCGACACACATGGTCCAAACTCCGGAGCCGTGTGCGGGCGTTCGAGTCGCCCCGGGGGCGCTCCTGGCCAAGGCGGTGCTCAGTCATGCTCAGCTTCGGGACACGATCGCCGTGCTGGTCGATCCTCGCGTCGCGGAGCCTGCGTCAGCGGTCGGTGAAGCGGAAGAAGACGTAGATGAGTGCTGCGGCCGTGAGCGTCGACATGATCAGGCCCGGCGCGTAGTTCGACCCGAACAGGGTGCGGCCGACGATGCCGCCGACGATCGACCCTGCGATGCCAGCGGCCATCGTCGCGAGGCAACCCATCTTCTGGCGCCCGGGCACGATCAGCCGGCCGAGCGCGCCGACGAAAAGCCCCACGATCGCGACCCAGAAGACGTACGCCATCAACTCGACACCGTAGAGCATCGCTGCGACAACCCCGGCGGACCCGATCGCGGTGGCGAGTAGGGTCGAGCGGATGCCCGACAGCACGGTCCTCGTCGTCGACGACGATCCCGTGATCCGCAAGCTCCTCGAGGTCAACTTCGACATGGAGGGCTTTGCCGTGCTGCTCGCGCACGACGGCGAAGAAGGCGTCGAGATCGCCCGGCGCGAGCATCCCCACCTGATCGTCAGCGACATCATGATGCCCAAGCTGTCGGGCATCGAGCTCGTCGCCCAGCTCAAAGGCGACCCTGCGACGAGCGACATCCCGATCATCCTGCTCTCGGCCAAGGCACAGAACGCCGACGTGCGCGGCGGGCTCGACGCCGGTGCCGACGACTACATCACCAAGCCGTTCGAGCCGCTCGACCTCGTGGACCGGGTCAACCGTCTCCTCGATGCCCGCCGCCCTTCCTGAGAGCGACGAGGCACCGTGATCCGCGCAGTCCTCGAGCAGTCCCTTCGCGACGCGCTCGTCGCGGTCGGCGTCGAGCCGCCGACCTCGATCTCGCTCGAGCGCCCGACGCGGCGCGAGCACGGCGACTGGTCCTCGAACGTCGCGCTCGCCACCGCGAAGGCAGCTGGGCGCCAACCTCGTGAGCTGGCGCAGTCCCTTGCGGACGAGCTGAGCGACACCCCGCCGCCGCACGTCGAGTCGATCGAGCTCGCCGGCCCCGGCTTCGTGAACTTCCGACTTCGCCCGACCTGGTTGCACGACGTGCTCAGCGAAGTCATCGCCGGAGGTGAACGCGGCTATGCGCGTCCCGACATCGGTGCGGGGACGAAGGTCGACGTCGAGTTCGTCTCGGCCAACCCGACAGGCCCCCTTCACGCTGGCAACGGGCGCTGGGCGGCCTATGGCGACGCGCTGTGCAACCTGCTCGAGCGCTGCGGTTACGAGCCGCACCGCGAGTACTACCTCAACGACCGCGGTGTGCAGATGGGCCTCTTCGCAGCTTCGCTCGCGGCGCGCAAGGCCGGAGCGGCGTTGCCAGAAGACGGCTACGCGGGGGGTTACATCGGCGAGTGGGCGGCCGAGATGCCCGACGGCGTCGACCCCGCGGAATGGGGCTACGAGCGCGTGAAGCGCGACCTCGCCGACAGCCTCGCGGCGATCGGTGTCGAGTTCGACACGTGGTTCAGCGAGCGCTCGCTCGTCGCCTCGGGCGCCATCGACGCGACGCTCGCCGATCTGCGCGCCCGCGGCGCGGTCTACGACGCGGACGGAGCCGTGTGGCTGCGCACGACAGCGTTCGGCGATGACAAGGACCGCGTGCTCGTGAAGAGCGACGGCGAGCCGACCTACCTGCTGCCAGACATCGCCTACCACCGCGACAAGTTCGATCGCGGCTGGCAGCTGCTCATCGACGTCTGGGGCGCGGATCACCACGGCTACGTGGCCCGACTCAAGGTTGGGGTCCAGGCCCTCGGCCACGGCGCAGACGAGCTCGAGATCGTCCTCGGCCAGCTGGTGTCCTTGGTGCGCGCTGGCGAGGAGGTGCGGCTCTCGAAGCGGGCGGGCACGATGGTCCTCCTCGAAGATCTCGTTGCGGCGGCGGGCAAGGACGCGGCGCGGCTCACGTTCCTCCTGCAGTCGCTCGACACGAAGCAGACGATCGACCTCGACGTGATCACCGCGCGTTCGATGGAGAACCCCGTCTTCTACGTGCAGATGGCCCACGCCCGGGTTGCTGGCATCGCGCGGCATGCAGCTGAGGAAGGCGTCGAGCGCGGCGCGCTCGGTGAGGTCGACATCAGCCTGCTCGACAACGAGCGCGAGCTCGACGTGTTGCGCTCGCTGGCCGAGCTCCCCGAGGTCGTGGAGATCGCTTGCCGCGACCGCGCCCCGCACAAGATCACGACCTGGGTGCGCGAGCTGGCCGGGGCCTTCCACGGCTTCTACCACGACTGCTATGTCATCGGCGACGTGGCACCCGAGCTCACCCAGGCCCGGCTGTGGCTGGTCGAAGCGGCCCGCATCGGCCTCGCGATCGGCCTCGACATCCTCGGGGTCTCGGCGCCGGAGACGATGTGATGGTGCCCCGGTGAGCGTGCTCCCTCGCCACCTCCTGCCCGACAGCGCAGAGCTCGACGGCGACGGGTGGCTCAGCATCGCCGGCTGCTCGCTGCGCGATCTCGCGGCCGAGCACGGCACCCCGCTGTTCGTGTACGACGAGGAGCATCTTCGGGCCCGTTGTCGCGAGGCTGTCGCAGCGTTCCCCGGCGGGGTCGCCTACGCCACGAAGGCGTTCTTGTGCACCGCGATGGCTCGGCTCGTCTACGACGAGGGCATGCACCTCGATGTCGCCACCGGCGGCGAGCTGCATGTCGCGCTGCGCGCTGGTGTCCCGGCAGACCAGCTCGTGTTTCACGGCAACAACAAGTCCGAAGCCGAGCTCACCCGTGCCCTCGCCCTGGGCGTCGGGCGCGTCGTCGTCGACAGCGACGACGAGCTCGGGCGCATCGAGCGGCTCGTCGGCGACGGCGCTCCAAAGCCGCGCGTGCTGTTGCGCATCACGCCCGGGGTCGAGGCCCACACACACGACTTCGTGCGAACCGGCCAGACCGATTCGAAGTTCGGCTTCCCGCTCGTCGAAGCGATCGCGGACAAGGCCATCGAGCGCGCTGCTGCGATGGACGAGGTCGATCTCGTCGGCATCCACGTGCACATCGGGAGCCAGGTGTTCGTCGCCGACTTCTTCCATCAAGCCGTCGAGGTGCTCGCGCCGTTCGTGAACGAGCACGCCCTTCCTGAGCTGTCGATCGGCGGCGGGCTCGGCGTCGCATACGTGGAGGGTGAGGAAGGGCCGACGATCGCGCAATGGGGCGCCTCGGTGCTCGCGGCGTGCGAGGAAGCTGGCATCACGTCGAGGGTCACGGCCGAGCCGGGCCGGGCCATCGCGGCAGGTGCAGCGGTCACGCTCTACACCGTCGGCACGATCAAGCGCATCCCCGACATCCGCACCTACGTCGCGGTCGATGGCGGTATGAGCGACAACCCCCGGCCCGTGCTCTACGGGTCGGGCTACGAGACCTTCCTGCCCAGGGCGCCCTACGCGCCGCGTGACAAGGTCGTGACCGTCGTCGGCAAGCATTGCGAGTCGGGCGATCTGCTCGTCCGCGACGCCGCCGTCCCGGGCGACCTCGCTGTCGGCGACCTGCTGGCCACGCCCGTCACGGGTGCGTACGGGCACTCGATGGGCAGCAACTACAACAAGGTCACGCGCCCGGCTGTCGTGTTCTGTCGAGACGGCGATGCGCGCCTGGTCGTGCGCCGGGAGACAGAGGACGACCTCCTGCGCTTCGACGTCTGACTCATCGAGGAGCAGAACTCGGGAAGGGCCCGCCGCGGCGCCCGGTATGTTCGAGTCGATGGCAGAGCTCGTACGCGTCGGCATCCTCGGTTGCGGCAACGTCGGCACGGCGCTCATCCAGCTGCTGCAGGAGCGCGAAGCCGAGATCGAAGGACGCACCGGGGTGCGACTCGCCGTCACGCGCGTCGCGGTGCGCAGCACCAGCACGCCGCGAGAGGTCGAGTTGGCCGACGGCGTCCTCACCACCGACGCCGCATCGCTGGCGGTCGACCCCGAGATCGATGTGGTCGTCGAGCTGATCGGGGGGATGGAGCCGGCCCGCTCGCTGATCGAAGCCGCCCTACGTGCAGGCAAACCCGTCGTGACCGGCAACAAGGAGCTGCTCGCAACCACTGGGGCCGAGCTGTTCGCAGCGGCGGAGACCGCTGGCGTCGACCTGCTCTTCGAGGCTGCGGTGGCGGGTGGCATCCCGCTCATCCGCCCGCTGCGCGAGAGCTTGGTCGGCGAACGCATCACGCGGGTGATGGGCATCGTCAACGGCACGACCAACTTCATCCTCACGAAGATGACAGAGGAAGGCGCTGACTACGGCGAAGCCCTGGCCGAGGCGCAGCGCCTCGGTTATGCCGAGCGCGACCCGACAGCCGACGTCGAGGGATACGACGCCGGTGCCAAGGCCGCGATCATCGCCTCGATCGCGTTCGGTGCGGATGTGGTTGCCGGCGACGTGTACCACGAGGGCATCAGCGGCATCACCGCTGCCGACATCGCCTTCGCACGCAGGCTCGGCTACGTCGTCAAGCTCCTCGCCATCGCAGAGCAGGCCGGCGACGGCGCGATCGGCGTGCGCGTGCACCCGGCCATGGTCCCCTTCGCCCATCCGCTCGCGAGCGTGCGTGAGAGCTACAACGCCGTGTTCATCGAAGGCGGCGCCGTCGGCAACCTCATGTTCTACGGGCGAGGCGCGGGAGGAGCGCCGTCGGCCAGCGCCGTCCTCGGCGACTTGATCGACGCTGCGGTCAACCTCAAGCGCGGCTCGTCGGCATCGGTCGGCACGCTGGGCAAGGCCACCATCCGCCCCATCGACGAGGTCTCGAGCGAGTACTACCTCAACATCGAGGTCGCCGACCGGCCCGGGGTCCTCGCAGCGGTGGCCACCATCTTCGGTGACCACGCGGTGTCGATCCGCGCGATGGAGCAGGAGGGCCTCGGCGACGAGGCCCGCCTCATCTTCATCACCCACACCGCACTCGAGGCCGATGTGCAGGCGACCCTGCGCGACCTGCGCGACCTCGAAGCCGTCGACCGGGTCGGCACCTTGTTGCGGGTCATCCAATGAAGTACGTGTCGACGCGTGGCGACGCTGCCACGTTGGGCTTCGGCGACGTCATCCTCGAGGGGCTCGCGCGCGACGGCGGCCTCTACGTGCCCGAATCGGTGCCGCAACTGCCGGACCTCGATGCCAGCCTCTCCTACGGCGACGTGGCCACCGCGGTGATGCAGCCGTTCGCGGACGACGCCGACCTCGCATCGATCGTCGCAGACGCATACGCGACGTTCGATCACCCCGAGGTGTGTCCCGTCGTCGAGCTCGGTGACGGTCTCTCCGTGCAGGAGCTGTGGCACGGACCCACACTCGCCTTCAAGGACATCGCCCTTCAGCTCGTTGGCCGTCTGATGGACGCCGAGCTGGCACGCAGGGGTGACCGGCGCACCATCGTCGTCGCGACGTCGGGCGACACCGGCTCGGCCGCCATCGCTGCCTGCGTCGGGCGCCCGGCGCTCGAGATCGTCGTGCTCCACCCTGCCGGTCGCACGAGCGAGGTCCAGCGGCGCCAGATGACGACGGTCGACGAGCCCAACGTGCACAACGTCGCCATCGAGGGGACGTTCGACGACTGCCAAGATCTCCTCAAGGACTTGTTCGCCGATGTCTCGTTCCGCGACGACGTGCGCCTCGGGGCCATGAACTCGATCAACTGGGCCCGTGTGCTCGGCCAGATCCCCTACTACGTGACAGCTGCGCGGGCGGTGGGCGGTCGGCCGACCATCTGCGTGCCGACAGGCAACTTCGGCAACATCCTCGCCGGCTGGTATGCGCGCGAGATGGGGACCCCCATCGAGCGCCTTCTCATCGCGAGCAACAGCAACGACATCCTCACCCGTTGGGCCGGCGGGGGGGCGCTCGCTGCCGAGCAGGTGGTGTCGACGCTCAGCCCGAGCATGGACATCCAGGTGTCGTCGAACCACGAGCGGCTCCTGTTCGAGCTGCTCGAGCGCGACGGCGCGGCGACGGGAGAGCTGCAGCGGCGCTTCCGCGATCTCGGCTCCGTCGAGGCACCGGCCGCGCCCGATGTCTTCGCGGCTGCCCGCATCGACGACGACGAGACGCTCGCAGAGATCCGCAGGGTGTGGGACGACCACGGCTACCTCATCGACCCGCACACCGCCGTCGGCATCGGCGCTGCCCGCCGCTTGCGGCGTCACGGCGAGCAGATCGTCTGCTTGTCGACGGCACACCCCGCGAAGTTCCCTGACGCCGTGGAGCAAGCCACCGGCGTGCGCCCCGCCATCCCGCCGGTGCTCGCTGCGGCCCTCGAGCGCCCGGAGCGCTACGAGGTGCTCGGGGCCGACGTCCGCCTCGTGCAGGAGTTCATCCGCTCGGCGGTGAAGGGTTGAGCTGAGCGTTCGCGGTCTACGCTGACCACCGAGCTGAAATCCGACATTCCGGGGGAAGACGTGCGTATCACCACTCGAGCTGCGGCTCTGGCTGCCGGCATCGCCTTGATGCTGTTCATCGTCGCGCCGACGAGCCGAGCGGCAGGCTGGGCCCCGGCCGCGACAGCTGCCATCCACCCCGGCGTGATGACGATCACGTCCGACGGGCAGTGCACGGCCAACTTCGTCTTCACCAACGGGGGCGATGTCTACATCGGCCAGGCCGCGCACTGCGCGAGCACCGGCGGGCAGACCGACACCGACGGCTGCTCCACCGGCTCGCAACCCCTCGGCACCCCCGTCGAGGTCGGCGGTGCCTCGGAGCAGGGAACCCTCGTCTACAGCTCGTGGCTGACCATGCAGGCAGCAGGCGAGAGCGACCCCGACACGTGTGCCTACAACGACCTCGCGCTCGTCCGGCTCAGCCCGAACGACGCGGCCAACGTCAACCCGTCGATACCTCATTGGGGCGGCCCGGTCGGCGTCAACACGACAGGGGTGCCGCAGTTCTGGAGCCTGTACTCCTACGGCAACTCGTCGCTGCGCCAAGGGATCACGCTGCTCAGCCCGAAGGTCGGGGTCGGCCTCGATGACACGGGAAGTGGCTGGTCGCATGAGGTGAGCACGCTCAGCCCCGGCATTCCCGGAGACTCCGGCAGCCCGTTCCTCGACAGCAGCGGCAAGGCGCTCGGCATCCTCTCGACGCTGCAGGTCGGCGTGCCCTTCGTCGTCAGCAACGGCGTCGGTGACATCGGTCGCGAGATCGACTACGCCCGGTCGCACGTTCCTGCGCTCTCCGGGCTCGCGCTGGCGAACGGCACCGAGCCGTTCAACTCGAACCAGCTGCCGCTCGATCTCGCGCATCCGCTCGGCTGACCTCGGGTCGCAACGCGTGCCGGGGTTCTCGGCGAGCTGCGCCAGACTGGCCGCGTGAAGTACGTGGTGTGCGTTCCCGACGGCTGCGCCGACGAGCCGGTGCCCGAGCTCGATGGGCGCACCCCCCTCGAGGCCGCTTCGATGCCGAACCTCGCCGCGTTGGCCGCTCGCGGCGAGGTGGGCCGAGCCGCGGTGATCCCGCCGGGCATGGCGCCGGGCAGCGATGTCGGGAACATGTCGATACTCGGCTACGACCCGGTGCGCTTCCACACGGGCCGCGCCCCGATCGAGGCGGCTGCGCTGGGCCTCAAGCTCCCCCCGGACCGCGTCGCCTACCGGTGCAACCTCGTCACGGTCGGGCCCGACGCCACGATGGTGGACTTCGCCGGCGGGCACCCCTCGTCGCCCGAGGCCGCGGAGATCATCGCAGCGCTCGATGCGCAGCTCGGACGCGGCGCCGGCTCGGGCATCGAGTTCCACGCCGGCGTGCAGTACCGCCACATCCTCGTGACGCCTGCCGACTGGGTCGACGCCGAGTGCGCCCCGCCCCACGACCTCACCGACAAGCCAGCCGTCTGGCCGACCGGTCCGGCCGCCCCGAAGCTGCAAGCCGTCATGGACGCTTCGCGGTCGATCGTCGAGCCGTTCGGGGTCGCCGCCAACCAAGTGTGGCTGTGGGGCCAGGGCTTCCAACCCCAGCTCACGTCGTTCCGCGAGCTGCACGGCCTCGACGCGGCCTTGGTGACGGCCGTCGACCTGGTGCGTGGGCTCGGCGTGCTCACCGACATCCGCTCTGTCGAGGTCGAGGGCGCGACAGGCTGGTACGACACCAACTACGAGGGGAAGCGTGATGCTGCGCTCGACGCGCTGGCCGGGGGAGCCGACCTGTTCGTGATCCACGTCGAGGCCACGGACGAGGCCGGCCACGCGGGTGACCTCGGCGAGAAGGTCAACGCCCTCGAAGCCTGGGACAGCCGCATCCTGGCCGAGCTCATCCCTGGCCTCGACGCGCTCGGGCCCTGGCGGCTCCTGTTGCTGCCTGACCACGCGACGCCCGTCGCGCGCAAGACCCACACGAGCGACTCCGTGCCGTACTTGCTGGTCGACTCAGCGCTCGACGGCCCTGGTGGCACCTACTCCGAGGCCGCTACCGCAGCGTGCGTTGCCCGACCCGGTCACACGCTCATGTCGCGCCTCGTGAAGGGGTGAGGAGACGCTCTCGGGGTCTGAGAACCCGCCGCCGGGGGAAGCCCTTGGTGTACCCGCGACAGGCGGGTAACTGGCCAAACGCAAAGGCAAGGTGCCCCATGGGCTTCATCGGATTCCTCATCGCTGTCTTCTTGATCTTCCTCGTCGCGGCCTGGGGTATCCGCGCCGGTCGTGGGCGTCGCTAGCGCGATGGCCGAGAACCGCACCGATCAAGACGACAGCCGCAAGGTCGGCGAACGCGTGGCCCCAGCCACCACACCGAGCAAGGACACGATCCGTGAGGATCGTGCTGCGCTGGGCGACGACCACGGCGCCGATGACGCGCCGACCGCCGAGGAGGAGGCTGCCGCAGGCCGCGCCGGCGCCGTCGATCCCGATGTCGCCGAGGCTTACAAGGACGCCATCGAGCGCGGCGCAGCCCAAGAGGGCGAAGGCAAGCCCGGCGTCTGACCCTGCAACGAGGGCTACAGGCCGCAGCAGGGTGTCGCGGCGGTCGCCCCGGCAGGCGAGCTCAGCTGCTTTCGATGCGCACGACCCCAGCAACGGGATCGACCACGATGATCGCGCCGTCGGGGATGCGCGCCATCGCATCGGCCGTGCCGATCAGCGCCGGGATGCCCACCTCGCGAGCGATGACAGCAGCGTGAGACAGGGGGCCGCCCTCCTCCGTGACGACTGCGCCTGCCACGGCGAGCAGCGCGTTCCACGCTGGGCACGTCCCTGCGGTGACGATGATGTCGCCGGGCTCGAAGCGCGCAAGCGCCTCGGACGGGTCGTGGGCAACGCAGGCTCGCCCAGTCGCGGTCGCAGTCCCGATGCCGGCGCCGCGTAGCGATTCGCGGGCGCCGGCCGGGGTCGTGCCGAGGTCGCGCATCGTGATCAGCGCGGCCGCGATCGAGCGCATGCCCTCGGGTAGTGCCGCGAGCGGGATGTCGAGGGCGACCCCCAGCATCGCTGGTGCAGCCTCAGCGGAAAGGCGACGGCGCTCGGCACGGCGCGGCGTGGCTCTCGATGTCGCAGACGTGGTGCCATCGACGAGGGCGCTCACGAGCTCGTCGACGTTGAGCTCGACTGCCAGCTTCGGCTCGTCGAGCAAGCCGCGTCGGGTGAGACGCTCGCCCACCTCGAGCATCGCCCGGCGGAGAAGCCCCGCGGGCCAAGCCGCGGTGAGCATCCCGTTGTCGTCGCGCAAGCCGTAGGTGGCCCGGGCCTCGTCGAGCAGCTCTTGCCACTCCGATCGATCCGACGCGGGGACGGCGGCGCGCAACCCCTCCTCCAGCTCACGGTCGGGCTCGACTGCGGGCCTGGCGGACTCCGGCGCGCGACGCACGGGCAGCTCGGCCGCCGCCAGCTCGTCGAGGTCGTAACCGGTGACGAGGCGCCACGCGGGCAGCGCGCCGGCGCCCGTCGAGGCCGGCGACGATCCTTGAAGGAGGGCGGAGGCGTCGATCGGATCGATGCCCCAGTCGATCGCCCGGCCGAGGAAGCGGCAGATGGGGATCAGATCAGCTCCATGCAGGCGGAAGTGCTCGCGGTAGCCCGTGTAGACGTTGTCGCGGACCTCGAGGAGGTGCTCGATGAGCGCTCCGTCGTCGAGCGCATCAGGTTCGACGACGTCGAGGGCGGAGTTGCGCTTCTGCCATTCGCCGCGCTCGACCTCGAACCAGTGCCGGGTCTCGTCGAGCCAGATGTGCTCGGCGACCGCTTTGCGGGCGTTGGCGACCCGGGCGCGAAAGATCGGCACGACCTTGAGGGCCAGCTTGAGAAGGAACGCTGGCGGGAAGCGGTTCGTGGCAGGGCCGAGCAGCGGGGCCGCTGTCACGAACACGCGACCGTGGATGAACTCGGGCTGCAAGGTGCGCACAGGCATCCCGTAGCGCTCCATCCAGATTGCCTCGCCCTGCTCGATGCCTTGGCGCAGCAGCATCTCGTACTCGGGTGTCACAGCACGGGGGAAGTGGTCGTGCAACCCACGCCAATCTCCCTTGGCTGGGGCCTCCCATGTCAAGGTCGCTGTCATCGCACCAGTCGGCCGCAGTTGGGAAGCGTTGTCAAACCCGCTCTACGCTCCATCGGTGCAATCCGGGGGGATCACGCGGCGGTCCCTGCTCGGCGCGGCAGCGACAGCGCCCATCGCGTTCTCGTTGCTGCGCTCGGCCGCGGCACGCGCAGCCTCCTCGCCGATCGACCACGTCGTGATCCTCTGTCAGGAGAACCGAAGCTTCGACCACTACTTCGGCGGCTTCCCTGAAGCCGATGGCTTCCCCACAGGCATCGCGCTGCCCGACGGCAAGGGGGGCACCGTCGCGCCGTTTCGCATCACGGACGCGTGCAGCGCCGACCCCGACCACTCGTGGGAGGGCACGCACGCCAAGCTCCACGACGGGGCCATGGACGGCTTTGTCGCCGATGACGGACCCTGGACGATGGGGTACTACGGGGAAGCGGACATCCCCGGCTACTGGCAGCTCGCCAGGCGCTTCACCCTCTGCGACCGATGGTTCTGCTCGGTGCTCGGGCCGACGGTGCCCAACCGGCTCTTCTTGTTCTCGAGCCAGGCCGGTGGCCACATCGACAACCCCGCGCCGGGGCTCGACTACGACTGGCCGACGATGGCCGATCGCCTCGAGGACAAGGGCATTCCCTGGGCCGTCTACACCTTCCCGGGTGGCAACCTCGGCGAGACAGCTGCGGGCGAGGACTACGACTCGCTGGCGTTCTTCTCGACGATCAGGGCCAAGCCGCTGATGTGGGCGAAGACGCTGAAGACGATCGTCGAGTTCGAGCTCGCGTGCCAAAGCGACGCGTTGCCGGCGGTCTCGTGGATCTGCCCCGAGAACTTCGTGTCGGAGCACCCGCTGTTCCCGCAGCCGTGGGGCGTCGGCTTCTCGTTGGCAGTGATCAACGCGGTCATGCGATCGCCGGCGTGGTCGCGGACGATGCTGATCCTCACCTATGACGAGGCGGGGGGCTACTACGACCACGTGGTGCCGCCGAGCGTCGACGGCTACGGCCTCGGCCAACGGGTGCCGTCGCTCATCATCAGCCCCTGGGCCAAGCGAGGCTTCGTCAGCCATCGCACCTACGAGCACTGCTCGATCAACGCGTGGCTGCAGGACCGCTTCGGGCTCGATCGCCTGACCGATCGCGATCGGGTCGCCGACCCGCTCTCCGATGTCCTCGGCAGCGTCGCGGATCTGTCGGTGCCGGCCATCGCAGCGCCATCGCTCGCTGAGATCCTCGTCCAGACACCGGTGAGCTGCGTGTCGTCGCTCGACGACTCCTTCTTCGCGACATCCGACCACCCCGGTCTGCCCGACGCCGCCGGCACGGGGGAGCCGAGCGTGGCCGGCGCAGAGACGGGGGCAGGACAGGGCGGCGGGGCGGATGCTTCAGGAGCACCATCGCCGGGCTCGCTTCCGGCGACGGGCAACGTTGCGCCGCTCGGCCCAGCTGCTGTCGCCGCTGCTGCCGGCTTCGCGGCTCTCCGACTCCGTCGTCGCGCCGAGCAGGATCAGCGCTGACGGCGCACGAAGTCTTCGATGAGCGCTGCGAGCTCGAGAGGTGCATCCCCTTGCACGCTGTGACCTGCTTCGGTCACGTGCTCGACTCGGGCTTCGGGTTTGCGCCGCAGCAGCTCGGCTTCGTCAGAGTCGACGACCACCGACTGGGGACGCATCCCGCGCACGAGCATCAAAGGCACATCGAGGCCCGACACGACCTCCCACAAGTCGAGCAGATCAGGGGAGCTCGTGGTGGTCGGCTGCGCGCCGCGATGGCGGGCGTAGCGCCACACCCACGAGCCGTCATCGAGCTGCACCGCGTTGTGCAGGATGCCGCGCCGAAGCGATGCTTCGGTGCGAGTCGGGTTGAACTCGATGGTGCGGGCAAGGATCTCTTCGAAGCTCGGGAAGCTCTCGGGCCCGTTGATGAACGCGATGATCTGCTTTGCCTTGTCACCGTCGACGCCGGGGGTCACGTCGACGAGCACGATCGATCGAACGACGTCGGGGTGCGCACCGGCCAGCGCGAGGGCCGTAGCGCCGCCGAGCGACATGCCGACGACGACCTTGGCTCGGGGCGCCAGAGCCCGGATGGCGACAGCCACGTCGTCGGCGTTGGCAGCGACGTCGAGGTAGCCGTTGCGCCCACCGTCGGAGTGCCCGTGGCCGGGGAGGTCGATCGCGACGAGCGGGCGATCGAGCGCCATGGCCACGGTGTCCCATGTGTGCGCGTTCTGCGCCCCGCCGTGCAAGAAGACGAGCTCGGCTTCGCCGTCACCCCACACCAGCGCGCTCAGCTGGCGACCAGCTTCGAGATCGACCGATGTGCAGTGCACGACGGGAGGCGAGGCGTACGGCAGCCCGAACTCCTCGGCGTTCTCCTGGAACATCGCCATCTCGTCGTAGGGGATGCGCTCGATCGCCATGGCCGCTACCTGAAAAGGAGCGAGTAGTCGGGGCCGTGGCGCAAGTGATGGCCGCCGTCGATCGGCAGGTTGATGCCGGTGATCCACGACGACTCAGGACCCGCGAGGAAGCGCACGGCCTCCGCGATGTCCTCGACGGTGCCGACGCGCGCGATCGGCATGCCGGCGATGTAGTCGTCGAGGAGGGGCCCGCCCGCCGTGATGAACGACATGAGCTCGTCGTCGACGATGCCCGGTTGCACGCTGTTGACGCGAATGCCGTCGGCGCCCAGCTCGTCGGCCGCGCTCTTGCACAGCATGTCGATGCCGGCTTTCGCCGCGCCGTACGCCCAGAGGAAGCGGTGGGGGAACGCGCCGGCGCCCGATGACATGCCGACGATCGATCCGCCGCCTGCTCTCCGCATGGCGGGCACAGCGTGTTTGATGCACAACATCGTGCCGACGAGGTTGAGATCGACCGTGGCGCGTACGGCCTCGACGTCGAAACCCTCGAACGAGCCGATGTGCATCGAGCCACCCGCGTTGGCGAAGAGGATGTCGAGCGCTCCTGTTGGCTCGGCGGCGAAGGCCACTGCAGCTTCGACCTGCTCCTCGATCGTCACGTCGGCCACGATGCAGCGGATCGAGCCGCCGTCTCCCGCGCCCGGGGCGATGGCGTCGACGGCGGCCAGGAGCTTCGCCTCGGTACGCCCGCAGATCGCGACGTTTGCACCATCGGCCGCGAGGCGCGCCGCGGTGCCGAGCCCGATGCCGCTGCCGCCGCCGGTGACGAGCGCTGTCCTTCCGGTGATGCTCGCCACTAGTGCCCAGCCGGCTTCGGCGCCGTGGCAGAGAACGCGACAGGCATCGACTCGTACCCGCTGACGAAGCTTGCGGGCCGGAAGGCGGGCTCGGTCTCGTCGACGAGGTGGATGTCGGGGAGGCGCTCGATCAGCCGGTCGAAGGCAACGCGCAGCTCGAGGCGTGCGAGCGCCGCACCGAGGCAGAAGTGGGGACCGAACCCGAATGCAACGTGGTCGTTGGGAGCGCGGGTGACGTCGAACGTCATCGGGTCATCGAACTGAGCCTCGTCGCGGTTGGCCGAGGGGTACAGCAGCAGCAGCTTCTGACCTTGCTCGATGGCCTTGCCATGGAGCTGCACATCGCGGGTTGCGGTGCGAGCCATGTTCTTGATCGGGCTCACCCAACGCAGCGATTCCTCGACGGCCGAGACGACCAGCGAGCGGTCGGCGCGCAGCTTGTCCCACTGCTCGCCGCTGGCGAGCATCTGGTACATCCCGCCCGTGATGACGTGCCGGGTGGTCTCATCGCCTCCGATGAGCAGGAGCAGCGATTCATGGATGAGCTCGTCGTGGCCGAGCTTGTCGCCGTCGACCTCGGCATGCACGAGGATGCTCATGAGGTCGTCGCGCGGGCAGCGGCGCCGGTCGTCGATGACCCCGCCGATGTAGGTCGTGTAGCCCTCGAACGCGTTGATCATGCTCAACACCAACGCGTCGTCGGTTTGGCCCTGGCCGCGCATGAGGTCATCCGACCAGCGCAACAGTTCGGGGTGATCAGCCGCCTCCACGCCGAGCGCGTCGCCGATCATGACAAGCGGGAGCCACGCAGCGAACTCGCGGACGAAGTCGCATTCGCCTCGCTCGCACACCTGGTCGATGAGCCCGTCGACCACCTGGATGATGCGGGGCTCCTGGTCGCGCACCCGCTGAGGCGTGAACCCGCTGTTGACCAGCTTCCGGCGCCGCAAGTGGTCGGGGTCGTCCATGTCGATCATCATCGGGATCGGCGGGGCGTCGGGCCGGATCCCGCCCGCATTGGAGAATGCCTCGGGCTGCTTGGAGACGGCGCGCACGTCGGCGTACGTCGCCACCCCCCAGATACCGCCGGCCTCGTCCCAGTGCACCGGGTCGTTGGCGCGGAGCCAGGCGAGCTCGGCGTGGGGGTTGCGACCCCAGAACGCTCCGCTCGTGATCGCGATGTCGGGCCCCTCGGCCACCTGACCCCCTCAGCTCGTAGACGCGTAATGTACGCGCCTCGTGGACCGCACCCCGACCGGCGTCAGACAGGCTCTGGCCCACGCCGGCGTCGACGCGCTGTACGGGTCGCGATGGCCCGGGCTGCCGGTCGTTCCCGTCACCTCGGCCGCGCTCGGCGCCCTGCTAGCCGCGGCCCACGAGCGGGTCACCGGGCGGGCGGCCGGCGTGGTCGATGGCGAGACGATCGCGGTGCACGGTCATGCGCTCGACCTCGACGCCGCGAACGCAGACCCGGCGCCCGAGCATCGAGACGAGGTCGACCCAGCTGCGATCGCGCGCATCGCCGCCGCTGTGCGGCCGGTCCTGCTCGCCGGGCCCGGGGTCGTCGCGCAGGGGATGGTGGAGGGTCTGCATGCGCTGGCCACGGCCGGCTCACTCGGCGTGCTGAACACCTGGGGCGCCAAGGGGGTCTTCGACTGGCGCTCGCACCACCACCTCGCCACCATCGGGCTGCAGCAACGCGACTTCGAGCTCGGCGGGCTCGCGGCTGCCGACCTCATCATCGCGACCGGCACCGACGAAGCCGAGGCCTCGGCTGCGCGCTGGCAACTGGCACCGCACATCGAGCTGGCGCCCGACCAACTCGGCGCTGCGGCCGAGCTGCTCGAGCGTCCTCACTCGATCCCGCAGGCGCCGCCGCTTCGCACGGGTCTCGCGGCAGTGACACAAGCGGGATGGACCGCGATGGGGACCCCGTTGGCTCCGACGCGAGCGACGCTCGGGTACGCGACAGTGATCGGCTCCGTGGGCGGGATGGTGGCCGGCGACCCCGGCTGGGCCGGCTACTGGATCGCCCGCACGTTCGCGACGACGGAGCCGGGCGCTGCGATCGTGCCCGCCGCGCCGATGCAAGGCTTCGCGGCAGCATGCACGCTGGTCGCGCGCTTGCTGAGGCCTCTACGTCCGGTGCTCACAGCCGTCGACGCGCTCGACACGGCCACGCAAGCTGTCCTCGAAGCGGCGCGCTCGCTTGGCGTCGGTATCGGCGTCGAGGTGTGGTGCGACGATGGCGAGCTGCTCGATGCCGAAGCCCACACCGCACGCTTGCGCGAGCTGGCGGTGGTCGACCGGCCCACCACCGCAACGCTCGCCACCGATAGCGCCCAGCGACAGGCAATGATCGACGTTGCCGGCCCCGTGATCGCGTGGGGTGGCTCGAGGCAGCTCGCACCATGAGGGAACGCTGATGGCCGACGTCTACTGGGATCCGTTCGACACCGAGATCGACAGCGATCCCTACGAGATCTGGCGACGTCTGCGCGACGAAGCCCCGTTGTACCGCAACGACAAGCACGGCTTCTACGCGCTGTCGCGGTTCGAGGACATCGAATCAGCCCATCGAGACCCGAAGACGTTCAGCTCCGAGCACGGCACGGTCCTCGAGCTCATGTCGCCGCGGCGCTACCGCACTTCGATGATGATCTTCATGGACCCGCCCGACCACACGACGATGCGCTCGCTCGTGTCGCGCGCGTTCACGCCCCGACGAACGGCCGCGCTCGAAGGCCGCATCCGCGACCTGTGCGCCGACTTGCTCGACCCGCACCTCGGCACCGGCGTGTTCGACTATGTGCAGGACTTCGGCGCTCGTCTTCCTGCGATGGTCATCGCTTCGCTGCTGGGTGTTCCGGACTCCGATCAAACTCGTGTCCGCGAGCTCATCGACACCGTGTTCCACCTCGACCCTGAGCGGGGGATGGTCAACGACGTCTCGCTCGGTGCGCAGCTCGAGCTGCACGCGTACCTGATCGATCAGCTCACCCAGCGCGCCGCCGTGCCGCGCGACGACATGCTGAGCGACCTGGTCGCCGCCGAGATCAACGACCACGACGGCGTGACGCGCTGCTTGACCACCGAGGAGGCAGCCTCGTTCGCGAACCTCCTCATCAGCGCCGGCACCGAGACGGTCGCCCGCCTGCTGGGTTGGTCGGCCGTGGTCCTCGCCGCCCACCCTGACCAGCGCGCCGAGCTGTCCGAGAGCCCTGCGATGCTCCCCAACGCGATCGAGGAGCTGCTGCGCTACGAGGCCCCTTCGCCGGTCCAGGGTCGATGGACCAACCACGATGTGGAAGCCCACGGCGCAGTGATCCCTGCTGGTTCGAAGGTCTTGCTGATCACGGCGTCGGCAGGACGCGACGAGCGCCACTATGCCGACGCCGATCGCTTCGACATCCATCGCAACTTCGACCATCACGTGTCGTTCGGCTATGGCATCCACTTCTGCCTCGGTGCCGCGTTGGCGCGCATGGAGGGCCGCATCGCCCTCGAGGAGACCCTCCGACGCTTCCCTAGCTGGGACGTCGATCACTCCCGGGCGAAGCGTCTGCACACCTCAACCGTTCGCGGTTGGGTCAACGTCCCCGTCGAAGCCTCTCGCGCCGCTTCCTGAACGGGGCTCAGCGAGCGACGAGGCCGCCGTCGGCATGCAATGACGTGCCGGTGACGAAACTCGACGCGTCGGATGCCAGGAACAACGCGGGGCCGATCATCTCGGTGGCGTCGGCGGCGCGGCGCATGAGCGAAGCCTTCGCCATGTGCTTCGCAGCCTCTTCGCCGTTGGCGCGCACCATGTCGGTGTCGACGGTGCCAGGGGCGAGCGCGTTGACGCGAATGCCCATCGGAGCGAGCTCCGCTGCCAACGACTTGGTGTAGGAGACCATCGAAGCCTTGTTTGCCGCGTACATCGCGACGAAGGCGGAGAACAGCCACGCGCCTGCCGATACGACGTTGATCACGGACGCGTGTTGCGAGGCGCGCAAGTGGGGGAGGGCCTCTTGAACGAGGAACACGGGGCCCTTGACGTTGACCGCCACCGATTTGTCGAAGGCCGCCTCGCTGAAGGCGCCGATCGGTTCCGTGAGCGCGTTGGCTGCGTTGTTGACGATGATGTCGATGCCACCGAAGCGCGCGACGGTGGCGGCGACGAGGTTGCGAACATCGTCGAGCTCTCCCATGTGGCAGCGCACCCCGAGCACGTCGTAGCCGTCGGCCGTCATGGCTCGCTCGGTTTCGGTCACCGCCTCGGCCTTTCTGCTCGCGACGACCACTTTGGCTCCTGCTGCCGCGAAGCCCTCGGCTATCGCGCGACCGATGCCGCGCGTTGCGCCGGTGACGACGGCGACGCGCCCATCGAGGCGGAAGAGCCCGTCGACGTCGAGGCTCACTGCTCGGCTGCGGCCTTGGCGCGCAGGAGGAACTTCTGGACCTTGTTGCTCGCGTTCATCGGGAGCGCCTCGATGGCCTCGACGCGCCGCGGCACCTTGTAGTTGGCCATCCGTTCGCGGCACCAGGCCACGATCTCCTCCTCGTCGACCGTCATGCCCGGGCGGGCGACGACGAAGGCGACGCCGACCTCGCCGAGGCGATGGTCGGGCACACCGACGACGGCAACCTGACTGACCGAGGGGTGCGCGATGAGCGCGCCTTCGATCTCGGCGGGGTAGGCGTTGAAGCCGCCGACGATGAACATGTCCTTCGTGCGATCCGTGATGCGGAGGTTGCCACGCTCATCGACGACGCCGACATCTCCGGTGTGCAGCCAGCCACCCGCATCGATGGTCTCAGCGGTCGCTTCGTCGTCGCCGAAGTAGCCCTGCATCGTGTTGTAGCCACGCAACAGCACCTCGCCCTGCTCGCCAGGACCGAGGTCGTTGCCGTCATCGTCGACGACCTGCAGCTCGAGACCAGGGATGGGTCGCCCACAGGTCGTGGAGATGGTCTCGGGATCGTCGTCGTGTCGACACATCGTCGCGATGCCGGTCATCTCGGTGAGCCCATACCCGGTGACGATGGTCTCGAACGCGAGCTCGGCGCGCATGCGGTTGATCATCTCGACTGGCACAGCTGCGGCGCCGGTGACCGCGAGGCGCAACGACGACATGTCGAACTGGGCAAGGTCGGGATGGTCGAGGATCGTCTGGTAGATCGCGGGGGGCCCCGGCAGCATCGTCACCTTCTCGTCGGTGACGCGTCGCATCACCGACGGGACGTCGAAGACCGCGTGCGGGATGATCGTCGCCCCCTTCAGGATCGACGCGAGGATGCCCGCCTTCAAACCGAACGCGTGGAAGAAGGGGTTGATGATCAGGTACCGGTCGCCAGCGCGCAGCCCGACGACGGTGGCCCACGAGTCGTAGGCACGCACCGATGCGCCATGGCCGAGCATGGCGCCCTTCGGCCTCCCCGTCGTCCCAGACGTGAAGAGCATGTCGGCGAGGTCGCCGGGTTGCACCGCGGCAGCGCGCGACGCGACGTCAGCCGCGTCGATGGAATGTCCCCTCTCGAGGAACGCAGCGAACGTCGTCGTCCCTGCGTTCGACGCGCCGCGGAGCACGACGATCTCCTCGAGCGCCGCAGGCGCGGGCGTGGCGCGCAGCAGCGCGACATAGTCGGTGTCGAGGAAGTCGCTGACGGTGAAGAGCAGCCGGGCACCCGAGCGCTCGAGGATGTAGGCGGCCTCTTCACCCTTGAATCGGGTGTTGAGGGGCACGACGACCGCGCCGCAGCGGTGTGCGCCCATGGCGGCGAACGCCCACTCCCCGCAGTTCGGCGCCCAGATGGCGACGCGGTCGCCGGGGGCGACACCCGTCGCGATGAGCGCCGCAGCGATCTCGTCGGCCCTCGCCGCCAGCTCGGCGAAGGTGAGTCGAACGTCGCCGTCGACGAGGCCCTCGAGGTCGCCGAAGAGCTTCGCGGCACGATCGATCGCGGCTGGGATCGTGGCCGGCAGGTCATCGGACGCCGGCGGCACGTCGCAGGTGATCGGCACGGCCGAGAAGCTAACGCGTCGTCATCGATGTACTTCGAACAACGGTTCAATCCAAAGATCTGTGGTTCAATGCGGTCGTGGCTGACGCTGTCTGGCGGCGGGGCGAGACATCGACGATCTCCGGGCTGCTCGAGGCTCGGCTCGACTCCGACCCGAGCGCGGAGTATCTCGACATCTGCGGGACGAAGTTGTCCGCGGCCGATGTGCGCTCGAAGGCCAACCGGCTGGCCACGACGTTCGCTGATCTCGGTGGCGGGCAAGGTCAGCGGGTTGCGACGCTCATCGAGAACTCGCCGGCCGCTCTGCTGGCGTGGTTCGGCGCCGTGCGCGGCGGATCCATCGCCGTGCCGATCAACACCGCGTTCAAGGGCGCCTACCTGCGTCACCAGTTGGCCGACTCGGGCTCGCGCGTGCTCGTCGTGCAGCGCGACCTCCTCGAGCGCGCCGCAGCCGTCATCGGTCAGCTGCCAGAGCTCGAGCACGTCGTCGTCGTCGACGACGGCTCTGACGGGGTCGAGCCCGACGCCGACCTCGAGCGCGACCTCCAACGGTTCACTGGCGCTGCGGTCCACCGCTGGACCGCAGCGCTCGAATGCGCTGACGACGATCCCGCTGTCACGATCCGCCCCGAGGACCTCGGCACGTTCATCTACACCGGCGGCACGACCGGCCCTTCGAAGGGCTGCATGCTCTCGCACGCCTACCACGCGGCGCTCGCACGCCAGATCGGCATCTGCTGGGGACGCACCCCCGAGGACGTGGTGTGGACACCCCTGCCGCTCTTTCACTTCAACGCGCTCACCACTGCGGTGTGCGGTGCGCTCATCTACGGCGGGCGAGCCGCGATCGACATGCGTTTCTCGGTCTCGCAGTTCTGGGCGCAGATGAATCGAACCGGTGCCACGATCACGTCGACGCTCGGGACGATGGCCTACCTGCTGGCGCACGACATCGAGCGCCCCGAGATGCCGAGCTCGGGGCGTGCCGAGGCGAACACGACGCTCCGGCTGATCGGTGCGGCCCCGCTCCCGGTCGAGGTCGACACCGTGCTCAAGCAGCGCTTCGGGGTCGAGACGTTCAGCGGGGCGTACGGCACGACCGAGGCAAGCCTTGCCTCGTGGCAGCCGCCCGGTGTCTCGAACAAGCCCGACGCTGCTGGGGTGATCAACGCCGAGTACTTCGACGTGCGGGTCTTCGACGATGACGATGACGAGGTGCCGCGTGGCAGCGACGGCGAGATCGTGCTGCGACCGAAGCGTCCACACGTGATGTTCGAGGGCTATTGGGGTCAACCCGAGGTCACGGTGGGCTCGAGTCGCAACTGGTGGTACCACACCGGCGACGTCGGGCGGATCGACGACGAGGGGTACCTCTACTTCGTCGACCGCAAGGCCGACTACCTCAGGCGCAGGGGCGAGAACATCTCGAGCTTCGAGGTCGAGAGCATCTTGATGGCGCATGGGTCGTTCGCCGACGTCGCCGTGCACGCAGTGCCGAGCGCGCTCAGCGAGGACGATCTCAAGGTGACAGCCGTCGTGAAGGAGGGAGCGAGCGTCACCGAGGAGGGGATCTTCCGCTGGTGCATAGACCAGCTGCCCTACTTCGCGCTTCCCCGCTACATCGAGCTACGCGACGCGCTACCCCGCTCGCCCGTCGGGCGCGTGCTCAAGCGCGAGCTGCGCGCGGAGGGCGTCACCGCCACGACATGGGACGCCGAGCAAAGCGGCATCACCTACGACAAGCGTTGATCTCGAGGCAATAAGTGGCGCGAGCGCCTACTTATTGCCTCGAGAACGTCATGGCGGCCTACGCCGAGGCCTTCTCCGCGAGCTTGCCGAGGTCGGCGCCTTTGTGGGTTCGCTCGAATCGACCTTTGTCGTAGGAGCGCACGGACACGTCGTGGCCGGGCACCCCGGCGCGCAGCGCGCCGACGGTCGATGTCTCGCGCGAGCGATGCGCGAACGGGTCGAAGGAGTACCAGCGCATCGCGTTCTCGTGGGTGATCTTGTTGACGTCTTCGTCGCTGACTCCGGCCATCACGTGCGCCAGCTCCTCGGGAGCCTCGGGCCACGACGAGTCGGAGTGCGGGTAGTCGCACTCCCACGCGATGTTGTCGATGCCGATGAGGTTTCGCAGCTGCACCCCGACCGGATCGGCGATGAAGCAGGTGAGGAAGTGCTCGCGGAAAACCTCGCTCGGGAGCTTCGCGCCGAAGTCCTGCCCGGTCCACCCGCGGTGCATGTCGTAGGTGCGGTCGACGCGGTCGAGGAAGTACGGGATCCAACCAGTGCCCCCCTCGGACAGCGCGATCTTGATGTCGGGAAACCCCTTGATGATCCGCGACCAGAGCAAGTCGGCTGCTGCTGTGCAGATGTTCATCGGCTGCAGCGTGATCATCACATCGATCGGCGCGTCGGGCGCGGTGACCACCAGCTGGCCGGATGAGCCGAGGTGGACGGACAGCACCACGCCTTCGTCGCTGAGCGCTCGCCACAACGGGTCCCACGATTCGTCGTGGAACGAGGGGTAACCGAGCGTCTTCGGGTTCTCCGTGAACGTGACGCTGTGCACGCCCTTCTTCGCGAGGCGCCGCACCTCGGCGGCGGCCAGCTCAGGGCTCCAGAGGACGGGAAGGCCCATAGGAATGAAGCGCCCGGGGTACGCACCGCACCACTCCTCGACGTGCCAGTCGTTGTAGGCCTGCAGCACGGCGAGCGCGAGGCCCTTGTCCGATGCGGCTGCGAACAGGCGACCGCTGAAGCCGGGGAAGGAAGGGAAGCACATCGAGCCGAGCACGCCGCCCGCATCCATGTCCTTGACGCGCTCGTCGATGTCGTAGCAACCGGGACGCATCTCGTCGAAGGCGGTCGGCTCGATGCCGTACTCCTCCTTCGGGCGCCCGGCGACGGCGTTGAGCCCCACGTTGGGGATCTCCGATCCGTTGAAGACCCACACATCAGACCCGTCGGGCTTGCGGACGACCCGTGGAGCGTCGTCGGCGTAGCGCGCCGGGATGTGACGGTCGAAGAGATCAGGCCGTTCGACGAGGTGGTCATCGACGCTCACCAGGATCAGGTCTTCGGCGTCCATGGGTGTCCCCCTCAAGATTGAATCAGCGTTCGAACCGTTGAACAGCGTATCTGATACCGTCCGCGCATGGTCATCGAGACCAAACCTGACGACGGGCTGTACGCGGAGCGCATGTTCCCCGCGCCTGTCGATCCCGGTGTTGCCCGCGAGGATCGCGCTGCTGCCACCGTGGTCTCAGGCGTCGACACCGCGGACCTCGGGCACTGGGAGAACGAGCGCTGGTACCAGGGGGGCGGGCGTGTCGGTGAGAAGGCGGTGCAGCGCATCGCCATCTACCCGCCGACGCGCGGCCTCGCCACCCAGGGCGATCCGTTCGAGCCCGTGAAGATCGGCATCCTCGTCGACATGGATCTCGGCCAGCTCCTCGCCGACTGGCTCGACCCGACGATCCTCGCCATCGAGGACGCGATGAACGAGGGCGTGTACGACCGTCCGGTTGAGATCATCACGTGCGACGCCCGAGGCTTGCCGCGCGAGAGCTACCTCAACGTTCGCAAGGGCTACCAGTGGCTCGTCGAGCAGGGCTGCGTGGTCGTCCTCGGTCCGCTGATCTCTGACAATTCCGTCAACCTGCGCGACACCATCAACGCCACCGGCGTCGCGTGCATCGGTTGGACAGGCGCGGTGCGGTTTCACGGCGAGTACTGCTTCACCGTCGCAAACGGCGACATCCCCATAGAGGGTCACATGGCCGCGAGCTGGTGCGCGCAGAACGGCCATGAGCGGATCGGGTTCTTCTGGGAGAAGGGTTCGTCGGGCACCGACTACGCGGACTTCTTCCGCACCGCGGCCTCACACGTCGGGCTCGACATCATCCGCGAGGTGTCGCTCGGGCCCAACCCGCGCAACATGGAGGTGAACCTCGAGTCGATGCGCAACGCCGGCGCGCAGGCGATCGTCTACATGGGGTACGGCTATTCGACGTTCCATTTCGCTCGCGCGTTCAAGGCGCTCGAGTGGGACCCGCCGCGCATCATGGGCACGGCGTTCATGTTCTATTCGAACTCCAACGCCTGGGCGGAAGGGCTCGAGGGCTGGCATGGCGTCGATCAGCTCGGCGAGGACGGCATGAACCCGAACTATGAGGCGATGCTGGAGCGCTTCGAGGCTCGCTTCGCCCGGGTGTCGCGCAACGTCGTCGTCGCGCTGGCCTACGACACAGCGCGCGCCGCCATCCACGGCATCGCCAACGCGCTCATCGCGACGCCAGAGGAGGTGCGCAACGGGCTCGAGAAGATCAAGTGGATGCCGTGCACGAACGGCGGCCCCGGCTGCAACATCACGTTCTCCCCGTACGACCATCGCGGCTACAAGGGCGACTTCCTGACGATCCGCGAGCTCCGCGGCGGCGAGTTGCGCTTCGAGGGCTACCACCGCCCGACGTGGCCGTCGAACACGTCGTCGCCGATCCTGACGAAAGACGACGGCTGATGGCAAAGGCGACGAAGTCCAACGCGGCCACTGCCGCGGCGAGTCGCCGCGAGCAGCGTCGCAGCTTGCACCAAGATCTCAGCCGCACCCAACTGCTCGACGCCGCAGAAGAGGTGTTCGGTCGAAAGGGATTCCACGAGACGACGCTCAAGGAGGTGGCTGAGCTCGCGGAGTTCTCGGTCGGCTCGGTCTATTCGTTCTTCGAGAGCAAAGACGACCTCTTCCGCCAGATCTTCCACCGTCGCGGCGACGATTGGATGGCTGGCGCGGCCGAGGTCTTCGCCGCAGGGGCCGATGCCAGCGCGCAGCTCCACCGCCTCGTCGACTTCGAGGTTGGGTTCTTCCGCCGCTACCCGCATTTCGGTCGGCTGTTCCTGCGATATTCGAGCGCGACGATGCCGGTCGACGATCGCCAGATCGACCCGTCGGTCGCCGAGCGCTACGACGAAGCGATGCGCCAGCAGGCGGATCTGTTCCGTCGGGGCCAAGCGGCGAAGCAGCTGTGCTCCGGAGACCCCGACGTCCTGTCTCGTCTGCTCTCGGGGATCATCTCCGCGTACCAGGCCCTCGACCCCGCTGTCGTCTCCGACGAGCTCCACCCGACCGAGCGCCTCGCGCTCGACGACCTCCATCGCATCGTCGAGCGAGCGTTCGCAGCGTGAGCGGCGGGACCATCACCGATGAGGCGGTGGCTCGGCTCCGGGCGCGCATCGGGATAGCGGAGCCGCACCCGGCCCCACCGCACTACATCCGCCCGGGCCTCGACGCGTTCCGACACGTGGCCGTCGCGTACGGCGACGACAACCCGCTGTGGTGCGATCCGGCCCACGGCGACAAGAGCAGGTGGGGGAGCGTCATCGCGCCGCCAGTCCTCGTGGGCGGAGACACCCTCGTCGGTGAAGACGAAGTGTCGGCCGTCGCCGACGAGCACCGAGAGCTGATGAAGGGTGATCCCCTGCGAGGTGTGCACGCGTTCTACGCGGCGAGCGCCCGCGAGTGGTGGGCGCCCCTTCTCCCCGACCGCCGGGTCGCCAGGCGCAACGCGCTCATCGGCGTGCACGACAAGGCGAGCGATTTCGCCGAGCGGGCGGTTCACGAATGGACGGCGCAGGTCTTCCGCGATGACAGCGGCGCGCTGCTCGCCGCGCAACATCGGCTCATGGTCCGCACCGAGCGTGCGAAGGCCAGGGAGCGCAAGAAGTACGAGAACACGGTGCTCGACGCGTACACCGACGCGCAGATCGAGGCGATCGACGAGCAATATGCGAGCGAGGCGCCGCGCGGGCCGGTGCCGCGTTGGTTCGAGGATGTCGAGCCGGGCGACGTCGTGGGCCCGATGGTCAAGGGGCCTCTCACCGTGACCGACATGGTGTGCTGGCACTCGGGTATGGGCATGGGCCTCTATGGCGTCCAACCCATGCGCCTCGCCTTTCGCAACCGCCAACGGGTGCCTCGGTTCTTCTACAGAGACGAGCGCAACACGTGGGATGTGATGCAGCGCGTCCATTGGGATCCCGAGCTCGCCCGCCGCTCGGGCAACCCGACGACCTTCGACTACGGACGCATGCGCGAGACCTGGCTCATCCACCTCTGCACCGACTGGATGGGTGACGACGCTTGGCTGTGGAAGCTCGACTGCGAGTTCCGTCGCTTCAACTACGTCGGTGACACGCAATGGCTGCGCGGGACGATCACGCGCAAGCACAGATCCGACGGCGGACGCCCGGCTGTCGACGTCGAGCTCCTCGCGACGAACCAGCGGGGCGAGGAGACGACACCTGGCCACGCGACGATCCTGCTGCCCAGCCGCGAGCACGGCCCGGTTCGCCTGCCGGATCCGCCTGAGGGCGCTACCGATCTCGAGGGAGCGCTTGGCGCGATGGCCGCTCGCTTCACGGCAGGTTCGCACCCGTGACCGATCGATCAGTCGAGCACCTCGGCATCGATCTCGACGATGGAGGGGTGCTGCGCCTGCACCTCGACAAGCCAGCGAAGCGCAACGCCCTCGACGACGACATGGTCGCGGCGCTGATCGAAGCCGTCGACGCGGCCGGGCGCGACGAAGCGGTGCGCGTGATCCTCATCACCGCCGAAGGCGAGCACTTCTGTAGCGGCTTCGACATCATCGGGCGCAACACTCCGGCTGCGCAGAAGCCCGGCATCGGGAGCATCCAGCGGCGGCTCCCGTCGCAGGCACATCGGCTCGTGCCGCTGCTTCTCACGGTGCAGCGACCGATCGTGGCCGCCGTGCGCGGCTGGTGCGCTGGCATCGGCTTGCACCTTGCGCTTGCGGCCGACTTCACGGTCGTCTCTGACGATGCGCGCATGTGGGAGCCGTTCAGCGCGCGCGGCTTCACCCCCGACAGCGGCGGGACCTGGTTGCTGCCCCGCCGCGTCGGCGAGGTGCGGGCCCGCGAGATGTTGTTGCTCGGCCGCGCCGTCACCGGTGAGGAGGCTGCCGTGTGGGGGATGGTGCACTCTTCGGTGCCCGATGGCGAGCTCGAAGCCAGCGCCGAGGAGGTCGTGGCGGAGCTCGCCACCGGACCTACCGTCTCGCTCGGCCTCACCAAGTGGCTGCTCCACGCGTCCTCGTCGAGATCGATCGAAGGGCAGTTGCGAGACGAGGCCTTTGCCATCGAGCTGTCTTCGCGTAGCGACGACTTTCGCGAGGGCCTCTCCGCGTTCAGCGACAAGCGTCCCCCGACCTTCACCGGCCGATGACCAACGCGCGCGTCGAGATCGGCCCGGAGAGCGCCGCTGCCGACATCGTCGCCGCAGTGCGGTCGTGGGTGGAGAAGCACGTACCCGCAGCGTGGCGCGACGCTGCAGGGCGCGGCGGTGCACCCGCGATCCGCGAGGTGCGGCCTCGGCGCGACTACGAGGCGTGGTACCCCATCTTCGGCGCGTCGGGCCTCGCAGTGGCGAGCTGGCCGAGCGAGTACTGCGGCCTCGGCCTCACGCCGCTGCAGGCCGGCGTCGTCGAGGCCGAGCTGGCGCCGTACAACCTCGGGCGGCTCAACCCGCTCGGCCTGAACCTGTGTGCACCCGCGCTCTTCGCGCACGGCACCGAGGAGCAGCGGCAGCGGTTCCTCCCGCCGATCGTGCGCAACGAGGACGTGTGGTGTCAGCTGTTCAGCGAGCCGGGAGCCGGATCGGATCTCGCGTCGCTCGCTTGCCGCGCCGAGCGCGACGGCGACGAGTGGGTGCTCACCGGCCAGAAGGTGTGGACGACGTGGGCGCACCTGGCCGACTACGGCGTGCTCCTCGCGCGAACCGACCCGAAGACGCCGAAGCGCAAGGGCATCACCTACTTCCTGATCGAGATGCACCAGCCCGGCGTCGAGGTGCGTGCGCTTCGCCACATCGGGGGCGAGGTCGACTTCAACGAGGTGTTTCTCGACCACGCGCGCGTTCCTGACTCCCAGCGCGTCGGAGGCGTCGGCGATGGTTGGAAGGTTGCCAACGCAACGCTCTCGGGTGAGCGCCAGATGGTCTCGGGCGCAGGTTCGGGCGGCGTGGACCGCATCGGCGGCTCGGGTGCGACCCGACTCGTCGCGCCCCCCGGCGATGTGTTGGCAAGGCAGCGGCTGGCGGGTCTGCGCTGCGAGGAGATGATCCGCGGCTGGACCAACAGGCGTGTGCGCGCCGCGCTGCAGGCGGGCCGCTCGCCGGGTCCGGAGAGCTCGATCGGCAAGGTGCACCAGGGCTGGCTCAATCAGCGCACGCAGCTGATGGCGTGTGACTCGCTCGGGATGGGCTCGGTGGCGTGGAGCGCGCCCGCCGGGTCGACGTACGCCGACTCTGTGCCGTACGAGTTGGCTGGCATGCTCCGCAGCCGGGCCAACACGATCGAGGGCGGCACCACCGAGGTGAACAAGAACATCGTCGCCGAGCGCGTCCTTGGCATGCCTCGCGAACCCGACCCCTACGACGGCGTCGCGTGGAGCGACGTGCCCCGCTCGTGAGCTACGAGACGCTGCTCGTCGAGCGCGACGGGCCGGTCGGATGGCTCATCTTCAACCGGCCCGATGCCGGCAACGCCATGGACGCGGCGATGCTCGACGAGCTGGAGCATGCCTGGCGCGAGCTCGACTCCGACCCGACGGTGCGCGTGATCGTGAACACCGGCGCCGGTCGCGCTTTCCAGACCGGGCTCGATGTCGCGCAGCTCGCCGGCGACGCGGCCGCGCTGCGTGAGCAGTCCCGTCGCACGAAACGGGCGGAGCTCCGGCTCACTGCGTGGCACAACGCGGTCTGGAAGCCGGTGATCGCTGCAGTGAACGGCGTTTGCGCGGGCGGAGGCCTCCACTTCGTTGCGGACGCCGACATCGTCATCGCAGCATCCGATGCGACGTTCGTCGACCCGCATGTCTCGGTCGGCCAAGTGTCGTCGTTCGAGGCAATCGCGCTGGCACGCAAGTCGCCGATGGAGGCCATCGTGCGCATGGTGCTCGTCGGTCGTCATGAACGTGTGACGGCCAAGCGGGCGATGCAGCTCGGCATCCTCAGCCAGATCGTCGACCCGCCCGACGCGTTGCGCGGCGAGGCACAACGGCTGGCAGAGATGATCGCGATGAGCTCGCCTGCAGCCATGCGCGCTTCGAAGCGGGCGTTGTGGGGTGCGCTCGAGCTGGGGCTCACCGACGCGTGCCGTTCCGGCGCGAAGGAGCTGATCGCGATGTGGGGGCATCCCGACCAGCGCGAGGGACCGCTCGCCTTCGCAGAGAAGCGCGCGCCGCGGTGGCAAACGTGAAGTACTCGACGTTCGACTGCCTCGAGCTCTTCGTCGACGGACCTGTCGGGTGGCTGGTCAATGACCGGCCCGAGCAGCTCAACGCCATGTCGGCGCAGATGCGCGACGAGCTCGCGATCGCATGGAAGGAGCTCGACGCCGACTGCGATGTGCGCGTGATCGTGCACACAGGCAACGGCCGGGCCTTCCAGACCGGTGTCGACGTGGCCGAGATCGCCAGCGACGGTGTTGGCATGGAGCGCTACCGCCGGTCGATCGCCGACTTCGACCTGCACTTCACGGCCTGGCACCAGGAAGTGTGGAAGCCGGTCATCACCGCGGTCAACGGCATCTGTTGCGGTGGTGGCCTGCACTGGATCGCCGACGCCGACATCGTCATCGCGGCCTCCGACGCGCAGTTCTTCGACCCCCACGTCTCCATCGGCCAGGTCGTCGCCATCGAGGCCATCGGGCTCATCCGCAAGATGCCATTCGAGGCGGTCATGCGCATGGCGCTCACCGGTCGCTTCGAGCGCATGCCTGCTTCTCGCGCGCTCGAGCTGGGCATGATCAGCCAAGTGGTCGATCCGCCCGAGCAACTACGCATCGAAGCGCAGCGCCTCGCCGAGACGGTTGCGAGGAATTCCCCGGCCGCGATGGCCGCGACGAAGCGGGCCCTGTGGGGAGCGTTGGAGACCGGGCTGACGGAGGCGTGCCGCGCAGGAGCGGAGGAGCTCGTGAGCATGTGGGGTCACCCCGATCAACAAGAAGGTGCCCGGGCGTTCGCCGACAAGCGCGAACCGCGCTGGACGCTCGGCCCCTGAGGGGGGGCTCAGACCTGGTCGAGCGGGAGCCGGTCCTCGAGCTGGGGCTGGCGACCGGTGCGCAACGGTGCGAGGGGTGCGTCGATCAACAGCTCGCGGCGAAACCTCGCGCCGAGCGTGATGAGCGCGTCGCGCCATCCGGCCATCGCGCCTGTTGCCGACCATTCCTGCTCGTAGCGCGACCAGGTGTCCCAATCGGGGAACGACCACAGCGCGATCGCCTCGCTGTCGTCCGCCATCGCGACCCGGAACGCGCCGATGAGCTCGACGCCGAGATCGGCGGCTGCGCTTCGCCCGATCGATGCGACAGCGGCGAGCACGTCGCCGTTGCGGCCGGGGGCCACCGTGAACAGCTCGTGCGCGTAGAGCGCACCGCCAGCGCCGTCGGCGCACAGTTGCTCGATGGACCTTGCCCACGGCTCGGCGATGACGATGCGATCGAAGCCGCCGCTTCGCAGCGAAGCAGCGGTGGCCCACCACTCGGCGAGCGACGGATCCTGCGCGCCCCGTCCAACGAGCTCGTGGGCGAAGTTGTCGCGAAGCGCGTCCCAATCGTCGAGCTCCCACATGTTCACGACCTCGGGCCAGCGACCGGTCGAGCCGACGACGTTCCACACTCCGTAGCAGAGCTGGTTGCGCTCCTCGCGTGCGACGGGACACCAGTTCGCCGTCATGTGGTGCACGTACTTGGCCCGGTTGTGGCCGATGATGTCGATGTACTCGTGGATGTAGACCTTGGCCGCCGGCACCGTTCGTCACCGTACCCTCGGCATCCGTCTGTCGAATGAACGACGGTTCAATCGTGTGCAGTACGATCACAAACGATGGCGTTGCTGGGAGATCTGCTCGGCCGCGGTCGGGCTGACGAGCCGCTCGTCTACGTCGGGATCGACTCGGCCATCACCCGCGCCGAGCTCGAAGCCTCGGCAGCCGCTTTCGCCCAGAAGCTCCGCGATGCAGGCGTCGAGCGCGGCCATGCCGTCGCAGTGTCGCTGGCCAATGGCGCCGACATCGTCGCCGCGCTGTTCGGCGTCTGGGCTCTCGGGGGGGTGTACGTCCCCGTCAACCCGCGCCTGACCGCCACCGAGCGCGCTGACCTGCTCGCCGACGTGCGGCCCGCGGCGATCGTCGGCGACGGCGGGCTCGAGCCCGTGCAACGGCGAGCTGAGGCTGCTCGCTACGACGACGATGTCGCGCTCATCAGCCTGACGTCGGGGACGACCGGGCGACCCAAGCCCGTGCTCTTGCGTCACTCGGGCGTGCTCGAGCTCCTCGACGGGGTGCTCGTCACCCTGCGCCGCGGGGCCAAACGCGACCCTGCCAAGACGCCGATGCCCAACCTCATCCCCGTGTCGCTGTCGTTGTGGGCCGGCATCTATCAGGTGCTGTTCGCCCGTCGGGTCGGCGCCGCGATCGTGATCCTCCCGCGGTTCGAGACAAGGGCGTTCGCGCAAGCCGTGGCCCACTTCGCGATCCGCTCCACCGTCCTCCCTCCAGCGGCGATGGTGATGCTGAGCGACGACGAGTCGATCACCGACCTGGCGCCGCTGCGCTACGTGCGCTCCATCAGCGCGCCGTTGTCGTCGCTGCAGGCGCGACGCTTCCGCGATCGCTTCGGCATCGCCGTGCTCAACGGATGGGGCCAGACCGAGATCGGCGGCGAGATCGTCGGCTGGAGCGGCGCGGACGCCAAAGCCTTCGGCGAGACCAAGCTCGGTGCGGTGGGCCGACCGCACCAAGGCGTCATCGTGCGCGCCGTCGACGATGCTGGCGATGATGTCGCGACCGGCGAGCCGGCCGAGCTGTGGGTCAAGACCCCGGCGCTCAGCGCGGGTTATGCGAACGGTGCCGACCTCTCCGACCGGCTCAGCCCAGACGGCTGGTTCCGCACAGGCGATGTCGGTCGCATCGACGCGGAGGGTTTCGTGTGGATCGAGGGCCGAGCGAGCGACATGATCAACCGCGGCGGCCTCAAGGTCTTTCCCGCCGAGGTGGCCGAGGTGCTCCAGCTGTGCCCCGCCGTCACCGAAGCGCACGTCGTCGGTGTGCCAGACGAGCGGCTCGGCGAGGTCCCGTTGGCGTTCGTCGTCCTCGCGCGGGCAATTGGCGACGGCGAGCTCGAAGCGCTCTGTCGCCGGCATCTGGCGCCATACAAGATCCCGGTTCGTTTCGTTGTCGTCGAAAGGCTCCCACGCAACGAGATCGGCAAGGTGCTCTCCCGCGAGCTCGTCGAGCTCGAGGGGGCCCAATGAGCGATCCGATCACGCCGCGGCCGCCCGAGGGCGATTGGCTCGGCACGCCATACCTCGGCTTCGCACGGCACGGGGCGCTCGCGACGCTGCGCGTGGAGCGGCTTGCGGTGCGCAACGCGATGACGCCCGCGATGTACTTCGGCGTTCGCTACGCGATCGACCTCGTGAACCGCACTCCGGAGCTGGCCGGGCTGCTCATCACCGGCACAGGAGACGTCTTCATCTCGGGAGGGGATCTCAGCGGCGCGAACGACGATGGCTGGGCCGAGCTCCCCATGCTGCTGGCGATGGACAACACGCCTTTCGACGCCTTGCGGCGATCGCCCAAGCCGGTCGTGAGCGCAGTCAACGGCCTCTGCCAGGGCGGCGGGCTGATGATCGCGATGTTGAGCGATGTCACCGTGGCGAGCGATCGCTCGACTTTCCGCGCGCCGGAGCTGCTCAGAGGCATCGCCGACACGAACTACGCGCAGATCCTGCCGCGCCAGATCGGACCAGCTCGCGCCCGCGACATGCTCCTCACGGGTCGCTCCGTCGATGCGGCGTCCGCGCTCGACTGGGGGCTGATCGCTCGAGTCGTTCCCCACGACGATCTCATCGCCGAGGCGACCAACACGCTCGAGGACTGCTGCCAGATGGCGCCGGGCGCGCGGGCCGCGGTGAAGCGCACCATGCACGAGTACTACGGCCATCACGATCGCATGGCGATGGACGAGAGCCTCGCTGGACCGGAGCCGATCGAGGGCTTCCGCGCGTTCAAGGAGCGACGATCGCCCTCCTGGGTGCCCGAGCCGTTGCGCCGCGATGGGGGCGTGCGCTGACGCGGGCTCGAGCGGTTTCGGCGAGACTGGCCCCATGGCCTTCGGTCAGCAGTCGGGCCCGCCGGCCTCGTCCAAGCAGGTCCAGGAGCTGCTCGCGTTGCTCAACGGAGCCGGCCACAGCGACTTTCGCGACGCGCGCGGCCCGATGGGCTTCACCCAGCGTCAGGCCGCGGGGAAGTTCACCCGGGACGAGGCGCAGGCGTTCATCGACCAGCTGCTCGGCGTGATCGACGAGGATGCCAACGCCACCGAGGCCGCTGCACCTGTGCGGTTGTCCGCAGCCGAGCAGAGGCTGCGGAGCATCCCGGCGGAGACGCTGGCTGCCGAGCTCCAACGCCGAGGCTGGATCGTGATGGAACCCTGAGCGGAAGACGAAACGACTAGTTCGTTCCGAAGCCTTGGCCGGGGAAGATGCGGGTCCACTGGCCGCCTTGGATGCCGATGATGGCGAAGGCTGTGGCTGGATGCTTGCCCGGTGGGTCACAGGCGGAGATGAGCCCGTGGGCGTCGAAGCTCGAGAAGGTGCGCAGCGCACCGATCACCGCCTCGCGTGACGGTGCGCCTCCAGCGGCGGTGAGGGCCTGGACCATCATGTCGGCTGCGGCCCAACCGATGATCGCGAAGAAGTCGGGGTCGGATCCCGGGTTGGTCCTGCCGTACCACTCGACGAAGTTCGCGACGGCCGGGTTGTTCGGCGCGTCTTCGAAGATCGAGTAGGCAACGCCGATGATCGCGCCCTCTGCCGCCGGGCCGGCGAGCTTCAAGAACTGCTGGCCGTACGCCTGCGCGCCGTAGAACGCGGCCTTTGGTTGGAAGCCGACCTGCTGCACCGCTGCGGCGAGCCGTGCCATGCCGTTGACCTCGAGCGCGGTGATGAACGCGTCGGCCCCATCGTTCTTCATCTTCGTTGCCGTGCCGGCATAGTTCGTTTCGGTGACGGCGACCTCGTAAGGGCCGTCGACTTCGAGCCCCGCAGCGCGGATGTCGTTCTGGTAGCCCTCGGCGCGGGCGCGGGCGTCGGACTGCGCTGGGTACACGACGCCGACCTTGGTGATGCCCTTGTTCGCCTTCAACCACGTGAAGATGTTCGCGACACCGGAGCTGGTGCCGGCCGGGTCGATCGGGTTGGGGGAGAAAACGTTGGGCGAGGCGACGGCGCCGTCTCCGACCGCGAGCGCCGTGTCAGGGATGCTGGTGCCGTCGAGCACGGCGGCACCGCCGCCGTCGACGACGGTGGTGCCGCCGACGAACCCGAGCACCTGGTCCTTGAGCGACTCGAACGACGCGCGGTTCTGCCCGGCATCGAGGCGATCGTCGGCCGTCGCGAGCGTGAGCTTGCGCCCGCACGCGCCGCCCTGGCTGTTGATGTAGTTGAAGTAGGCCTTCACGCCGTTGACCCCGGTCTGGCCGAACCCGGGCACCGGGCCGGAGATGGTCGAGACGTTGCCGAACTTGACCTCGGCGTCGGTGACGCCGGGCCCTGCCGTGCCGGGCGTCGGGGCACACGCTGCGCCGGCAGCGCCGGCGTCGCCCGCAGCCGCGCCACCCGTGTCGCCGGTGCCCGTCGCGGCTGCACCGCCGGTCGCGCCGGCTCCCGTCGATGCGCCCGTGGCGCCGGGCACCGTCGTCGATGCGCCGGTTGCACCGCCCGTTGCGGCCTTCGTGCCGTTGTTCGTGCCTCCTTGGGCGGCGGCCAGCTGCGCCGCGTCGAGGCGAGCACCGCACGCGCTCATGGCGAGCACGGCGACGGCAAGCAGGGCGTACAGGTTCACGCGACGACGCACTTCTCGGCTCCCCCGGGACGGCTGAGCGCAGCGTACGGCACGCCTCCACGCGGCACCAGGCAGACCTGACGACGCGTCAGATCGGATGGGTGTGCTCTGATCTGCGTCATGGGGCAGCGCGCGCTGATCGGGCGCACGATCGCAGACTCAACACCGCACTTCGGCACGCGGCCGCCGAGCGCGCCAGCGGGGTCGCCGAACATCGTCGTCATCGTGCTCGACGACCTCGGCTTCGGCCAGCTGGGCTGCTTCGGCAGCGACCTCGCGACGCCGGCCATCGACGGCCTCGCTGCTGACGGTCTGCGCTACAACCGCTTCCATGTCACCTCGTTGTGCTCGCCGACGCGAGCGTGTCTGCTCACGGGGCGCAACCACCACCAGGTGGGAATGGGGTTCCTCACCGACATCCCCGTCGGGTTCCCTGGCTACGACGGCAGGATCCCGAAGACGGCGGCTGGGCTCCCGCGCATCCTGCGCGACAACGGCTACAGCACGTTCGCTGTGGGCAAGTGGCACCTCGCGCCGCGGTGGGAGCAGAGCGCGTCCGGCCCATTCGAGCGCTGGCCGCTCGGGCTCGGCTTCGAGCGCTACTACGGCTTCCTCGCCGGCGACACGAACCAATGGACGCCGGACCTGGTGCGCGACAACGGCTTCGTCGACCCGCCTGAGCGCCCGGAGGACGGCTACCACCTCACCGAGGATCTGGCAGACCAAGCGATCAGGTTCGTGCAGGACCAACAACAAGCCACGCCCGACAAGCCCTTCCTCCTCTACTTCGCAACCGGCGCGATGCACGCGCCGCACCACGCCCCACTGGAGTGGATCGAGCGGTACAGAGGTGCGTTCGACGCGGGTTGGGACACCTGGCGCGACGCGCTCTTCGCTCGTCAGATCGAGCTGGGTGTGGTGCCGGCCTCGACGAAGCTCACACCGCGCCCCTCGTGGGTGAACGCGTGGGATGAGCACACCGAAGACGAGCGCCGGCTCTTTGCGCGCCAGATGGAGGTGTACGCGGGATTCCTCTCGCACACCGATGCCCAGATCGGTCGGGTGCTCGGCCACCTGGAGGAGATGGGCGCGCTCGACAACACCCTCGTGCTGCTCATCTCCGACAACGGGACCTCAGCCGAGGGCGGGCCCGTCGGTACGTTCAACGAGCATCGCTTCACGCACGACATCGTGGATGACCTCGACGACTCGATCGCGCACATCGAGGATCTCGGCGGTTTCCGCGCTTACGGCCACTACTCGTGGGGGTGGGCATGGGCGGGCAACACCCCGATGCGGTTGTGGAAGCGCTACTCGTGGCTCGGCGGCGTGCGCACACCGCTCATCGTGCGGTGGCCGGCGCGCGTTCGGGCGCGAGGCGAGACACGCGACGCGTTCGCGCACGCGGTCGACCTGCTTCCCACGATCCTCGACGCGGTTGGCATCGAGGCGCCGGCTGTGGTCGACGGCGTCGGGCAACTCCCGTTCGACGGCGCCAGCCTCGTCGCCACGTTCGCCGATCCGACGGTGGCGGGCCGCTCGACGCAGTACTTCGAGATGCTCGGCTCGCGGTCGATCTTCCACGAGGGGTGGAAGGCCACGACCGATCACGTCGGCAAGCAGATGGCCGTCGAGCGCGAGCTGCTCGAGGGCAGCACCGAGTTCGACGACGACAGGTGGCTGCTGTTTCGACTCGACGACGACTTCTCCGAGTCGACCGACGTCGCTGCCGAGCACCCGGAGGTGCTGCGGCGGTTGCAGGAGCTGTGGTGGTCCGAGGCCGGGCGCAACCAGGTGTTGCCTCTCGACGACACCTTCATCGGTCGGGCGGTTGCGATGGAGCCCTCGCCGAACGTCCCGCGCCACCGCACGACGTTTCGGCCCGGAGGGGGCGGCATCGCAGAGGATCTGCTGCCACCGATGGGCGCGGGGTTCCACCTCACCGCATCAGTGGCCGTGCCCGCGGAAGGCGCAGGCGGCGTGCTTTGCGCCCTCGGCGACTGGAGCAACGGATGGGCTTGGTACGTGCTCGACGGTTGCATGAGAGCGACGTTCAACATCTTCAGCGCCGAGCACACGACGGCGTCGACGGCCGGGCCGATCACCGCGGGTGAGCACGAGCTGCGGCTGAGCTACCAGCGCCGAGACGTCGGGGGCAGGGTGACCCTCGCTGTCGATGATGACGTCGTGGGCGAGGGCGACGTGGCCCACAACCTGCCGTTTCGCTGGCAGATCGGCGGCGGCGGACTGCTCATCGGTCGCGACAGCGGTTTTCCGGTGAGCGAGTCCTACGCAACGCCGTTCCCGTTCACTGGCACGATCCACGAGGTGACGGTCGAGATCCCGATGTTCGCCCCCAAGCCCCCCGCGGCCGACGTCGCCGCATCGCTGCGCCACGAGTAGCGACCCGATGACCGCCTCGCTGAGCGTTCTATGGTTGCGATGATGCTGGAGGCATTGACCGATGGACCGTAGAGACAAGGCCCTGCAATTCGTGAATCTCGCGGGCAGGGGTCTCGAGATCGGTCCGTCGTACAGCCCGCTCGTGGCGAAAGCGAGCGGTGCTCGCGTCGAGACTGTCGATCACGCCGACCGGGACACTCTCGTCGCGAAGTATCGGGAGTACGGGCTCGATTCGGCGATGTTGGCATGCATCGAGCCGGTCGACCATGTGTGGTCAGGCGGCTCATTGCTCGATGTGGTCCCTCACGCGGGCACCTACGACTACGTCGTCGCCTCTCACTTCATCGAGCACACCGTGGACCTGATCGGCTTCTTGCGCGACTGTCAGTCACTCCTCCGGCCCGACGGCGTGCTCGCGCTCGTCGTGCCCGACAAGCGCTATTGCTTCGATCGCTTCCAACCCCTCTCGACGGTCGGAGACGTCGTCGACGCCTGCAACGACGGCGACAGGTTTCACCCTGCTGGAAGCCTGCTCGACCACCAGGCCTACGCGTGTCGGCGAGCGGACGCGATCGCGTGGGCAGCAGCCGACGAGGCGCCATACGAGCTGCAGTTCCCGCAGCTCGAAGGCGCGGCAGCCGCGATCGAGGCGGGCCTTCGCCAGGGCGAATACTCCGACATCCATCGGTGGAAGTTCACACCGGCGTCATTCGATCTCTTGATCCGCGATCTGGGCGCGCTCGGCTATCACGACATGGGCGTCGTCGGCGCATTGGGCACCGACGGGTTCGAGTTTTTCGTCAGCTTGGGCACGGGCGCCGGTAGCACGGCGATCGATCGGCTGGGCGCGCTTCTCGAGGTCGAGCGCGAGCTAGCAGAACCGACCCTTTCCTGCGAGCCGACGGAGCGGCGAGACGGCTCGGCAGATCTGCAGCTTCGCGTCGTGGCGCTCGAGGCGGCGATGAGGGAGATGCGTTCGTCCAGGTCGTGGCGGATCACGGGACCGCTCCGCAAGGCGTCGGAGCTCCTGCGTCGCGTGCGCTCAGGGAAAAGCTCTAAGGACCCGCGCGGATAGGTGAGCGTCGCCCGTTCGAGATCAAACCGGTTACTCCGCTCTTGCCGGCTTCGCCGGCGGGCCGCTCGGGCCACGGCCTCGCCTATCCGCTCGGCCTCTAAGCGATGACGGTCCCGTTGTCGCATCCGAGCGACTTCACCAACGACGAATGGCTCGAGCTCATGATCGAAGGCCTCGAGCTCGGACGCGAGGGTGTCCCCAGCGGTCCCCCGGAGGAGGTACAGCGGACCTTCGTCGGGTTCAGCGGTGCAGCGGCAATGCGTCAGTGCTATCCGTTCTTCAAGATCGCGATCGACCAACACCGGCAGGCTCTGAGCCATGAGTCGGTGCTCGACTATGGGGTCGGCTGGGGTCGCCTCATACGACTCTTCGCCCGCCATGTCCCACTCGATCGCCTCTTCGGCGTCGACGTCGACCCAGAAATCCTCCGCGTGTGCTCGGCAACCGACGTACCCGGACGTCTTCAACTCGTCGAACCCGGTGGCGTCCTTCCGTTCCGAGACGGTGAGATCGGCCTCGCCTACGCGTACTCGGTCTTCTCGCACCTCTCCGCGGCAGCGGCCGGGGATGCCTTGGCCGAACTGACTCGGGTCGTTCGGCGGGGAGGGACCCTCACATTCACGACACAGGGCATGCGCTTTCTCGACCTGTGCTGCGCCGTACGGGAGAAGGCCGGGCGCGAGCCGCTGGCGCCCGCGGAGACCAGCATCGATGCGTTCTTCGACGACCCCTATTCGGCCCGGGAGTCGTTTCGGCGGGGTGCGCACGCCTACACCGGAATCGGCGGTGGCGGCGTCCTCACCGGCGACTTCTACGGCTGGGCTGCCATTCCCGAGGCATGGCTGCGTTCGAACCTCCCCGGCTTCGTGGTCGCGAACATCGTTGACGATCCAGGTATCGATGAGCAGGTGATCATCACGTTGCGCCGGCGCTGAGCCGCGCCGGTTCCGTCAGGAGATCGTGACCGTGGCGCACCCAAGCCAGGGGTTCTCGCCCGTTGGGGTGTTGACGGCGAAGACGCACAACGAGTGCCGGCCGACACTCGACTGAATCGAAGCTCGGAAGCCATGGTTCGGGCCCGAGGCCGGGAACGCACTACCTACATCGGGGCGAGCCTGGTCTGCCGCGGCGAGCGTCGGCGCCCCATCGAGGTAGATCTGAACCGAGATCGGGCCTGTGGTGTCGGGGTCGATCGCCCAACCGACAGCGGTGACGACAGACCCGGCGACATCGGCTCGGTCCAGCGTGCCGATAGGTGCCCCAGCCGGGACGGACACGGTCGCGCAGCCCGCGGCCACGTCGGGACCGGGGCCGATGTTGATCCGGTCGATGCAAACGGTGTGGTCGCCTGATCCCGAAGGAAGGACGGCGTCGTAACCGTGAGCCGGACCGGCTCCAGGGAAGGCCGCGGCGATGTCGGGACGGGACTGGTTCGCCGAGAGCACGAAGCTGCGCGAGTCGACGCGCACGCGGACGTCACTCGAGGCCGACGTATCCGGATCGAGAGCCCAGCCGCTCACGTGGACACCGCCGCTCCCGCCTCTCTCGACCTCGGAATTGCCGATAGGTGCGGCATCGGGAACGGTATAACGCGCGCAGCCGAGTGTGGGGTTCGCCGAAGGGGCAGGCACGTTGATGGCGTACGCGCACACCTGGCCCGATGTTCCGGGAGCCACCTGGAGCAAGGTGGCGAAGCCATGGGCAGATCCGCTCTGAGGAAAGGCCGCACCGACGTCTGGCCTCGACAGCGACGCGCTGATCGGCGTTGCGACGCCGTTGTTGTAGAGGTGCACGTCGATGGGGCCGTCCGTGTCGGGATCGATGGTCCATCCCGACACGGAGACCCCGCCGGTGGTGCCCTGCACGCTGTCGAGGTGCCCGAATGGTGCGCCGGCAGGGAGGTTCAGGCTCGCACAGCCCAGTTGCACCTGGCCGCCCGAGCCGCGGGCGAAGACGCACGCTGTCGTCATCCCGGGTGGCGCCGAGGCAATCGAGTCGAAACCACGATTCGGTCCGAGCGCCGGATAGGCAGCGGCGACGTCGGGCCGATAGCGGTCAGCATCGACGCTGAGGGACTGCCCGGCGCCGTAGAGGACAGTGATCACCGCTCGCGAGCCGTCGACGCCCGCAGCCCAACCGGTGAAGCGGACACCACCGGCCGTCGCGGTGAGGGTCTCCAGGTTGCCGACCACGTCGACGGCAGGAAGCCACATGTTCGACTTCAGCCCGAAGCGCAGCGTGTCGGGGCCGGTCACCGACGTGCTGCCGGTACTGCAGTTGAGCTTGATCGAGGTGATGCGCCCGCCGAATGGACCCATCCCGTCACGCCCGGTGATCTCGAAGCTGAGCAGGGTGCCACCAGAGGGACAACGCTGCTGCATGGTGGCTGCGGAGAGCTGTGACCGCCACCGGCTCGCGGGGTCTCCCGGTGCCGCCCCCGAGTACGGGTCCGCTTGCGCGACGAGGTACGGCTTCGAGCCGGCAACGCTGTAGCCACCGTTGCTGGACGAGAACTGGGTGAAGGCGGGGCTCCCGCCGTAGGACGGCACTACCCCGCTGGTGCCGTCGACAGCAGCGGAAGTCGACGCCGCCTCCAACCACGTTGTATTCGTCCCGCCGGGGTCCGTGACCGCCCGACCGCCGTACACCTGGCACTGGTCGGTGTCGCAGATGTCCCACTGCCCGGTGGGGTTCGAAACAGCGAGGGCATAGGACCGAGCTGCTATCGCTTGTGCGCGAAGCGCCTCGGGCTGCCACGATGACGGCGATTCGCGCGGCACCACGAACTTCAGGTACGCGTCGAGCGAAAGGATGTTCACGGCCTGCGCCGCTCCGGCCGCGGTGCGGACCAATCGCAGTGTCCCGAAGTACTGGCGCCCGGCCCCACTCAGGTCGGAGGAGTACAGCCAGGTCCCGTTGGGGGCCCGCACGTCGATCGGTCCGCCGATGTTCGTGCTGCCGTTGAGCGCGATCTGCGACCACCCGCTGCTGGTCAGAACGCTGAGGTGCATGGCGCTCGCGTCCAGCGTGAGCAGATAACGGGATGAAGCAGGCAGCGCCTCCGCCCGCCCGGTGGCGAGATCGGTGGCCACGAGCTGCTCGCCCCCGTACGCCCCGAAGACGATCGTCCCGCCGGCGTACCGCGTGAGTTGCACTCGGATGTCGTTGTTCCCCACGAAGCCCGGGGTCGTTCCCGGGTAGTAGAAGCTGATGATCTGATTGGCGGTGAGCCCCTGCAGGGCAGCCCCTTGTGCGCCCCATTGCGACAGCCCTATTCCGTGTCCAAACCCTGCGCCGTCAACTGTCCAGCTTCCCGACGAGGGCACTGGGTACACCGGGCCAGCCGCAGCTGCCGGCTTGGCAGCGCCAGGCACTATGAGGCTCGCGAGCAAGGATGCGGCGACGGTGACGGCTACGCGTGTTGCCGCTCGAGCGCGTGCTGACATCCGAGTGACCCCAGGCATGGCTGGTATTGTACGGAGCTCTGCGGGCGCGGATCCGCCACCCACCGCTTTCGCCCGCTGAGACGCCGACCACTTCTGTGGCGGTACTCGACCAGGAGGCCGTGTGCGCAAGTCGCTCATCCAGCTCGCGACCGCGTCGAGTCTCATCGCGGCGTCGCTGGTCGTTCTCATGGGGCAGCCACTCGAGCGCATCTCGGGCCCCACGACGCGTCGGCCCAGTGCGCCGGTGCTGGAGAGAATCGATATCGGCGGCATCGACGCAGCCGCGTTGCCCGGCGCGCAGTCCATCGCCCCCGCTGCCCAAGCGAGCGCTTTGCGAGCAGCGGGAGTCTCCGCTGCCCATCTGGATCAATCGCCTGAGCTCCTGACTGCAGCGATCGACTCGAAGCGTTTCGACGCTGTCGGCGTCACCTGGGACCGTGCCGGTGCGCCAGCCGACGCCGCGGTGTGGGTGCGCACGAAGGAAGCGGGCGGGTGGACGGACTGGGAGCTGCTCGGGCCATCTGACCTCGGCCCCGACGGCGGCACCGGGGAAGCGCAGAATGCTCAGGGACGGGTCGCAACAGAGCCTTTGCTCACCGATGGCGCGCAAGGCGTACAGGTGCGCGTCGACTCCACCCGTGCCCCGCTGAACGTGCGCGCCGAGCTCATCGAGAGCGGGTCTCCGGCGACCGGCCCCGACGGGCTCTCACCGCAACCAACCAAGGGTGCTGCGATCGGCGCCGTCGAGATGCCGGCAACGGTACCCATAGCTGCCGCGGGAGGGCGCGCAGCCCCTGCAGCCACGCAGACCCTGCCCTCGGGCACACCCCCCAGGCCGTACGTGATCAGCCGCGCCCAGTGGGGCGCCGATGAGTCGCTTCGGGGCGGACCGCCCACCTACACCGGCGCAACGAAGGTTGCCGTGGTGCATCACACGGCGACGACAAACTCATATTCGCGAGACACCGCCGGGGCAGAGATCCGCGCGATCTACGGCTACCACACGCTGACGTTGGGCTACAACGACATCGCCTACAACGCGTTGGTCGACAAGTTCGGGCAGATCTACGAGGGCCGTTACGGCGGCCTCGAGAACCAGGTGCTCAGCGCGGCCACCGCTGCTTTCAACTCGTCGACCTTCTCCGTGAGCGCTCTCGGGAGCTACGACGAGGTGGACGCGCCCGCTGGCATGGTCGAATCGATCGCGCAGCTACTCGCCTGGAAGCTCGCCATCAGCTACGTCGACCCGCACGGCACGTCGCAGCTGCGCAGCGCCGGATACGACGGTTCGCCGTACCCGGCTGGCACGATCGCCACCTTTGCGAACGTCATCGGGCATCGCGACGCATTCCCGACTGCATGTCCCGGCGAGTTCCTCTACGCGGACCTCGACGCGATCCGTGCTCGCATCGCTCAGCTCACTCCTGCCGGCCTCGTGCAACCGGTGATCGCGACGACGCCGAGGACGCCGACAGCCAACGGCTCGGCGCGGATCACCTCCGGCTCGCTGTTCGGCGGCCAATGGGCAGTACAGATCCTGCGCCCCGACGGCTCGAGGGTTGTCGCCTACATCGGCTCGGGCGCGTCGATCGACGTCACCTGGCCGATGACAGACGGAGGTTCGCCGGCGGCCGACGGCACGTACACCGCCATCGTCTCCAGCAACCAGAACGGAAAGGCGGCGCTCGACTACGCGGGGCGGATCTCAACTGCGGGAGCCTTCGGGAACCTCGAGTCGCTCACCGTGTCGCCGGGGGGCGTGAGCGCGTCAGGCTGGGCAGCCGTCTCGGATGGGGCGACAGCGACCGTCGCACTGAGCGTCGACGGCTCGCTCGCCATCCGTGTCGACGCGACCGGAAATCGTCCCGATGTCGCAGATGCCTATCCCAGCCTGGGCCCGAGCCGCGGCTTCGGGGCGAACGTGCCGATGGCGGGTGGGGTGCACGAGGTGTGCGCCACCGGCGAGCGCGCTGGGTTGCAGAGCCGTCTCATCGGGTGCCTCACGATCGCCAACCCGCCAAACGAGCCGGTCGGCAACATCGATGCTGCCTACTCCGCTTACGCCGGGGTGCGCTTCGTCGGCTGGGCCCTCGACCGCAATACCACCGCGTCGATCGCCGCGCGCTTCTACGTCGACGGTCGCTACGCCGGTGATGCCGGCGCTACCCGATCCCGTCTCGACGTCGCCGCTGCCTACCCCGCCTACGGGCCCGATCACGGTCTCGACGTGACCATCAACACCGGCGTCGGGTACCACTACGTCTGTGTGAACGGTGTCAACGTGGGCGCGGGCGCGTCTGAGGCTCTGATCCGCTGCTACGTCGTGGGTGCGGCGACCGGTCCGCCCATCGGCAGCCTCGACACGGTGACCGGCGCAAACCCCTACGTGCTCCAGGGATGGAGCTTCGATCCTGATACGACCGACGCGATCAATGTGCACGCGTATGTCGATGGCACCTACCAGGGGGCGTTCACTGCCAACACCCAACGGCCCGATCTGGCGCAGCCCTTCCCGTTCATGGGAACAGCGCACGGCTATTCAATAGCGCTTCCGGCTGTTGCCCCCGGGCCGCACACGCTGTGCGTCTACGCGATCAACGTCGGCGCCCCCGGGCCCAATCCGTTGCTCGGATGTCGCTCGATTGGGTAGGCGGGCGACGGTGCCGTCGGCTTGGCCTCTTCAGACCAACGGCTAGTCTGCGATGCGCTTTGGGCGCAGTGCCCCGTCGACCAGCAGGAGCTAGAGAACGTGCCGAGCGCGAGCGCCACACCAACGATCTCGGGTCGCGCCGTGGGCGGTCCCTGGCACTACCGAGCGTTGATCCTGACCTTCGCTCGACGTGACCTGCGCGCGCGTTACAAGGGTACGGTTCTCGGGTTCGCCTGGTCGATGGCACTTCCCATCGCCACCCTCGTCACGTACTCGATCGTCTTCGGCGTCTTCTTCCACTCGAAGGCACCTTCGCTGGGGAGCGGACACCACAAAGATCCAATGGACGGGCCCTTCCCCGTTTTCCTGTTCTCAGGACTCGTCCCGTGGGGGATGTACGCGGTCACCCTTGCGACCGCTATAGCGTCATTGCTCGGCAACGGCCCGCTGATGAAGAAGATCTACTTCCCGACGTACACGTCGGTCTTCGGGAGCGTCCTTGCGACCTTTTACCAGTCCGCGATCGAGCTCTCGATCCTGCTCGTCACCCTGGTCGTCTATTTGAACGTCGGTCCGACCTGGGCTGTGCTCATCGTGTGGATAGCGATCTTCGCCGTGTTCGTGTCTGCAGTGTCGCTGCTGCTGTCGATCGCCAACGTCTATCTCCGGGATACCAACTACCTCGTCAGCATTCTGCTCCAGCTGCAGTTCTACCTGACTCCGATCATCTACCCGATCACCCTTGTCCCGGGGGTCTGGCACCGCATTCCTCTGCGCACGATCGTCCAGCTTCAACCGTTGGCTGCTTTCGTCGAGGTCTTTCGAGCGCTCCTCTACGACCTCACGCTCGGGACCGCGCGCGCATGGCTCACGATGCTCGTTTGGACGCTCCTGGCCGTAGGCCTCGCGTGGCGCCTCTACAACAAGCGCGGTCTCGACCTGAGCGAGGAACTGTGAACGCCATCACCGTCGACCATGTGTCCAAGAAGTTCCGCTGGCATCGGGACCGCCGCCAGTCGCTCAAGGAACGAGTGTTCAGAGGCAAGCCAGACGACGCGAACCTCAATGAGTTCTGGGCGCTGAAGGACATCTCGCTCGACGTTCCGACCGGGAAGACGTTTGGTCTCGTCGGGCACAACGGCTGCGGTAAGTCCACACTTCTGAAGCTCATGACCGGGATCCACCGCCCGACGATGGGCGCCATCGAGACGCGTGGCCGGGTCTCGGCCCTGCTCGAGCTGGGAGCGGGGTTTCACCCAGAGTTGACGGGTCGCGAGAACATCTATTTGAACGCAGCGATCCTTGGCTTCTCCCGAAGGCAGATTGACTCACAAGTCGAACGAATCATCGACTTCTCCGGTATCGGGGACTTCGTCGACGTGCCCGTCAAGGTGTACTCGAGCGGGATGTACGTGCGTCTCGGCTTCTCGATCGCTGTCACGGTGGAGCCGGAGATCCTCATCATCGACGAGATCGTCGCTGTCGGTGACGAAGAGTTTCAGCGGAAGTGCTTCGACCACTTGCACGAGTTGAAACGGCGTGGCACCACCATCGTGATCGTGACCCACTCGCTTGCGTTGGTCGAGAACCTTTGCGACGCAGCCGCGTGGCTCGACCACGGCCAGCTGCGGAGCCTTGGAGAAGGCCGCGCCGTCGTACGGGAGTATCTCGAGGCCGTGAACGTCGAGGAGGCAATGCATTCCGGTGACGCCGACAGCACCGAGGACGGACGGACGCTCGAGGGCCGGGTGAGATTGGGCACCGGCGAGATACAGGTCGTCGACGTGGAGTTCCTCGACGCAGCCGGCGTCGCCAGCCCCGTCCTGCTGTCGGGAGAGCCTGCAACGTTTCGACTTCACTACCTGGCGAAGCAGCACGTCGACGCGGCGATCTTTGGTCTCGCGTTCGTGCACGAGTCGGGCGTACGGCTCTCGGCCCCGAGCTCACTGACCGAGCGTGTGTACCTCCCCGTCGCACCGGGCGAGGGTTACGTGGACTTCAGCGTCCCCTGCCTCACCTTTCAGCCCGGGTCTTTCGCGGTGAGTACGGGGGTGGTCGAGGGAGGACACACCTACGACTACCACCAGGACGCCTACGACCTGAAGGTGCGTGGCGCAGGGACCGGTGAGCAGGGGCTCGTAAGTCTGCTCGGGCAATGGAGCGCTCCGGGGCACAACGACTCACCACCCAATTCGACGCGGCGCGGCGGCTCCAGAGCGGCCCGCCTGAAGGCCGGGGCCGCTCGGTCTACCGGGCAGACCTGAAGGATCACCATGCTCAGCGGAGAGACCCTCGAGACCGTGTTGTACGCGATCGCCACCGGCTATCCCGAGCGTGCGAAGAACCGGCTCTTCGAAGTCGGCAAGACCGATGAAGTCGACGACGAGACGCGCGAGCGCCTGTCGCAGATCCTCTGGGACGACGCGATCGCACCTGCCGATCAGGCCCGTCGGCTCGGTGATGCGCTCCGCGAGCTCGGGGCCGACCGTGCCCTGGCCAACGAGTGTTACCGGCTGGCGTTCTATCTGACGAGCGAGGCGGTTGAGCTCGCTGGCACCAACGAGCTGTACGCGTTCTTCCTCGCCAATCGCGCCGGCAGGATCCTCGACAAGTGGGTCCACTATTTCCCTGTCTATGACCGTCACCTCCGCTCGTTTCGGGGACAGCCCTGCCGAGTGTTGGAGATCGGCGTATACCAGGGCGGCTCCCTCGACATGTGGTCGCGCTATTTGGGTCCCGAAGCTCAGCTCGTCGGCATCGACATCGAGGAGTCTGCGGCGCGTCTCGCCGACTCCCGTCGCCCCGTCCTGATCGGTGATCAGGCGGATCCGGCTTTCCTGCAATCCGTCGTCGAGCGTCATGGGCCCTTCGACATCGTGATCGACGACGGTGGCCACACCATGGAGCAGCAGATCACGTCGATCCAGACCCTCTTCCCAACCCTGAACGACAACGGGGTGTATCTCGTCGAGGATTGTCACACCTCGTACTGGGACGAGTTCGGCGGCGGCTACAAGCGCGAGAACACGTTTGTCGAGTGGGTGAAGGATCGTGTCGACGATCTACACGCATACCACAGGCCCGAAGCGCTGGAGCCGGTGTGGGCCCAAGAGGTGGATGGTGTCCACTGCTACGACTCGGTCGTCGTGTTCGACAAGGGCAAACGGTTCGCACCCTTCAACGAGCAGATCGGCGGCGCAGACTTCGTGTACTTCGGACGGCCGACGAGCGTCGTCGTGAGCGAGATGCTGGCGACGCGCGACGCGGCGGTCGCCGAGCGCGACGCGACACGCGCATTGCTGCAGCTCGCGGGCGACGCGAGCGAGGAGGAGTACCGGCTGGCGCGCGGTGAGCTCGCTGAGCTTCGACCGAGGAACGAATCTCTTCAAGCCGAGCTACAGCGTGTCGAGCTCGAGCTCACCGTGACCAGAAACGACCTGCTCGAGGCATGGGAGCAAGTGCAGGCCTTGCGTGGCACCGTCTCATGGCGAATCACCGCGCCCATTCGGGCACTCCGTCGTCGGATGGGTGACCGAGGTTGACCGTGGTCGTCACGCCCCCACCGCGAGTGCGTAAGGCGATCGGGGATCGCGCCCAGTTCGAGCGGGGGCCAGCCGCTTCGCCTCTCGGATCGAGGGTTGCAGTGGTGGCGCAATGGTCTTCGAAGGCTCGCATGTCGCGGTCACTCTGCGCCCTCGTGCGCGAGCTCCAGGTGTTCGGCTATCGCGTCGTCGTCTCTTCGTCGTGTGAGCATGCTGGCGCGCTGACTTGGGAGAGCGACGTCGACGTCGCCGACTTGGTCGTGATCCGAAAGCCGAACCTTGGCTACGACTTTGGCTCGTGGAGCGTCGCGCTGTCGATGCTTCCCGAGATCGGCTTCGCCGAACGCGTGATCCTCGCAAATGACAGCATGGCGGGCCCCTTCGCATCGTTGCGCCCGCTGCTCGAACAGTTCGACGCGACGCCGGTCGACGTTTGGGGCTTGACCGACACCCAGCAGTTCGGCCGCCACCTGCAGTCCTACTTTCTCGGATTTCGTCGGGGCGTCCTCGCCGAGCGCCCGCTTCGGGACTTCTTCGCAGACGTGCGTCACGAGGGTCACAAGAACGAGATCATCCATAGGTACGAGATCGGGCTGGGTCGCCTACTACGTGCCGAGGCCTTTGTTCAGACGCAAGCCTTCTCCCATGAGCTGCTGGGCGAGCCCGGGCAGAACCCGGTCCTCGTCGGCTGGCGTCGCTTGCTCGAGTACGGCTTTCCGTTCCTGAAGCGCGAGATCCTGCGCGACCCCGACGTGGCGCCGGCCGGCAGGAGCGCCCCACGAATGGTCACTCGCCTCTTCGGCGTCGACGTCGCCGAATGGGTCGAGGACCTCGTCGCGTGACGCAAGCCCTCTCGAGATGAGCGCGAAGCCGCGGCACAGTTGGCTGAGGCAGCGACTGCGACCGCGCACCAGGTGGCAGCTCTGGCGCGGGCGGATCGACCTGACGACGCCCGACCTCCCGCACTGGTCGGCCGACTTCACGCGCTGGGTCATCCGCTGGGGTGGCCGATCCGCAGGCGGTTTTCCTGAGGCGTGGCGGGCGCGAGCTGACTTGCCTATCGGCGTGCCGGCGCGGGTTGGTGTCGTCCTTCACGCCTACTTCGCCGACCTGCTCCCCGAGCTATTCGACAACATCCGATCGATCCCGGTCGGCTACGACCTCATCATCACGAACGGCACCGGTGCACGAATCGAGATGCCGCACGACATGGGGGCTCTCCAGAACCTCAGAGTCCTCGATGTGGGGAATCGGGGCCGCGACATATGGCCCCTCGTGAGCCTCGTCAATGCTGGTTATCTCGACCCGTACCACATCATCCTCAAGGTGCACACGAAGCGCAGTGCATGGCGCGCGGCGCACTCGGGGCTCAGTGGCGACGGGGACCGATGGCGAGCTCAGCTTCTCGGTGCCCTCCTCGGCGATGGCGAGAACGTCACGCAGATACTCGACGCGTTTTCCGAGCAGCCCAACCTTGGTTTGGTCAGCGCGGACGGCAGCATCCTCGGCCCCGAGTTCTGGGGCGACAACGAGGACAACGTCGCGAACCTCCTTCGCCGGATCGAGCTGCGCTTGAGTCCGGATCGCCTTCGCTTCGGGGCCGGGTCGATGTATTGGATACGCGGGTTCGCGCTCCAGGGCCTCCGTTGCTTGAACCTCTCGGCCGACGACTTCGAGCCGGAAGAGGGACAGGTCAACGCGACGACGGCCCACGCCCTCGAGCGTCTCCTGGGAGTCGTGATCGATGAGGCCGGGCTTGCGATGGTCGAGCGCTCAGCGCTTCACCCGTCGGTGTCCAGCGCTTCTCGCCGGCTCGAGCCGGGGTCCGCTCCGATGCGCCCCCGAGCCCGGGTCGTCCCCTTCTACCTGCCGCAGTTTCATCCTGTTCCCGAGAACGACCGGTGGTGGGGGAAGGGCTTCACCGAGTGGACCAACGTGGCGGCGGCCAAGCCGATGTACGTCGGTCAGCACCAACCGAAGCTGCCGACCGACCTCGGCTTCTACGATCTGCGACTCGACGACGTGCGCAAGCAGCAGAGTGCCCTCGCGACGCACGCCGGTATCGCGGGTTTCATGTACTACCACTACTGGTTTGCTGGCGAAACTCTCCTGGAAGGCCCCATCGAAGCCCTCCTCGCGAGTGACTCGGATCAACCTTTCTGCATCATGTGGGCGAACGAGAACTGGACTCGCCGCTGGGACGGTCGGCAAACGGATGTCCTCGTCGCGCAGGACTACGACCGCGTCCCGGCTCAAGAGTTCATCGACAGCATCCTGCCCTTCCTGGCTGACAAGCGTTACATGACCGTCCGCGGTCGCAAGATCCTTGCTGTCTATCGACCTGGGCAGATCCCGGATCTCGCGTCGGTCATCGATGCGTGGCGAAGGCGCGCACGCGACGCCGGCGTCGGTGAGTTGCACGTTCTCAACGTCGATGTCGATGTGGAGTTCGACGGCCTCGAAGGCACTCCAGAGGACCATGGCATCGACGGATCTCTCGGTTTCCCCCCGCACAACCACCATTGGCACTGGGTGCCACACACGTCGCTTGGGGTCGACGAACGCTTCGTCGGCAACATCCTGAGCTACGAGGCCATGTGCCGCGATGCGGAGCGACGGTTTCGTCGAGCGACACCCAGCGAACACTACCCCGGCGTGCTCGTGGGCTTCGACAACACGGCTCGTCGTCAACTGGCCAGCGACATCTGGTACGGCTCGAACCCCTACACGTTCCGTCGATGGCTCGCGGCAGCCGTGGGCTCGGTCATGGACAGGCCTGCCGACGAGCGTGTGGTGTTCATCAACGCGTGGAACGAGTGGGCCGAAGGCGCGATGCTCGAGCCGAGCGATCGATTCGGACGGACTTTTCTGCTCGCCGTGCGCGACGTCGCACTGGGGTAGGCGTGGCAATGCTCCCGTCGGTACGAGTCGTCATCGTCGATCACGACGGCGGAGCTCGGACGCTCGCCGCGATCGCTTCTGTCATCGAGGATCCGTGGGCTGGCCCCCGGGAGGTCGTGCTGGTCGACAACGCCTCTCGGGCTCCAGCCGTCGATGCCGTTCATGCCCGCTATCCAGAGGTTGTGATACGGCTGTCCACGCGCAACCTTGGCTTCGCCGGCGGGTGCAACCTCGGCATCGGCGATCCGTCAGAGGTTGACCTGATCGCCCTCGTCAACAACGACGCAACGGTGACGCCTGGATGGCTCGAATCCCTCGCCGGAGCGTTGAGCGAGGATCAGGGTTTGGCTGCGGCCATGCCGAAGGTGGTGCTCGAAGGGGAGTACCGCTCGACGCGCATACGCACCCCTGGCGGACGGGACGGTCTCGTCAGGCTTCACGAGGCAAGCGTGGCGGGCATACATGCTCGGCCGCGGTTGCGATCTGGCTTTCTCGGGCCGGAAGGAGTGACGCGACGCAGCCATGGCTACCAACGCTTGGAGCGCGACGCCGAACTGTTCGCGCCGGTGAACGGCGAAGGTTCTTCCACCCTCCATCTTCTCCTCTCCTCGCCCTCGTCGGCGCTCGTCCACGTCGAGGCAGGGGGTGCGTCGACCGAAATCCGACTGCGGCCAGAACCAACCGGGGTCGACATCGCGCTCGAAGGCCCGAGGCTCCAGCTGATCAACAGCACGGGCGTCTTCCTCACGGCGGATCAACGCGGAGCCGATCGTGGCTGGCTGGAGATCGACGACGGTCGCTGGGACGACCCGGGTCCGATCGAAGCGTGGTCAGGGTCAGCGGTGTTGCTTCGAGCGTCTCACCTCCTCGACGTCGGCCTCTTCGATGAGAGCCTGTTTCTGTACTGGGAGGACGTGGAGCTTGCATGGCGTGCAGCGCGTCATGGCTGGCGATTCGCATACGTGCCTGCGGCCACGGCTCGCCACGTGCACAGCGCCACAGCGATAGAAGGATCGCCCTTGGCCACCTATCACGTCGAACGAAACCGCTTGCTCGTTCTCAGCAGACACGCGCCGGCCCGCGTTGCTTGGAGCGCGGCTCTGCGAGCTATTCGCGTCCTCGGTTCCTATGTCGTTCGAGACATCTTTCGGCCTCCTTTTCGCCTCGAGCGCCCGAGCTTCTCGGAGCCGGCGGTGCGGGCTCGCGCACTTGCCGGGTACGCACGACGACTTCCCGGCGCGCTTCGGGCCCGATTCGGCGACCGTCATCGATTCGGCCGGCCGTGGCTGCTCGGCTCTCGTCGGTGATCTTGTGACTTCAGGCAACTCAGCGCGAACGACATGCGGGGGACTGCTGATCGACGTCCTGGCGACTGACGCGTCAGCGCGAGGGACGGCCGTGTACCTCGAGGAGGCGTTGAGCCGCACTCGTCGGGCTGAGCGCCCCCGACACGACCTCGCGCTCGAGCTCGTCGGCAGCGTGCGCGGCCTCGGGATCCGCGAGCAGCTCGCGCAACATGCTGTCGCGCACCTCGGCCCAGAGCCATCGCCGCGCTTGGGCCGCTCGTCGCTCCTCGAGCGCGCCGGCCACTTCGAGCGCGGCGCGGTGAGCGCCAACGGTTGCCCACAACTCATTGATGCCGGAGTCGGTGGAGGCCGAGCACAGCAGCACGGGTGGCGACCAGCCCGACGTGCGCGGCCGCAACAGGTGCAGCGCGTTGCGGTGGTCGCTCGCCGCGCGTTGTGCTGCTACGAGTAGCTCGCCGTCTGCCTTGGTGACAGCGACGATGTCGGCCATCTCCGTCACACCGCGCTTGATGCCTTGCAACTCGTCGCCACCGCCGGCGGCGACGAGGAGGACGAACGTGTCGACCATGTCGTCGACGTCGACCTCCGACTGGCCAACACCGACGGTCTCGATGACGACGACGTCGAACCCGGCCGCCTCACAGACCACCATCGCCTCACGGGTGCGACGCGCGACGCCACCCAGCACGCCCGACGACGGCGAAGGGCGGATGTACGCATCGGTCTCACGCGCCAGCAGCTCCATGCGGGTCTTGTCGCCGAGGATCGACCCGCCCGATCGGGTGCTCGACGGGTCGATCGCCAACACCGCGACCCGGTGACCCTCGCGAACGACGTGGATGCCTAGAGCCTCGATGAGCGTGCTCTTGCCGACGCCGGGCGGTCCGCTGATGCCGACCCGTATGCCGGCGCCTGTCGCCGGCAGCAGGGCGTCGAGCAGCTCGATGGCGAGTACCCGCTGATCTGGACGCTGGGACTCGACGAGCGTGATGGCACGGGCAAGCGAACGCCGATCACCGCGACGCACGCCATCGGCGAGCACCTCGATGTCGGTCACCGAGGCGACACTAGTGAGAGCCGATTCTTCAGTCCCGCGCGGTGAGCTTGCCGACGTTGAAACGGCCCCAGGATTCTTGAGGGCTCCAACCCTTGAGAGGATGGAGTGATGTCAGGAGTCGGGAAGGGTGCGATGACACAAGCCGACACGCTCGAGCGGCCGACGCCCCAGCCTCGCCCTCCGGGCTCGGGTGGCTGGATCAAGCGGCTGTCGCCTTTCCTGCTCGCCCACAAGCGCGACGTCGCGATCGCGTTTGGAGTGTCGATCGCCGGGCAGGCCGTCGCTTCGCTGACGCCGATCGTCTCCAAGATCGTTGTCGACGACGTGATCGTGACCAACCGCCGGCCTATCGGGCCGTGGCTGGCCCTGCTCGTGGTGGCCGGCCTCTTCGGGTTCGCTGCGGCCTATGTCCGACGATTCGTCGGCGGACGAGTCAGCCTCGACGTGCAGTTCGACTTGCGCAACGCGGTCTTCGAGCGGCTCCAGCGTCTCGACTTCGGCACACACGACCGACTTCAGACGGGTCAGCTCGTGTCACGCGCATCGACCGACGTCGGGTTGATGCAGGGGCTCCTCGCGTTCCTGCCGATCATGCTCGGGAACGCCGTCATGCTTGTCATGTCGTTCGCGGTGATGCTCTACCTGTCACCGCCATTGACCTTGGTTGCCCTGCTCGCCATCCCGCTGCTCCTTGTTGTCGCGCTGCGTCTGCGGACCACGATCTTCCCCGCGTCGTGGGACGCGCAACAGCGCGCAGGCGAGGTCGCTGGCGTCGTCGACGAGGCGGTCACGGGCGTTCGCGTCGTGAAGGGATTCGGCCAGGAGGACCGCGAACGCCGTCACCTGGCAGAGGTTGGCGGCGACCTGTTCCGGTCGCGTGCCCGGCTGGTGCGGCTGCAAGCGAAGTTCACGCCGGCGCTTGCGGCGATACCCGTCCTGGCTCAGGTGGGGGTGCTCGCCTTCGGCGGCTGGTTGGCCATCCAAGGCAGCATCACCCTCGGCACGTTCCTCGCGTTCTCCTCGTACCTCGTGCAGCTCGTCGCACCTGTGCGCATGTTCGCAACGCTCGTGGCCGTCGGCCAGCAGGCCAGGGCCGGCGGCGAGCGCCTGCTCGACATCCTCGATGCCCTCCCGATGGTCGTCGAGGCCGACGATGCGCCTGATCTCGCGCCGGCCGAGGGAGCGGTCGACTTCGACGGCGTGCGTTTCGGCTACACCCGCAGCGAACCCGTGCTCGACGGCTTCACGCTGCGCGTGGCACCAGGAGAGACGGTTGCCTTGGTCGGGGCGAGCGGGTCTGGGAAGTCGACCGTCGCCCTGCTGCTGCCGCGCTTCTACGACGTGGCCGAAGGCTCGGTCAGCATCGACGGCATCGACGTGCGCACCGTGGGCCTCGACTCACTGCGCCGTCAGGTCGGCGTCGTGTTCGAGGAGTCGTTCCTCTTCTCCGACTCGGTTCGCGAGAACATCGCGTACGGGCGCCCGGACGCCACCGACGCCGAGGTGCGCGCTGCTGCCAGGGTGGCAGAAGCGGACGGGTTCATCGAGGCGCTTCCTGACGGCTTCGACACGGTGGTCGGCGAGCGTGGCCTCACGTTGTCGGGCGGGCAACGTCAGCGTGTCGCGCTTGCCCGAGCGGTGCTCACCAACCCGAGGATCCTCATCCTCGACGACGCCACATCGTCGATCGATGCCGCGACCGAAGACGACATCCACGCCACGTTGCGCTCGGTGATGACAGGCCGCACGACGATCCTGGTCGCGCACCGCCGCTCGAGCCTGCGCCTCGCCGACCGCATCGTGCTCGTCGACGATGGGCGCGCCGTCGACTCCGGGACGCACGAGGCGCTCGTCGCTCGGTCGCAGCTCTACCGCGATCTGCTCGCTGGCCCGGGCGACGATGTCGAGGTCGCCGGCGCCAGCACCGTCGTCGCGCATTCGAGCTCTGGGGTCGGTGTGACCGCTGCGCTCTGGCCCTACGACCGCGTCGACGGGGTGGCGACCAAGGCGTCCGCGACGGTGGCCGGTCCGGCACGCATGGCGCCGGGGGGTGGCGGAGCAGGTGGGCCGATGGGCATGGCTCTGGCGCCGACCCCTGAGCTGTTGGCTGCCCTCGATCGCCTGCGCCCTGCCGACGATGATCCAGCGGTCGACGCCGAAGCCGAGGCAGGCGCGCCCGCCGATCGCTTCGAGCTCAGGAGCTTCCTCAGGCCCTACCGGGTTCCGTTGGCGATCGGGTTCGCTCTCGTCGTGCTCGACACCGTGCTCACCTTGTTGGGACCGTTCTTCGTTCGTCGCGGCATCGACCACGGCGTGCGCCCTGGTGACTCCGGCGCGCTGTGGATCGCGGCCTTGTGCTTCGCCGGAGCGGTGCTCGCGGACTGGGCAGTCACGTGGGGCTACACGCTCGTGACGGGGCGAACGGCGGAACGCCTGCTCTACGCACTTCGCATCCGCATCTTCAGCCACCTGCAGCGGCTCTCGCTCGTCTTCTACGACCGAGAGCTCGGGGGGCGGGTGATGACCCGCATGACGACCGACGTCGAAGCCCTGTCGCAGTTGTTGCAGACCGGGCTCATCAACGCCATCGTCAGCATCTTCACCTGCTTCGGCGTGTTCGTGTTCCTCGTCGCGCTCTCACCTCAGCTCGCCCTCGCCGCGGCGTCGGTCATCCCACCCCTCGTGCTCGCGACCTGGTGGTACCGGCGCGTCTCGAGCCGCGCGTACACCCGGGCGCGCGACTCGATCGCAGTGGTCAACGCGAACCTGCAGGAGAGCCTCTCGGGCGTGCGGGTGGCGCAGGCCTACGTGCGCGAAGACCGCAACATCGCCGGCTTCCGATCGGTCAACGGCCAGTACCTCACCGACCGCCTCGGTGCCCAGCGTCTCATCGCCCTCTACTTCCCTTTCGTGCTGCTGCTCGCGACGCTTGGCGAGGTGGTCGTGCTCGGAGTGGGCGCGTCGCTCGTCCATGATGACGCGGTCACAGCAGGTGTCGTGATCGCCTTCCTCTTGTATCTCGATCAGTTCTTCTCGCCCATCCAGCAGCTCTCCCAGGTGTTCGACACCTGGCAGCAGGCAGCGGCGTCGATGACCAAGATCGACGAGCTCATGGCGACGCCGACGGGAACGCCCGAGCGGCCCGACGCGCTCGTGCTCGCTCGAGGCGACGTGCGCGGTGACATCCGCTTCGAGGAGGTGCGCTTCCGCTACCCCAACACGGTCGGCGCCGAGGCGCTCGCTGGCATCGACTTGCACATCGCGCCAGGCGAGACCGTCGCGCTCGTCGGTGAGACCGGCGCGGGGAAGTCAACGATCGTCAAGCTCGTGGCGCGCTACTACGACCCTTCTGCGGGGCGGGTGCTCGTCGACGGCCACGACTTGCGCGACCTTGACCTCGGCGCCTTCAGGCGCCGGCTCGGGGTCGTACCACAAGAGGCTTTCCTGTTCACCGGGACGATCCGCGAAAACATCGCGTACGGCCGCCCGGATGCGACCGACGCCGAGGTCGAGGCGGCCGCGGTCGCGGTGGGGGCCGACGAGCTCGTGGCCGGGCTGCGCGACGGTTACCTCTCCGAGGTCACCGAGCGCGGTCGCAGCCTCTCGGCCGGGCAGCGCCAGCTGATCGCGCTGGCGCGAGCCCGCCTCGTCGACCCGGCGATCCTGCTGCTCGACGAGGCCACCTCCAACCTCGACCTGGCCAGCGAGGCGCGCGTACAGCGAGCCATGGGGCTCGTCGCCAGGGGTCGCACCACACTTCTCGTCGCCCATCGGCTCCCCACCGCAAGGACGGCCGACCGCATCCTCGTCGTCGACGGCGGTCGCATCGTGGAGGAGGGCACCCACGACGAGCTCGTCGCCTTCGCCGGCCGCTACGCCGAGCTGTGGTCGTCGTTCGCCTCCACCCCTGTCCCCTCGAGCATCCTGACGCCCGTCGATTGAGGCCCGTGGCTGGGGTGCTCCCGTCGGCCTCGTGAAGATCGATGTCGTGACGGTTACGCCGCGCGCCACGTCCCGTCGGTGACGGCGTACGCGAGCCAGACGTCGGCGACACCGGCTGCTGCCTTGGCGTCGGTGAGCAGGCTCGCGTCGTAGCCGGTCCGAGGGACGGCGTATCGAGCGCCCTGCAGCTCGCAGAGCTGTTGCGCCATCTCCGCCGGAGCGAGCGTCGGTGGGATGACCCAGCTGCCGGCGGGGGCCTTGCACGCCGCTTGACGCTGTTCGGCGCAAGGTGCGGCCTCGAAGCGGCCATCGGCTCCGCTGTGCGCGCACGTTCCCGCGGCGTCGGTTGCGGGCTCGTTCGGCGCCCAACTCCAGACGAAGGCGCCAAGCCGGTCATCGGATGGCACGAGCTGGTCGAGGCCGACGGTGTCGATGCCGCATGCAACCATCGTCGCGACAGTCCTTGCGTCGATGTGGCTATCGGCGTTCGCGTCGCCGGTCAGCGCGCTCACGAGCGTGGAATCCTCCCAGTGACGCGAGAACGTGGCTTGCAGCGCCGCGCGGTCGAACTGTGGATCGCAAGCCGGGTAGGGCTGGAACGAGCCGTCGTTCGAGTACTGCTCGCGTCCTTCGTGGCTGAAGGTCAGGTTGGTCCATGCCGACGAGCCAACGCCGCAGGATGACATCAGCACGACTTGTTTTCCTGAGGCGCGCACGTCGTTGCGGCTCACGTCGAGCGGAAGCCCTTGGCAGCCGGCGTCGGCCGTCGGTCGGTAGACGAGATCACCGATCGTCGACTCGAGCGCGGCGGCGGCGGCGTCGTAGCCCTCCTTCACGTCGAGTGCGTCGTCGAGGTCGAGGAGGATGACCTGGCTCGGGTGCGCCCGCAGCCAGCCGCTGACTTCGGTGAGCCCATCGCTGAGGAGGCGCTCGATCGTGCAACCCACCTGCCCTGTGCCGTGGCACAGGATCGGCGCGTAGCCGCCGCCTTCGAGGCTCGGGAACCAATGCGGGTCCATCTCGATGGCGCGCATGTCGAGATCGAGCTGGGCCGGCATCGACACCTGCTGGTTCTCATCCAGGCCCGACAGGGTGGGGAAGTACGCGGCGCTGTTGAACGAGTTGTGCGTCGCTGGCCAGTCGCTGTTGCGCAGGGGCTGGTCGTCGCCGAGCGCTCGTTGCAGGGCGAGCGCTCGGTGCGTCCACGTTTTCTGGTACGCAAGGACCGCCGCGTCGGAGACATCGACGCCGGTGGGCAACGTGCACACGCCGTTTGGGAGCAAGCCGGTGAGCCGGCAAGCGCGTGCCGTGCCGCTCTGCACCTTCTCCTGCAGGGTCGCGATCGGGTCGCCTGCTCGAGCCGGCGAGGCGACGGCGAGGAGTGCCAGCGCAGTGACCGCGACGAGCAGGTAGCGCAACGATGAACCCTTCATGAACGAAGGGTTCGACACGACCGGGCCCAGCGCCTCCCTCAGAGGCCGAGCCGAGAGGCGAGGCCGAGCTCCGCGAGGATCTCCTCCGAGTGCTGGCCGAGGGTCGGCGGTGGGGTGTCGAGCGCGAGGGCGAGGTCGTCGCCGAAGGACCACAGCGCACCGATCTGCTCGAGGTGACCCCATGTCGGGTGCTCGTAGGCCACGGCAAGGCGCGTGCGCTGGTTGTCGGGGTCGTCGAAGAAGGCGGCCATCTGGTCGAGCGCGATCTCCTCCTCGGCCGGCTCGAACCCATCGAGACCGACCCGCACCGTTGCTGTGTCGGCGACGATGCCGTAGTCGACCTCGTCGCCGCCGATCAGGCGCGACTGGGTGGCGTCGAGGAGCGCGTAGGGCGCTGTGCTGCCGTCGGCGCGCAAGACCGTCTCACCGGCTGTGAGGCACGCGGCACCGAGGATCGAAGCGCGAACCGATTGGCCCTCCCCCGTGCGGTCGCGGCGGTACACGCCGAGCAGTGTGGCCACGAGCGAGGCGAGGGCGCTCTGGTGGTCCATCATCCCCATCCGGTGCCACATCGGCGGGTTGCCTTCGCCGCCGCCCTCGGCCTCCCAGCCCGAGAACGCCTGGAAGAGCTGATCGAAGCCGGGCCAGTCCGCCCTCGGTCCCAGAGGCCCGTAGGCCGAGGTGTGGCAGTACACGACCGCGCCGTTGACGGCGCGCACAGCGTCTTCGTCGAGGCCGAGCTTGCGCGCTGCTGGCATGCGCAGGTTGTGGTGCACTACGTCGGCCCATCCCAGCAGCGCCTCGAGCACAGGACGCGACGCCGGCTCCTTCAGGTTCAAGGCGATCGAACGCTTGCCACGCTGGCAACCGGCGAAGACGCGCTCGACAGGCCGCATCGGGTCGCCGGTCGTCGTCTCGAGCTTGATGACATCGGCGCCGAGGTCGGCGAGGAGCATGCACGCGAACGGCCCGGCAAGGAAGCTGCCGCAGTCCAGCACCTTCAATCCCGCCAGCGGCGCCACGCCCGACACCGGCGGCGCGTCCGTGCTGGCGAGATCCACCCGATGACCCGCGAACGTGCCGGAGCCCGATGTGGCGCCGTGCTGGCCGAGTCGCGGTGCTGGACCGCGCACGGTCATCGGCGGGTCGCAGTGCAGCGGAGGCCCTGCCATCGTGACCAACCCCAGCTCGGGGTCGTCGACCTCGACGACGTAGCCATTCACCTTTGCCTGCTCGTCGTGCAGGATCTCACCGAGACGTTGCGCCGGGAGCACCGGCACGTCGAGCCGCCACAGCTCTTCGCACCACTCGCGACTCGAGCGGGTGCGAAACGCGAGTACGAGCACGTTGTGGTCGGGGTAATAGCTGCTCGTCGGCGCCGCCCTAGCGGCCTCGACCACGCTCGGGTCGAGCGCACCGATTGCGTCGAGCAACGGTGGCAGCTCGTGCACGATGCCCATGACGTGGATCCACACGCCGTCACCGCACTCGTAGAGCGACGGTGCCATGCCCTTGGGGAGCCCGCCGGCGAAAGAGGGCGTTGGCGTCGAAGCTCGGGCCCAATGCATCGTCATGGTGACGAGCGCGCCTTGCAGCAGCGACGTATGAGCGTGACCACCACCAGCGAGCCCCCGGCCGCGAGCGATCAGCCGGGCGAGCACACCCGCAGCGCACAAGTACGCCGCGCCCCACGACGCGATCGGAAAGCGAAGCAGCACGGGGCCCGCGCGGTGCCCGGCTTGCTCGTCCATGATGCCGAGGCGCGCCTGCACGCACGCATCCCACCCGGCGCGCTCAGCGTCGGGACCATCGAGCGGGTAGCCGAGGATCGACGACACGATGAGCCCGGGGTGACGCTCGCGCAGCGAGGCGTCGTCGAGGCCATGGCTCACGGCATCAGCTGGGCGCAACGCGTGCACGAGCACGTCTGCTTCGTGGAGCAACTCGTGCAGCCCATCCCACGAATCGAGCACGAGCGAGCGCTTCGAGCGGTTCCACGTTGCGAAGCCAGGAGGGCTCAGCACGCGGAAGGGGTCGCCGTCCGGGGGCTCGACCTTGACGACATCGGCCCCCGCTTCCGCCAGCAGCAGCGTGGCCACCGGCCCGGCGAGCCCCCAGGAGAGGTCGATCACGCGCACCTGGTCCAAGATCCCCTTCATGGGCGTGACCCTAGGAGCCCGTGGCATGCTGGCGAGCGGTCACCGAGCAGATGGGGAGCGAGTCCTGATGAGCGAGCAGATCGTCGTTGTCGTGCCGATCAAGGCGGCCGAGGGGAAGGGCAACGACGTCGTCGCCGCGTTCGCTCCCTGCATCGAGGAGACGGTGAAGGAAGACGGCTGCGTGAAGTACGCGCTCCACCGAGACAAGTCGAACCCCGACCGACTCGTGCACGTCGAGGTGTGGCGGTCACAGGCCGATCTCGACGCGCACTTCCAGACGCCGCACCTGACGGCGTTGCTTGGCGCCATGGGCACCCCCGGCCTCCTTGCAGACGCTCCTGATCTGATCATCTGCGCGCCCGAGAACCTCGGCGGCGACAAAGGCACGCTCTAGCGATCTGAGTCGAGCTCGCGACGCGGCGAGGTAGGTTCGGGCGCAGGATCTCCGAGGAGGAACGAATGCGAGTCGTGGTCGACTTCGATCTCTGCGAGAGCAACGCGTTGTGCATGGCTGCCGCGCCCGAGGTGTTCGAGGTGCGCGACGACGACTTCCTCTACGTCCTGCAGGAGGAGCCGCCCGAGGAGCTGCGGGCCAAGGTGCAGGAGGCGGTGCGCCGCTGCCCGAAGCAGGCCATCAGCATCGACGGGTAGAGGGGCGCGCGTCTGACCATGAACGACATCGTGGTCATCGGCGCGTCGCTGGCGGCCTTGCGCGCTGTGGAGGCGCTGCGTTCCGATGGCTACGACGGCAGCATCACGGTGATCGGCGCCGAGCCCGGCCTGCCATACGACCGCCCGCCGCTGTCGAAGCAGGTGCTCGCGGGTTCATGGGCGCCCGAGCGCGCAGCCCTCGATCCCATCGGCGCGACCTACGACGATCTCGACGTCGATTGGAGGCTCGGGCAGCAGGCGACGGGCCTCGACCTCGCGGCGCGGACGGTGTCGCTGGCTGACGGCAGCGCAGCACGCTACGACGGGCTCGTCATCGCAACCGGCGCAGGGGTGCGAACGTTGCCTGGTCAGCCCGACCTGGTGGGATTGCACACGCTGCGAACGCTCGACGATTGCCTCGCGCTGAAGGCCGACTTCGACGCTCACCCGTCGCGCGTCGTTGTTGTCGGTGCCGGTTTCATCGGAGCCGAGGTGGCAGCCACGGCACGCGGGCTCGGGCTCGATGTGACAGTGCTCGAGGCTCTGCCTGTTGCGTTGCAGCGCGGTCTCGGCGACGTGATGGGCGCGGTGTGCGGCGACATCCACCGCGATCACGGTGTCGAGCTGCGCCTGTCGGCGGGCGTCGCTGGCTTCGTTGCCGACGGCTCGGGGCGCGTCAGCCGCGTGCGGCTGCTCGACGGTTCCTCCATCGAAACCGAGGTCGTCCTCGTCGGCGTAGGGGTCGCCCCCGCGACAGGATGGCTCGAGGGATCGGGCCTTACGATCGAAGACGGAGTGATGTGTGACGAGACGTGTCTCGCAGCGCCAGGCGTTGTCGCCGCCGGCGACGTCGCCCGCTGGCCGAACCGCCGGTTCGGGGAGGTGATGCGCCTCGAGCATTGGGACAACGCGCAGGAGCAGGGCGCGCACGCTGCGCGCCGATTGCTCGCAGGCGACTCGCTTCCGGCTGGCACCGGGGCGTACGAGCCGGTGCCGTGGTTCTGGTCCGACCAGTACGACCGCAAGATCCAAGTTGCCGGGCGGACGGGCTCCGACGCCCAGGTGGTCGTCGTCGAGGGTTCAACCGACGAGCGCCGCTTCGTCGCGCTCTACGGTCGAGGCAAGAGGCTCGTTGGGGTGCTCGGGATGAACCGCCCGGCCGCCGTCATGCGTTGGCGTCAGGCCATCGTCGACGGCATGGCATGGGACGAAGCCCTCGCACTCTGAGCGCCAGAACGAGAGGGCTTGGTTCAGGAGCTGAAGGCGTCGCTCGCCGTGTCGCTGCTGGCAGATGTCGCCGCGTTCGCGACGCAGCTCGTGAGGCCTTGGCCGTAGCCCTTGTTGAGCGAGTCGAGGAAGCCGAGGCGGAAGGCGTCGAGGCGCTGGAACGCGGAGCCGTACGTGCTGTTGGCGTTGTCCACGGAGTCCGCGGCATCGCCGAAGTTCAGGAACTCCGCGACCGCCTCGTCGAGGTCGCCGGGAGACAGCTGGATCTGCGTGTCGGCGGGGTAGCCGGCGTCGAGCTCGTGCGAAGCGAGGGTGCCGACCCAGACGCCCGTGAAGCACGATCCTTGCAAGCTGCCGTCGAGCGTGTCGGTTGCCAGGCCCGCGTAGTGCTGGGCGCGCGCTGAGTAGATGTCTCCGATCACCATCGCCTGAGCGAGGTCGCCGATGTCGTTGGCGGCAGGCATGAGGTTCGCCTCGTCCCACCACGCCGTGTCGTCCTCGGCGCAGTAGAACGCGAGGCCCGTGGCCTTGTCGCCCTTGGCCGAGTCGGCACCGCACGTGACCGTGTCGGTCGCGGGGTCATACGCGTTGGTGCGCAGCGTCGTCCAAGCCTTGCCGACATCGGCGATGGCCTTCGTCCAGAACGCCTCGAGGTTGCGGATGGCGAGGGGTTCGACCTGGTCGAACGGGAGGTTGCCCTGGTTCTGATAGTCGGCCTCGTCGGTGAACGTGTCGGGCACGACCGTGAACGTGCCGTCGGCGTAGGCCTTGCATGTCTCGCCGCCGCCGGTGAGGCCGTCCTCGAAGGCGTTGATGCGCTGGAAGGCCGAGCCGTGTCCCTGGGGGTCGTTGACCGAGTCGAAGCCGACGGGATCGCGGATCTGCAGGAAGCCGCCGAGCGCCGAATCGAGGTCGGACAGCTTGAGGTCGAAGAGCTTCGAGTTCCCGCCTGCGACCCACTCGGCGTACGCGCCGGCGAAGCAGTCGGCTTGCTGTTCGGTGAGGAACGTCGGCGGGTTCTGGTCGTAGACGCCGGCGCGAGCGCTGATGCCGTGGCCCAACTCGTGGGCTGCGACGATGGCGAGCGTGAAGGGGCCGAACTGGTCGAGCAGGTCGTTCGTGAGGTTCTCGGTATCCCACGCCATGTAGTCGCCGCGGATGCAGTAGTACGCGTTCTGTGGGTTCTCCTCGTACGTCCCTGGCGTTTTCGTCAGCGGACACGAGGGCGGCGGCTTGTCGGGCCCGTAGGGGTGCAGACCGTTCTTGATCTTCGTGTACTTCGAGCCGTAGAGCTTCGGGAACTCCTCGCTCCAGAAGGTCTCGATGTCCTTGACCGAAGCCGTGAGGATCTTGTCGTCGTCGTTCGGCCCGAACTTCGTCTTGCCGACCACCGGGTTGTTGTCGGAGAAGTTGCTGACGTCGGAGACCTCGCTGCGGTCGGACTTGGTGCTCTTGTCGGACCCATCGGACTTGATCGCCTTGCCGCTGCTCCCGCCGCCGCCGCACGCGACGAGCGCAAGGAGCGCGACGAGAACAATCGCCGGTCGGCGCACACGCGCTGCTCGCATCAGCATCGGGGTCTCGTTCATCGGTCGGGCACCATACCGGCTGCTCCTCGCCCCGTGACGATCCGCGAGACGTCGGCGCAGGTGACCACCGCGGTGACCCCGGCCGGGCGAGGATGGGGACGTGAACCGCCGCCCGTATCTGCTGGGACTCGCTGCGCTCATCGTCATCGCCGGCCTCGCGGTCTACGTCGCGACGCGCACCGACCCGACGTCGGTTGGCGGAAAGCGAAGCGTTGCGGTGGCCTCCGATCTGCCGGTGCTCGCCGACTCCGTTCCGAGCATCGAAGGCGGCAAAGGGTGGCTCGACTCCGCGCCGCTGCAAGCTTCGGATCTCCGGGGCAAAGTGGTCCTCTACGACTTCTGGACCTACTCGTGCGTGAACTGCGTGCGCACCTTGCCGCACCTCAAAGCGCTCTACGACCGTTACCACCCGCTCGGCTTCGAGATCATCGGCATCCACTCGCCGGAGTTCCAGTTCGAGAAGGACCACGGCAACGTGCAGCGCGCCGTGGGTGAGCTCGACGTCACGTGGCCCGTGCTGCTCGACGACGACATGACGGTGTGGCGCTCCTTTGGCAACCGCTACTGGCCAGCCGAGTACCTCGCCGACAAGGCGGGGCAAGTGCGAAGCGCGCACTTCGGCGAGGGCGACTACTCACAGAAGGAGGACGAGGTGCGGGCCCTGCTCGGTGTCGCAGCATCGGAGCCGCGAGCCGATGAGCGCCCCGTCGGCGCGACGCCCACCGCCCAACAGACGCCGGAGATCCACTTCGGCACCGACTTCGGCGCCGAGCTGTTCAGCGCCACGCGGCCCTATGCGCCGGGGCTCGCGACGTTCACCGCTCCATCGGATCAAGCGAGCAACACCTTCGCGCTCGACGGCCCGTGGACGATCGATGGCCAGTCGGCCACCGCTTCGAGCGCCTCGTCGAGGCTCACCCTTCGGTACCAGGCAGGCGAGGTCAACATCGTTCTCGGTCTCGGCGCAGCGCCTTCGGGTGCTGGTGGCGACGCGGTACCTGTCGTCGTCGAGCTCGACGGCGAAGCTGTGCCGTCACCCTCTCGACCCGATGGGATGTCGGTCGATGCCGAAGGTCGCACCGTCGTGGCCGTCGGTGCCCACGACCTATTCCGACTCGTCGCAGGGGGCCCCTCCGGCTTCCACACGTTGACCTTGCGCCCACTGGCCTCGGGCGTGCAGGCGTACGCGGTCACCTTCGGCACATGATCACCGACCTCGTCGCGTTGTTCGGGGCCGGGGTGGCCTCCTTCCTCGCCCCCTGCGTCGTTCCCCTCGTGCCCGCGTACCTCGGTCTCATCGTCGGCGAGGCTGGCGATGCTGGCGACACGGCCAAGGTCGTGCCGGCCACTGCGGTCTTCATCGTCGGCTTCGCGACCGTGTACGCCGCGCTCGGTGTGCTCGCCGGCGGCATCGGCTCGTCGCTCGATGGGCTGCAGACGTGGGTCGAGCGCGTCGGCGGGCTGATCGTGATCGTGATGGGGTTGGCGCTGCTCGGCGTGCTGCGTGGTCGGTTCGCCACTGCCGAGTTGCGCCCCGTGCAGCGCCTGCCCAAGAGCGGTGCGCTCAGGCCGTTCGTCCTCGGGATCGGCTTCGGCGCCGCGTGGAGCCCGTGTGTCGGCCCGTTGCTCGGCGCGGCGATCACGGTGGCAGCGACGCGGGGCGACCCCTGGGGCGGGGGAGTGCTGCTCCTGGCCTACGCGCTTGGCATCGGCGTGCCGTTCCTCGCTGCGTCGCTCGGGCTCGCTGCCTCGCCCGGTCTCGCCGGTCGGCTGCGTCGCATCGCTCCGAAGGTCGAGCGAGTCGGCGGCGTCCTGCTCGTCGCTCTCGGCATCCTGCTCGCCACGGGCCTGTACGGCCACCTCACCAGCTACCTCGCCCGCTTCACCCCCGCGAGCGGCGGCCTCTGACGTCGCGTGAGCATGGCGTTCTCGAGGCAATAGGTGGCGCCACGCGCCGCCTACTGCCTCGAGTCCGGGCTTGGCTCAGGCCTCGAGGGACGCGGTGAGGCGGGCGGCCTCGCGCTCGCGGAGCGCGACGTTGACGCGCAGGCGCTCGAGCTGTTGCTCCAGGGTCTTCTTCCCTTGGGGCACCTCATGCTCGGCGAAGAACGCGACTACGTCGGCTGCGACGGTGGGCTCGATGAGCACCTTCACGCCTTCGAGCATGCGCACGATGGTCGAGCTCGGGAACCGCTCGTTGAGCTCGTCCCAGTGGCCGCGGACGAACTCCCACGCCGAAGCGCCGAGCGTGCGGTTCATGAGCGCCCGCGCGAGCAGGAACGGCGCGTCCTGCGTGCGCACTTCGGTGATCGCCAGCTCGAGCGCCGCAGAGAACAACGAGGGGTCAGAAAAGCGGGGCAGCGCGTAGAGGTAACGCAGCTCCTCCTGTGGGTTGTCACTCGTGCGCATGCGCGAGGCGAAAGCAGCGAAGTCGTCCGGGCCGCCCCGCTCGGCGATCACCCCGACGGCGGCAGCCACCAGCTCAGGGTCGACCGACTCCGGGTCGGCGACGAACTCGGCGTGCAACACGCGAGCCCGCTCGAGCACCGAGTCGTCGTCGCCGGTCGTACCGAGCAATTCGAAGAGCGCGGCGCGCAGCGAGCGAGTGCGATCGCTCTCGCCCGGCGCAGGGCGATCTCCCATGCGCGCGAGCGCTGGCGCGGCGAGCGCGCGCACCGTCGCCTGGAACCGGGGCCGGGCTTCGTCGCCGATGAGCCGGTTGAGCATGGCGAGACCGCCCGCGATGCGTTGCCAGACCGAGACGTCGTCATCGTTGACGAAGCGCCGAGCCAGGTCGAGGAACTCGGCTGCCGTTGTGGTGCCGGCGAGGACGGCAGCGAAGGTGTCGTCGACGAGCTGATAGCGCTCCAGCGGGCTGAACCGGTCGAGGCGCTGGCCGAGCGCCGACACCTGCTCTTGGGTGTAGCGAACCCGGTAGAAGCCCGACCCGCCGACGTTGAGCTGCATCCATTCCGGTTCGAAGTTCAGCTCGAAGTCGTCCTGGGGAAGGTCGAGCAGGACGCGCTGGTCTTCGACGCGGTCGCCGGCGCCGTAGCGCATCAGCACGGGCACGGCCCAGGTCGCATCGTGCGTGGCTGTCGCGGCGTCGCCGTCGTCGAAGGAGAATCGCGTTTGGCGCAACCGCAGGGTCGTGCCGCCAGCGCCGACTTCGACGTCGAGGATCGGGTACCCACCCTGGAAGATCCACGTGTCGGCGATGTGACGAACCGGCTCGGAGGTGGCGGTCTCGAGCGCGTCCCAGAGGTCGGTGGTCTCGGTGTTGGCGTAGGCGTTGTCCGCGAGGTACTTGCGGATGCCGTCGCGGAACCGCTCCTCGCCCAAGTACTGCTCGAGCATGCGAACGACGCCGGCGCCCTTCTCGTAGGTGAGAAGGTCGAACATGCCCTCGGCTTCTTCGGGTGACACGACGTCGAACTCGATCGCCCTGGTGCTGAGTAGCGAGTCGACGTCGAACGCAGCGGTGCGCGCGAGACCAAAATCGGTCCAGCGGTCCCACGCTGGGCGGAACGCGTCGGTGCACTTCATCTCCATGAAGGTGGCGAATGCCTCGTTGAGCCAGATGCCGTTCCACCACCGCATCGTCACGAGATCGCCGAACCACATGTGGGCCAGCTCGTGATGGATCACGTCGGCGACGCGCTGCAGCTCGGGCTGGGTGGCGCGCTCCGGGTCGACGAGCAGGAGCGCTTCACGAAAAGTGATGCACCCGAGGTTCTCCATCGCCCCGAAGGCGAAGTCGGGCACGGCGACGAGGTCGCACTTGTCGCCCGGGTACGCGATCCCGTAGTAGGTCGTCAGCCACTCGAGACCGAACTTGCCCGACTCCAGAGCGAACGCGGTCAGCGCGCCTTTTCCCTTCGGGTGCGCGACGCGCAGCATTGTCCCCCCGGCCGCGACCTCCCCGGTGAGCTCGAGCGGTCCGATCACCCACGCATAGACGTAGGTCGACATGCTCATCGTCTCGGTGAAGGTGATGCGCCGGCGCCCCTCGCCGGCCGGCTCCTCTCGTGCGACGCCACCGTTGGCGACCGCGACGAGGGCGTCGTCGATGACCAGCGTGAGCGCGAGGGTCGCCTTGCGCTCGGGCTCGTCCCAGCAGGGAAAGGCCCGGCGCGCGTGTGTCGCCTCGAACTGGGTGACGGCCATCGTGTGCTCGATGCCAGCGTCGTCGGCGAACGTCGAGCGGTAGAAGCCGACGAGCTTGTCGTTGAGCTCACCGCGAAAGCGCACGTGCAGCGTCGCGCTGCCAGGCTCGATGGGGGTGGCGAGGGCGAGGTGCACGCGCTCCGTCTCGGCTTCGAACCGAGCGTTGCACTCGACTCGCCCACCACCTTCGGGCTCGACCCATGACTCGTCGATCTCCAGGTCGAGCGCGTTGCACACGAGCTCCTCGCTTCGCGCGCGGACAGCGAGCTCGGTGGCCACGGTGCCAACGAAAGTGCCTGCCGCGAGGTCGGGTTCGAGCACGAGCTGGTAGCGCGAAGGCACTGCGTTGTCGGGAAGCCGGTAGGGGTCCTGAGACATCGGGTCACGCTACCGTCGCCTCGATGGCGGCCCGGTCGGGCGTGCGATGGAGCGGGCTACGGTCTCCGGCTCGTGACCCTGAACCCTGGCATCGCCCGCTACGACGTCCTCGCGATCGGCAACGCCATCGTCGATGTGATCGCCGAGGCGGACGATGCGTTCCTCGCGAGCCAGGGATTGGTGAAGGGCTCGATGGAGTTGATCGACCCGCAGAGGGCGGAGGCGCTCTACGCGGCGATGCCGGCAGGGATCGAGGCCAGTGGCGGATCGGCGGCCAACACCGCGGCTGCGGTTGGCTCGTTCGGCGGGCGCGCCGCGTTCATCGGCAAGGTGCGCGACGACCAGCTGGGTGGCGTGTTCACCCACGACATCCGCGCTGTCGGCGTCGCGTTCGATTCGGTTCCCGCCGCCGAAGGCCTCCCGACGGCCCGGTGTCTCATCGTGGTGACCCCCGACGCGCAACGCACCCTGAGCACGTCGTTGGGCATCGCAGGGCAGGTGACCGTCGACGACATCGACCCTGGCGTGATCGCCGACTCAGCGATCACGTATTGCGAGGGCTACCTCTGGGACATCGAACCCACGAAGGCGGCCATCCGTCAGGCCATGGCTTTGGCACACGACGCGGGACGCCAGGTCGCGCTGACGTTGTCGGACGGCTTCTGCGTCGAGCGGCACCGCGCGGAGTTCTTGGCGCTCGCCCGGTCGTCCGTCGACGTCCTTTTCGCCAACGAAGACGAGATCACGTCCTTGTTCGAAGTCGACCACTTCGACGAGGCGCTGCAGCATGTGCGCGGCCACGTCGAGCTCGCCTTCCTCACCCGTGGTCCTGCTGGCGCGGTCGTCGTTCGTGGCGACGAGGTGCACATCGTCGGCGCCCACGCCCGTGGCGCCGTGGTGGACACCACGGGCGCGGGCGACGCATTCGCGGCCGGCGCGCTGTTCGGGCTCACCCACGCGCTCGACCTGGCCACGTGCGCCCGCCTCGGCGCGCTCGCTGCAGGCGAGGTCATCAGCCACATCGGCCCCCGACCGCACCAGCCCCTCACCGAGCTCGCCGCTGAGGTGTTCCACACCTGAATGCACGCCGGGGGTCTTGCCAGCGGCGGTAACAACGGTCATTATCACGGGATGGCAAACGCCGCTCCCTCCGACAATCCGCGCGATCACACGCGCGATAGGCTCGTCGCGGCTGCTGCTGAGGTCCTCGCCGAGAAGTGCTACGACCGAGCGGGAGTGCAGGAGATCGCCAGACGGGCGGGGCTCATGACCGGTGCCATCTACGGGCGCTTCACCTGCAAGGCCGAGCTGCTCCTTGC